>JBIIXU010000040.1:0-11292 GCA_044347145.1 Flavobacterium sp.
TGACGATGAAATTATCACTAAAGCTGAAATAGATAGTTTATTCCAAGTTTTTGATTTATCACTTTCCACTTATGTGCCAAATTCTATCGTGTCAAAAATTAACAGAAATGAAACCACAACTTTAGATGCTTTTTTTGAAGAAAACTATATTATTTCTCAAAAGATGTATGAATTATCTAATGGCTTTTTTGACCCAACAATAGGCACTCTTGTTGATGCCTATGGTTTTGGTCCTGATAAATTAAAAAAAATTAATGATCCAACAGAAATTAAGAATTATCTCAAATTTATTGGCCTAAACCAATTAAAAATTGAAAACAAAAAACTCATCAAAACACATCCCGAAACCCTTTTAGATTTTAATGCCATAGCGCAAGGCTATTCAGTTGATGTGGTTGTTAATTTTTTAAGGAACAAAGGCATTCAAAATGCCATGGTCGAAATAGGAGGGGAGGTTTATGGTTTTGGCCAAAATTTAGACAGTAAAAAACCTTGGACTATTGGCATTGAAGACCCTATAAATTCTAATGAAACAAATAGAGAAATTAAAGAAAAGGTAACATTAAATAAAGAGGGTTTAGCAACTTCAGGCAATTATCGTAAAATAAAAACGGATACCCTAACAGGGCAAAAATTTGTGCATATTATCCACCCGAAGACTGGTGAAGCCACACAAACGAAGATTTTAAGTGTCACGGTTATTTCACCATCAACGGCCGAATCCGATGCTTTAGCAACTGCTTTAATGTTGATGCCGATAGCAGATATTAAAGCCTTTCATGCCAAATATCCTACCTACAAAGTTTTGGTCATTTACCAAGCTGAAGACCAATCCATTTTAACTTGGAAATCATTTTAAGATGGCTAAATTTTGGTTACTTTTTTTAATCTTGATAAGTTGTCAGCCTGACGCTGATAAGCAAACGACAGAAAACTCGTCGAATGGGTTTCAATTTTTTGATAAAAGCAGCACATTGGTGCATAAAGATTCACTTTATAAAGTGATTGGCATTGGAGACGGTGACACCTTTGATATTTTGGTTAGAAAAAAGAAGTTGAGAATTAGGTTAGATGGCATTGACGCACCTGAACGCGGTATGCCTTATTATAAAGTTTCTAAAAGATATTTATCAGATTTAATTTTTAGTAAAAAAGTAAAAATTTTGGTCATTAAAACCGATCAATACCAACGTTTAGTGGCCAAAAGTTTTGTTGATTCCGTTGATGTTTCAGCCCAAATGCTAAAATCTGGCATGGCGTGGCATTATAAAAAATATAATGCCTCTAAAAATTATGCGCAATATGAGACAAATGCCAAGAAACTAAAACAAGGTCTATGGCAAGACCAAAAACCCATAGCGCCATGGGAAATTAGAAAAATTAGACGATCAGGTCAATCAACTAAAGAGCTTTTTGAATAAATTTATACCTTATGAATCATGACAAAATTAAGCGTAAACATCAATAAAATTGCTACTCTAAGAAATGCACGTGGTGGCAATGTACCAAACCTGGTTCAAGTAGCCATCGACATTCAAAAATTTGGTGGGCAAGGCATTACGATACATCCACGACCAGACCAAAGGCACATCACTTTTAAAGATGTTTATGATTTAAAACCGATTGTTTCAACCGAATATAATATCGAAGGTAACCCAAATCAACATTTCATAGATATGGTTTTAGACGTAAAGCCAACCCAAGTGACGCTTGTACCAGACGCCGATGATGCCATTACGTCTAATGCAGGTTGGGATACCATCAAGCATCAGGATTATCTCAAGGAGGTTATTGCAACATTTAAACAAGCGGGCATCCGAACGTCAGTTTTTGTTGACCCCGTTGCAAAAATGATTGAAGGAGCAGCTCAAATAGGCACCGATCGGATTGAACTCTACACGGAATCTTTTGCGCATCAATACCAAATGGGTAATTTGGCAGGTGTAAAGCCTTATACAGAAGCATCAATAATTGCTTCAAAATTGCACTTAGGCATCAATGCCGGGCACGATTTGAGCCTTGACAACATCAAATTTTTTAAAGACAACATCCCTAATTTATTGGAAGTCTCCATAGGTCATGCCCTCATTTCTGAAGCTATTTACTTAGGTTTAGAAAACGTGGTTCAAATGTATCTTCAAAAACTGCAATAATTTTTTTTTATTGATACAACTCCGAAAGGGTTCAAAACTCTTTCGGAGTTCTTCGATGTTTTCTAATTGAGGAGTAGTTTTAATTTTCTACTAAATCAGCCTTTCTGCTTTCCACTATTTTTTGTTGTACGTCATAAGGCACATTTTCATAATGAGAAAAAGCAGTTTTTACTTTCACTCGACCTTGAGTTAAAGCTTTGATATCTATAAAAAAGGGCATCAGCTCTGCTTGTGGTATTTGACCTTTAACTTCAGAAAAATGACCCAAAACGTCTATCCCTTCAACTAATGCTCTGTGCGTTTGCATCGTTTGCATAGCCACACCAGTAGTGTCTTCAGGAGCAGTAATTGTAATATTGAAAATAGGCTCTTGCAGTTGCGGATTAGCTTTTAAAAAACATTCTTTAAAGCCCATCATCCCCGCTAGTTTAAATGCCATATCGTTGCTGTCTACTGCATGCATTTTTCCATCAAAAATGATCACTCGCACATCATTAACGGGTGAACCTGTAAGCGGTCCTTCGTTCATTTTTTCTATGAAGCCCTTTTGAATGGCAGAATGGAAACGGTTATCTATTGCCCCACCAACGATGCAATTATAGTAAACCAAATGTCCGCCCCAAGGCAGCACAATTTTTTCAACACCTCTTATAGATAAACCAGTAGGTTCTGGCATACCTTCATACCAAGGATCAATTATCATAGAAATTTCGCCAAATTGTCCGGCGCCGCCAGATTGTTTTTTGTGTCGATAGACGGTTTCTGCCGTTTGTGCAATGGTTTCACGATAGGATATTTTTGCAGGCACAAAATTTATAGTCAGGTTTTTAAAATGTTCTAATTTCCATTTAATCACTTGCAGATGCAATTCACCCAAATAATGAATAATCGTTTGCTTGGTTTCTGAAGAAATTTCTACAACAACAGATGGGTCTTCTTCAACCAATTGGTGTAAAGCTGTTGACAATTTATCTTCTTCGCCTTTTTTACCTTCAATAGCAATGGTGTAAATAGGCTCAGGATAAGCAATAGCGGGCAATTCAACGGTATAGCCTTTTTCGTGTAGTGTATTATTGGTGTGTGTATCTTTTAATTTTGGTGTGGCACCAATATCTCCAGCGACCAATTCTTGCACGTCAAAACGTTTGTTGCCTTCCATTTCATAGAGATGTGAAATACGTTCCACTTGATTGGTGTTTTCGTTGGCTAATTCGTCGCCTACTTTTACTTTTCCAGATAGAACTTTAAAAAAACTAATGTCACCCACATGAGGCTCCGTAACGGTTTTATAAATAAAAATGGCTGATTTTTCGCTGTCAGAACATTTAATTAACCGACCATCTTTGGTTTCTTTTTCAGGCATTTCATAAGCAGATGGACAAACATTGTCTATAAAACTCATTAAGCGACCAGCACCCATGTTTTTATCTGCGGACACGCAAAAAACAGGAAAAATTTCATGTTTAATCAAAGAATGGTGTAGTCCTAACTTCATTTCATCTTCATTAAGTTCACCTTTTTCAAAGTAAAGTTCCATTAAGTTTTCGTCATTACTAGCGATGGTTTCAATCAAATCTTTGTGTAATTGATTAGCTTTTTCTTGCTCTGATTCTGGAATGGCTAATTTTTCAGGAACGCCACCATTTTCAGGATATTTGTAATAAACCATGTTCAATACATCAATGATGCCATTAAATTTGGGTCCTTGATTAAAAGGGTATTGAACAATAACCACTTGATGACCAAAATGTGCTTTTGCTTCATTGACTGTTTTATCAAAATCTGCTAATTCATGGTCCAAATGATTAACTGCAAAAATTAAAGGTAGCTTGTAGTCATCGGCATACTCCCATAGAATATCAGTTAATACTTCAACGCCCATTTTGGCATTCAGTAAAACAAGTCCGCAATCTGCAACTTTCATACTGGTGATGATTTCGCTTGCAAGATCATCTGAGCCAGGCGTGTCTAAAAGGTTAATTTTAAAGCCTTTCCATTTGGTGTTTAGCAGTTTAGAAAAGAAAGTTTTTCCTTTCTCTTTTTCCATATCCGTAAAATCACCCATAGTGTTTTTACCTGCAATTGTTCCTCTTTTGTTGATGATTCCCGCTTCAAAGAGCATCGCTTCAATCAGCGTGGTTTTGCCTGAGCCAGTATGACCAAGTAGTGCCACATTTTTAATGTGTTTAATGTCAAATGTTTCCATATAGTTATAAATTAAAAAGAAGGTATAGGAAAACCTATGCCTTCAGCATGTCATAAATTTGATCTTTGAGAAAGACCCTGTCTTTTCTTTTGTGTGTTAGTTCGTCATCAGTTTCAGGAATTTCACCTTTTTCTATGTGATAAATCTCCTCATCTAAAAGATGGTAAGAATTCATCAGCACTTGAAACTCTTCATTGTGATGATAAAGATCTTTGATTTTGTCTGCAAACTCTGGGAACTCTGCTACGATTGGATGGGTTTGAATCATGATATAAAAATTTAAATGATTAATAAAAAATTTCAACAATCAAATTTAGAGACTTTAAGCAAGACAAAAAATGATAATTGTCATCTGTAAAATTTTATTAAGTCTATAAGGCTGTGTGAATAATTTTGAAATAAATATAACTCTAAAAAATTAATATCTTTGCTAAGAAATTAAATCTAATGACCCTTTCAGAAAAAGACCTACTATACAATTGGCATCCTTATACACAACATAAAATCGTTGGACAATTACCTGTAATTGTTAATGGCAATGGCATTTATCTCACTGATGATCAAGGCAAAACTTATATAGATGCGATTAGCTCATGGTGGACCAGTGTTTTTGGTCATTGTCATCCGCAATTGATACAAGCTGCAACAGCGCAACTAAACACCCTTGAACATGTACTTTTTGGCGGTTTTTCGCATGTTAAAGCCATTGAACTATCAGAAAAACTAATTTCAATTTTACCTCATAATCAAAAGAAGATTTTTTATTCAGATAATGGGTCAACCGCAGTTGAGGTAGCGCTCAAAGCGGCTTTTCAATACTTTATTAATCAAGGCGAAAAACGTTCGAAAGTCTTGGCTTTTGAAGAAGCTTTTCATGGTGATACTTTTGGGGCCATGGCAAGTAGCGGCATTTCCATGTTTAGTGAGCAATTTAACGATTTATTACTTGAAGTAACGCGCGTACCTTTACCACATGCTGAAAATATTGATGATTTACTGGTAGAATTTGAAACTTTATTACGTACAAAAAATTATGCTTGTTTTGTTTTTGAACCTTTAATTCAAGGTGCTGCAGGTATGCGTTTTTATGAAGCCAGTCATTTAGACCAGTTAATTGCTCTATGCAAAAAGTATCAAGTCTTGACGATAGCCGATGAAATTATGACCGGATTTGGCAAAACGGGTAAAACCTTTGCTTCAGATTATTTAACGCATAAACCTGACATGATGTGCTTGTCGAAGGCGCTTACTGGCGGAGTTATGCCAATGGCCGTAACGAGTTTCTCGCAAGAGATTTACAGTGCTTTTTTTGATAATGACATCAATAAGGCTTTGTTTCATGGCCATACCTTTACTGCAAATCCGCTCGGTTGCGCCATTGCTTTAGCAAGTATTAACCTCTATGAATCTGATTTTATTCAGGCGCAGCTTCAAATGATTGCAAAGTCTCATCAACTGTTTGTTGAGGAATTAAAACGTCATGACTTAGTAAAAAATCCTCGGACGAAAGGTCCAATTTTAGCTTTTGAAGTCGCAGCAAAAAATGATGGTTACTATGGTAATTTACGCAATAAGCTCTATACTTTTTTTATAGATAACGGTTTTATCATTCGGCCTGTAGGCAATACCATATATATCATGCCACCTTACATCTCAACACAAGATGAGTTAGAAAAAATTTATAAGGTTTTGAGAAGGGTTTTGCTGACAATCAATTGATATCACAAACAGGTATCGGCACCATTTTATGTTGATTGATAAGGTTTAAATAGGTATAAATACGCATAACCTCCGCTTCTCGCCCTTCAAAGTCTGCTACAATTTTGCCTGCTGCTTTTTGCGCCATGGCCCATTCTAGCTCATCGTAATTGGCCCCAATTTGGTCTTCATCTGTGCGGTTATCACCAAAAAGACCATCGGTAGGTGCGGCTTGCAAAATATCTTCAATGATGCCCAAGAGATTACCTAATGCATAAACTTCCGACTTCAATAGATCTGCTATTGGGCTTAAATCTACACCACCATCGCCATATTTTGTAAAAAAACCAATGCCAAAATCTTCTACTTTATTCCCCGTTCCTGCCACCAATAAACTTTCGGCACCCGCAAAATAATAAAGTGTTGTCATGCGCAAGCGAGAGCGGGTATTGGCTAAAGCTAATTGGTGAACTTTTTCATCTTCATATTTTGGAAAAGTTTGCGCCATCGTGTCATACGTAGCTGTTAAATCAACTTCCATTGAACGCACTTTAGGAAACTTTCCTTTTAATAAATCAATATGTTTTCTTCCTCTATCCATTTGGTTTTTAGCTTGTTGAATCGGCATTTCCAAACACAATACTTCTAAACCCGTCATGGCACATAAAGTAGAAGTAACGGCACTATCAATGCCACCAGAAATTCCTATAACAAAGCCATTAACTTTGGCATTGGTGGCGTAATCTTTCAACCAGTTAATAATTTTATGTTGTGCGTTTTCAGCATTGAAACTTTTGCTCATTTTTTTACATTTTAAATGACAAAAATACAAAATTTAAAGCTGTTCATAAATATAATTAGAAATTCATTCTTTTGATTTATCTTTGCATTTTTTAAAATATACCTTATGAATAAACTGCTTGTAGTAGGTACTGTTGCCTTTGACGAAATTGAAACGCCTTTTGGGCAAACTGGCAAAATTTTAGGCGGCGCAGCTACTTTTATTGGTTTATCTGCTTCTTTTTTTAATGTTAAAACAGCTATTGTTTCTGTAGTTGGTGAAGATTTTCCAGATGAGCATTTACAATTGCTAAGAGATAAAAATATTGACATATCAGGCATTGAAATTGTGCCTGGCGGCAAGACTTTTTTTTGGAAAGGAAAATACCATAATGATTTAAATTCACGCGATACTTTAGTTACAGAGTTAAATGTGTTGGAAAATTTTAACCCCAAAGTACCACAGGCCTTTCAAGACTCTCCTTTTGTTTTGCTAGGTAATTTGCATCCTTTGGTGCAAGCTGGCGTTTTAGATCAACTAACTGTAAAACCAAAACTTATTGTACTTGATACCATGAATTTTTGGATGGATTGCGCACTTCCTGAGTTATTAGCTGTCATCAAACGCGTAGATGTAATTACAATAAACGACGAGGAAGCTAGACAACTTTCTGGTGAGTATTCCTTAGTTAAAGCTGCTAGAAAAATCCATGCCATGGGTCCAAAATATGTGGTTATTAAAAAAGGTGAGCATGGTGCTTTATTGTTTCATGACCACCATGTGTTTTTTGCACCAGCCTTACCTTTGGAAGAAGTATTTGATCCAACAGGCGCTGGCGATACTTTTGCTGGCGGTTTTGCAGGTTCACTTGCTCAAGAGGATAGCATCAGTTTTGAAAAAATGAAGAACGCCATTATCCATGGTTCAAACTTGGCTTCTTTTTGTGTTGAAAAATTTGGCACAGACCGCATGAAAGATTTAACAAAAGAAGAAGTTTATCAGCGCCTTCAGCAGTTTAGAACTTTAACCCAATTTGATATAGAATTAGCCTAATAAACAAACGTGCCTCTTTTTGAGGCATTTTTTTATCATAAATATGAGTGATCAATTAAAACATGAATGTGGCATAGCTTTATTAAAGTTAAAAAAACCTTTGCAATTTTATAAAGATAAGTACGGCTCTGCGCTATATGGTTTGCAGAAGATGTATTTGTTGATGGAAAAGCAACATAACCGTGGGCAGGACGGCGCAGGGATGGCCAGTATCAAATTAGATGTAGAACCAGGTAATCGCTACATTAGCCGGGTTAGATCTAATCAAGCGCAGCCCATTCAGGATGTTTTTTTACAAATTAATTCTCGTATCAATGAAATGCTAAGTCAAAATCCAGAATGGCTTAATGATGTTGAAACCATGAAAGCCGAATTGCCTTATATAGGGGAATTGTTTTTAGGACATGTGCGCTATGGTACTTTTGGTAAAAACAATATTGAAAGTGTCCATCCTTTTTTGAGACAAAATAATTGGATGCATCGGAATTTAATTGTGGCGGGCAATTTTAATATGACTAACGTTAAGGAATTATTTCAAAATCTAGTTGATTTAGGTCAGCACCCTAAAGAAATTGCTGATACCGTAATTGTTATGGAAAAAATAGGTCATTTCTTAGATAATGAAGTGGCTAAACTCTACCAAGAATGTAAAGATTTGGGCCTAAACAAGTTTGAAGCTTCGCCTTATATTGTAAAAAACTTAAATATTGAAAAAATTCTTAAAAATGCTTCTAAGAATTTTGATGGCGGTTATGCTATGGCTGGTTTAATCGGTCATGGTGATGCATTTGTCTTGAGAGATCCTTCAGGTATTAGACCTGCTTATTATGCAGAAAACGACGAAATTGTGGTTGTAACTTCTGAAAGACCTGTTATTCAAACCGCTTTTAATTTGGCTTTTGAAGAAATACAGGAATTAACACCTGGTCATGCCTTGATTATAAAAAAGGATAATTCTGTTTCGGTTACAGAAATCAATGCCCCAATTGATAAAAAGGCTTGTTCATTCGAAAGGATTTATTTTTCTAGAGGAAGTGATGCTGAAATTTATCGTGAAAGAAAGCAGTTAGGAGTTAATATTATGCCTGAAGTCTTAAAGTCTATTGACAATGATATTGACCAAACGGTTTTTTCTTATATTCCAAATACAGCTGAAACGTCGTTTTACGGGATGATAGAGGCCGCCAATGATTTTTTAAATCAAAGAAAAACTAAAGCTATTTTAGACCTTGATAAAAATTTAAATCAATCACAAATTGAACATATTTTAAGCACAAAAGTTCGTACCGAAAAAATAGCTATCAAAGACGCTAAACTCCGCACGTTTATCACTGAGGATAGTTCAAGAAATGACTTAGTTGCGCATGTTTATGATGTTACTTATGGCGTGGTTAAACCAACGGACAACCTTGTCATTATTGACGATAGCATCGTTAGGGGAACAACCCTTAAAGAAAGTATATTAAAGATATTGGACAGATTAGGGCCGAAAAAAATTATCATCGTTTCTTCTGCGCCACAAATACGTTTTCCAGATTGTTATGGTATAGATATGGCTAATTTGGATGGTCTTGTTGCATTTCAAGCCGCTATTCAATTATTGAAAGACAGCGGGAACAAAGTTTTGATTGAAGAAGTTTATCAATTGTGTTTAAATGAACTGCAAAAGCCAGTGGAACTTATTCAAAATGTAGTTAAGAGCATCTATGAACCGTTCAGTTATGAGGAAGTTTCAAGAAAAATTTCTCAATTGCTCAAACCAACTGCTATCAAAGCAGAAGTAGATATTTTATTTCAAACAATTGAAGGTCTGCATCAAGCATGCCCCAAAAATTTAGGTGATTGGTATTTTACGGGTGATTATCCAACGCCGGGCGGTAATCGCGTAGCTGTGCAAAGTTTTGTAAACTTTATGCAAGGCAGCAAAGAGCGAGCCTATTAATTATTTAACCCTTGAAATGGTTAATCCGTCCCTAATTGGCAACATGACCGTTTCTAACCTTGGGTCGTTTTTTAACAATTGATTATATTCTAGTAGAACTCTAGTGTCTTCATCTTTTGGGTTTAATGGCTCAATCACTTTGCCACTCCATAAAACATTGTCTGACAAAATGATGCCGCCCTTTTTCATTTTTCCAATAATTTGATGAAAATAATTGACATAATTTGATTTATCAGCATCAATAAAAACCAAGTCAAAAGTTTTATTTAAAGCAGGAATAATTTTTATGGCTTCACCTAAATGTTGATGAATTTGATGGCCTTTGCCACTTAAATCAAAATACTTTCTTTGAAAATCTAACAGTTCTTCTTTAATATCAATGGTATGAATTTCACCGTGTTTTTGCAAACCTTCCACCAAGCACAAAGTGGCATAACCTGTGTAAGTGCCTATTTCTAAAACACATTCAGGTTGCATAATTTTAGACAACATGCTCAAAACTCGCCCTTGGTAATGCCCGCTCAACATGCGAGGTTGTAAAATTTTTTGGTAAGTTTCTCTATTTAGTTTGCCTAATAAATCAGGTTCGTTTTCAGATTGATTGACAATATATTGATCTAAATTTTCAGCTATAAAGTGCATTGAAAAATGTTTATTAGTTTGTTCACAAATGTCGGAAATATTTAAAAATGTAGAAAGTTTTTATCAATTGTTTTACAAACTCAACAAGAAATTAATTTGTAAACACTTCACTTTGTGTAGTAATTTGTTTAAATCCTATGATTTTTGATAAGTTTTTTAACCAACCTGTTGAAAACATTATATACAAATTGAATAGCCAAAACCTTGTAATCCTTTGTAAATTAGCAATATCAAAACTAAATTATTACACACACTTTAAACACTTAATTATCATGAAAAATTTATTTTTAACAATCGTAGCAGTTTTAGCATTAGGAACTATGTCTTCTTGTTCATTTGAAGAAATGGCAAAACAAGAATCTAAAAACGGACAAATTGACCTTTTAAGAGGATCTGGCGGATCAGCTATTGATCCAAAAGTTAGAAAAGACGACTAATATTTATATCTTTGTACAAAATTTATAGATGAGGTTTTGTGCAAAACTTTTAATACTGCTTGTTTTTTTTATTGCATGCAATCAAGATAAGCCAAGTACATACAATTATTCAGAGATTGATGCTTTAATTTCTCGAATAAATCAGAGTGATGTTGAAAATCCAATAGTAAATGCGCAAATAGATTCTCTGAAGGTTAAAATTGAAACTGTGGTTTCTGATTCTATTCAACGGGTCTATTTAAGGAAACTGTCAAATATCTACTTCAACCTCAATAAGTATGATGACTATTATAAACTTTGTCATCGTACCTTGAAGTTGAGCTTTGAGGCAAATGATAGCCTAATGACCTCTAAATACTATAGGGATATTGGTGACTACC
>JBIIXU010000006.1:0-123162 GCA_044347145.1 Flavobacterium sp.
TGTTTTTAAGATACCCTTGCAGATATCTAGTTTTTGAGATTCGCTAATCTTTTATTAGCCTTACCTATTTTGTGCTGTCAATCAATATGTCTTTGAACTTTTATTTAACATGGCATGCCATGTTTCTTCTTAAATTATTATCAGACATGGCACGCCATGTCTTTTGTTTTGTTAGACAAGGCGTGCCTTGTCTTTATCTTTAATGAGACATGGCGTGCCATGTCTTTATCTTTAATGAGACATGGCGTGCCATGTCTCTACTTGTTGCACAATCAAACTTGGTTAATCATTCGTTGTGTTTTAAAGCGGGTGCAAAAGTACAACTCTTTTTCATTCCCGCAAATTTTTTTTCAACTTTTTTTGAACTTTTTTATCATCCCTTTTTACCAATCCTATTAGTCAAGGACTTATATGAAAAAAATCGCTTTTGGAAAATTGGATAATAAATATAGTGAACTTATATGTGCTATGCAAGTTTTTTTTTAATAATATATTTTTTTTTAGATTTTTTTGACACAGATTAAACTGATTTTAAATCCTTGCGGATTTTTGATTGCTAGATTTTATTGTCCTGTTGATGTTATCTTTTAAATTCTTCCTTAAAATGGCTTCTAAAGTTCAGAAGAAAATCTTTTTCTCTCGCAAAGGCGCAAAGATTTGGCTTTGGAAGAAATAGTCTTGACTAAAACTGATAAAAACGGCTCTTTTTAGATTGGTTTTAATGCTTTGCAAAGGCTGCGTTAGGGGGCGAAGTGATAGCCTTGTGCAGTTGAAGCGTAGTTTTTCTTGGCTTTTTTTGGCGACCATAGAAGCCAAAAAAAAGCTTAGAAAAACAAGATGAAACAAACAAGCTAAAGCGAAGCACCCGTTAAAACGCCCTTACTAAAATTAGAAGTTAGAAGTTAGAAATTAGAAGTTAGAGGAGAAAAGTGCTACACTGATGATTTCTTTTTAAACATCATGACTAGATGGACTAACCCAACCACCAATGACCCAATGACTAGCCCAAGTGTAAAATTTCTTAAGAGTTCAGGCCAATCATGAAAAAAATCATGCAGATAATGGCTATTGTGAGCAAAAATACCGCCAGAAACAAGCAATAAGGCAATTGTTCCTACTACAGCCAACGTTTTAATAATAATAGGCAATAATCTGACTAAACCATGGCCAACACCTGCAAAAAAGCCTTGGTCATTTGATTTTTTGATTAATGCCAGGCCTAAATCATCCATGCGGACAATTAACGCTACAATGCCATATACACCAACCGTCGCAATGAGTGCAACCACTGAAACCACTAGTATTTGGGTGGTTAAATCTTTATCGAATACAGTACTAAGCGCAATAATCACAATTTCTAAAGATAAAATAAAATCGGTTTTGATGGCTGATTTTATTTTGATTTTTTCCTGTTGCGTGACATCAACGTTTAAAACATCTTCTTTTGTGGATTGATTTTTTTTATGAAAAAGAAATTCTATGATTTTTTCTGCACCTTCATAGGCCAAAAACAAACCGCCTAAAATTAAAATAACCTTGACTGCTATCGGAAAATAGAAATTTAGCAAAAAAACGACGGGCAAAATAATTAATTTATTGATAGCGGAACCTTTCGTAATTGCCCATAAAACAGGTATTTCTCTGGAAGACACAAAGCCTGTTGCTTTTTCGGCGTTTACCGCTAAATCGTCGCCTAAAATCCCAGCTGTTTTTTTAGTTGCAATTTTGCTCATTGAGGCAACATCATCCATTAAAAGCGCTATATCATCTAAAATAGCAAAAAAGCCTGAGGCCATAGTTTTTAAATTTGCCACAAATGTAAAATATATTGTCAATTTTTTATAATTTTACATCAAATTTTTTCCACATGCGGTTATTAGCTATTTTTATATTTTTACTGCTTTTTTGTTGCCAAACTAAAGAACAGACAAACATTAAGTTAATTAATGGTCAGTGGGAAATTACTGAAGTTAAAATGTCTGATGGCCATAAAAAAAAATACACCATCAATGAGTTTATTGATTTTTATGATATAAATAAAGGTATTAAGATGAAATTGAAAGCTGATTTGATGGGAAATTTTACTTCAACACAGGTGGCCGATAGTGTATTTTATAAAAACGATTTACTTCATGTGATAACACCTTTTGACACTATGGTTTATGAGATTGAAACTTTGACAGAGCAGCAACTCATTTTGGTTGACAAAGATGAAAACAACTATATTTACAAAAAATATAAAAAACTAAACTTGAACTAATGGCCAAACGTTTAAATTTTGAAGCCTCCATTTCAGCTGTTCTTAAAGAATTCGTTGAAACAAACAACCTAACAAAAGGCTTAAATAAAGTTCAAGCTAAAGACGCTTGGTTCAATATCATGGGCCCTGGTATTAAAAGCTATACGCAAGAAGTGACCTTGAACAACAACATTTTAATCGTAACCCTTTCTTCTTCAATTGTTAAACAAGAGTTGAGTATGGGGAAAGAAAAAATAAAGACTATGCTTAATGAGGCTTTAGGTGGGTCAATTATCAAAGATATTATTCTGCGGTAATGCCATTGACGTAGTTTTTGACCATTTCAACTTTTTCTGCTTGGTCACTCCCCTTAAAACCTATAATATCTTTATCCGAAATGTTTTTATTGTAAAAAGCTAAATATTTTTTAGCTTTTGGCAAATAGGACCAATGCCACTTTTCTTCTTCATAGCCTGTCCGATTCGATACCTGTTTATTTGAATAAACTTGATAAAAACCATAGGTTGCAGCGTTTTTTGAAAGCCATTCGTATAATATTTTTCCTTCTCCATTTAAGAAGTAACAATCATGCACAAAATTAATATCAATATCTGTGCCCCAATGGTGGCGGGACGTCATAGGCATTGCGCTATATTTTAGGATTTCTAAGGCTCTTTCATTTTCATTTTTTAAATGACCATAACATTTGGGTTTCCTTTTGCCGCAAGACGTCGATGTTTTCTTGCAGTTACTCCATTTAGTCTCCCAGATCGTTTGTTGCTGCTCAAAGCTGCGTACACCACTAAAAATAAGCATATCAATGTGTTCAACTCTCTCGGGACTATTTTTCAAACTATCATAAAAAGCACATTGCATTAATTTAAACTGTTCAAAAGTTTCATTATCGAGAAAAATTTTTTTCTTTGCGTACTTTATATCGTCAATATAAACAAAAGACTCTAAATTGGAATAATCAATTTTGCCAATAACAAGCTTAATAGTATCTATTTCTTCAGAATTATTATAAGGGAACTTAAATGATTGTGCAAATGATGCCAACGTTTTAAAGGTCGTTGGTAGATGCCTTGCATGAGCTAAACAAAAAATGACCAAAAAAATTAAAGTTTTTAACATATCGTTTTCTACGATTTATCTGCAACCACAATCTGCAATTAGTTCTTCGTCATAAAAAAAATGAACGTTAGAAAGTTCAATCAAACTAGCATCAAAACGCTTAACTTTCTGCCAGAAATATAAATATTTTTCAAATGATAAATTATTGTTGAAATTAAGATAAATAAGTGCTTTTTTTGTTGAATTTGTCATCAATAAGGTCTCTTTGATATAGGACGCCATTTCATCAACGGGCATATCAAAGCCGTTAATAGACAGTTGATTAACACCTTTAAAATCTATTGAAAAATTTTCAAAGTGTACGTGATAATCAGGATTTTCTTTGATATAATTGGTTGAATAATAATTAGGATAACTGTATTTTATTTTTGTAAAATCAAAAAAGTTTAATTGTTTTTTTTCTGTATCCATAAAAGAAAAATAATTGCCAGAATCTGCTCTTTTATAGGAAGAATTATCTTTTTTATTTTGAAGTTTATGTATTTCATCTACAATTTGTTTCAGTTGAAAACGTTTATCAATATGAAAAATCCAATTGGTTGATGCAATGGTATTTTTTCGGTTAACCTCAACTAAAGTATCTATCTCCACTGTTCTAAAAAATAAATATACTGGCGAATGATCATCTAATTCTAAAATTTCTGGTTTATCTAATTGCGCTAATTGCACTTGCTCACCTTGACAAGCCATGACTAACCAAAAAAATGATCCAAGTAAAAGTGTTTTAGCTATATACTTAGTAAAAATATCCCTCTGTAAATTATTCATGCTATTCAGATTTAATTAATTCATATAGTTTAATACATTCAACAGCCTCCTTAACATCATGGACTCTAAATATATTTGCCCCATTTTGAAGTGCAAAGGCGTGAAGAAAAGTTGTGCCATTTAGACTTTCTGAAGGTTCAATACCAAGGGCTTTGTATATCATTGATTTTCTTGAAACACCAACTAACAAGGGTAATTCAAAAGATTTAAAAAATTGGTGCTCTTTTAATAATTGATAATTATGTTCGAGCGTTTTTGCAAAGCCAAAACCAACATCTAAAATCAAGTCATTAATATTCTTCGAACGAGCCAACGATATTCTTTCAGAAAAATACAAGACTATTTCTCCTATTAGGTCTTCATAATTTGCCTGCGATTGCATTTTTTTGGCATCACCTTTTTTATGCATCATGATATATGGCACTTGATATTTCGCGATGACCCCTAGCATGCTTTCATCATCAACGCCAGCAGAAATGTCATTAATCATGGCAGCGCCAATGGCTAAACATTCCTCTGCAACTTGACTTCTAAAAGTATCAATAGAAATCAAAGCCTGCGGGAATCTATTTAAAGCTAATTCCACCATAGGTCCCAAACGATTTAGCTCGTCATTTTCAGACACAAAGTCCGCGCCAGGTCTTGAAGAATAACCGCCAATATCAATAAAGGTAGCACCAGCTAGGAGGTGTTTTTCTACTTGCTTAAGAAAATCTGCATCAGTTTTTAATTGTCCCCCATCAAAAAAAGAATCTGGCGTCAGGTTAATGATACCCATTACTTTTGGGGTATTCAGGTCAATTAATTGGTGTTTGCAGTTTATTAACATCAAAAATGATTTGAAATGTTTACTTTTGTGCAAATTTAGTAAACATCTAACTATTATTGTCAAATGATGCAAATTATAACACATATTTCACGTTTATTGGTAGGCGCTTTGTTTGTTTTTTCTGGCCTTTTGAAGCTTAATGACCCTATTGGTTTCTCCTACAAATTAGAAGAATATTTTAATGTCTTTGGTCTAAATTCATTGTCGCCATTAGCGTTTTGGCTTGGTTTATTTCTGCTCTTTTTAGAAGTTTTATTAGGTGTTTTAATCCTTATTGGCTATAGAAAACAGTTTACGCTGTGGAGTTTACTAATTCTTATTGTTTTTTTTACCGGGCTAACCCTATATTCTGCGGTTACCAATAAAGTCACTGATTGTGGTTGTTTTGGAGATGCTATAAAGTTAACACCGTGGGAATCATTTTATAAAGATGTCATTTTGTTGGTTTTGATATTAATTTTGTTTATTTTCCAAAAGTATATCAAGCCCATTTTCCAATTAAAAACGCTAAAGTTTGTTGCTTATATAACGCTTTTGATATGTTTTGGCATCACCTATTATGTGATGAACTATTTACCATTTAAAGACTTTAGAGCTTATAAAGTAGGTACAAATATTATAGACGCCAAATCGATCCCACCTGGCGCGCCTCAACCGAAATATGATTTGGTTTTTTATTATAATGTAAAGGGTGTAAAAACCGAATTTTCTTATGATGATGTGATGGCAAACAAAATTCCTGCAGATGCTGAATTTGTGGATCGAACAGAAAAATTAATTGATGCTGGGTTTATACCGCCTATAAAAGACTTTACGATGGAATCAAAAGGTGTTGATTTTACAACACAAATTATGGCCCAGCCTAAAGTCATTCTTATAACATCCTATGATTTAGAAAAAGCGAGCCCTGAAGCATTAAGTCTTTTAAAAGATTTCTATGCGAAAGAATCAGCCAAAGATTATTTAATAGTTGGTTTAACTGGATCTGCTGAGGAAGTTATAAAAGCTAAACAAAAAAAACATCAAATTCCTTTTGACTTTTTTTATTGTGATCCAACTGCTGTAAAAACTATTGAACGTGCAAATCCTTCAATTGTTTTCTTGGAATATGGTACCATTAAAAACAAACTTCATTGGAAATCGCTGAAGCAATAAAAAAACAACTAAGTTAGATTCAAAACAACCTCTAACTTCTAACTTTAAATTTCTACTTGAAAAATGAGATTACACAGAAACCTATGCTTCACAACTATTGATAGTCTTCAAGCGGTATTTAATGAGGGCGAATATGCAGATAAAGTCGTAGCACGCGCACTAAAAAAAGACAAAAGATGGGGCAGTCAGGATCGGAAATTTGTAGCAGAAACCATATATGATATTGTTCGCTGGAAAAGACTTTACGCCGAAATTGCACAAGTAAAAGCACCCTATACCAGAGATGATTATTGGAAAATGTTTGCTGTTTGGGCTGTTTTAAGAGGCTATACATTGCCTGATTGGAAGTATTTTGAAGAAACCCCTGTGCGCAGAATAAAAGGCAAGTTTGACGAATTATCAAAGACAAGAGCCATTAAAGAATCTATACCAGATTGGTTAGATGAATTAGGTGTTAAGGAATTAGGTGAAGACTTTTGGTCAAAGGAACTAAAAGCACAAAATGAAACTGCTGATGTCATTTTGCGTGTCAATCGTTTAAAAACAACGCCTGAGGAACTACAAACAAAATTGGCGACAGTAGAGATTGAAACGAAGATAGCGGCTGATTTTCCAGACGCCCTAATTTTAGAAAAAAGAGCCAATGTTTTCTTAACTGATTTTTTTAAAGAAGGCTTATTTGAAGTCCAAGATGCGAGCTCCCAATTGGTGGCGCCATTTTTGGACATTCAGCCTGGCATGCGTGTGGTTGATGCTTGCGCTGGTGCTGGTGGCAAAACCTTGCATATGGCCTCCTTGATGCAAAATAAAGGTCAGATTATCGCCATGGATTTGTATGAAAGCAAAATGAAGCAGTTAAAAATTCGTGCCAAACGCAATGGCGCTTTTAATATAGAATATCGCATCATCGATTCGACCAAAGTGATTAAAAAACTTTATGATAAAGCCGACCGCTTATTGATTGATGCACCATGCAGCGGTATTGGTGTTTTGAAAAGGAATCCGGACAGTAAATGGAAATTACAACCAGAATTTATTGATAATATCAAACAAACACAAAAAGAAATTTTACAAAGCTATTGTAAGATGGTTAAAACTGGCGGAAAAATGGTTTATGCCACTTGCTCTGTATTGCCCTCTGAAAACAGGGAGCAAATAAATTGGTTTTTAACAACGGATGAAGGAAAAAAGTTTAAATTTGTGGCTGATAAATCTGTTTTTGCCCATCAATCTGGTTTTGATGGATTTTATATGGCTTTGTTAGAAAAATTATAAATCCTAATCAAATGATGAAAAAATATTTTTCCATTTTAAGTTTGCTGATATTTGTGTTTTCAGTAGCACAAATTCCCGCTGGTTATTACAATTCTGCTACTGGTTCTGGTTATACACTTAAAACACAGCTCCATAACATTATAAAAAACAGTCATAATCCTCAAGCCTATAACAGCATTTGGCCATTGTATACGCAAGCTGCTTTTCGAGATAATTATTATGAAAACAACGGGTCACTTTTGGACATGTACTCGGAAAGACCTGATGGTCTGGACGCTTATGAATACACCAACACTTCGCAACAATGTGGTAATGTAAACGCAGAAGGCACATGCTATAATAGAGAGCACTTATTTCCTCAAAGCATGTATAATGATGAAGTGCCCATGCGTGCGGATGTTCATCACGTGGTGCCATCAGATGGAAAAGTAAACGGATGGAGAGACAATTTACCTTTTGGTGTTGTTGATAGCCAAACGACAAATCCTTGTAATGCCGGTGCAACAAACACCCCTTGCCATTCCACTAATGGTTCAAAAAAAGGAAATAATTTAAATTCGGGATATTCAGCAGGATATTCTGGAACAGTGTTTGAGCCCATCGACGCATTTAAAGGCGATATAGCCAGAGCCATCTTATATTTTGCAACAAGATATGAAGATCAAATAGTGAGTTTTTATAACGCCAACTCTTCTGACTTTAAAGAATCCATGAATGGCAGCTCAAATCAAGTATTTACAAACACTTTTTTAAATATTTTAATCAAATGGCATCTACAAGATCCGGTTAGTGCAAAGGAAATTGCCATCAACAATGCTGTTTACAATCATCAAGATAACAGAAATCCGTTTATTGACACACCTGGTTACGTTTGTCAAATTTGGCCAACACAATGTCAGGCCTTAGGCACAAGCAGTGTTATGGTTGACTGGGAAACCAAGGTCTATCCTAATCCTTCATCAGATAAAATAATACATATTGCATCTAATTTTGAATTAAATGAAATCATGGTTTTCAACATGAATGGTCAAGCCTTGATGCAAAAAGCCGTTGATTCCAATCAGTTAACTTTAGATTTAAATCATTTATCTGCTGGTGTTTATATCCTTAAAATGCAAACTGCCGATCAGATAGCTTATAAAAAATTGGTGTTAAATTAGCATTTGACAAATTTAATCTTTTTATTTTTCCCTATCTTCGTCAAATCATTGACAAGATTTTATGGCTGAAAAAATACCTGGTTTTATTATCAATTCACTAAAAATTAGTGATAAGATTTCTTCCGCATTAACGGTGCAGTTGGGCGTGTTTTTATTTACAAAACCAATTAAACATAAGCCGCCAAAAAGAGAGCATTTTTATTTTGAGCATGCCACACAGCAGTTAATTGACGTGCCAAGTATAAATAAAAAAATTAATGTTTTTAGATTAGGAACAGGTGATAAAAAAATATTGTTAACGCATGGTTGGTCTGGTAGAGGGACACAATTGGTTAAAATAGCTGAGGCTTTTTATAAATTAGGCTATGAAGTTATTAGTTTTGACGGACCTGCTCATGGCAAATCAACAGGTAGTAACACGCTGATGATTGAATTTATTGCTAGTATTCATCAAATCAATAAAGTATTTGGCCCTTTTGACTATGCCGTTGGTCATTCACTCGGCGCCATGGCTACTTTGCATGCGGCTTCAACTGATTTTGATGTTAAAAAAATAGTGACCATTGGCAGTGGCGACCTCATTGATGACATCATTAAAGATTTTGTAAGGCGACTAAAGTTAAAGTCAAAATATGTCGACTTATTGCGGTCGTATTTTGAAAAAAAGTATCCTTTTAAAATGTCTGATTTTGATGCGTCAAATTCTGCTTCAAAATTAACCATTCCTACTTTGATTATCCATGATGAAAACGACAAAGATGTGCCAGTTAGCTGTGCACACCACATTCATAAACACCACCCAAATAGCACTTTAATGATAACAAAAGGTCTGGGTCACAACAAAATAATGGGAGATGAACAAGTGATTAATTCTATCGTAAATTTTTTTAACTCATGAACACACGCAATCATTTAATTTTAGCTATCAGAGGAGAGCAGCTTGGGGAAGTTATGGCAGAAACTTTGTCGGAAGAAATTTTCCAAAACAAGATTTTAAGACCTATTTTAAAATTTCAAAATGGGCTACTTTTAGATGTTTTGCGCAATTACATTCAAAAACATAATAAAAATTTTGATGCCTTAAGTGTTGACAAAAAAATTAGTTATATAGAAAGTGCTGTGCAAAAAGACATCAAATTCAGAAACTCTCTCAAAGGATTTGTTTTGGGTCTATTTACGCAGGAGGAATATCAAGAATATATTAAAAACTCCTCACAACTCAACAAACGCATGATGAATTTGGTATTGGAAAGATATATTTCTCAGGTACAAATTATTTAAGCTACAAATTAAATATCCCAAGCGTTCCGCCCACCCAATCTTTATCTTTGTTAAACTTAACGCCAATCATTTCGCCTCGACTCATGCGCGCAAGCGTTAAAACTGGTGTTGGTTTTGAATCTCCTTTCGGCCAAATATATAGCACCCGGATTTCTGTTTTCACCATGCCATTAGGTGATTGAATAATAGGCTTATAATGAACCTTTTTCTGCAAAATATATAATTCTTTGTCTACAACTGCGGCTATATCTTGTGGCGTTACATGAAAGACAACACCTGTTCCAGAAAAAGAAAACAATGGCTTTAAAACATAATTTTCCAAATCCGCAGGCACTTCTTTTAAATCACTCAAACGTGTAGTTTCAATAAAGTATTTGCCCTGCAAATCAGGTAAAATAAACTTTGAAATGCGGAAAAACCAATTGGGATGACCAATCCATTCGATGTCATAAGGCTTCTTAAAGTCAAAATTTAAAGATAAATCTGTTCTTAAATTTAGCTCATCAAAAATAACACGGTTATAAATCTTTTTGATTTGAATAGCTTCTCCAGCATCATTTTTATAAAACAATTGACTGCCGTTTTCAAAAACCTCTGTTACACAAACTAGAGGAATACCCATTTCACGTTTAGCATAATAAAAATCGATTTTTGTATTTTGCTTTTCTGGTTCAATTTCAAGTAGAATAACATGTTTAGGGTCTTCGCTGCCAACAATGGTGTCTTTTAAGAATTGAACATACGCCTCTTTATTATTATGTGTTAGAAAGGGCGTATAATTTTCTAAAAAAGGATAGGTTTCAACAAAATGATCAAACAAATTATGTTGAAAATTGTATAATGAGGGAAAACCTTGCACTTCAATTAATTTTGGAACTATTTCTCCTCCTTCCTCACAAATGCCAAAGTCTGCTGCCAAAAAGGTGGTATGCTGGTCTTCGTTAGGCACTTCAAAGTTGTACTTCAGTGCTTGCTGCGTTTTTTCTAAAAAATCAGGCTGTTGAATAAAATCTATGATTTGATCACAAGCTTCAAATAGTTGCTTTTTTAAATTTTCATCAATAAAAACAGGGGTTTCAGCTATTCTAAAGGTCGGCGCATAATCAAAAGTTTTGGCTATTTGATTTTGCATCTCATGATATTTTTCAACAGTAAATTGACTGTTAAAAAGTTGTCTGTTTTTACTTTCCATTGCGTTTAATTGCTTAAAGACTTTCTCGATTTCATGACGTCATTAATGGCATGGCGCAAAAAATTAGGTATAATCGTTGCATTCGTTTTATAGATTTTTTCTTCATCAATAAGATGTTCAAGCATTTGAAGATAGGCTTCTTTACCTTTGAGGTTGATAATTTTATTGCGTTTTTCTTTATTTTTTAAATTTTCAATAAAACTCAATGGATCCGCTTCGGGGTGATACTGTACGCCTACAAATTCCTTGGAAAAACGCACACCCATTATGGCGCGCTCAAGCTCAACATGGTTACGTACTTTTTCCAAAGAAATGATTTCAAAGCCATTGTCTTCAAAAACTTCCAAATGCGGTTGCACCACTTGATAATCTCTGCTATCAACAGCCCAAAACGGGTTTTCAAGACCTTGATAAATCAGCTCATCTTGACCGTGACCTTCTCTATGAATTGTCATAACACCAAATGAAGTGGATTTTCTTTTGGTAATTTTAGCAACCCCAAAATAGTGGCAAGCCATTTGAAAGGAATGGCAAATAAACAAAATGTGTTTTTTATTTTCGCTTTTTTGGTTGTGTTGCCAAAGGCCTCCTATTAAATTATACCATTTATGATCCCAATTCCCATCTCCTTCGAGAGGGTTACCTGGACCGCCAGAAGAGATAAATATGTCGTATTTTTCAATGTCTGGAAATTCTTTTTTGCCTCTAATGTCAAAAATTTTAAAAGTGACCAATTGATTAAACCTGTTGATGATGTCTAAAATACATCGCATACCTTGGTTTGGCTCTCCATTATACATATCGAGAACGGCTACTCTAATAGTTTGGCTCATATGAGTTGGTTTAGAACCACAAAGATAAGAAAAAATTATAAGAAATTGATAATAAACTATAAAAAAACCACCTGGATCAGGTGGTTTATCTATTTATAATTCTCTCTTAAGAATAATCTTTTGGCCAGCTGGCATTGCTATTTTATCACAAATTTCCCAACCTTGCATCCCTTCTTTATTGAGGTCTTTGATAATTTCTTCTTCGTTAAATTTACCTGTCCAAGGATTAATTTTAACCTCAAAGAGTTTATACTCAAATCTTTTCATTAGCCCTCAAATGTTAAGTCGTTTTTACTTTCTCCTTTAATTCTTTTTGTACTGTTTGCTTTTTTCATCGCTTCACCCACTTGGTTACTAGCCGTAAAACTAGCTACCATGTTATTGAGCATATCACTCCCTGCTTGTGGTGAATTTGGCAAAAGAATTAAGTTTGAGTTAGCATCTGCACCAATGGCTTGAAGCGTGTCATAATGTTGCGTAACAACAATCAAAGCAGATGCTTCTTGTGAGTTGATACCTACTTTGTTTAAAACATCAACTGATTCTACCAAACCACGTGCAATTTCGCGTCTTTGATCAGCAATACCTTGACCTTGCAAACGTTTGCTTTCCGCTTCTGCTTTTGCTTTAGCAACGATTCTAATTCTGCCTGCTTCTGCTTCATATTCGGCTGCCGTTTTTTCACGATCTGCCGCATTAATCCTATTCATGGCGTTTTTAACTTGCACATCTGGATCAATATCGGTGATTAAGGTATTTATGATATCATAACCATAAGTAGACATTGCTTCATTAAGCTCTCTTTTAACGGCGATAGCCACATCATCTTTTCTTTCAAAAACATCATCTAAGATTAGCTTTGGTACCTCAGCTCTAACCACATCAAATACATAGGACGTAATTTGGTCATGCGGGTATTCTAATTTGTAAAAAGCTTCATAAACACGCTCTTGCAGAACTTTAAACTGAACAGAAACTTTTAGTTTAACAAAAACGTTATCTTTTGTCTTTGTTTCAATGATAACATCCAATTGTTGAATACGCAAATTAACTCTGCCAGCAATTCTATCAATGATAGGAATTTTCATTTGAAGTCCGGAAGTTCTTATACTATTGAAACGACCAAATCGTTCAATAACAGCTGATGTTTGTTGTTTTACAGTAAAAAATGCTGTAAAAAGCAAAATGATGCTCAAACCAATAATAATAGGAATAAAAAACATAGTTATAAATTTTAAGATTGTTTTTGTTATACGTGCATTAATTATAAATGTTACAAAAAAAGTTGAACTCTTCGAAAAAATGGACTAATTCAACTCCTTATAATTAAATAAAATTTTTATGGTAAATATGAATAACCGTTTTTAGTTTTCCACATGAAATACTTTTCAAATAATACTTTATTAAAATCATAAATCACATTAGGTATCATGATAGCAAAAGTTCTAGGTTTAAAAAGGCTTGTTGATAATAAAAGGACTTCTTTTTTTCCAGCATCCATAATGCATACACCAGGTATTCTGCCCCATGCTTTTTTTACCAAACTATTGTTACCTCCCAAAACGCGAATGATATTCTCGGCAACGATTTTTCCTGTTTCATCTGATGGGTAGCCCGTTTTAGGTGAGTTGTATGGAATTTTTTTTGATGTAAAAGGAAGTTTTACATCAACAGCAATGCCCGCTGCCCAAATATTGGAAAAATTTGGATGTCTATAGTCATCGCCAACAGGTAAATAGCTTGTTGCCGTTTGTGGAATGTCCTTCGAATTGGTAATTAAATCGACGCCTACAAAAGGTGGCATAAGCATAGTAAAAGAACTATTTAATACCTCGCCATTTGTTAAAAAGACCTTATGAGCTTCAACTTTTTCAACACCAACCTGCACATGGTAATGAATATTAAACATTTTCATAAAAGCTTTTAGCATGGTTTCACCCATAGGCATACCATCTATCCCGAAATGTCCTAAATAATCTTCTGGTGTAATCCAATGTAAATCTACTTTTTTTCTAATGTTTTGTGATCTTAACCATTCTTCTACATTAAACAAAAATTCATAGGCTGCTCCCATGCAACCTGCAGATTGTGTAGCACCTATAACAATCGGACCAGGATTTTTCTTAAATTCCTCCAAAGCTTTTCTAGTCTTCATCGCGCCTTCGGGTGTGCCAATATAATATGCATTTTCTTTTATGCCTGGCGCAATATCAAAATTCACTTTAGGCCCAGTTGCAATGACCAAATGGTCATAGCTATATGATTTACCGCTTTTAGTTTCAACAATTTGAGACTTGGGATCAATTTTAATAGCCTCATCATGCACAAATTCTACCCCTTTTTTTCTTAACAAATCATCTTTTTTGAAGGATATATCTTTTATTTCTCTTCGACCAAACGGTACCCAAATCAAAGAAGGTATAAATAAAAATAAAGGCGATTTATCAATCATTATAACTTTTATTTGCTTGTTTTTTCTCTTTAGTTCCAGTGCGGCTGTGATGCCAGCAAAATTACCACCAATTACGATTACAGATTTCATATCTTTAACTATTTAAAGGTTAATTTATGACACAAATTTATGGTTCATTTAGATCATTAAATATGACAATTATCATGTTTAAATAGCTAATAGACAGAAGTGTAACATTTGTTACAAAAAAAAATCTGCTTATTAATTAAAAAAATTAATAAGCAGATTAAATGACTTGATAAAAAATTTAACTTATATCCCGAAGACCTTTTTCACTTGGTCAACAAAATCTAGTTTTTCCCAAGTAAATAATTCAACTTCAACAGTTTTATTTTTGCCATAAGGATTGTTAAACGTTTTAGTTACAATCTGGTTCTGTCTACCCATATGTCCGTAAGCTGCAGTTTCACTATAAATTGGATTTCTTAATTTTAATCTTTGCTCGATGGCATAAGGACGCATATCAAAAATTTCGACAACTTTTTGAGCAATTTCACTATCAGAAATAGCAAGTTTACTCGTGCCGTAGGTATTAACATAAATATTGGTTGGTTTAGCCACACCAATAGCGTAACTTACTTGAACTAAAATTTCATCAGCCACACCAGCTGCCACAAGGTTTTTTGCAATATGTCTCGTGGCGTAAGCCGCACTTCTATCTACTTTACTAGGGTCTTTGCCAGAAAAAGCACCACCACCATGTGCACCTTTACCACCATAAGTGTCAACGATAATTTTTCTACCAGTTAAGCCCGTATCGCCATGCGGCCCACCTATGACAAACTTCCCGGTAGGGTTAATATGATAAGTGATTTGGGCGTTAAACAAATGGGCGTATTGTTGATTTTTAGCTATTACTCTTGGAATTAATATCTTTACAATATCTTCTCTAATTTTAGCTAACATCGTTTCATCATCAGCAAAATCATCATGTTGGGTTGAAACAACTATGGCATCAATACGAATAGGTTTGTTTTCCTCAGAATATTCAATAGTTACCTGGCTTTTAGCATCTGGTCTAAGATATTTTATTTCATTATTTTCTCTACGCAAGGCTGCTAATTCTTGCAAGATTTGATGTGAAAGTTTTAATGCCAATGGCATCAACTCTTCTGTTTCATTTGTTGCATAACCAAACATCATCCCTTGATCTCCAGCCCCTTGTGCATTGGCTTTTGATTCAAAATCTTCTGATGTTTTCCTGTCAACACCTCTATTAATATCATCAGATTGATCATGAATAGCAGATAAAATCCCACATGAATTGGCATCAAACATGTATTCACTTTTGTTGTAACCAATTCTATTGATAACTTCTCTTGCTATCTTTTGAACGTCTAAATAAATTTCTGACTTCACCTCACCTGCCAAAACTACTTGACCTGTTGTAACTAAAGTTTCACAAGCCACTTTAGAATTGGGGTCAAAAGCTAAAAAATTGTCAATTAAAGCATCACTAATTTGGTCTGCTACTTTGTCTGGATGTCCTTCGCTAACAGACTCTGATGTAAATAAATAAGCCATAAAAAATTATTTAAAATTTTAAATTAAAATTAATTTATAAAAAAATTGGATTGCAAGCGCTTTTTAAACACGTTTTTAGCATTTTTTAAAGAGGTTGCAATCAGTTCAAATTTTTCCTCAAATTACCGTGCAAATTTAATAAAAAATTAATTAAATTGAATTCTTTTTTAAAATATTTAAATTTCTACTTTTTTTATATCTTTGACTGCTAACTATCCTAAAAATTATGATTGCTATAATTGACGATGTAACTTATGACCTATCGAAAGGTTTTGACCTGTCCATACCTTTATCATCTGGTATTAAAAACCCTAGAGCTTGGTATATTGACCCACCTATTATTGAACCTGTACAAATGGGTGATTGGGTTGGGAGCGTAAAAAAAGGGGCATCTACAAATTTTAACAATATAACGTTCAACCCGCATGCGCATGGCACGCATACCGAGTGTTTAGGTCATATTACGACAGATTTCTATAGTATTAATGATTGTCTAAAAACTTTTTTATTTCCGGCGCAGTTGATTTCTATTCGCCCACAAATTATAAATAATGATGCCGTAATCACTGTTGAGCAGTTGTCAAAGGCCTTAGATGTTACTTTAAAAAATCGCACTTCAAAAAAAGCATTAATTATCAGAACATTACCAAATGATCAAGATAAAAAAACTAAAAATTATTCCCACACCAATCCGCCCTATCTATTAGAAGAAACCGCAACATTTATTAAAAATCTTGGTATAGAACATCTTTTAATTGATTTACCCAGTATTGACCGGGAAAAAGATGAAGGCAAACTTTTGGCGCATAAGGCTTTTTGGCATGTTAAAGACACCAAAAACCTTAATAATGACGCAAGGTTTTATGCTACAATCACTGAATTTATCTTTGTTTCTGATGATATTGAAGATGGTCATTATTTACTAAATTTACAAATTACCTCTTTAGTTAATGATGCTAGTTTGAGCAAACCTATTTTATATAAAAAAATGTAACATTTCGTCTGCTTATCTTTTAGTTATGACCATTGACAAAATTTATGAGTATTGTCTTCACAAAAAAGGCACAACGGAGGACTTCCCTTTTGATCAGGACACCTTAGTGCTGAAAGTTGGCGGCAAAATGTTTTGTTTAACTTCTCTTAAAAAATGGGAGGCTGGTGATTATTCAATTAATTTAAAATGTGACCCTGATTATGCAGAAGAGCTTCGGGCGAGATATGAAGCGGTTGAGCCTGGTTATCACATGAGCAAAAAACATTGGAATACCGTTCATGTGAATAAAGATTTACCTTTTTCAGAAGTTTTGAAACTCATTGATCATTCTTATGATTTAGTCTTTAATAGTTTAAAGAAAATAGAAAGAGAAAATATCATCAATAATTGATTAGGCAACTTAATCTGTCAAAATATTCTAAAAAGAAAGTCTATTCATGCCCCCATGGTGCGCTTGGTTTTTCGACGGTCTTTGTTAAATCAAAGCTAACTGAAAACATACGATCAGTGCCCATTCGTCTTAAGTTGTATGTAAAAGACTTTTCATCCAAGGTAATATACCAAACGTTCATGCAAGCATAATCAATCAATTGACAAGTTTGTTCATCCGCAGGAAAAAATTGAATCGAGGCTAAACCACTATGGGTGCTTTCACCACCGTATTGTGTAATCTTATCTTCACTACCATCTTCATGGCGATGATCATGTTTGAGTTTGATTTTTCCATCACTAAAAGTCAATACCCATGTTCTTGATTTGTCATCGCCCACAAAAAATGGTATTTTGATTAAGTTTTCCTCGCAATGGCGCACATGCATCACTAATTTTTTTCCTCTAAAGCTATCGTTTTCTGGGGCTTGTGTTATTGTTCCATTATAGGCTTGGTCACAGTGCTGCTTGAGATGATCCCAAAATGTTTGGGCATGATTTTGGGCAAAATTAAAATGAACAAAAAGTAAAAAGGCGATTATATAAACTTGTTTTTTCAGCATCATCAAGATAATTTATTTTTCAAATGTAATTATAAATTCAATACCTTTGTGTTTTTAAGACCAATGAAATCAACTTTTATTTTAATTTCTGCTTTAATTTTTGTGCTCAATCATGCACAAGTAACGCTTCGCATCACGCAAATGCCTGCAAATACACCTGCAAATGCAACCATATATTTTGCAGGGTCTATTAATAATTGGAGTCCAAACAATACCAACTTTACCTTAACAGATGTTCAAGGGATAAAAACCATTACAATTCCAGAAGGTTCAGGAACGGTGCAATACAAATTTACCAGAGGGAGTTGGGCTAGCGTTGAAGGAAACGCTAGTGGTGGTGATATTGCTAATAGAACCTTTACTTATAACGGACAGCCTCAAACTATTAATTTAACTGTTCAATCTTGGAAAGATTTGGGTGGCGGAGGAACTAGTACCGCTGCTAGTAACGTTCAAATATTAAACGCTAACTTTTTCATGCCACAACTTAATCGCAGTCGTAGGATTTGGTTGTATTTACCACCAGATTATCATACAACCAACAAAACTTACCCGGTAATCTATATGCATGATGGGCAAAATTTATTTGACAACTTAACAAGTTTTAGCGGCGAGTGGCAGGTTGATGAAACCTTAAATAGTTTGCATCAAAATGGCAATTATGGCGCCATAGTGGTTGGCATAGACAATGGTGGAAGTGAACGCATTAATGAATATGGCCCATGGAACAATCCACAATATGGTGGTGGTCAAGGTAATCTATACATGGATTTCATTATTGAAACCCTGAAACCATATATAGATGCTAATTTTAGAACCAAACCTCAAGCGCCATATACCGCAATGATTGGCAGTTCGCTAGGTGCATTGATTTCAACTTATGGACAAGTTCGTTTTTCGACTACTTTTGAAAAAATAGGCAGTTTTAGTCCAGCCTATTGGTTTAATTTGACGGATTTGAGTAATTATGTACAAAATACAACCTCAAGTTTATCAAATGCGAGATATTATTTTGTAGCTGGGCAGAATGAATCTTCAACGATGGTTACAAATATCAACACCATCAGAGGTTTGTTGCAAAGTAAAGGTTTGTCTTCAAACAATACCTTTACTAAAATAGATAGTTATGGCACGCATACCGAAGCCTATTGGCGCGGCGAATTTAGTGCCGCCTATCAGTGGCTTTTTGCTACAACCCCTTTATCGAATGAAACAACGACAGTTGTTGAAAAAACTTTAGTTCAACTCAGTAAGAATGAGTTTTATGCCAAAGGTATTGACACCACAAAAACTTTTGAATTAATTGATACTAAAGGTCAAAAAATTAAGCTGTTAACCCTGCAAGAAGGTCTAAACACATTGTCACTTGACTTGCCTGCTGGTATTTACTTTTTAAAGCGTGACGATATTAGTCTGAAAATTTATCAATAAAAAACCCTCGCCAATGCTGACAAGGGTTTTAAGAGAAATAAAGTATTTGTAAGTAGTCCTAAAATTACTTTCTAGCAACAACTTTTAAAGACAATTCTATTTCGTCTTTAATGATTTTGTCTGCAGCTAAATCTTTAAAAAATGAACCTGAACCGTACTTGATATCCCAATCTGTGCGGTTTATCGTGAATTTTTCAGAAGTTAAGGTTAATTCATCACCTTGAATAGAAACATTTACTGGAAAAGAAATACTTTTTGAAATACCTTTTAAAGTTAAATTCCCTTCTAAACCTTTTTCTGCACTGTAACCCGTAACTTCAAATTTGCCAGTTGGAAATTGCTTCACACTAAAAAAGTGACCATCTTTCTCAACATCATCAGTAACACCTTTTAAGTGCCCTTCTAAATAGCCTTTTTCATCGCCTTGTAAGTCTAAAACTGTAATGGTGTTCATGTCTAAGGTAGCATTTCCACTAACAATTTGACCATTTTCCACTTGAAAAGCACCATAAGAAATGCTAATCGTTCCGTTGTGCTTATCACCTGTTGGTTTAGATCCTAACCATTCTACTGTTGATTCAGCAGGCACGAATTTGTATTCGATAGCCGCTTCTGTTTCTGTTGCAACATCTTTCGCATCAGCTGCCTTCTCGTTTTTACAGCTTACAAAAAACAAAGCTGTTGCCATAAATAAATACATTGATTTTTTCATTTGATTTGTAAATTTAATTGATTAATACTTAGTTTTCTATTGTTGTTTGACTTGATTTTTCTAATACTTTATTAACTGTAGTAGTAAACGATTCTTTTAATTCTTTATTTATTATCCCTTCTTCAGAATCAAAGTTCTCTTTATATTTTGGCAAAACAAAATGTCCCATAATTTCCCCACCGTGGATAGGGAATCTTGCGACAGCTGTTTCCAAAACACCTAGTCCTCCTCGTGGTCCTGGCGCTGTTGCTAATAAAAATAATTTTTTACCTGATAAAAACTTTAGTTCTCTTCTGCTTAACCAATCAAAAATATTTTTGAAAAAGGCCGTGTAAGAACCATTGTGTTCTGAAAAGGAGATAACCAGTAAATCGGCTTGCTTAATCCTTTGATAAATAGGCTCAAGATCTGACGGTAAGCCATTTTCATTTTCCTCATCAATCGTGTATAGAGGCAAACTATAGCCACTAATATCCATGATGTCAATTTCACCTGAAAATTCATTTGCTGCGTAAACAGCAAATTTTTGATTAATTGACGTTTTGCTGCCTGAAGCGCCGAAAGCTAAAATTTTTTGATTTGATATCATAAGCTTATTTAAGTGGTTAATGGGATTTCTATAATTAATATTTGTGCGTCGTTAGAAATTGCTCGAACGTTGATTTCAGACGTTTCAGCAAATCCAATAGCGTCTCTTTGATGGATTATTTCTTTATTAATTTCAAAACTTCCGTTTATAACAAAAAAGTAACAACCATTACTCTTTTTGTTTAAATGGTAAGTGCTTTCAAATGAATTATCAAAAGTGGCCAAATTAAACCATGCATCCTGATGAATCCAAACGGTATTTTCTTTTTTGTCTGGCGATAAAATTTCATTAAAGACGTTATTTTTGTAGTGTTCTCTATAGGTTAACTGATCATATCTTGGCACCACATTTTTTTTATTAGGAAAAATCCATATTTGCAACAACTCACATGGTTCGGCTTCATTGGCATTATATTCACTATGACGGATACCTGTTCCAGCACTCATTACTTGAATATCGCCTGCATGGATAACCGTTCCATTCCCTAAGTTATCTTTATGAGCCAAAGCACCAAGCAAAGGAATAGTTATTATTTCCATGTTTTCATGAGGATGGGTGCCAAACCCCATACCGCCTGCTATGATATCATTATTTAGAACCCTTAAAACCCCAAAGTGAACCTTTCTAGGGTCATAATATTCAGAAAAAGAAAAGCTGTATTTTGCTTTTAACCAGCCATAATCTGCTGCACCTCTTTGGTCTGCTCTATGAATTGTAACTTGTGACATTGTGCAATAAATTTAATGATGCAAAGTTAAAGTGGTTCTTTAAAAAAAAACTTAATGTAGGTTAAGAAATGATTTTCGCATTTTACTCAAAAACTCTGGCGTTACACCAATATAGTTGGCGATGTGTTTTTGAGAAATACGTTGCAAAACTTGAGGATGTTTCAACAAAAGATCATGATATCGCTCTTGGGCAGAATAGGAATAGATTTTATATAACCTGTCTTGATAAGACACTAAATGCCGCATAATCATTAATCTAAATATTCTTTCAAAAACAGGATGTTTTTCAAAAAGAAGTTCTTTATCTTGGCTAGATATGATTAAAACCTCAGAGTCCTCAAGGGCTTGAATATTCATTTGGGATGGCATGTGATTCAATTGGCTTGCCATATCACCTTGCCACCAATCTTCAAAAGCGAAAGATAAGATAACATCTTTACCATGGGCATCTAAAAAATAGCTACGGAAACAACCTTTTAAAATGTAAGCTTCGAATTGGCAATGCTGCCCAAAAGCAATCAAAAAATCTTTCTTTTTGATCCTTTTTAAACTAAAATAATCGATAAAGTCTTGCCACTGATTATCAGTTATTTGAGCATATTTAGAAATGTTTTGCCGAAGAGATTCTAAACTCATTTTTTTTTAACTATTTTGACTTTTGATCAAATTGTTTTGTTACCAAATATTTACCAATATCTTGATTAGACAACGCAATATCTATTGGCCCAAAAGCATAAGCCGCTATTTCATATTGATTATAATGAAGTACGATACCATCTTTATTAAAAAAAATATTTTGAGGCAGTACAAATTTATCATTTTCAAAGAAAAAACCATTAGCATTTAAAGACTTGCCTTGACCAATTTCATATTTTTCTCTTAGTTTTTGCTCCGCCAAGCGCTTAATCATGTCCAGATTAGTAAACAAATACTTATAATCTAGTTTTCTACCGGTGACCGCATCTATGATTAGAGAATTAGAAGCGCCGTAGCCATGCGCGCCGCCTGTAAAACCATAGTGCTCTATAGAAAAGTTTAAAATAAATTCTGTCTGATAATTTAACTTTACAAGCGAATTGGCCTCCCAATTCATAACTGTTGCTAAACTATCCGCCACCTTTAATTCTTGTGCAAAAGCTTTATAATACTTTTCATATTGATTGATCAAATCGACATAATTTTTTAGAGGCTCTGCACCATCTGATAAATCTAGTCCTATTTTGACCATATTAAAAATATGAAAATTAATAGAATCTTTTAAAGGGTTTTCTTCATCTGCTTGTAATACATCCAATTTTACTTGCAAACAATTTTCTTCATCTGCACAAAAATTTGGATTGGTAAAGGTTTCGTGTTTAAACACCATTTCATCTTTACAGCTTGCAAAAAACAAAAATATTACAAAAAACAAAACACAATTTAAATAGGTCTTCATCTGATTGATTTTAAAATTACAAAATTAAACAATAACTTTGCCAAATAAACTTTATCACTTACATTTTTACTTAATATTTAACAAATGAATTTCAACACTAAAGTTATACACGGTGGTCAACACCACGATGAATCAACTGGCGCAGTAATGCCACCTATTTATAACACCTCTACTTTTGCTCAAAAAAGTCCAGGTGTACATTCAGGTTATGAATATAGTAGAGCTGCAAACCCTACACGAACAGCTTTGGAAAATGCTTTAGCAAGCATAGAAAACGGTACTGTGGGCTTAGCTTTTTCTAGCGGTTTGGCGGCAACAGACAGCGTTTTAAAACTCTTAAGTCCTGGTGATGAAGTGATTGCTATGGACGATTTATATGGCGGCACATATCGGATGTTTGCGAGAATCTATCAAAATTTTGGTATTAAATTTCACTTCATTGATTTAAATGATTTGGTTAAGCTTCAATCCTTAATCAATGTAAACACCAAATTGATTTGGATGGAAACGCCAACTAACCCGCTCATGAAAATTGCAAACATTCGCGAAGTGGCAAAAATTTCTAAACAGCATCAAATACTATTTGCTGTTGATAACACTTTTGCTACGCCCTATATTCAAAAACCTTTAGATTTAGGAGCAGATATTGTTATGCATTCCGCAACCAAATATCTAGGCGGTCATTCAGATGTGATTGCAGGCGCACTAATAGTAAAAGACGAAACTTTAGGCGAAAAACTTCATTTTAATCAATTTGCCACAGGCGGTACGCTTGGTCCTACAGATTCTTTTTTGGTTTTACGAGGTATTAAGACCCTGTCAATTCGCATGGAACGTCATTGCTTTAATGGTCATGAAGTAGCCAAAGCTTTGGAGAAACACCCTAAAATTGACAAGGTTTTTTACCCTGGTTTAACGTCTCACAAACAACATGATTTAGCCAAAGAGCAGATGAACCATAAATTTGGCGGCATGGTGTCTTTTACTTTAAAATCTGCTAGCAAGGCCGATGCCATCAAATTTTTAGAAAATTTACAAGTTTTTACTTTAGCAGAATCTTTAGGCGGTGTAGAGTCATTAGCTAATCATCCGGCTTTGATGACGCATGCCTCAATACCAGAGGACAAACGTAAAGAAATTGGCATAACGGACGATTTGGTTAGATTAAGTGTTGGCATAGAAGATATTGAAGACTTGTTGGCAGATATTGAACAAGCCTTTCAAAAAATAGATAACTAAATTCATGGCGTTTGAGTTTATGCCGACATTTATTGTCGGTGTGGGTTGAAAATGCCGTCATTTATCATCTGTGCTGTCTACTATAGTTGGTTTAACAAAGTCATTCTTTGTTAGGTTGTCCGATAGCTTCTTTGGTGGCTTTGGCACGCGCTCAAAAACTAGCCTACTGCTTCACAAGGCTGCCGCTGTTATCCCTACGCAGATTCTCGTTATAATTTAGACAATTCATGAAAAAAGACATTATCCTTCCCGAAGTTAAAAATGTGCATATCGTTGCGCTTTATGAATACAATGATGATTTTTTAGACAACACCTGGAACGTTTATTTAGTCAATAATTCCGATCAAATACTAGACAGCGTCATGGTTGTTTCTTCTGCTTTTGGTATGATTAATGGCGAAAAACGAAAAACATCAAGTTTGAGACATGCTTTTGCAGGCATTCAACCCTTTGAATTTGCTAAAATTGAGATGATTGAAAAAAGTTTGCTGCCGTTTACCAATGAATTTATGGTCACTTATTTTATCGGTCAAACGCTTTATGATAAAAAATTTGCCTTTGCAAAAGATACTTTAAGCGATAAATATTTAACACTTTTGCCTCTTCTTGATAAAGAAGGGGTGATGGCCATTTAAAAATTAAGAAAATGAAAATTCTCCATCTCGATTCAAATCACGAACTACTGATTACTGGCCTAAATGAATTAGGCTTTATTAATCACGAGAATTACACTGACGCTAAGGAACAAATAGAAACAATCATTCATCAATATGATGGGATTATTTTACGCAGTAGATTTAAAATTGACAAGGGTTTTTTAGAAAAAGCTACAAAACTCAAATTCATTGGCAGAGTTGGTGCAGGATTAGAAAATATTGATGTAGAATTTGCTAAGCAAAAAGGTATTCATCTATTGGCTGCGCCAGAAGGCAACCGTAATGCGGTAGCCGAACACGCCGTAGGCATGTTGTTGAACTTAACCAATAAACTCAATTTTACTTTTAATCAAGTGAAAAATGGTGTTTGGTTGCGAGAAGAAAACAGGGGCATTGAATTGGAAGGGAAAACCATTGGCCTCATTGGTTATGGCAACACCGGCAAGACTTTCGCCAAAAAACTAAAAGGCTTTGATACGCAGGTCATTTTTTGTGATATTCTGCCTAATTTATCTGATGAAAATGCGCGCCAGGTAAGCCTGGAAGAACTAAAAAAACAAGCAGATGTTATTTCGTTGCATGTGCCACAGACAGCCGAAACCACTTATATGATTGATGATGATTTTATAAAAAGTTGCAGTAAGTCGTTTATTCTCATCAATACTGCAAGAGGCAAATGTGTAAAAACTGCCGATTTAATTCCGCACTTAGATAGTGGAAAACTGGTAGGCGTGGCATTAGATGTTTTGGAATATGAAAAATCCTCTTTTGAAAAAATGGCGGTAAATGAAACCTTTTCAAAGTTAGTGAGTTATCCAAATATCATCGTTACACCTCACATTGCCGGTTGGACTTTTGAAAGTAAAATAAAATTAGCGCAAATAATTTTGGATAAGATAAAAAATACTTTTATTTTTGAAAAATAATTTATTATTTGATGGAGAATAAAGAACCCTGGAATCAACCGCAGACAGAAAACAATGTGCCGCCAGAAAACAAAAAAATTATCGCAGGCGTTTTAGCCTTAGTGCTTGGATCCTTTGGTATTCATAAATTTATATTAGGTTATCAAACAGAAGGATTGATTATGTTATTCGTTTCTGGTTTAGGTATCGTTTTTTCATGTTTTTTCTTTCCTGTTTTTGGCACCATAGCTATGGGCTTAATTAGCTTTGTAGAAGGGATTATTTATCTTACAAAAACTGACCAAGACTTTTACCAAACTTATCAAGTTGAAAAACGTGGTTGGTTGTAAAAAGATTTTTTTTCTTCAAAATCAAACTTAACTCTAAACAATTATAAAAATGGAAAACAAACAAGAAACGTGGAATCAACCAAATCAAACGCCTAAGCAAGAAAATAAAAAAATTGTTGCAGGCATTCTAGGAATTTTAATTGGATCATTAGGTATTCATAAATTTATTTTAGGTTATACTAAAGAAGGAATAATTCAGATTGTAATTTCTGTGGTAACTTGTGGCATTGGAGGTATTATTCCTTTTATTGAAGGCATCCTTTACCTCACCAAATCTGATGAAGAATTTTATCAAACCTACCAAGTAGGAAAAAGAGGCTGGTTTTAACCAGTCTTTTTTTATTAAACCAAATCACATGAAAAAACTCTCGCTTACCTTATTTTTTTGTTCATTTTCAATTTTCGCTCAAAATCTTCAGCAGTATGTCAATCCCATGATTGGCACTGGTGGCACAGGTCATACTTTTCCTGGCGCAACTTTACCTTATGGGATGGTACAATTGTCGCCCGACACGCGCATTGATGGTAGTTGGGAAGGTTGTTCAGGCTATCATTATTCGGATAATCGGATTTATGGTTTTTCCCATACACATTTAAGTGGTACTGGTGTGTCTGACTATGGCGATATTTTAATTATGCCAACGATGGGCAAACCTTCATTTGATAATAAAATATACAGCAGTACTTTTAGTCATCAACATGAGAAGGCCTCTTCTGGTTTTTATCAAGTAAAATTAGATAAACACCATATTGATGCGCGTTTGACTGCTTCAACAAGAGTGGGTTTTCATGAATATACCTTTAATCAAGTTGGACAAGCCAATATTATTTTAGATTTAAATCATCGAGATGAATTGCTTGATGGAGAAGTTAGAATTATTGACCAAAAAAGAATTTGGGTAAAAAGAGTAAGCAAAGCTTGGGCAGAAAATCAACATGTTTACGCTTTAATTGAATTTGACAAAGCAATGGAAATTTCTGATTTTAAATCTAATGGTGAAACTGGCAGAAAATATACTGGTACAGAATTAGCATTAAGTTTTTCTAAAAAAGTCAAAAAAGGCGAGAAATTAAAGATTAAAGTTTCCTTGTCTTTCACAGGTTTTGAAGGTGCAGAAAAAAACAGTCAAGAAATTCCGCATTGGGATTTTGAAAAAGTTAAAAAAGATGCGGAACAAGCTTGGAACAAAGCCTTATCAAAAATTGAAGTCAAATCAAAAGACCAAGAAAAACTAACCATTTTTTATTCTGCCCTTTATCATGTGATGATTCATCCCAATATTGCCCAAGATGTAGATGGCAAATATCGGGGCATGGACATGAAGATACATCAAGCAGAAGGCTTTGACTACTATACCGTTTTTTCACTTTGGGATACTTTTAGAGCGTTGCATCCCCTACTCACTATCATTGATAAAAAACGCACCATTGATTTTCTCAAAACCTTTGAAAAAATGTATGAGCAAGGTGGCAAATTACCTGTTTGGGAATTAGCTTCAAACGAAACCAATTGCATGATCGGTTATCACTCAGTTTCTGTTATTGCGGATGCGATGATGAAAGGTATCAAAGGGCCAAACTATGAGTTACTTTTTGAAGCGGCTAAATATTCAGCCATGCAGAATGACAGAGGATTGGAAGCTTATAAAAAGCATGGTTTTATTTCCATAGATGATTATCAAGAAAGTGTGTCCAAAACTACCGAATATGCCTATGATGATTGGTGCATCGCCCAAATGGCTTTAGCCTTGCATAAAAAGGAAGATTATCAATATTTTATGAAAAGGTCACAATCTTGGAAAAATTTATTTAATCCAAATAATACCTTTATTCAACCCAAATTGAATGGTGGTTGGGATAAATTCGACGCAAAGGAAGTTAATAATAATTATACTGAAGCCAACGGTTGGCAATACACTTTTTTTGTACCGCATGATTTAGAAACCTTAATTGAATGGATGGGCGGTTCAGAAAAATTTGAACAAAAACTTGATGAGATGTTTTCCACACAAAACACTTCTGGTCGCCAACAAGTAGATATTACTGGTTTAATTGGTCAATATGCGCATGGCAATGAACCTAGTCATCATTTCGCCTATTTGTACAACTTTATTGGCAAACGAGAAAAAACGAAAGAAAAGATTCATTATATCTTAAATAAATTTTATAAAAATGACCCCGATGGTTTAATAGGCAATGAAGATTGTGGACAAATGAGTGCTTGGTATGTTTTGAGTGCCATGGGTATTTATAACATTTGTCCGGGGCAACCAAATTGGACAACCACAGAACCTTTTTTTGATGAAATAAAAGTCAATTTTGAAGATGGACAATCAAAAACCATTACCAAACAAAGTTTAGAAAGTGAATTATTCAGTTTTGGCATAAATCCTTTACCTAAAAAGGGTGCTTTGCAAAATATGCAGATGGTTAGTGAATTAATCACGCCCGTTCCTGTTATTCGTTCAGATAGCAAAACGTTTGCAAACGACATGACCATCACCATTGAAAATCCGCAAGGAAATAAAAATTTAGGTCATACCATTGTTTCAAGAGTTTATAATGCACAAGATGAACCAAAGGATTTTACCATAAATAATCAAATTAAATTATCTTCCTCAAGCATTGTTGAAGCAGCCATTAAAGATATTGAAACCAATCAAATCCTTAGCCAAATAACAAGATCTCAATTTTTTAAGAAACCCAATAACTTTGGTATCACATTATTTTCAAAATATAATCCACAATATCATGCAGGTGGGCCAGATGGCTTGATAGACGGTGTTTATGGCTCAACCAATTGGCGAAAAGGAGATTGGCAAGGTTATCAATCACAAAATTTTGAAGCCATTATTGACCTAAAAAGCGAAAAAGAAATCACAGAAATTTATGCCAATTTTTTACAAGACACTCGCTCATGGATTTTAATGCCAACAAAAGTAGAGTTTTATTCATCTCTTGATGGTGTAAATTTTAACTTAATAGAAAGTGTTCTTCATCAAGTTTTACCAAAAGATTATGAGAGTCAAACCCTCTTAATAAAAACAAAACCCATCCAAACAAAAGCAAAATTTATAAAGATTATCGCCCATAATTTTGGTAAACTTCCCGATTGGCATCAAGGATTTCCTTTTAATGGCGAAGCGTTTATTTTTGTAGATGAGGTTGGGGTGAAATAAACAACAACTTTGTAAGACTATAAATATTTTGTGTTTAATTCAAAGTATAAACAAATTTTTTTCTATTTTTGCACACATTTTTAAATATTAAACTTAACATATGGAAAGCTTTATGATTTATTTGCCAATTGTTTTGGCTATTTTCGGACTAATTTATATGTACTTCAAACAAGTTTGGGTACTTAAGCAAGACGCCGGTGATGGTAAAATGAAAGAAATTTCTGATTACATCTATGAAGGTGCTTTAGCTTTTTTAAAGGCAGAATATCGTTTATTAACCTTTTTTGTTATCGGAGCAAGTATAGCTTTAGCTGGTATTTCTTTCATTGTGCCAACGACGCACTGGTTAATTGTTGTGGCTTTTATTTTCGGTGCTTTTTTCTCTGCCTATGCAGGAAATATTGGTATGAAAATCGCCACAAAAACCAATGTAAGAACAACGCAAGCTGCCCGCACAAGTTTACCACAAGCACTAAAGGTTTCTTTTGGTGGCGGAACAGTTATGGGACTTGGCGTGGCTGGTTTAGCTGTTTTAGGGTTAACAGGCTTCTTCATCCTTTTCTTTAACTTTTTTATGAAAGGGACTTGGACGTCTGTAGAAGACATGACCATCGTTTTAGAAACTTTAGCTGGTTTCTCTTTAGGTGCAGAGTCAATTGCCCTATTTGCACGTGTTGGCGGTGGTATTTATACTAAAGCTGCCGATGTTGGTGCTGACTTAGTTGGTAAAGTTGAAGCTGGTATTCCAGAAGATGACCCACGTAACCCTGCTACCATTGCAGATAACGTAGGTGACAACGTAGGAGACGTGGCTGGTATGGGTGCCGACTTGTTTGGTTCTTATGTAGCTACGGTTTTAGCAGCTATGGTTTTAGGAAATTATGTGATTAAAGATATGGGCGGCAGTATCGAAGATGCTTTTGGTGGTATAGGCCCAATTTTGTTACCAATGTCAATTGCTGGTTTTGGTATTATTTTCTCAATCATCGGCACCATGTTGGTAAAAATCAACAGCAATGATGCTAAAGAAAAACAAGTACAAGGTGCTTTGAATATAGGAAACTGGGTATCTATTGGTTTAACCGTTGTTGCTTGTTTCTTTTTAGTAAAATATATGTTACCAGAAACAATGAGTATGAATTTCTTCGGCGAAGGCTTAAAGGAAATATCTTCAATGCGCGTATTTTATGCAACATTGGTTGGTTTATTTGTGGGTGGTGCTATTTCTTCTGTTACAGAATATTATACAGGCTTAGGCACTAAACCTGTTTTGGCGATTGTTCAAAAATCTTCAACAGGTGCAGGAACCAACGTGATCGCTGGTTTAGCAACTGGTATGATTTCAACCTTCCCGACCGTGATTTTGTTTGCAGCTGCTATTTGGGCTTCTTATGCCTTAGCAGGTTTTTATGGTGTGGCATTGGCTGCATCAGCCATGATGGCAACAACTGCCATGCAATTAGCGATAGATGCTTTCGGTCCTATTTCTGATAACGCAGGTGGTATAGCTGAAATGAGTGAATTACCTAAAGAAGTGCGTACACGTACAGATATTTTAGATTCAGTAGGTAATACGACTGCAGCAACCGGTAAAGGTTTTGCTATTGCTTCAGCGGCATTAACCTCATTGGCTTTATTTGCTGCCTATGTAACTTTCACGGGTATTGATGGTATTAATATTTTTAAAGCTCCTGTCCTAGCCATGTTATTTATTGGTGGCATGGTTCCTGTGGTTTTCTCAGCCTTAGCGATGAACTCTGTTGGTAAAGCTGCGATGGATATGGTTTATGAAGTGCGCAGACAGTTTAAAGAAATTCCAGGTATTATGGAAGGAACAGGCAAACCGGAATATGGCAAGTGTGTTGAAATTTCTACTAAAGCTGCTTTACGTGAAATGATGTTACCAGGTGTTTTAACAATAGGTTTCCCTATTGCTATTGCTTTATTGCCGATGCTTTTGGGTTATGATAACTTATTGATTGCTGAAATGTTAGGCGGCTATATGGCTGGCGTAACTGTTTCAGGCGTTTTATGGGCAGTTTTTCAAAATAATGCCGGTGGCGCTTGGGACAATGCAAAAAAATCTTTCGAAGCTGGGGTAATGATTAATGGCGAAATGACCTATAAAGGTTCTGATGCGCACAAAGCTGCAGTAACTGGCGATACGGTTGGTGATCCATTCAAAGACACGTCAGGTCCTTCAATGAATATTTTGATCAAATTAACTTGTTTGGTTGGTTTGGTTATTGCACCAATATTAGGTGGTCATGGTGCAAATACGCATAAAGACAGTTGCTGTATTGAAGCTTGTGGCAAAGATTGTGCTACGACATGTGATCCCGCAAATTGTAAAAATGAAAAGTGTAGCTCTAAAACTAAGGTTATTTCAGCAGACGGCATTTAATACCACACACATTTATTATAATAGTCAATACCCCCAAAAGCTTTAGTATTTTTGGGGATTTTTTTGTGAATAATTTACCGTATATTTTATTTCAATTTTGTTAATTTTACGCTATAAATTTATAGGTCATGAAATCAATTATTTATTTATTATTAATACCTTTAGTAATAATAGCTTGTCAAGAAAAAACCGATAATAGCTTTCAAAAAAAGACTAAAACCGAATCGCCTGCTTCAATTTCTGGAAAAGATCTATTTAATGGAAAGGGAACGTGTGGTGCCTGTCATTTGGCAGACAAAAAAGTTATCGGTCCTAGCATACAAGAAATAAGCAAAATCTATAAAGAAAAAGGAGCTTCAATTGCAGATTTTTTGAAAGGAAAATCAGAGCCTATTGTTGACCCTTCGCAGTATGTAGTAATGAAAGAAAACCTAAAACTTTTGCAGACTTTTTCTGATGAGGAAATCAAAGCTTTGGCAGACTATATGCTGGAGTTTTAGAATAGCTCAATAAAAAAACACCATCGAACAAAACTTGTATCTAGGTGCATATATTTGAAAAAACTTAATGCTTTTTAACTTTCCTCTATTTCAAAAAAGAATGAGCCGTTGTGTCTTGGTCATCTTCGCCACTTTTTTTATACCTCAATATTTCTTTATGAACATGTACCAAGTAAGCAATACATATAAACATAAAAACCCAATTGATAGCATTAGCCCCAAACCAAGTGGTCAACTCTAATTTTCTTAAAAAATCAAGCGGTAAGAATAAAAAATCTACGAATAAAGTCTGAATACCTTCAAAAATTGACTTCCACATAATTAAAATGAATTATATTTACGCTCACAAATTTACAACATTTACCTATGTTTTCAAAACTTTTTAGCAAAACTAATCCAAATAATTACTTTTGGGTGTTTTTCTTATTGTTTTTAAACCCTGCTATCTATTTATCATACAAATATTTAGTTAAAAATCAGCATGTTGATTTTGTGGATTTCAGTTTGTCTTTTTTTGCAATTTTATTCTCAATAATTTTATTAAATAGCAGCATTAGACGCCTCGGTTTGCACAAGCAACACTTATTTGCTTTATTCTTTTTTACAATTTTTTTATTTTTTATACCGAAAGTATTTTTATCCTCTGACATAGCAATTACGCTATTTCTATCCACCTTGGCTTTCTATAGGTTAATTACGGTTAAAAATGCTAAAGCGGCAATATTTGATTTTTCTTTATTGGTAATTTTTGCCAGTTTCTTTAGTTTTTGGAGTATCTTTTATATCATTATTGCTGTTATTTATACGATGTTTTTTACAAGGTTTAATTTCATAAATTTGTTTATTCCGTTTGTTGCATTACTGTCAATGATTATTATTGTTGGTGCAGTTGATGTCCTTTTTAATCAGCAATTTATTTCAAATTTAATTCTTCAAAATTCTATTGGATTTAGTTTAAATTATTTTTCTTATGCCAATGAGCGGATCGTATTTTCGATGTTTATTTCATTCATTCTTTTTATCATGCTTTTATATCTGTTTCAATCTGAACATATGCAAAGCAATATAAAAAGTTTGTATCAGTTATTTTTCATTTTATTGATTTGTAATTTTATCATCTTTTTTTTAAACTTTAATAAACAAAATGAAAGTTTAGTGTTTTTTATTGTGCCCATAAGTGTCTTTGCAGGTAGATATTTAGAGAATATAAAAGACCGCAAAAACCGAGAATTCATTGTTTGGGTTATTGTATTGACGGCATTTTTACTTTTTGGTTTGAGTCTATAGTTAAAATTACTTATAACTACCTTCAATTTATTACTTTTGTAAAAATTTTAATTTATTATATATGTCAAACACTATTGAAAAAACTAAGTGCTTAATAATAGGTTCTGGACCAGCAGGCTATACCGCTGCTATATATGCTGCTAGAGCCAATATGTTTCCTGTTTTATACCAAGGCACGCAACCTGGAGGCCAATTAACAACTACTAATGAAGTAGAAAATTTTCCAGGCTATCCAGATGGTGTTACTGGCCCTGAAATGATGATCCAACTTCAGGCACAAGCTAAAAGATTTGGAACAGACATTCGAGACGGATGGGTAACTAAAGTTGACTTTAATGACTCCCTACATAAAGTTTGGATTAATGACGAAAAAGAAATTCATTGTGAAACGGTTATCATATCTACAGGTGCAACCGCAAAATATTTAGGCTTACCCTCTGAACAACATTATTTAAACCTTGGTGGCGGTGTATCTGCCTGCGCCATATGTGATGGTTTTTTCTACCGTAATCAAGAAGTTGTAATCGTTGGCGCTGGAGATTCTGCTTGTGAGGAAGCACACTATTTATCTAAAATGTGCAAAAAAGTGACGATGTTGGTAAGAAGTGAAAAATTTAGAGCTTCAAAAATTATGGAAGCGAGAGTACAAAAAACAGAGAATATTGAAATTTTGATGAATACTGACACTATAGAAGTCATGGGCGATGGACAAGTTGTTACCGCTGTGAAAGCATTTAATAAATCAACAAATCAAGAGATAGAAATTCCTGCCACTGGTTTTTTCGTAGCCATTGGTCACAAACCTAACACTGACATTTTTAGGGATTTTCTCCAACTAGATGAAACAGGCTATATCATAAATAAACCGGGGTCATCTAAGACAAACATAGCAGGCGTTTTTGTTTCGGGTGATGCGGCCGATCATGTGTATAGACAAGCAATAACTGCTGCGGGCACAGGCTGCATGGCTGCTCTAGATGCTGAAAGATATTTAGCGAGTAAAGAATAATTAAAGTTTTAATCCCGCTTTTTAGTAATAAAAAGTGTAAATCTTTTAAAACAAAAAAAGAGTTCAGGCATTAATTTACCTGAACTCTTTTTGGTATAATTTAGTCAATATTAGTTTACTGCTTTCGCTTCAACTTTACCTCTAATGGTTAAAGTTTTTTGTTGCATATCCTCCCCAAACTGAACGTTTACAGTTTTTGTAAATTGTCCAACGGCATTGGCATCATATTTAGCTTCAACAAAAGCTGTTTCACCTGGTTTGATAGGTGTTTTGGTAAAATTAGCAGCTGTACAACCACATGATGGTTTTACGTTTGTAATAATCACCATGTCTTTTGTAGAATTTGTAAATGTAAATCTATGCGTTACAGGCGAACCTTGTGAAATATCGCCAAAGTCATGCGTAGTGTCAGACCATTTAACATCTGGCGCTGGCTTTAAAGTTTGTTGTGTTTGTTGAGCCGGCTTAGATGCAGCTGGAGCAGCAGTTAGCGCAGCGTCCTTTTTTGGTACTTGAGCAAATGCAATAGTTGTTAATGCAACAGCACATAATAAAATTACTTTTTTCATTTTTAAAAGAATTATTGGTTATACATAATTGATAGGACAAATTTACTTGGTTTATAGTGTGTTGGTGTTAATGGCTTTTAAATTCTTGTTAATGACTTGTTAATGGTTATAATTTAGTATATTTTCTTTAATTTAGCACACACAATAAAACTAGATGTTAAAATTAGGTTTAAATACTTTGTATGTTAAATGGCTCATCTTAAGCCTTTCTATTGTATTAGTCATTGTAATTGTTTGGAACACTTATAGCTTTTTTGTATATTTTAAAGCTGAGGAACGTTTAAAAATGGAGCTTTTAGCTGAAAGTCAGAAAAGTTTTGCCACCGATAATTATTTTGATTTGATTAATTTTATTAACACCAATAACAAGACCGTACCAGTTATTTTAGTTGATGACAAAGGCAATATTTTGAGCAGCAACAATATCGACGAGCGTATTGAAAATGACAGTGTGGCCTTATACGAATACATGCAAACACTCAAAAGCACAAATAAACCAATAAAAATCAGGTTGAAAAACAGCAGTAACTATATCTATTATGGCAATTCTGCATTAATTACTCAGCTCAAATACTATCCTCTAGCTTTGCTCTTGATTATTTTTTTATTTTTATTATTGATATATAATTATTACAATAGCACAAAAATCGCAGTACAAAATAAACTTTGGGCAGGCATGGCTAAAGAAACGGCTCATCAAATTGGCACACCTTTATCGTCAATTATGGGCTGGATTGAAATTTTAAAATCTTCTGCAATAGATGAGGGCATCATTGATGAATTAAACAAAGACGTTAATCGCTTGCAAACCATCACCGAAAGGTTTTCAAAAATTGGTTCAGAACCTACATTGGCGAACCATGATTTAATTGAACAAATCAATCATGCTTTAAGCTACTTGAAAACGAGATTCTCCACCCAAGTTGCATTTGAAATCAATTCGCCGGCTTATCCAATTTTTGTGATGTTAAATCCCCCGTTATTTGGTTGGACTTTTGAAAATTTAATCAAAAATGCCATAGATGCCATGAAAGGTCGGGGAAAAATAACAGTTGATATTATTGATGATAAAGAATTTATTAATATCTATGTGTCAGATACGGGAATAGGTATTGCGCCTTCAAACTTTAAAAAAGTATTTGAACCTGGTTTCACCACTAAAAAAAGAGGCTGGGGCCTGGGTCTATCTTTAACCAAAAGAATCATCGAGGAGTATCATCAAGGTCAAATAAAAGTTGATAAATCTGAGGCTGGAAAAGGTACAACTTTTAAAATCTCACTAAAAATAAAAGAACAAACCCGATAAATTTATCAGGTTTGTTCTTTATATATATGTTTTTTATCCCTGTGGTTTAAAAAACTGTTCTACTGACTCTATCCATTTTTCTGGACCGCCAGCCACGTAGCCTGTTCTAGCTAAAGCATTAAGATTGATTTTACCGTCTTCTGTTTTTGCAGGTTTAACTATAAAAACAGCAGGATAGCCTTGCACTTGAAAAATTTGTTGAATTTGTTGATTGCGTTGCAAAGTTTCCTGATCAACTTGTTTTCTGCGCGGAAAATCCAATTCTACTAAAATATAGTCTTTTGCCCAATTAGCAAATTCTTCTTTTTGAAAAACTTCTTTTTGAAGTTTAACACACCAGCCACACCAGTCACTTCCTGTAAAGAAAATTAATGCTTTTTTATCTTGTTCAACAGAGTCATTGATGGCTTTGTTGATATCCGTTTCCCATTTCAAGACTGTTTCTTGCGCTTGCGAAAAGGTAAAAAAGAAAAGAAATGCGATAAAATAAAATTTACTTTGCACCAAGTTCAGAAATTAATTGATCAACTGTTCTAAAGCCAACGATAACATTTTTTTGTTCGCCTTTTTCATCTAAGATATACATTGAAGGATAGCCTTTCACTTGCAGAAATCCTGTAAATTCATGCATAGCGTTTCTACCTGTGCGGCTAGGATCATAACCAGGATTTGCATATTTAACCCCTTTATAATTTACGGCTTCATTACCTTCACCATTAAACTTTACAGCATAGTAGTTTTTATTTATCAGGTCAATAAATTGAGGTTGGTTAAATACTTGCGCATCAAGCATTTTACATGGGCCACACCAAGTGGTGTAAACATCCATAAATATTGGTTTTGGGTTTTTCTTTTGAAGCTCAAGGGCTTCGCTAACGGTTACCCAATTAATTTTTGCATCTTGAGCAAATAGATTCACAAAAGTGAAGAAAGTTAAAATTAAAATGTATTTTTTCATTTGATAAATATTTATAGATTTTTGGTTTGGCAAATATAATGCCATTTTATTTAATGCCATGCATAAGTTTTTTAATAACTGGTTCAGAAACGATAGAAAATGCACCTAAGACAAAAGAAACTATAGCCAACATCCAAAAAAAGTAACTAATTCCTTTATCATTAGCGATTGCTTCTACCTCTTCACCAAACATACCAGCACCTTTCATCCCAATTGCAACAGCTAGGTACCAAACGCCAAACATAAAAGCAATCATTCTGGCAGGTACGAGCTTACTTACGTATGAAAGACCAACAGGCGATACGCATAATTCTCCCATAGTGTGAAACAGGAAGACTAATATCAACCAGATCATGCTCACTTTAGCCATTTCTGCACCAGGAGCAATCCCAGATGCACCAAAAGCAACCGCCACCATGCCTAATCCTAATAAAAACATACCAATACCATATTTAAAATTGGCACTAGGGTTATATTTACTCTCCCAAATTTTGGAAAACAACGGTGCTAAAGTAATAATAAACAGTGAGTTTAAGGTTGAAAACCAAGTAGCAGGAACTTCAGTAAGCGGTTTAGTTACCTTTGCTAACTTTAAAGCGGATAGTGTTGAATCGGATAAAGCTAAATAACCTGCTTCATAGAAATCTTTGGTTAACATCCATAAGGCGATGATCCAAATGATAACAAAACTAATACATAAAGTAATGTTTGCAATCGAATATTTAGCAAAAGTTTTTCTAAATAATTGATACATCACCCAATTGATAATCAATAGCGGTAAAAGTGTCATCAATGAATTCAGGACTAAGAAGATAACACTGGAATCTCCTGTAAGGACCCGATTGGTATATTTTTCTGCAAAAACCGTTAAACTATTTGGAGACTGTTCAAATATTGCCCAGAAAAAGATGGTAATAAACGCAAAGAAAGTAACTGCTATTAATTTTTGTCTGGTAATTGTTGAATATTGCATTAAGCGATAAACAAGTAAAACAATGAATAAAATCAAAGCTGTTATGATGGCGTAATGGTTACCATTTTCACCCAGAAAACCAAAAATATTAAATTCACCCTTAGTGATTTTTGTTGCAGGTGCATTGATTATCCACAGTAAACCTAATGTTGCCGAAGCAAAAATGACACCCAATTGCCATGAAGTAAAAGGCACTCTTTTATCTGTGTCTAACTTTTGAAGCGCTTCAACATCTTTCTTGACTGGTTTGAGACCGATGTTTCCAAAGATATCTTGTGACAGCCAAAATTGAATCAAACCCAAAAACATAAATATTCCTGCTAAACCAAATCCATAGCCCCAGCCAACTTTTTCGCCTAAGTAACCACAAAGAAGTATGCCGAAAAATGCACCTGCATTGACGCCCATATAAAAAATAGTGTAGGCGCCGTCTTTTTTGTCTGGACGGTCTTTATACATTTCTGAAACAATAGATGTCATGTTTGGTTTAAAGAAACCATTTCCAAAAACAAGTAATACTAAACCTAAATAGATGGTAAATTCAGTTTCAAATGCCATAGAAAAATGTCCTAAGGTCATTAAAAATGCACCTAGAACAACAGCCCATCTAAAACCAATGATTTTATCTGCAAAATAGCCCCCCAACATCGTTGACAAATAAACCAAACCCACATAAGAGCCAAACAATGAAGAGGCGGTGCCTTGATCCCAACCCCAGCCACCTTCAGCAATTGATGCGATAAAAAACAGAACCAACAGTGATCGCATGCCATAAAATGAAAACCGCTCCCACATTTCTGTAAAAAACAATACAAATAGCCCGGCCGGATGACCTAAAACGGTTTCCTTAAAAAATTGATCTGTTGAATTTTCTTGCATCATGATTTGATTAGTATAAAAAAATATTACTTTTTAGTTTCGTTTAGTTCTTTGTTTATTTAACTTCTTGCATTAATTTTTTAATTAATGGTGAAATGACAATTAATAACACCCCTGCAATAATGGCATAAATTGCAAAATCATAATAACCTGCCGTGTATTTTTCTAAACTTACTTGTGGACTATCAGATTTATCAGGTGAAATACCTGCGCCAAAAATACCCGCTACATATTGCCCATAGGCACTGGCCAAAAACCACATCCCCATCATAAAACCCTGCAGTTTTTGAGGAGAAAGTTTGGTCATTAATGAAAGACCAATAGGAGACAGACATAATTCGCCAATGGAAATAGCTAACCAAGCCATCAAAAAAGGATTCATTGAAGAAACCGCGTTTTCATTAGCTGTGAATACTATGGCATAAAAGGTTAAAAAACCTATCCCTAAAAACAAAAATCCTAAACCAAACTTAATAACACCATTTGGTTCTAACTTCTTCTTTGCCAATTTAATCCAAACCAAACCCACAATAGCCGCAAAAATAATGACAAAAAGTGAATTGGCTGCATTATTGGCTCCGTTTTGATCAACTACCATGAAACCTAAATCTAATGTGGCTACATGACTCGAAGAAAAGGCCGTCAAAGACCCACCAGCTTGTTCAAAAATAGCCCAAAAAACAACTGAAAATAAAATAAAACAAAGAGCTGCGATAAGCTTTTTTACATCTGCAAATTTTAAACTTTTCATTTCATAAATCAAATATAGCAAACTAAATGGTCCAATGATATACATAAAATAATCTGTATATTGTGTATTAGCAACCATTATCATAATTAGCGGAATAGAACAAAGACCACCAATATAAACAGCATACTCTTTCCACTTGCTGCTTTTATTTTCAATGGGTGATAAACCAATGTCTGCCAATGATTTTTGTGTAAAAAGAAAGGTCACTAAACTTATAGTCATGGCTACAGCTGCTAAGCCAAAGGCAACATTCCATGTTAAATGACTTGGAACCAAACCGCTTAACATAGAACCTTTGCCAATGGCAATACATAAATAACCACCAAGAAGCGCACCTATATTTATACCTGCATAAAACAAGGAAAAGCCAGCATCTCTTCGGCTGTCGTCTTCATGATATAATTGACCGACCATAGATGAAATATTAGGTTTGAAAAAACCTGTCCCGATAATATTAAAGGCTATACCAAGAAAGAAAAATTCTTTAGGATTGATAGCTAAAATAATACTGCCGACAATCATCAAAAGACCTCCCCAAAATAATGACTTTCTAAAACCTAAAATTTTATCAGCAAACAATCCGCCAATAAATGTAAACGCATAAACCCACGCTTGCGTTGCGCCATATTGTAAATTGGCCTGGTCATTTTCAAAAAATAAATGGTTAATCATAAAAAATGTCAGCATCCCGCGCATGCCATAAAAGCAGAAGCGTTCCCACATTTCACTAAAAAACAAATACCAAAGCTGCTTTGGATAAGCACCTTTAAAATTTCTTAGTTCCTCAATATTTTTTGGTTTTTCGATTGTTATCATAAAAAGAATATTAAATTAAGTTTATTGAAATTAAAATATTAAGTTGAATACTGTTTTAAGTGAAATTAATTAACAGTTTAATTGACAAATGTAAAAAAATAATTGAGAATGCAATATTAATCACAAATTATTCAAAATATAATCTGTCATTTTATTATATAGTTGAATGCGAATTTTGCCACCATAAATACCATGATTCGTATCTGGATATATGGCTTGATCAAAATCTTTGTTTGCTAATTGCAGCGCACGAATCATCCGCATAGCGTTTTGCACATGCACATTATCATCGGCAGTGCCGTGAATAATCATGTATTTTCCTTTGAGTTTATCCACATGATTAATCGGTGAATTATCATCATAGCCCGTCGGATTTTCTTCGGGTGTAGTCATAAATCTTTCTGTATAAATTGAATCATAAAATCGCCAATTGGTGACTGGTGCCACAGCAATAGCCATCTTAAATACATCATTCCCTTTTAAAATACAATTACTACTCATAAAACCGCCATAACTCCAGCCCCAAATTCCGATGCGATTACCGTCAATAAAATCATATTTAGCAAAAGTCTTGGCTGCAAAAATTTGATCTTCAACTTCATATTTTCCTAATTCTTTTTGGGTAACTTTCTTAAAAGCCACACCTTTATAGCCAGTGCCTCTGCCATCAACACAAGCAACGATGTAGCCTTTTTGTGTAAGCATGGCATGCCAATAGTCGTTGGTATTGAGCCATTGATCAGCCACTTGCTGTGAGCCTGGGCCAGAATATTGAAACATCAACAAAGGGTATTTTTTTGCAGGGTCAAAATTGGTTGGCTTGAGGAAATAGGCATTTAGCTCCTCTCCATTTTCATTTTTAAGCGTAAAAAATTCTTTTTGAGGAATATTATACTTTTCTCTTTTTTCCTTTAACTGGCTATTTTCTAGAATGGTTTTAACTACTTGAGCCGTTTTAGTTGAAACCAAAGAAAAATTGGTTGGGATAGCAGCACTTGAATGCGTTAAAATAAATGAGCTAAAATCTGGACTAAAACTGGCATTATTTGTACCCTTTAAATTGGTTAATAAACGTTTGTTTTTAACGTTTAAGCCAATTTGATAAACTGCCCTTTCTATTGATGACGGTTCAGTTGATTGGTAAAAAATAGTTTGTGCTTTTTTGTCAAAACCATAATATTTGGTGACTTCCCATGAACCTTTTGTGATTTGATTTTTTAGTTTCCCATTTTGATCATAATGATAGATGTGGTTAAAGCCATCGCGCTCAGATGTCCATATAAAATCATGATTGTCAAGGTAGGTTAAGTCATCTGTTACATCAACATAGGCATTGTCTTTTTCTTCTAAAATAATTTTTGGGTTGCCATTGGCATCCACATGAACAAGCTGTAAATGATTTTGATGGCGGTTCAAAAGTTGCAAACTTACGGTTTCAGGCAAATTGGTTGTATTGATTCTTGCAATATATTCTGCTTTGAATTGATTTAAACCGACAGCAGTTGTTGTATTGGTCTTTAGATGATAAATATGTAAAGATACATTGGCATTTTTTTCACCAGCTTTTGGATATTTAAAAACTTCTTGGGTTGGGTAAAGCTCACTACCATAAACATCCATTGAAAACTCTGGCACTTGTGATTCATCAAATTTAATATAAGCCAAATGTTCGCTATTGGCAGTCCATTGAAAAGCACGAACAAAAGCAAATTCTTCTTCATAGACCCAATCGGTGATGCCATTGATGATTTGATTTTTTTGCCCGTCATTGGTTATCATTGACGTTTTATCAGAAGCAATAGTATAAACATATAAATTATTCAGATAGGCATATGCAATTTTTTGACCGTCTGGTGAAAAAGTGGGTTCTTGCACTTGATGCGTACTTATTTTTTTAAGGCTTTTCTTCTCCATATCAAATAAATAATAATCTGCTAAATAGGAATGTCTGAAAATACTTTTCCTATTTGTAGCTATTAAAATTTGATTTTCATTTTTATTAAAACGATAATCATCAATACCTTTAAATTCCGAAAAATCTTTGGTGTCAAATAAGGTTTTTAGTTTCTCTAAAGTATTGAAATCATACAAATCAATTTGCATAGATTTTGACGACCGGTCATTATTCAAAACGGTATATTGGTTACTTTTCTTCAGCGGTTGCAGTTGATCCATGCTGTTGGCTCTAAAAAAACCACCATAAATTTGTTCAACAGTAATCTTGTTTTGGGAAATAACTAATTGACAAAGAAAGAAAAGAGTTGCAGTGAATAAGAAAATACGCTTCATAAAATAAGTTTAAAAAAGATTTCAATTTTAAGAAAAAAAAATGAAACTAAGCCCGTCATTTGAAAATTTTTAAGAATAAAACAATATTCAACTAATTAAATTTTTAACATTTTCCTTGCCAATTATACGAAAAATTGTATTTTTGAGTTTTATTTTATTAATGACATCTGTTTTGAAAGCAAATAAAATTATAATTATAGCCCTAAGTTTCCTCTTGTTTTTGGCCTGTTCGACCAAGAGAGATACTTTTTTAAATAGAAATTTCCAAGCCTTAAACACCAAATACAATGTTAACTTCAACAGTGAACAGGCTTATTTAAAAGGTTTAGACGAGATGAATTTGGCAGAAACTGATGATTTTTGGGAAACCTTAGATGTAGACAAGACCTTGACACCACAAGAAATAAAAAGTTTAGAAGAAGAAATCAAACGTGATCCAAATTTTGAAAGAGCAGAAGATAAAGCTGCGGCTGCCATTCAAAAAAGGTCGATGAACATTGATGGGTCTGAAAGAAATTATTTAGTAGACAATTCATTTTTACTTTTAGGTCAGTCAAGATATTTTGAAAATAGATATTTACCCGCTTTAGAAGCTTTTAATTACATTTTATATAAATATCCTAATAGTAATAAGTTAGCTGATGCTAAACTTTGGAGAGAAAAAACCAACATTAAATTAAACTTTAACGAAGAGGCTATTAAAGGCTTAAAACTACTTTTGACCAATGATAGCATTGAAAACGATAAAGTAAAAGGTATTTCAAGACTTTTCAAAAAAAGAGGCTTATTAACTAAACCTTTAAGAGCAGATGCACATGCCGCTTTAGCTCAGGCCTATCTTAATAAATCTTATAAAGACAGTGCTGTTTTTTCTATAAAAACTGCTATATCGCTAAATAAAGATGATATAAAAAACGCTAGGCACAATTTTATATTAGCCCAAATTTATGAGTCGCAAAAATTACCGGATAGTGCATCAATGGCTTATGAGCAAATTATCAACATGAATAGAAACGCCCCGAAGATTTTTGCTATGCAAGCTTATGGTAAAAACTTCGTGCTAAAAGATATAAAAGCAGACACTACCATAGCTTTTGAAGCTTATGACAAAAAAATTGCAGACTATGAAAACAAAAAGTATTTAGATATTTTGCACCATTATAGAGGCTTGTCTTATGAAAAAATTAAATCAAATGATTTAGCCATTAAGTCCTATAAAAATGCACTAAAAAATAAAGGAACAGATCTTTACTTGGCCGCTTCCAGTTACAGAAACATAGCTAATATCCATTTTGATGAAGCCAAATTTTTAGATGCAAGTAAATATTATGACAGCACCTTGGTTTTTTTAAATGTAAAAACCAGAGAATATCGCAATCTAAAAAAACGCAGAGAAGACCTCAATGATGTCATTTATTATGAAGGAATAGCAAAGGAAAATGATAGCATTCTTTATGTATTAGGACTAAGTGAAGAGGAAAAATTAGGTTATTATAAAAAATATGTAACCAACCTTGAAAAACAAGACAAAATAGACGAAGCCAAAAGATTAAAAGCGCAAGAATTAGAAGAAGATGCCTCGTTAAGAAATCCAGTGGCTAACAATTTTGCTAGTAAAAATTCTAACGCAAATCCAAGTGGCTTAAGCGACTTTCCATCATTAGGGTCTGATGAAAAAGCAGATGTTGATTTAGGTCCAAAAACGCCAAGTGCACCACGTCAAAGCTCAACAAGCCAGCAGAGCAACTTTGGTCAAGGAAATAGCGGCGATTTCTATTTCTATTCATTTACTTTAGCTGAAAATGGTAAGGCAGAATTTACAAGAAACTGGGGAAAAAGAAAAGCTAAAGGCCATTGGAGTGTTTTAGCACTTTCCAAAGCATTAATGAATGAACAAGAAGAAGAAAGTAAAAAGTCAGATACCCTTTCAGCGGCTCAAAAAGAAGAACAAAACTTGCGCTACGATCCTAATTTTTATATTTCAAGATTACCAAATATTGACCAAATTCCCGTACTTGAAAAAGACAGAAATTTTGCCTATTATCAATTAGGATTAATCTATAAGGAAAAATTTAAGCGTTATCCATTGGCCGCTGACCGCTTAGAAAAGCTATTAACTCTTAAGCCCGAGGAGCGATTGATTTTACCAGCCAATTATAATCTGTTTAAAATTTATGAACTTTTAAAAGATCCAAAAGCGAATCAATTTAAAAATTTTATCGTTACTAATTATCCGCAATCACGCTATGCTCAAATTTTGTTGGGACAAAATATTCCTGATGAAGATTTAGACAACAATCCACAATTAGCTTATAAAAAAGTTTATAAAACCCTTGAAAAAGAAGATCTAAATGAAGCTTTAAGACTTACTAACATTGGTATCGAGAAGTTTGAAGGCGATGAAATTAAACCTAAGTTTGAGCTTTTAAAAGCAACAATTAATGGGAGAATAAAAGGGTTGCAAACCTATAAATCTTCCCTTGAATATGTCTTCCTAAATTATCCAAGTACTGAAGAAGGTAAACAAGCTAGCGAAATATTCAAAACTAAAATACCAGAACTTGAAAAAATGTCTTTTGATATGGCTCAAGTAAAAAAACCAAAAATGGTTTACGTTTTTGACGTTAAGGATCAAGCAGGTATCAAAGCTTTAAAAGATAAATTAATCAAATTTATTGGCGAAAGAACGGACCTTAAAATAATAGAAGAATATTTTACAGAAAACGAAAGATTCTTGGTTATTAATGGCGCAACAGACGTTGATAACATCAATAGTTATATAGGTTTCATGAAAAAACACAAAGACTATCTGATTGCTAAAAAACCAATCATTATTTCTTCTCATAACTACACTGTTTTGCAATTAAACAAAGATTTGGCAAAGTACAAAGGGCTAACTACTAACTAAAACTAACTACATAACATGTTTAACAACAAAATCAAAAGTACATTTGAAGGTAATCTAGGTACAACCAATCGATTAGTTGAAGGCACGAAAATTGTCGGTGATTTATCTTCACAAGCAGATTTAAGAATCGATGGTGAAATCATTGGTAATGTCATCAGCAAAGGAAGAGTTGTTCTTGGGGCAAAAGGCAGAATTGAAGGCACTTTAACCTGTCAAAACGCAGATATTGAAGGCTTTGTTAAAGGGAAAGTTACCGTTACGGAATTATTATCTTTAAAAGCCAAGGCCAATGTTTATGGCGATGTAGCCATTGGCAAGCTCTCTGTTGAACCAGGCGCTAGTTTTACGGCAACTTGTATCATGAATACGTCTGTAAAAAATCTCAATCCAGATTTAAGTAAAGAAAAATCAGCATAATTTTTAATGGCTAAAGAACGCATTATTCTTGGTATAGATCCAGGTACAACCATTATGGGCTTTGGACTAATTAAGGTGGTGCAAAATAAAATGTCATTTCTCCAGCTCAATGAATTGCAATTGAGCAAATATGATGACCATTACCTCAAACTTAAAATTATTTTTGAACGAACCATTGAACTTATTGACACTCACCATCCTGATGAAATAGCCATTGAAGCCCCTTTTTTTGGCAAAAATGTGCAATCAATGCTCAAACTGGGCAGAGCGCAAGGTGTGGCGATGGCGGCAGGATTATCTCGACAAATTCCGATCACAGAATATGAGCCAAAAAAAATAAAAATGGCGATAACGGGCAATGGTAATGCGAGTAAAGAACAAGTAGCCAAAATGCTTCAACAACTTTTAGAATTGAAAGAACTACCTAAAAACCTAGATTCTACAGATGGTCTAGCTGCAGCCGTTTGTCATTTTTTTAATTCTGGTAAAGTTACAGTTGGGAAATCTTATAGTGGTTGGGATGCTTTTGTGAAGCAAAATGAAAATAGAGTTAAAACTTGATTTGGCACAAAAAACATAGGCCTTTAATTTTTAATTCTAGGTCATCTATCTAAAACCTCAACAAACTACCATCCTCAACTTCATAAGGCGCTTTATCTTTTTCAAAAATTCTGGCAGATAAGCCTCCTTTTAAAAGAACTTGATCACCATGAACGCGCAACCAACTGCCTTCTCTTAAGCCAACTACTGGCGTATTATTGTAGGCATGAAACTCTTTGATGCGGGTTTCGCGGGTTTCGCCCATGTGGGTTGAGCCCTCAACAGGGTCAAGATAATGTGGGTTGATGTTAAAGGGCAGAAAACCAAAACTTTTAAAACTTGGCGGATAAACAATTGGCATATCGTTGGTGTTTTGAACGGTGAGTCCACAGAGATTGCTACCGGCACTTGTTCCCATATATGGCGTGCCACTTTTTACAGCATCAGTAATACTTGCTATTAAATCTAATTTATAAAGCATATCAAGCAAAACAAATGTGTTGCCGCCACCTACAAAAAAACCTTTAGCCGATTGAACGGCTGCATGCGGATTTTCAAAAGTGTGTAAACCTTTTACTTTAATATTTAAATCTTTGAAAAACAGGGCAACTTTAGCTGTGTATTCATCATGTGAAATACCCCCCGGCCTAGCATAAGGCACAAAAACAATTTCATCTATTTGACTAAATAAATCAACAACTTCATTAGTCATATAACTTAAATAAGGTTTGTTATAAACGGTAGACGTGCTCGCGATGATAATGTTTTTCATAAGTTTAACATGAATTGATAAGAATTAACTTTTATTTGGTAGAATAATATAACATTAATTAATTAATTTTACAACTGAAATTTCTGGCATTTGAAAACAATTTTACTTTTCACCATTTTAAATTTTGCTTGTTTGTTCGCTCAGGAAAAACCTATTAAGGGTCAAATCTTGGTCAAGCAAAAACCTGCTGAAAATGTTCATGTGGCAAATTTATCAAAAAATTATTCAACCATTAGTGATAATCAAGGCTATTTTTATATCAATGCAGAAATTGGCGATTTATTGGTGTTTAGTGCTGTTCAACTAGAGTATTGGCGGCAAAGCATTAAAAAAAATGATTATGAGAAAGGTGAAATGACTACAAATATGACCGAAAAAACAGTTGAATTAGACGAAATAGAAATTGTAGAGTACCCAAATATAAACGCCAAAGATTTAGGTATTATTAATTATACACCCAAAAAATATACCCCCGCAGAACGCAGACTATTTACAGCAACCTCTACAACAATTGATCTATTACTCAATTGGTTTTCAGGTAGAAAGAAAATGCTTGAAAAAGGTATAGAAATTGAAAAAAAACAATTTATGCTTGAAGATTTACTTTTCTATGCGGATAATGACTTTTTGATAAATACTTTAAAAATACCAGAAATTTATGCGGAAGGTTTTAGGTACTACGCTGTTGAAGATGAAGTTATTGCTAAGGCTTTAAAAACTAAAAATAAGGAGCAGATTCGCTTTATTTTGGGAGAGACTGCCCAATCATTTTTAACCTATTTAAAAGAGCATAAAGTAGATTAGATATGTTGAAATATTTAAAAAAGAATTTCAAAAAAAATTTAAATCCATTGAATGGGAATTAGCCAACTATGCAAAAACTTATAACAATTTGATTCATGAAATATAAATACTACATCTTTTTATCTTTTTTCTTTTCTTGTACCGTTTTTGCGCAATTAGATGCGAGAAAACCCCTAAACGGGAGAGTAGTTTCAGATTCTGTATCTGTTGAAGGCATCACCATTTATAACAAATCTTTTAAACGTGGGGCGGTTTCATCTCCTGAAGGGTTTTTTACCTTATTTGCAAAACCAAAAGACACCTTGGTTTTTTCTAGTGTACAAATCAAACCTACGGAAATTATTTTAACTGAAAATGATTTTAAATACAAACTTTACTTGATCTATTTAGAGGTTGAAGTGAATGAACTAGACGAAATCATCATTCGTCCCAAAAGATATACCGGTAATTTAGCCAAAGATGCCAAAGGCATGCCTATTCTCAATGTTTATGAAAGCTTTGATTCTGAAAACATTAACAAAATGCAGTTTGAAGCAGATGCGCTTTCTTTACCAAAAAATCCAGCCATGTTGAGCAATGGCACTATTCCTCAAGGTGCCGATTTTGTTGAAATTTTTAAATTGATTGCACCAGATATTTTTAAGAAAAAAAAGAAAGAATCTTCAGCCATAGAAAACAGAAAACAGTTTAAAGATTTAGTAAAAAGTACTTATAGTGCATATTTCTTTGCAGATATTCTCAAATTGAAACCTGATGATATTGATCGTTTTATCATTTTTTGTGAAGATGACCCCAAACTAAAACCAATATTAAAAGAATCGAATGAGTTTTTACTAACAGAATTTTTAATTCAAAAACGAAAGACATTTGAATAGATCAAAAAATAATTGACTTTTTTGGGATTTAACCTTAAATTCTAGAAATAAAGGTTAATGCAGTTGCTAAATCGCGCAAAGTCCATTAATTTTGCAACTTTAATATTTTAATCATTCTTTATGAAAATAGCAGTTGTTGGCGCCACTGGCATGGTGGGCGAAGTTATGCTAAAAGTTTTAGCAGAAAGAAATTTTCCTATCACAGAATTAATTCCTGTTGCTTCCGAACGATCAGTGGGCAAAACCATTGATTTTAAAGGTCAAACCTACACCGTAGTTGGTTTAGAAACAGCTGTATCAATGAAACCAGCAATTGCTTTATTTTCTGCAGGCGGTGATACTTCAAAAGTTTGGGCGCCCAAATTTGCTGAAGTTGGTACGACAGTTATCGATAATTCTTCTGCTTGGCGAATGGATCCTGATAAAAAACTCATCGTACCTGAAATCAATGCGCGTGAATTAACAAAAACAGATAAAATTATTGCCAACCCCAACTGTTCAACCATTCAAATGGTTTTGGTATTAAATCCTTTGCATAAAAAATATAAAATCAAACGTGTGGTGGTTTCTACTTATCAATCGATTACTGGCACTGGCGTAAAGGCTGTTCAACAGCTAGAAAACGAATATGCTGGCATAGATGGTGAAATGGCCTATAAATACCAAATTCATCGCAACGCTATTCCGCAATGTGATGTTTTTGAAGACAATGGCTACACCAAAGAAGAAATGAAATTGGTGCGCGAAACTCAAAAAATCTTAAATGACCGCACCATTGCAGTGACAGCTACAGCCATCAGAATTCCTGTGGTTGGTGGTCATTCAGAAAGCGTCAACATCACTTTTGAAAATGATTTCGAAATCAATGAATTGCGGAAATTGTTGGCGGAAACAGATGGTGTAGAAGTTCAAGATAATCTTGAAACATTTAGCTACCCCATGCCACTTTTTGCACAAAACAAAGACGAGGTTTTTGTTGGTAGAATCAGACGTGATGAAAGTTTGCCCAACTCAATCAATATGTGGATTGTGGCAGATAACCTCAGAAAAGGTGCAGCAACGAATGCCGTTCAAATTGCAGAATATTTGGTAGACAACCAATTGGTATAATATAAAAACCACCTGTTTTCTGTGAAAAATTTGGGCGTTACCACAAGGGTCGGGCCGTCCGCTATATCTTTTTTGTCTCGTTATGCCTAAAGGCAAAACGAGACAAAAAAGGATGCCGCTTCCTTCCCTAACGCAACTCTCACTAAAACAGAAACTTTTTGTTTTTGAGGCAATCACTACAAGTAACTGAATATCTGTTATATGTATTGAAGGTCTAATCTTATATGTAGGGTCTGCTGAAAAATTAGCAAAAATATTTTAGCGGAGTTATTTGTCATTTCGACGTAGGAGAAATCTCATCAATACTTGTGTTTATGCGATTTCTCCTGCGTCGAAATGACAACTATCGCAAAAAAAACACTACAAATATGAGGTCTTAAATTAATCGAACTTTTTTAAGTGCATGATTTTTTGAGGTGTTTTGCATATTTCCTTGTACTTAATTATACAAATACAGCACTTATCCGATACTATTAAAGAATTTTTTGATTTTCAGCAGACCCTAGGTGTCAACTGCATATCAAAAATACTGATAATATCTTGCGCCTAAAAGCACCGGGTTTTCCTTTTCAATTTTCAGTAAGGCAAATTCATTATTTGGTTCTAAAACACTCATCTTTTGCTCTTTTTTATGAAGCCTTAAATAGGTGTCAAAATCTATAGCATGAGATTGATTGAGGGTCTCAAACAAATCCAATTTTTCTATGGCGGTTTTCCAATTTTCTTGTATTGTTCCTTCAAAAACCTTTGATTTTGAACCACTGCCATAGGCAATAAAACCGAATTTCTGTCCAGAAATATTTTCATTCTTATCAGCAAAATAAAACAAAGTGGATAAAAAGCCTAAGAAAATAGAGCCTGTATAAATATTACCCACTTGTGCAGAAGCTACCTCACTCGGATAAATCTTTTGTTGGATGAGATTCTTATAAAAATCGCTTTTGGAGAAATTTCTTAATTTTTCTTTGTCGTTATCGCCAATTTCTTTTGCAATCAATTCTGGGTTTTCGGCGGCTATTATTTCTAGAAAGGTTCTTCTGCCTTGAAAACAATAAGGCAAATGCATTAAAATACTAGCCCAATCTTGATAGTTACTACCCGATTTGGCTTTAAACTTTTGATATGCATCAACAATTCTATTCACATAACATGTATTTGAATATTGACCATCAAAAACAGGTTGTTCTTTGTAAAAAGTAACTTCATTTTCTAGAATGCCGTGCCACGCTTCATTCTGTTGATTACCCGTAATTAATTGCTTTTCGATGCTTTGCCTTGGTTTGAAAAAATCAAAAACGCCTTGGGTAGAAACACCAAAATGACTTGAAAAACTGATGATTCGTGGATTTGAACTGACTAACAAAGCAATGGCTCCAGCGCCTTGTGTATATTCTCCTGTAGATTCCAAATCATATTTGGCTACGTCTGTTGCAACCACAATAGCTTTTTCAGTGGGATTTAACCTGATATAATCCAAACTGTTTTGAAGCGCATCTACTGCACCTATACAAGCAAAAGTTAGGTCAACTACATCGCAATGTGCAAATGTATGCGCGCCTAATTTAGATTCTAGAAGATTAACAATATAAGAACCTATGGGTTTTGAGCTGTCAACACCACTTTCGGTACCTACATAAATTCTAGAAATGTTGTTGCTATCTATATCATTTTCAGTAATTAGTTCAAAAACAGCATTGGCAGCCATGGTCACCACATCTTGATGGACATCTAACAAAGTCATTTTTTGCAAACCCAAGCCTTTGGTTAATTTTTCGGGTTCAATAGATCTATTTTGAGCTAAAACTTCTATAGGAAGATGTATTTTTGGGAGACAAAAACTCACTAAATCAATACCTACTTGCATGTTATTTAAATTTTTGCAAAAATATATTTATATTTAAAAACAGCTGTTAAAAATAAGTTACGAGACGCCTTTTTATGACATTCGTAAAAAGTACTCGTTTTTTTTATATTCCTTGTAAAGCAAATGCCTCGAAAAATGGATATCTGTAGAATAAATTATTTTGAAAATAAAATCCTTTTATTTCCTTGGCAATTTTTCCTCACGCATAGCGGTATGATAGGTTAATGAGGCAATAATAATTGAGGCTTGCTTCATGTCATCGAGCATCATGCGCTCATATAGATCCATGTTGGTATGGTAACCTTTGCCATAATCTATCGGGTCTTGAATAAATTGAAAACCTGGAATGCCAACGCCATCAAAAGCCACATGATCTGTAGACCCTGTATTCCTATTGGATATGGTTTTAGCCCCCAATTCATGAAAAGGCGCAAACCACTGCTCAAAAATAGGCTTAACCATGTCATTACTTTGGCAATAAATGCCGCGTATTTTACCTGAACCGTTGTCTAAATTATAATAAGCGGAAATTTTATTAAACTCATCATGCGTTTTATCTCCTTCTTTGTCTTTGACATATTTTTTTACATAGCCCAAAGATCCAAAAAGACCTTGCTCTTCCTCGCCCCAAAGCACGATGCGAATGGTTCTCTTGGGTTGAATATTTAAAGTTTTAAGAATTCTAATCACTTCCATCATCACAATAACGCCGGAAGCATTGTCATTAGCGCCGGTGCCACCATGCCAAGAATCCAAATGGGCACCAATAATAACCAATTCGTCTTTGAGTTTTTTATCTGTTCCCTTTATTTCAGCCAAAACATTATAGCCTTGTTTGTCTTGGGTTAAAAAATTAGCTTTTATTTCTGCTTCAACAGCAACTTTTTTACCTGATTGTAATAATCTAATCATACGTGCATGATGCTCTAAGGTCAGCTCCATTTCTGGCACCGTTTCATTTTCATTCAATTTATAACTTCTTACAGAACTTGAAAAAACAGAGCCAAAATTTCCTCTTGTTCCTGACAATTTCAAAGCCACACCCTCATTAATTAAGAAAGCATCTATTTTTTGATTGACCGACTGACGCTTGCGCATATCTGCTAATTCTTCAGGCGTGTATCTACTGGTTCTGCCGCTTAATGGAAATTGAGTGATTTTTTCTAAATCTTCATCGCTTTGTCTTTTGGCCTCTGCTTCAAATTTAGGTTCCACCTTGTTGGTTGATGGTAAAATAATTATTTTTCCGTTTAAATTACCTTTGTATTTAGCAAAATCTGCTTCCTCTTTGATGTCAACCAAGATAATCTCTCCTGAAACCATGCCTTGGGTACTTTTCGTCCAAGCTTTTGGCACACCTATCAAAGTTTGATAATAGGGTACAGTCATGGCAATATATGATTTTTCAATATCCCAACCGTTGCCAAATTCACCATACGTATCTTCTTTCACGTTGGTCAATTGCCATTGATTAAAATAGGACATCGACCATTTTCTGGCATTTTTTAAATTGGTAGACCCAGATAATCTTGGGCCAATATAATCTGTTAATTCATGGGATAATTTTTGAATTTGAGAATTACTAATCGCTTCTTTTTTTATTTGATGAATAATGTCTAAATGTATTTTTTCTTGGGCACTTAAGGTTAGTGCCAATACAAAAGCAAAAAGGAAAAAAATGTTTTTCATGTTAAGTTGAGTTTAGTGGAAAGCAAAAATACAAAGCAATTTTAAATGGCCTTGTAATATTTTGTTAATGTTATACCAATTAGAATAGAAAAATAGTTCAATGATACAAAGTAAATTTTTAGGAAAAAATACTCCAAAAAATCTTTGCATAGCTGGGCTACGGAACTATTTTTTGGATTATTTTTAACAAAAATAGACGAGTAGATTGGGCTATTTTTCTATTCTAATTGGTATTAGTTTTTTAAAAGCAAAAAGCCCGAATAAATCGGGCTATATTGACATAAATCAGCAAAACTAATTTAATTATGCTTCAAACGGAACAATTGAAACAAAAGATTTGTTGTCTCTTTTCTTTTGAAATTTAACAACACCATCAACTTTAGCGTGTAAAGTATGGTCTTTGCCCATATATACATTTTCGCCTGGATTATGTTGTGAACCTCTTTGTCTCACGAGAATGTTGCCTGCAATGGCAGCTTGGCCGCCAAAAATCTTAACGCCTAAACGTTTCGATTCTGATTCTCTACCGTTTTTAGAACTACCTACACCTTTTTTATGTGCCATGATGTTTAAATTTTTCGGTTAATATTATTCTTCAGTTTTTTTAGTACGTTTTGCTTTTGGTGCCTCTTCAGTAGTTTCTTCTACCTTAGGTTCAGCTTTAGCTGTTTTTTTTGCGCCTCCAACAGCAATAGATTCAATCAAAATTTGAGTGAAACTTTGTCTGTGGCCATTTTTCTTTTGGTAACCTTTTCTTCTTTTCTTTTTGAAAACGATTACTTTGTCTCCTTTTAAGTGATCAAGCACTTTGGCTTCTACTGAAGCACCTGCTATAGCTGGGGCACCTACTTGGATTGCACCATTGTCATCAACTAACATCACTTTGTCAAAAGAAACTTTTGCATCAATGTCTGCTGATAATCTATGTACAAATACCTTTTGGTTTTTGCTAACTTTAAATTGTTGCCCTGCTATCTCTACGATTGCATACATACGCGTTAATTGTTAAGATTAAAAAATTAAGTTTGCAAAGATACATCTTTTTTTATTATTAACAACTTCAAAATTAAAAAAACTAAAAATTATAATGAAAACCTAAACCAAGCCTATTGCTTAGTTCAACTTTCTCATTAAACATTTGCTGCATAATTGGTTGAAAATATTGTAAACTTAATGACCATTCTTTATGTTTCATCATTAAGCCAATTCGCCATAAATGTAAAGCACTTGTGGAATTAGGCTGAACCACACCAAAATCAATGTTTTCTGTATTATATTCTAAACTATATCCCATTTGAGGAACTAATTTTATTTGATTTATATCCAAATTATACATGAAATTCATGTTTACATTATAATGCTGTCCAAATTGAAACTGTTTATTATTTTCTGTCTTATATTGATAATTTAATAAGGTTTGAACACTAAATCTTTTAGAGTTCAAAAGAAATTCACTTAAAAAAACATAATCCATACTACCAGTGCCTAATTGTAAACCAGGATTTAAACTCGTGCTTGATTGATCAAATTTTCCAGTTGGTAATTTTAAACCTCCACCAACAAAGAGTTGTTGTGTGATTTTTTTGGTTTTATTTGGCGAAACCAATTGATAAAGCCCAATTAAAGATATATCTCCTATACCATTATTTTCAAAATGAGAACTACTAGTCCTTCTTTCCAAAAAATGATAAGGTACAATAATCATCGTTTTAAATTTTGGCAAAATATTTATCAAACCTAATACTTGTATGGTTTGAAAATATTCGTCTGACCAAGGCGAATCCTTGAAAATGGTTTCTTTTGTTCGATACTGTTGATATAAATACCTTAAAACTAAAGTGTTTTTTTCATTGATTTCACCAAAACCAAATGCGCCACCAGAAGAGGACGACCCACAAGCGTCACAATCTTCTTCATAAAAATTTTTTATTATTGAATCATCTGCCATTTGACCACGCATTAAAGATATGCCAATCAAAAGCCCAAATATTAAGATTATTTTTTTCATTAGTTTCTAAAATCGAATTTTGGATTAGTAACAAATTCATGATCTGTTAATGTTTTTAAAAAAGCGATCAAAGCCTGTTTTTCTTGATTATTAAGCGGAATGCCAAAAACACCATTTTGCTTGAGAATTGGATCTAATGTTGGAGAATCTTGAACGCCATTTGAATAAAAGTCCAATACTGCTTCTAAACTCCCCAATCTACCATCGTGCAAATATGGGGCAGTCAACTCAACATTTCTCAAACTTGGTACTTTAAACTTATAACGATCAGCCACATGCCCTGATACTTCCTCGCGTCCTTTGTCATTAATTATAGGATTTGGAGGTACACCTGTATTTCTAAAAGTATTGTCTGTAAAAATATCCGTAGCGTGACAAACGCGACATTTGTTTTCAAATAGTTGTTTGCCTTGCAATTCTAATGCCGTCAAGTTGACTCCAGCTTCACCTCTAACATATTTGTCATATTTACTATTTGAAGAAACAAGCATAGTCATATATTGTGCAAGTGCTTTAAGCATATTGGTAGAGTTTATTTGACCATCTGTAAACGCCTGTTTAAATAGTTTTTGATAACTTACATCAACTTTTATTTTGTTGATTATACTTGGTAAATTTTCGTCCATTTCAACAGGATTATGAATGGGCACTATAGAAAGCATTTCCAAATTGTTTGAAGCACCATCATAAAAATATTCTGATTGAAAAGCCATATTTTGAACAGCAGGCGCATTTCTTATACCAATTAAATCATCTACGCCATGACTTAAATTATGTCCATGATGTGTAAAAGCATAAGGTTGTTCGTGACAAAAATTACATGAAACTATGTTTGTTCTGGATAATCTACCATCAAAAAATAATTTCTTGCCTAATTCAAATCCTTTTTCTGTAAGCGGATTATTAGGAAAATTATAAGCTAAATCAGGAAAATTACTTGGTTTAATAAAATTTATAGGTTCATTAATCTCTTCATATTCAGTACTATCATCACTACAACCAATCAAAAAAATGATTGATAAAAAAATTAAAAATTTTTTCATTTTAAAAAAGTTTATAAAGAGGAACTGCAAACAGACACGAAGCAGTTCCTCATATTAAACTAAGCTTATGCCTAATTTTTAATGACTGTGACCATTTTGATGGATATGATCAACCACAAACATTGACTTAGCATTATCCGCAATTTTTGGCGCTTTTTCTGCATTAACCATAATAATCGCACTGCCGCCACTATTTAATGCTTCAGATAGTTTAAGTTTGTTGGTACCATCAAGTAAAATATTGGCATCAACAAGAAAATGTGCATGTGGTGTATTATCTCTTCTAACCTTTGCAACAGTAGGAAAGCTTATAGTTTGTTCACGATAATTGTCCAAAGCAGTACCATGACTACCCATGTGAACTTTGAAGTTTCGTTCACCAGTTACTTCCGAAGAAGTAAAAGTTCCTTCAAAATTTATAAATTTGTATCCTGTAATCCAAGCCCAAGTCATGGCTTGTGTTTGAGCCAAATCCCAAAAAGCTTGTTGTTCAGTTTGACCTGTTAAATATTTTTCCTGATCAACACCAACACCAAAAGTAATTTTATTATAATCACCAGCTGGCACATTTGTCAAGTCAATATCTAAATTGTTTAATTCAGAATTGATTATAAAATAACTGTCATTTTTTGGATATGTAAAAATCGTACCATCCGTTTTATGCAAACGGATGTTACTTATTATATAATTAAAACGTGTAATTTTTAAAGTTTCTCCTAAAGAATTTGCAGAATTATTAGCGCCTAAAATTAGCGTATTTCCTTTATAGCCGTGATCAAAAGACAACTCTAATTTTCCTGTGCCTGATAAATCTTCTTCATGATCATGAGAACAAGATGTAACAAATAATAGACCTAATGCCATAGCGGCTATTTTGAAATAATTTTTCATTGTAAAATATAAATTTGGATTAAAAAATAAAATTGTTGGGCGTTGTAGCGGGCTATTCGATTTAGTTTTCTTGTCAATGTTTTTTTTGTAAATGAATTTATTAGCTTCTAAGGTCTCCATAAATTCATAAAAAAAATAAACATAGCATTCAAAAAGCTATTGCTTCAAACGAAGTTCACTGAACACCTTTAAAAATATTAAAAATGTGAAGTAATCCCTAACGCATTAAAAATGAAATACAAAGATGTATTTCAAAAAATTTCAACAAAAATTAGGTGGTGGAAAAGGAACGTCTAAAAGAATATTAGACAAAATTGATTTTTGATATAAAATGGATTTTTTTTCTGTCAGATGACATGCGATACCAAAATCAATTGATTTTATAGATTCACAAAATTCGATAATATGAATGGATTTGTTTTCAGATGGTGCTTCTGAATCTGTTGTATCTTGAATTTTTTTTGCTAAATGACATTGACCATTACAGGCATTGTTTTCTTCTTCTTTTTGTTCACAAAGTTCAGCAACAATATAATCATAATTCAAATAATATTCCACAAAAGGGAGTATCGATTTGAAGGCGAATAATAAAATTAAACCAAAAAGAATAAAATTTTTCATTAAATCATGAAATCCGATGCAAAAATAAATATAAAATTTTGATTAAAAATGATATTTGTTAGTTTTAACAGTTGTTGCGTATTGAAATGATTTAAAATAATTAGATGCTTACAATTTTATACAATTCGTCAGATTTCCTAATGCGAAAGCTGGTTTTAAAAGTTACCTTATCGCCTGTGTTTGCTGTATCTAAAGCTGCTTTATTGACCAAAAATTCATTTAAAATCAAAGTTTCAATACCTGTAGTTGGCCCTTCTATGACAATGGTATCGCCTTTTTTTAGTTCGTTTTTTTCAACAACAAAAAGTGCAACACCAGCTTGCGTATAATAATGTTCGCCTTTGCCAATGAATATTTTTTTAGTTTTTGACTTCTTTTGCACCAATGTGCCAATTGCCGTTGGATTGGCCTCAGTTTTATAAATCAAATCTTCTGATTTACCCTTTCTAAAAATTTTGTTGCCTACTTGCTTGCCTTTTCGTAGCTTGATTTGTTCAACCATTGGCAAATGAATAATATCCTGACAGGTTGATGAACAGCAGTCGTCATATTTAGCCGCACAATCATCACATTGAATAAATAATAAGTGACAACCATCGTTGGCGCAATTAGTATGGTTGTCGCAAGGCGTGCCACATTGGTGACATTTTGAAACGATATCGTCGGTGATTCGCTCGCCTAAGCGCTCGTCGAACACAAAATTTTTACCAATAAATTTAGATTTTATGCCGTCCGCTTTTATTTGACGTGTATATTCAATGATGCCACCTTCTAATTGATAAACTCTTTCAAAACCTTTGTGTTTAAAATAAGCACTGGCTTTTTCACAACGAATGCCACCTGTGCAATACATCAATAAGTTTTTAGATTGTTTGTAATCTTTGAGTTGCTCTTCAATTATTGGTAATGATTCTCTGAAGGTTTCCACATCTGGTGTGATGGCTTTTTCAAAATGACCCACTTCACTTTCATAATGATTACGCATATCAATCACGATCGTGTTGGGGTCTTCCAATAAGTCATTAAAATCTTTCGCTTTGAGGTGAATGCCTTTGTTGGTTACATCAAAAGTGTCATCATTTAAGCCGTCGGCTACAATTTTATGACGCACTTTAATGGTTAACTTTAAAAAAGAAAAATCATCGTGTTCCACTGCGATATTCAAACGCATTTCACGCATAAAATCATAAATATGAAGGGTTTGTATGAAGTTTTCTAATTCATCTTCTGGCAATGATAATTGGGCATTGATACCTTCATGGGCAACATAAATTCTACCCAACACATCAAGGGGTTCCCAAGCGAGAAAAAGGGCATCACGAAAAGCTTTTGGGTCTTCAATTTTGGCGTACGCATAGAAAGACATCGTGAGGCGCGTTTTACCTTCCTTTTGAATGATTTTCAATCTTTCTTCTGCGCTTAATTTGTTATACAGTTGCATGCTATTAACAGTTTAGCGGTTGATAAATAGTCATTAGCTTTTAGCCGATAGCTATTAGCTTTTTTTTCACACCTAAAATGGCTAGATGTGGATGCAAAGGTAGAAAATTTTAATAAAATACAAAAGGTTGCAGATTGATTCTCTGCTATTTTAAATTTCCTTATTTTTGCCTTCAAATTCATCATGACTATAAAATATACTTATCCATCAAATGAAAAACTTAAATCTCGCAAGCAGATTCAAGCCTTGTTTGAGGGTGGTAAACATGTGAAAACAGAAAATCTACGGTTAATTTTTCTACCTTTACCTTTAGAAGACGCACCATTAAAAATTGGGGTAAGTGTTTCCAAAAAACATTTTAAATTAGCCGTTGACCGTAATCGCATCAAACGATTAATGCGTGAATCTTACCGATTAAATCAACATGAATTTAAGGCAATTTTAACTCAACCCTATGTGATGATGCTTGTTTATCAATCACCTAAAATGACAACTTTTGAAAGTTTGAATAAAGACATGCAAAAAATTAATGGCTTGTTGGCCAATAAGCTGAAAACTAAACCCTAATTTTGGTCGTAATCACTTTTTAATAAACTGCAAAACCTCATCAAAAACCACATCCTTTTTATTGATTAAGTCTTCAAGATTTGGTTCAATAGGATAATCTGGCATCACGCCTCGGCCGTGCAGACCATCCTCCACATACATTCTAATATCGCATGTCCAAAGCAGCAGACCAAGTTTTGAGTGAGGTAAAGTGTAATTCAACTTCAGGCCTGCCACCGTGCCATTATGCGCGCCGCCTGTTTCTTCACCAAAAAACAAGGCACGTTTTTCAGATTTAAGTTTGGCTGCAATAATGCTAGATGCAGAAAAACTACCACCATCTATCAAGACATATAATTTACCGGTATAAGCGTTTGGTTTAGGTTTTGTGATACTAGTTCCTGGGAGGCTATAAAGCAGTTGTCCATTGGTTTTTTTAACGCTTAGGGACTGATAAGTCGCAAAAAATGGCCAGCCTACAGTGGTAAAAGGATACAACCACTTGGGCGAATGATTAAAAAAAGGTGCAATGATAGATGCTCTGCTGTTCACAACAGACTTTTTGTTCATGACAAAGGGCTGGTCTGTTAAATAACTATATAAATTAAGCATGTCAACAATAGCACCCCCTGGATTGCCACGCAAATCAAGAATCAGATGTTTAATTTGCTTTTTTTGAATACTATCAAAAATTTGCGCATAGGCTTTTTTGTGCTTACCTTGACTAAAACTGGTGATTTTTAATATGGCCAAGGATGCGTCTGTTTTTAAAACCTTAAAATCTTTGGCAAAGGCTTCATTGGTCCAACCAAATATTTTCTTTTTCCGTTTTAAGGCTTTGAGCTTAGTCTGATCGATTTTTACATTTTTTATCGTATCTGATTTTTTCTGCTTTGGCTTCTCTTTTTCCAAGCGAATCGTGGTGTAATTAAAAACGCTGTCTTTGTACTTTAATTCAAAGCGAACAGTATCGAGCAGGCCGTTTTCTAAAGAGAAATAGTTTAATAATGATTTGTTGAAATGCTGTTTAAAATAGGTTCTATTGTAACCATCGGATGACATCACATGGCGGTATTTTTTGTATAACTGCGTTGGGCATTGGTTATTCATTTTCAAAACTTTTGTGCCTTTTTGAACCAAACTATCTCGTGTATGGCTTTTTGCTATATAAAGACTGTCGTTATAAAAAACATAATCAAATTGTGAAATTGGGCCTCTACCCTTTTCTTTGATGGCATTTAATTGTGCTTTAGTACTTCTTTTACTTAAAGGGGCTATTCTGGTATGTCTTTGCTTGATGCTTGCAACGATTGGTGCGGTTTGAAAATAAAAATCATTTGGTTTGAGCGATTTTGTTAGATTTTGGTTTAGCTGTTCAAATTGTTGATTTAATGAATCACTAGCTATATACCAATCCATTGAAGGCTGGTGCTTAAGTAATTTCTTTTTAAGAAAGATTAAATCTTTTTTGAGCAAGTCTGCACTGATTGGTTTTTCGAGATGTTGATTGTGCTTTTCAACCGAAGCACAACTAACCATAATTAAGGTGAGTGCCAAACAACTATAACGGCAAGCGGGATTAAGCTTCATGACTTTGAATTATTAAAGGATGTCTTCTAGCGGCAAATCTACTGAAACAATCTTGCCTTTGCGATTTAATTTTAACCTTACGGTCGTTTTTTTTGTGTTTTGTAAAATCTCAATGATCTCTTGCAATTTCATGTTTTTTGCCTCTTGACCATTGATGCTTTCTATGATATCACCTTTAGCAATACCAAGTGTTTTAGCTTGAGAATAATCTCTCACGTTTTGAATAGAATAAATTGGTTTTTCGACCATTTTACTATTTAGAGCGCTGATATCAAAAGCATTCGCGCTGGATGTTTGTATGCTATAGGAATTTGCAGCAGGATTTAGGCTTACTTTTTCTGAACTAAAAAACGTGCCGCCCAAAACGACTTCGATGCCACTGCGATTATATAAAAATGGCTCTTGCAACCTTTTCGTTTCTAAGGTATAATAGATTTGATTTTTATAATCAAAAATAACATCGTATCTGCTAATAAAACCTGCGCCAAATGACCCCTTCCTATTTTCTACATAGTGGATGTTTTGAATGGAGGACTCGTCTGGGGTAGTTATGATCGGGTTCACATATTTTTGATTTAAAACAACAGTTTCTTTGGCTCTAAACTTATGACCATAGACGTCACCACTAAAGCCTTTACCTAGAAAATCATGAATTTTTTTTCCTTTAGCGGTATTTAAAAAATCTTGATTAAACACCCAAATGACGTCGCTATTGCCTGTGTCTAATAAAAACTTGCCTTGTTCTGCTTTTTCATCAATGGTTAAGGTTGTTTCTATAAAAGGCTTATTTCTTAAAATTTGAATAGGTAGTCCTTTATATTTTAATTTTTTTTTGTTTAATTTTTTCGAGTCTTCTTGATAAATGATTATTTTTTTTGAAGAATAATCAATTGCAACGGGATAGTTTTTAAAGAATTGATAACCCATAATGCCATTTACAGTAAAACCAATAATAGCTGATAAATCAATGTCTTGGTCAACAATGATATAAAGTGTTTGCTCCAAGTCTTGATATTTACTACCAACCGTGACCTTGTTCTTTTCAGTTTTTATTCCTTCAATCGGTTCGTTTGAACCGAGCCCCTTAAATTTTATATGTGTTGGATTGTTAATTTTCAGAGCGTCTTTTTCATCTAAGCTGAAGATAATGGTTTCGTCAACACCGGTATCTAAAATAAATTTGAGTGGCGTATCATTGATCACAACATCTAAAATGATTTGATGATTGATGAATTCAAAGGGGATTTTAGTTTGCTTTGCGTGATTCAAAACAAAGCCATCTTGGGTAAATGCACAGATTTGCAAAAACGCAAAAAAGATGAAAAACTTAAAGTTCATTACATTAAGTACTAAAAGGTTCTAAAAATCTTTTTTCAATAAAATCAATGTCTTTGATTGATTTTCTAGCCCAATCTAATCTTTTTTTAATAATTTGTTCTTCGTTTAGTTGCCAATTTACGTTACTTTTTCTCAATTTATCTGTAAGATATTGCATAATGATGGCAGCTGATACTGAGATGTTTAAACTTTCCGTAAAGCCTACCATAGGTATTTTTAAAAAGCCATCAGCTTGTTGCAAGACTTCTGCTGAAAGTCCTAATTTTTCTGTGCCAAAAAAAAGCGCTGATTTTTTAGTGATATCAAAGTCAGACAGTAAACAAGAACTATCATGTGGTGTTGTCGCGATTATTTGATAGCCATTTTCTTTTAAATGATCCATACAAAGTTGATTGGATTGATGCCGATGAACGTCGACCCATTTTTGTGCACCAAGCGCAATTTCGGCATCTATGCGTTTGCCAAAACGCTGTTCAATAACATGCAGGTCTTGAATACCAAACACCTCGCAACTTCTCATGACAGCTGAGGTGTTATGCAATTGATAAACATCTTCAACCGCTATACAAAAATGATAGGTTCTATTGGTTAAAACTTTAAGAAACTTGTTTTTACGCTCAGTGGTGAGGTAAGTTTCTAAATGATTTAAAAGTTTTATATCTTTATCCATTAAAACAAAAGTATTAAATAATTATGATTAAACAAAAGATCATATTTTTAACAGGTGCTGGTATGAGCGCGGAGAGTGGCGTTAAAACCTTTAGAGATGCAGATGGTTTGTGGGAAGGTCATGATGTAATGACCGTTGCAACACCAGAAGGTTGGGCAGCAAATCAAGCCTTAGTCTTGGATTTTTATAATCAAAGACGCCGACAATTAAAAGAAGTTGAACCAAATGAAGGCCATCAATTAATTGCTGAATTAGAAAAATCATATAAGGTTCATGTTATCACGCAAAATGTAGATAACCTTCACGAACGTGCTGGTAGTTCAACTGTTTTACATCTACATGGTGAACTAACAAAAGTGCGCAGTGTTGCTAATCTAGGCTATGTTTTAGATTGGACAGAAGATTTAACCGCCAATGACAAAGACAACAATGGTCATCAATTGCGGCCGCATATCGTGTGGTTTGGCGAAGATGTTCCTAATTTGGCTTATGCCGTTGACCTCATGAATCAAGCAGATATAGTGGTGATAATTGGCACCTCCATGCAAGTTTATCCAGCAGCCAATTTGGTGCATTATGCGCCAATACACGCCCATGTTTATTATATTGACCCAAAACCGGCAAGAATTTATGATTTGGCCAATCCGTTAACCGTTATAGAAAAAGGCGCTAGCGAGGGCATGCGGCAGCTGCTAGAGATTTTAAAAAGATAATTTTTATTCTTGTTTTTTATTACATTTGCTATCTACATTTGAAACTAATTATTCAACCGATTAACCATGAAAAAAGCAGTCATCGTCTTTAGCGTCTTTTTAATTTCAATTGCGCAAGCCCAATATACGCCAATTATAAACTCCAATCGTCCAGGTGAATCGATGACTGCCTTTGCGGTTGGCCGTCACATGCTTCAAGTTGAAACGGGCGTTTATGGTTTGCTTGAAGAACATAGTAAATTGAGAACAAACACTAATGGCATTGGTGCTGAACTCAACGTAAGATATGGTAACTTTGATGATAGATTGGAGTTTGTTTTGCAAACCAATACTATTTATGATGCCTTTAATTCACCGTTGGTGCAAGAAAAAAGATTTGGTATAAAAGCCGCCAATTTAGGGGCTAAATTTCTAGTTTTTGATCCTTTTAAAAACAAAAAAGATGATTGGAATATGTACAGTTGGAAAGCCAATAAAAAATTTAAATGGAAACAGTTTATTCCAGCAGTTGCTATTTATGCAGGGGCAAATTTTAACTATGAAACCAATAGATTTTATCCTATAGTGGTTGATGAAAACATTGTAACGCCAAGAGCCATGCTAATTACTCAAAATCAATTTGGTACCAGCACCGTGTTTGTCACCAATTGGTTTTGGGACAAATTTGGCTCGCCGTATGAAAACAAAGGATTCATAGCAACTTTAACCAATTCTTTTGGGAAAAAATATATGATCATGCTTGAAGTTAAAGCTGTTCAAGGCGATTATTATTCTGACCAAATTCTAACAGCTGGTTTTGCTTATTTGCTTCAAGACAATATTCAATTAGATCTTAATATTTCCAAAAACTTTAAGGACACTCCTGATTTACTTTATGGTGGTGTGGGCATGTCTTATCGTTTTGACTTAGGTAGAGATGAAAAATTAGGCAAACAAAAAGGTGGTTTTAAAAGTGGTGGCAAAAACAATAATAAAAAGTTTAGCCTGAAAAATATTTTTAAGAAGAAATCTTAGCTCCAAATCCCCTTTTTTTACAATTCAGACTAAACTTTCAACAATTCAGACTATTTAATTATACCACAATAGTTAAAACGTATACTTTTGTCTCATCAATTTAAAACATCATAATTATGAAGACATTAGTGTTATTTTTTAGTTTGTTCACATTTTTTGCTAATGCACAAAAATATGATTTAGAAGTAACGATTTCTGGTTTTAAAAAACCAGGTGGTAAAGTTTATGCGGCTATCTATGATAATGAGTCCACTTTCTTAAAAAAACAGAAATATGGTACAATCAAACCTATTGACGGCGATAAAATAACCATAATTTTTAATAATGTTCCAGCTGGGACTTATGCAGTCTCTTGCTATTATGATGCTAACAATAATGGCAAATTAGATTCAAATTTTTTGGGTATTCCAAAAGAACAATATGGCACATCTAATGGTGCAACAGGCTTTATGGGCCCACCAAAGTATGAAGACGCCAAATTTACACTCTCAGAAAACAAGAAAATAAGCATTAAACTATAATTTTAAACCATTAAACATTTACTATCATGATTAGATTAATCACTTTATTAGCCACAATGATTTTTGCCTGGTTATCAGCACAAAATCAATACCAAACAGGTATGCAACAAGCCCTTAAATTATGGGGAGAAAACAAACCTCAGGAAGCATCAGCCATGCTGGAGCGCATTGCCAGCCTTGAAAAAAATGAATGGTTACCCAATTATTACATTAGTATTATAAATACAACACAGGCTTTTCAAGCAGGTAATGATAAAGAGAAAATTGAAAAATTACTGGAGCGTGCGCAAATCGCTCATGATGATGCCAAATTGATTGCTAAAGATGAAGTTGAATTACTAGTGGTTCAGGCCATGATTAAAACAGGATGGATCATGTATGACCCAATGACCAATGGCATGACTTTATCTGCCGAAGTCAACAAAATATATGCGCAAGCGATGAAAAAAGCACCAAATAATCCGCGCGTTGTCTTTCAACAAGCAAATTTTGAAATGGGCAGTGCCAAATATTTTGGATCTAGTATTCAACCCATGTGTGAAAGTATTAAAAAATCTATCGAACTTTTCGAAACTTTTAAACCTGAAACCGCTTTACATCCAAGTTGGGGAAAATCTTTTGCTGAACAAACGTATAAAGCTTGTAATCAATAAAACTTTTAGTCATGCAAAAAATTATTCAATACTTGTTTAAATCGATCATTACTGGCTTAATTGTATCAATTGTTATATTTATGATATCAATTTCCGTTGAATATTTTTTTGGACGCATCATTAAAATTGACGCCAAGTTAGCTAAAGAAATCGGTTATTATGCCATTTATGGTATCGTTTTGACCTTTATTAATGGCAGTTGGTTTGACTTTATGAATAAAAAAGTTGATTGGGCTAAATATGAAAAATTAGCCAAATACAGGTTGTTGATTGGTGCTATTGGTGGTGTGGTCTTAACAATTATTGGCATTTTTCTCATCAGAGCATTTATAAAGGTTTTTATAGAAGGATATGACTTTGAAGATTTTATTCAAAATGAAAAAATTGGGCATTATTATGTTAGCTTAATTATTACCATTATTGTAAGCTTGGTTTTTCACGTTATATTTTTTTATAAAGCATGGCAAGAAAAAAAGGTCGTAGAGCAGAAGGTTATTGCAGGTACGGCAACAGCAAAATTTGAATCGTTAAAAAACCAATTAGACCCTCATTTTCTTTTCAATAGTCTCAACGTTTTAAGTTCTTTGATTGAAGAAAATCCAGACCAAGCGCAAAAATTTACAGTTTCTCTATCTAAAGTTTATCGCTATGTTTTGGACCAAAGAGACAAGGAACTCGTTACAGTTGCAGAAGAAATTGAGTTTGCAAAAACTTATATGAAACTTTTGGGCATGCGCTTTGAAAATGCTGTGCTTTTTAACTTATCTGAAGAATTAGCTCAAAATCAAGGTTTTGTGGTGCCGTTGAGTTTACAACTTCTATTAGAAAACTGTATTAAACACAATGTGGTCAGTGATTCTAAACCTTTAACTATAAAAATATATTTAGCGGATAAGTTTTTGGTAATTGAAAACAACCTGCAAAAAAGAGAGAGTATTTCTGAACGCAAAGGTGTAGGTATAGAAAACATTGTTAATCGCTATGCCCTATTGTCTAAACGACAAGTCATTATTGAACAATCTGAAGAATATTATAAAGTATTTTTACCAGTATTAACACAACAAATAGAAATCATGGAACAAAATCAAACAAGTTATAACGAAAGTATTGCTTTTATAAGAGCAAAAGAAAGATTAGAAAACATTAAAGGGTTTTACGGCAATTTAATGGCCTATTTAATTGTGGTACCATCACTAATTATTATTAATGTATTTGTTCAAAAAGGTAATTTTCAATGGTTTTGGTTTCCTTTAGTCTTTTGGGGAATGGGTGTTGCTATACACGCTTTTGAAGTCTTTGGCTACGGCAGAAATTGGGAAGAAAAGAAAATTAAAGAATTGATGCACAAATCGTAGAGGACAAGTGGCTACTTGTCTCCCTTTTCATAAAGACAATGCATGCCTTTTCTCAAACAGCCTAATCATTACTTTTAAATGAATAAAAAATGAACAAACAAGATAACAACATCGAAAACTACAAAAAAGCAGCAAAAAAAGTACAAGACATCAAAGGTTTTTATGGCCATTTATTTTGGTATATTGTCATCAATTTAATGCTCCTTTTCTTAAATCTTAAATATTCACCAGAACGTCTTTGGTTTTTTTATACCACTTTTGGCTGGGGAATAGGCGTTATTGGTCACGCTGTAGGCGTTTTTGGAAACAATCTTTGGTTTTCAAAAGAATGGGAAAACAGACAATTAGATAAAATAATCCAAGAAGAAAAAAATAAACAAACGCAAAACTGGGAATAATCATGACAGAACAAGAACAAATCAAATACGAATTAGCTAAAAAACGGGTCAAAAAAATCAAAGATTTTTATATCCATCTATTGGTTTACCTAATAATTAATACATATATAATTATTCAAAGATCTCAGGGCCGCAGCGCAGATGATTTTTTTACTTTTAGCACCTTTTCAACGGCTTTCTTTTGGGGTATAGGTTTAGCTTTTCATGCTTTAAATGTTTTTGCTAAAGACATAATGTTTGGCAGAAATTGGGAAGAAAAAAAGATTAAAGAATATATGGATGAAGAAAAAAAGAAGGGTTGGGAGTAAACTCCCTAACCAATTTAAACAGCTAATAATCTCGCTTTTAATTGGTTAACGGGATGACATGCCATTACCCTAAATCATTCCTCTAGCCTTAATTTCTAAATAAGTATTAATGCTATCTAGAGTTAAGTTACTAGGCGCCGTCAGCAAGCTAAAGATGCCATACTTTCTAAGTTCTTGCGCAATGAGTTTTTTCTCAAATTGAAACTTTTCGGCTATGGCTTTATCAAAAATCGCTTGGGTATTTTCAGCCACATCAGTTGTTAGTGATTTTAGTTCGGTATTTTCAAAGAAAATGACTACTAATAAATGATTTTTTGCAATGGCTTTCAGATATTTTAATTGCCGATTGAGCGCATCAATCGTTTCAAAATTGGTATATAGAATAAGTAAACTTCTGTTGGGAATGTTTTTTTTGATATCAACATAAAGTCGGCTAAAATCTGATTCAAAAAAATTAGTTTTAATATTATATAAATTTTCTAGGATGAGTTGCATTTGTGCGCTCCTTTTTTCGGCAGCAATGCGATTTTCAACTTTTTTAGAAAAGGTAAACATGCCCGCTTTATCATGTTTTTTAATGATAATGTTGCTTAAAACTAAAGTGGCATTAACGGCATAATCTAATAAACTCAACCCGTTAAAGGGCATTTTCATTACGCGGCCTTTATCAATAATCATATAAACAGCCTGCGATTTTTCATCCTGATGTTGATTGACCATCAATTGGTATTTTTTGGCCGTGGCTTTCCAGTTGATTGAGCGGATGTCATCACCCATCACATATTCCTTAATTTGCTCAAATTCCATGGTGTGACCCAAACGTCTAATTTTTTTGATGCCATAAGTAAACAACAAATTAGAAAAAGCCATCAATTCATACTTTTTTAGTTGAATAAATGACGGATAGTTTGGCACCATAGCTTGTCCATTAAAACGATACTTTTTTGAAAGGAATTGCAATGGCGACGAAACCAACACGTTTAGAAATCCAAAGTGATATTCACCTCGTTCTAAAGGTCTCAGCTGATAATTAATTCGTGTTTTACCATTTGGTTTGATTTTCTTTTTTATTAAAAAATCGCGTTTTTGAAATTGGAAAGGTATTTCATCAATAACATCAGCGTTCACTTGAAAACCATAGTTGTTTTTTAGTGAAATTTCAACTGTATTTTCATCGCCATTGGATAGTTTTTCTGGTAATTTCCTTTGACCTTCAATACCATTTTTATTGATAAAAAGTAATATAAAATCAAGTAAAACAAATAGATGAATGGCTAAAAATAAATACCAACAAAAGGGATAAAGTTTGTCTAAGAAAAAACTAATGACAAACAAAATAACATTACCTCCAAAAAGGTAAAAGTATAGTGGATTGATAAATATTTTTTTATATAAATTCAAAATGATTATCTAGGTATTTCTATAGATTCAACAATTTGATTGATAATTTGTTCACTTGTTAAGCCTTCCATTTCACGCTCTGGCGACACAATGATTCGATGTCTTAAAACAGGTAAAGTGGCGCGTTTGATATCTTCTGGCGTCACAAAATCCCTGCCTGAAATGGCGGCAAAACCTTTAGACGCTTTAAGAATGGCAATACTAGCTCTTGGTGAAGCGCCTAAGTAAATAAAGCTATGTTCACGCGTGCTATGCACAATTTTTGCAATATAGGAAATCAAATGTTTTTCAATAATGATGTCATTGATAACATTCTGAAAATTGAGTAATTCCGCTTGTGAAACAAAAGATTCCACGGCCTTAGTTTTGGTCTGATTCTTAAACTCATTTTCACGCAAAACGATGCTAATTTCTTCTTCCAGCGAAGGATAATCAATAACAATTTTAAACAAAAATCGGTCTAATTGCGCTTCTGGCAGTCTGTAAGTCCCTTCTTGTTCAACAGGATTTTGCGTAGCAATGACCAAAAAAGGTTTGTCCATTTCAAAAAAATTGTTGTCAATGGTTATTTGTCTTTCTTCCATGACTTCAAAAAGCGCAGCCTGTGTTTTGGCAGGTGCCCGATTAATCTCATCAATTAAAACCAAATTTGAAAAGATTGGTCCTTTTTTGAATTGAAATTCAGACGTTTTCAAATCAAAAACAGAAGTACCTAAAATGTCTGAAGGCATCAAATCTGGCGTAAATTGAATGCGACTAAAATTCAAATTCATGGTTTTGGCTATAAGTTTGGCTGTTAATGTTTTAGCTACTCCTGGTACGCCTTCAAGTAAAACATGACCATTAACTAAAAGGCCCACAATTAGTTGATCAATCATTTGATGTTGACCAATAATTACTTTTCCCAATTCATCCTTCATGCGTTGCACGTGATTAAACAAAGGTTGCAAATCGAGACGTGATTCAAAATGCAAATGGTCGTTAGTTTCTTGTTGTTCTTCCATATTTTAAAAATTATTTTGTTCTAAGGCTTTGTTTAGTTTAATTAAATCTTCTTCATAAAATACGCCTCGGTTTTTCAACTGCACAATCAATTGAATTAAGGCTTTAATATCCTCTTCATTCTTTCCGCTTTTATGTGCCAATTTTAGCATAAAATCGTCATCTAAATTAGCGGTTTCTATGTGATAAAGCGTTCTCACTTTTTCTAAGAAATAAATGATTTTTTTTCTAATAATATCTTTATAGTTTTTTTCTTGAAAGTATAAATTTGAAATGGTTTTTGCAAAATCAATCGTAGTGTTTTCAAGTGGTTTAATAACGGGCACAATCCGCTGTTTGCGTTTAGAATTAAAAACGATAAACAAAATTAAACCTATCCAAGCCAACCAATAGGCCCATCGCAAAGGCGGATGCTGACCAATAAATCGCAGCGGGTTCGCGCTGATTGATTGACCGGCTTCTAAATCTTGGTCTTTCACAAACCATAACCAATCATTGGGTGCAATCGACTTAAACAAATTACTCAAATAAAGATAATTCTCCTTTTGAAGCATATAATAATTGGTGAAAACCACAGGTTGGCTATGCAAATAAACTTCTCCCTCGCCATACTTAACTTTTATAAAGTTTGTTTTTTTCTGACCATTCTTTAATTGATAACCTAAGGCACGAGTGGATAAGCTATCATATTTTGAAAAATAATGACCATAGGTTCCTTTTTGATACTTACATTTTGACGGTTTTGATGGCTTTTCATATAACCCAAAAACAAAATCTGTTTCAGGTGTAAATTCATAAATCATATTAATTTTTAGAGAATCTAGGAGGGTTTTGCTAAAATCCGTACAACTCATAAATGCAACATTCCCCGCCTTAACATAATCAAGCATCACTTGAATAGACGAATCGTCATGGTCTTGCTTAAAATTGATATAGAGCAAATTTTCATACGTATCAAAGTTAAACTTAGAGCTATCAGCCCTTTTTGCACTTTCATAGGCAGAAGTTGATTCTGTGGAAAATCTGTTTAATTGTTCATTTTTAATTTGTTCTTCTGTAAGCGTTGAGTCGATTTCTTCCTCGCCACTGTATTCTTCCTCTAAATAATCGGCTGTATTTTCTATTTCTTCATCAATCGTATAAAAATAATAATAAGGTGACTCACTGACGACTTTTGTTAGAGACTCTTCAGATTGATTAAAAAACTGAAATTTTTCTTGATCAAAAACATAAAGCCCAAAGGGAATTTTATCACGTAAATGATAGGTTTCTGTCCAATTGACTGGCGTGGCTTTATTGCCATTTGCAAAAGCAATAAAAACAAGTATAGCCAGCATGATACCAATAATAACTTTAGTTTTTCCTGTCATTTGTCTAAAGTTTTTAAGGCCGACTCAAAGGACTGGTTGATTTTGTCAAAATCTGCAGGTGCGATTTCTATGACGCCATACCATGTATAGTTATATAAGTAGGATAAATAGTCAAACTCACTTTTTATTTGATTGTCTTTTAGCTCATAAAGATAATCAGCATTTGTTTTGTCTTTATCCCATTTAATCAGGTTTTTATCGGCTAAGGTTTTTAGTAATAACAGATAATAAAAACGAATGACCGAGCGGTGATTACCCTCTTTTTTTGCTCTTTCAATTTCCTTTTTAAAATCAATGTCATGAATGTCTTCAATAAACAAACCATCATTAACCAGGGATTTCCCTTTAGAAGAAAACAGCCAGCCACCTTCTTTATTAATCAAGGCTTTAACAATAATAAAAACCACTATCAAAATGATAACAATCGCCATAAAATTTAAAAAATTGCCAGTAAAATTAAAGGCACTTTCTTCATTGCCACCAAACAATCTTTGAAAAAATTCTGCTAACCACATTTTAAACTTTTCCCAAAAGGTCAATTCATCAGTTACTGTCTTTTCTTGATAATTAAAATCTTTATTGGTGTATTTTTCGAAGGTGTTTTCTTTAAATTTTCTTTCAAATTTAAGGGTGTCATTTCCAAAAGAAAATGATAAAAACATGGAAAATAAAAATAAAAAAACCTTATTCATTAATAGCATTCTTTTGTTGACGATAAACGATATGTGGGTAAATTAAATAATAAAACGAAATGATTAAAAAGGTAGAAATAATTATGGCATAACAACCTGCTGGCCCCATGGCTTTTGCATATCGTGTCACAAAACCTTCCAAAAGTCCAGCAAAAAAGAAAAAAGGTAAAGTGCTCAAATAGATTTTTAAATTTTCCTTAAACCCATTGATAAAAGAAAGCAAACGCGAAAAAGTTTGTGGAAAAAATATGGTCTTTGCAATTCCTAAACCAGCAGCAGCAGCAATGACAATTGAGAATATTTCCATAGCGCCATGAATCCAAATACCTTGCACACTTTCCCAAAGCACACCTTCTCTATAAAACATGTATTGAAAAGCCCCAATCATAATGGCATTTTGCATATAGATATACATGGTAAATACGCCAGCCAAGGCACCCGTAATAAAACACAAAGCCGCGACTCGCATATTATTGATAGTTATACCAAGAAAACTACCCCAATTTGAACCCCCTTGATAAATAGCTACTGGATCACCATTCCGAATGTTTTCCATGGTTTCATCAACATATTCATCGCTGAGAATTAGCCTAACAAAACTGTCGTCATAATGGGATGAAAGCACGCCTATGCCACAAAAAATAAAGAACAAAATAAAGGAAAACCAAATGGTTTTTCGATTTTTATGCGCAATCAGCGGTAATTCTGTTTTAAAAAAATAGATTATTCTGTTTTGGTCAGTCCTTTTGGTTTTATAAATCTTTTGATAAATCGTTACCGCTAATTGGTTTAAATATTTTGTGGTATTACTTTTTTTGTAGTATGTTTGTGCAAACGACAAATCATTCATCAATTGAATATAAAGATTAGCCATATCATCAGGCGACAGCTTTGTTTTGCCATAAATAGCTTGCTCAATTTCAAGCCATTTGGTTTTGTTTTGATTAATAAAAGCAACTTCTCTCATAAGACTGCTAAAATATAAATTATGCACCAAATAGCCATCAATACCACACAAAATGTTGAGTTAAATTTTAATTTGGCGTCTATTGGTCAACGTTTTTTGGCGCAACTCATTGATTTTGTTATTAAGTCTGCCTACTATTTGGTTGTTTTTTTAATGGCTGAAAGAATTTTTAATTTTGATGAAATGGATCAATGGTCTGTTATCGGCATCTTTAGCGTACTGATGCTGCCGATGATGTTTTATACCTTATTTTTTGAAAGTCTTTTTGAAGGGCAAACCCTTGGCAAAAAAGCACTTAGAATTAAGGTCTTAAAAATTGATGGTTACCAAGCAGGGCTTGGTGAATATTTGACACGATGGTTGTTTCGCGTTGTAGAAGTCTTTTGGTTGTTTTCCATTGTTGGTTTTATTGCTATACTGATTAGCAAAAAAGGACAAAGATTAGGTGATATTGCTGCAGGTACAACGGTTGTTAGTTTAAAAAATGAAGTAAATATTAGCCATACCATTTTGGAAGACATCAATGAAAATTATATCCCCAAATATCCGCAAGTCATTCATTTATCTGATAATGATGTGCGAATCATTAAACAAATGTATAAAGACGCCAAATTATCAAGAGATTATGCCACTTTAACCAAATTGAAAGAAAAAGTGGAGGAGGTCGCTAAATTAAAATCACAAGACAAAGATGATTTAACTTTTATTGACCGTGTATTAAAAGATTATAATTTTTATACGAGGGATATTGGGTAGGGAATTTAAGACCGATCAAAAAGGGTTTTTTCAAGCGAACAAAAGCTATTAGATATAAAATTATCAAATAGGGGCTTTAGCTCTGATATCTTTATAGGCATTTGATGTTAAATGCCAGCTAAGGGGCGTTAGCCCTGAAATCTTTATCCTTAGAATTCAAGTTGTTCTTAATCGAGGAATCTAAATGTTTATTTTAATTAATGAATCTTGTTATATATCAGGGCTACGCCCCAATGTATTATATAAAAAAAATTTGAACAATAAAATAGCCCAATTGCCCATTAAAATGGATATAATCTTGAAAAATGATGTCTTATATTTTAACTTTTGGGAAATCTGTGGTTTCAACATATTCACCTAAAGCTTATTTTATTGATTTTCATCAAAATATAAATTTTTTTCATGTCCTAAACTTGATTTTATAAAAAATAATTTTTTAACTTTGTCCAAGAATAATTTTTTAAAATGAATAATGTAACGCTAAATTTAATCACAGAAAAACTAAGGGTTGCACCTCAGTCAGTTTTAGATCGTGTTTCTGCGTATTTAGATGTTTTGGTTGAAACTTTACCAGAATCAAAACCATATCAACTAACTTCGGATCAACAAAAGCTTTTAGACGAACAGGTTAGTCTTGATAAAAAACTTTATGTTGACGCTGAAGTTCATCTAAAGGAATTAAGAATAAAACATGAGTTATAATATAATTTTATCTCCTATAGCTGCAAAAAATTTAGAGGATGCTATTTATTTTTACAAGGATTTACCAGATAAAAAAGTTGTAAAAAAATTTATTCTAGATTATCAAAAAACTTTAAAAGCCCTGAAGACGAATCCGTATTTTCAGTTCCATGACAATTATTATAGATTCCTTCCGTTTAAAAAATTTCCGTTTGTTGTGTTCTTTATAGCCGATGAAAAAAGCAAAACTGTTTTTCTAAATGCAATTTTTCACACATCTCAAAATCCCAAAAAGTATCCAAAAATATAATTTATTTTTTAATAATTATGTCGAAAACTCCTTTTTGCAAGCCGTTTTGGGTTTGTTTTTTTTATTAATTTAGCCAAAATAAATTATTTCATGTCTGATCAAATTCAATATACCGATGATAATATACGCTCATTAGATTGGCAAGAGCATATCCGCATGCGCCCTGGCATGTATATTGGAAAACTTGGTGATGGCACAACGGCAGATGATGGTATTTATATTCTACTCAAGGAGGTTTTAGACAACTGTATTGATGAGTTCGTGATGGGCGCTGGCAAAACGATTGAAGTAACCATCAAAGACAAAACGGTTACCATTAGAGATTATGGCCGAGGCATTCCGCTTGGCAAAGTGGTTGATGTGGTTTCAAAAATGAATACTGGTGGTAAATATGACAGTAAAGCTTTCAAAAAATCGGTCGGGCTCAATGGTGTAGGAACAAAAGCCGTTAATGCCTTATCAACTTTTTTTAGGGTAGAATCTGTGCGAGAAGACAAAATGAAAGCAGCCGAATTTAGCGCAGGTTTACTTACCCAAGAATTTGATATTGAGGAAAGTACAAAAAGAAAAGGCACTAAAGTCATCTTTATACCAGACGAAAAAATATTTAAAAACTACAAATTCCGTAACGAATATGTAGAAAAAATGTTGAAGAACTATTGTTATCTCAACACTGGCTTAACCATCTATTATAATGGTGAAAAATATTATTCGGATAATGGTTTAAAAGACTTGCTAGAAGAAAGCATCAAAGACGATGATATGCAATATCCAATCATTCACCTCAAAGGTTATGATATTGAAATTGCCTTAACACACAGTAAATCACAATATTCTGAAGAATACTATTCCTTTGTTAACGGACAAAACACAACGCAAGGCGGCACACATTTAAACGCGTTTAGAGAAACCATTGTAAAAACCATTAGGGAGTTTTACAACAAAGGTTTTGAAGCCTCAGACGTTAGAAAATCTATCGTTTCTGCGGTTTCTATAAAAGTTGAAGAACCTGTTTTTGAGTCACAAACCAAAACCAAATTGGGTTCTACTGAAATTGCGCCACAAGGTGCGTCTGTACGCTCTTTTGTCAATGATTTTATATCTAAAGAATTAGATAATTTTTTACATAAAAATCCAGAAGTTGCTGATGCTTTACTAAGAAAAATTCTACAAGCAGAGCGCGAACGGAAAGAACTTTCTGGCATCAGAAAATTGGCCAAAGACAGAGCCAAAAAAGCGAGTTTACACAACAAAAAGTTGCGTGATTGCCGTGTACATTTAACCGACTCTAAAAATCCAAAAAGCTTGGAAAGCACGCTGTTTATAACTGAAGGTGATTCAGCATCTGGGTCAATTACCAAAAGTAGAGATGTTAATTCACAAGCGGTATTTAGTTTGCGTGGTAAGCCTTTGAACAGCTATGGCATGAGCAAAAAAATTGTTTATGAAAATGAAGAATTTAATCTTTTGCAAGCTGCCTTAAATATTGAGGAAAGCATGGAAGATTTGCGCTATAAAAATATCGTGATTGCTACAGATGCCGATGTTGACGGCATGCATATTCGATTGCTTTTGATTACATTTTTTATGCAATTTTTCCCAGAATTAATTAAAGAAGGCCACTTGTTTATCTTGCAAACGCCACTTTTTAGGGTGAGAAACAAAAAGGAAACCATTTATTGCTATAGTGAAGAAGAACGCGTTAATGCCATAGAAAAACTCAAGCCAAAACCGGAGATTACACGATTTAAAGGTTTGGGAGAAATTTCTCCAGACGAGTTCAAACATTTTATTGGCGAAGACATTCGTTTAGACCCTGTGATGTTTGATAAAGCCATGTCTATAGAAAGATTGTTAGAGTTTTACATGGGCAAAAACACCCCTGATAGACAAAAATTCATCATTAATAATTTGAAAGTGGAGCTTGATGTAGTAGAATAATTGTAAGATTTATAGCTTACAAACCTCATCAATAATCTTTTGCTTACAAGCTTCCCAATTAAAGTTTTTGTCAAACATAATTGGTGCTATTTGTGCGTCTGCGTCTGAAAAATAAGTTAAACTTTTCAAAACCATAAAAATAGACCCATCATGAAATTTTGTTTGATAAAAAGACATCATTTCTTGCAGCGAAAACTCGTTTTAAAGGTAATACCATTTGAAACAGTAAAATAGCCCAATCTACTCGTCTATTTTTGTTAAAATTAATCCAAAAAATAATTCCGTAGCCCAGCTATGCACTGATTTTTTAGATTATTTTTTCCTAAAAATTTAATTGCTTCGCCAGTTCGCTTACGCTCGTGTCGCATCTTTGAACTATTTTTCTATTCCAATTGGTATAATATAAATCAATGAAATCCTTTTTGCTGCCTCTGCCAACTATGGCGTTCAACTTCATGGCTGCAATGTCTTTTGCTGAAAGCATTCTAATACCATCAACCAATAAAGCATCTGAAAGAAGCGGATATTTGTAATTTACAAAATCTACTTTAATTTCATTAATTTTTGTAATTAAAATGTTTTTAGAACTTTGTGTAGTGGTAACAGAACCAAATTCTGAGATTTTGTTTGTAAAAAGATCCGCATCAATATCATAGTTACCAAACAAATCAATATCGACGGAATTTCTATGGCCTAATTGCAAAGCTAATGCTGTACCGCCAACAAGATTATAATTTGAAAACAACTTTTCTGCCATCAATTTTTTTAGGAGTTCCATAAGTTCGGGAACAACAGACTGTGTTTGTAACATCTAAATTCAGATTTGTCAATATTAAAAATTGCAGATAAAAAAGAAAGTGTAACCACATCAAGACTTCTAAGGTTTAAAGAAATTTCCTTAATAGTTTCCAAACCATAAACTTTTTTTAACAACTCCCAGTCTTTCATCATGCCATATTCCAAAACTTTTTGCGTTAAATGGGATTTATGTAATTCAAAATCAAACGTATTGATGTCTACATCCCAAAAGAGATGTTTTGAAAAATCATGAATAGTTATGTTTTGCGCCATTTGTTGAGGTCTGAATTTATAAAACGCTCTTATTTTATAAGGCAAATATAGGAAAAAAATTCATTTCATAAAGCCACATCTGATTCTTAATTGTTGGCAAATAAAGCAATCACCTCGCTCAAATAGCCCTGACCGAGCCATTGTTGGAGCTCTTTGTGTTTTTTTAAAAACACAAAAGCGACTGGCGAGGGCAGGAACGGCGATTATAGATAAAGACCAAGCCATTCGCTCCAAAAAAGTATTATCTTTGCCTAAATTTTTAATCATATGAGCCGTCATCAAGATAGCGATAGAAACAACCCCGGTTCGGGTCGTCAAGGAGGCTATAGAAAGCCAAGTCATTCAAGAGGTAATTCGCCTTCTGGCCAATCTTATAAACCAAAACCGAAGCCTATTGTGGAATCCAAACCAGAGTCTGACGAAATAAGACTCAATAAATATATTGCGAACAGCGGTGTTTGCACCCGCAAAGAAGCTGATATTTATATTCAATCGGGCAATGTACAAGTGAATGGCGTGCCAGTTGTTGAAATGGGCTTTAAAGTCAAACTAACGGATGTTGTAGTATTTGATGGTCAAAAAATTATACCGGAAAAGAAAGAATATATTTTACTGAACAAACCTAAAAATTTTAGCACCTCTGGCGATATAAACAGCGAAAAAAGCGTTTATCGCTTGGTGGCTAATGCTTCTCGATTCAAATTGGATAGTATTGGTAGAATGGATAGTTCAACTACGGGACTTTTGGTGCTAACAAATGACCAAGAACTCGTTAGAAAGTTTACCCAACCGATGCAATCTTCTCAAAAAATCTATCAAATCACCCTGTCAAAAAACTTGCATGGTGATGATTTAGAAAAAATTTCTAAAGGTGTTAGGATCGACGATTATAAAATATATGTTGACGAGGTGAGTTATATTGAAAATGAGCCAAAAACAGAAATCGGTATCAAGTTGCGCACACCAAATATTAAGGTGATTAAGGCCATTTTTGAAAAATATGGCTATGAAGTGGTTAAAATAGACCGCGTGTCTTTTGCTGGTTTGACTAAGAAAAATTTACCAAGAGGCAATTGGCGTGTTTTAACCAAACAAGAAATCATCAATTTAAAGCACATGGTGCCGTAAAAATGTTTAATGCCCAAAGCGTTTAAGGTTAAAGGTTTCAAGTTTCATGTTAATTATTCATTTAAAACTTAGGACTAGGGACTAATCACTTTGGACTAAAGACTAAAAAAAATATGCCCAAGCTATCCCATCTTTCAAGTAGTATTTTCTCCGTAATGAGTCAATTGGCTCAAACACACGGTGCCATCAATTTAGCGCAAGGTTTTCCTGATTTTCCTGTTGATGCCAGACTGTTGGCTATCATAGAAAAAAAGATAAAGGAAAATGTTCACCAATATACACCTATGGCTGGCTTGCCGAGACTATTGGAAAACATTGCCAAGGTCATTCAGCAGCGATATTTGAGAACAGTTGATCCCCACACCGAATTGTTAATCACGGCAGGCGCTACGCAAGGTGTTTATACAGCCATACAAACCTTCATAGAAAAGGGTGATGAAGTGATTATTCTCGACCCCAGTTATGACAGCTATGAACCTTCTGTTTTGTTAGCTAATGGTCAGCCAATTAGAGTGTCTTTGACCAATGATTTTAACCCAAATTTTGAAGCCATTGCGCAGGCAATTACAGATAGAACCCGCATGATTGTTGTCAATAATCCGCACAATCCGACGGGAAAAATTTGGTCAAAAGCAGACCTAACGGCTTTTGAAACGCTCATGAACAAACATCCACAAATTTTAATTTTAAGTGATGAGGTTTATGAATTTATTACATTTAAAGCGTCGCATTTATCTTTTCATTTGAGTAAAACCTTGCGAGATCGTTGCATCATTGTTTCTTCTTTTGGCAAATCTTTGCATGTGACTGGCTGGAAAGTCGGCTATCTGATGGCACCACAACCTTTGATGCATGAGATAAAAAAGGTGCACCAATTTTTGGTTTTTAGTGTTAATAGCGTGGCGCAACAAGTGATTGCAGACTATTTAGAAATTGTTGATTTTGATGACATTTCAAAAATGTATGCGGCAAAAAAACAATTGTTTGAAGATCTTGTCAAACCCACGCCTTTTGAATTATTGGCGTGTGAAGGCACTTATTTTCAATTGTTGAAATATGATAAAATATCATCTTTAGCAGATTTTGATTTTGCCAAAGAACTAACCATCAAACACGGTGTGGCAGCCATTCCTATTTCAGGTTTTTATGCTGATGGCATTGACCATCAAATTTTGCGCTTTTGTTTTGCCAAAAGTGATGAAACATTGATAAAAGCAGGTGAGCGATTGAGTGCTTTGTAAGAGTGGTCTGAATTTACCTCAGAGGACACAAAAAACACAAAAATTTTCGGTTAGCGTTTGATGGTAATACCAATTGGAACAGTAAAATAGCCCAATCTACTCGTCTATTTTTGTTAAAATTTAATTGCTTCGCCAGTTCGCTTACGCTCGTGTCGCATCTTTGAACTATTTTACTATTCCAATTGGTATAAAATGAAAGCTGTCTTGAAAATATCTTCTTGTCATTTAAATCGAAAATCCGAAAAACATCATACAGCCTAGTTCAAATGACAAAAAAACATAATAATTTGTCGTTTGAATAACGAATTATTATAATAATATGTCATTTAAATGACAAAAAAATATTATATTTAGTCGTCTATAAAAATATTTTTCTTGCAAAGAAAGCCTTTTCAAAAATATCTTACGGCTCTTGTGTTTGCTAAATAACTTTTAAAGTTCTGCCAAGTGTCGCCAGCAGGTCCAACACCAGTTGTAAATCGAACAGCCCATGCCGTTTTCTGGCTAAAGGGACCTAATTGATAAAAAGGGTTTAAGTGACCATCAGTGCTACTCCAATACTCTCCCGAAAAATTTCCTAAATTTTGCTCTTGTAAATTAAAATACATTAAAAATAATTCTGTTACAGAAGGTAAAAACCAATCATTAAATGTGCCAACAACTAAATCATCAGATAATTTTGCTGGTGACACCTCAGCACATGCCGCTGTTAAGAGTTGGGTATTTAATAGCCCTTTGCCAAGAAAAAGGGAGGTGTTGGCAACACTTAAGTTAACACATCCAAAAGAAGTTGGCACACTGTTTTGGTCAGTCGGCGCCGCTTCTAGATATCTCCAACCTTCGCTATAAATGCCTTTATCGTAAAAAACAATACCCCCTGCTGGTCCTTGCTGGCCTATGGAAAGGGTTGTAAATAGTATGGTTTCACCATAGAGGTAAATGTTGTTTTCTGTTAAGACATAAGCTCTATAATAATAGGTAGTATTTGGTTTGAAAGCAAAACTACTTGAACGTACAGAACCATTAATAGTTGTAACTTTGAATAGTTCATTTTGAAAGTTAAAATTTCCCCAAGCAGAGCCAGGAACAACATTTTTTTCAGAATTTAGCGCTGAAGGATTATCAAGGAAAGACCAGACAAATCCTTTTTCCAAGACTCCAAAACCACTGAAATTTGCGTTGAAAGTAGCCTGATTTGAAGTAACATTTGTTGCTGGTAAGGTTGTGATTGTTGGCATAGCCATATTACTTAACTTCCCCGCATTTTTTGCATATAGCGCATAAGGAACACTTAGCATTTGACTAGTTCCCGTGATGGTATAATTAGTGCCGCCATTAATATCTGTTTCTGTTTTAATAAAAAAAGGCCCGTTTGACCAATCAATTAGAGAAAAATTGCCATTTACTATTTGGCCGTTGCCTATTTCTAAACTAACTAAACCATTGACGTTTGTGGTTTTAGTATGGGTTTCAATATAAACAGCTGCACCATTAACGGAACCTTGCAAAACACTAACTCTCATGCCAATCGCTTGATTGGGCACCAACTGATTCGTGGCGTTTCTAATAACCGCTTGATAGCTAATTTTTTCTGGCGTTTGTGCATAAAAACACATGTAAGATAGACAAAAACAAATTAATATATTTCTCATTTTTTTAATAGTTTAAATGTTTTTACCATTTGGTTATCCTTATTTATTATTGAAAGAAAAATTATGTTAAAATTAAATGATTCCAATGATATAGCCGTTAATTGCTGATTAATTTGATTTTCTAATAATAATCTGCCGTGAATGTCGAACAATTGAAATTTAAATTCATTAGCATAAAAATCTTCCACAAATAGGTTCAAATAATTATTAACTGGATTAGGATAAGCTTCAATTTTTGTTAAAAGCAACAAATGATTTACTTCAAGAACTAATGCTTCAAAGGGTTGTTGAACACCTTGACTGACCTCGCCAAAGTCCATTGTAATTGTACTATAAAATGATTGTCCAATTGAATATGACACATTGCCACTTGTGGAGATAATATCATGGCCGCCAGCATTTATAGAATCTTGTGCATTCAGAAACATTGCAAAAATCAAAAAAAATAATTTTAAAAGTCTCATTAAAAAATATTTATACAAATATAGTGATTTATAAATCGACGTATGCAATAATGTGTAAATAATTAAAATTTATCAAGCCGGCAGATTTTAATATAAAAACTTTCTAATTTAAATCCAAGCTATATCTGAAAAAGAATAAAAAATAGGCTCAAAAGCACCTTTGAATTTTCCTTGATTGATGAGAATTCATTTGTAAAAGTGTCTTGTTTTGAAAGTAATGTTTTCAATTAAATATAAGGCATTTAAAAGTTGATTTATTTCATTTAAAAGTTAATTCAGAAAACCAAACTCAAATCTTGAAAATAATTAAAAATCAAAATTAATTTGGCTATTCTACCACAAAAAAAAATTAAACCAATTAATTTTATCAAATTTTTTACTAGCTTTGCACAAATTTTTTAAAACCATGAAACATATATTTTTAACATTGTTCGCACTATTAACTTTTATCTCTTGTAAAGAAGAAGCAAAAAAGGATGAAACGGTTGAGGCGCCAAAGGAAAAGATTGTTGACTTAAAAGTCATTTGTAAAGTAAAAGTTCTTAATGATGACAGTTATCAATTGTTTTTTAAAGAGGACTTAGATGTAAGTTTACCTTTTAAGGAAGAAAACAGTGTTTGGGTTGAGTTTAAAGGGAGTGAAAACGTTCAAGATATCGTGTTCGAACTACCTGAAAATGTTTTTCCAAACTTCTTTAGAATTGATACAGGTGTAAATCCAAAAAATGAAAACGTTCAAATATTAAGCATGACCATTGTTTACAAAGACAAGTCTTTTGAAATTTTGCCTGCAAAATATAATGACTTTTTCTTTACCACTGAATTTATTAAAGATCTAAATCCTGCTGACGGTACGTTTAAAACTGTACCAAAAGGTGAGGCTTTTGACCCACATTTTTTCTCTGGTGATAACTTAAGGTATGAGTTAGAAAAACTTTTTAAGTAATTTTTTCTTTCAATTCTATTTCTAAAGCCTGACCATTCAGGCTTTTTTTATAAAAAAACTTTGACGTGACTTTTTTTGAAACCATGCGAAGATTTAGTGTAATAATGTATCATTGGTTGTTTTATAGTAAATTCAACTTGGTAATCAGCGGGCTTTTCATGTTTTAATCAAGCCTAAAGGCACTAGTCTTCCGAAAAAGCACCACAAGAAAATTATTAAACGAACCGCATGTCAAGAGATCACGCGTATGATAATATGCCTTGCCCAGCACACAACTTTTTTATCAAAGTTATACATGGTAAAGAACCAAGACCGATGAATTATAATACTGCCTATAAATTTTGTTATCTTTGACAATGTCTTTTAAACTTTTCAATAAAAAAATTTTATACTATGGCGCTGGGCAAGCCTTCAATTTATTGGCACCTCTAATTGTTGCGCCATATCTTATCAAAACATGCAACTTAGAAGGGTTCGGAAAAGTTGGAACCGCTTTTGCCTTTTCCCTTTTTCTTATTTTGATTGTAGATTATGGCTTTGATATGAAAGGCATAAAGACAGTATCTGAGCTAAGAAATAATCAATATCTAGTTCAAAAAAAGCTGATAGAAGCCTTGTTTACAAAGGCTATTTTGTTCTTTGTTGCTTTAGCGATTGGCCTGCTCTTGATTTTTACTTTATTTTCTGAAGAAAAAACAATGTTTTTGCTCACCTTAATGATTGTTTTTGCACAAGTTTTTAACCCAACTTGGTTTTTATTAGGTATTGAAAATTTTGAAGCATCCAGTGTTCTAAATATTTTATCCAAATCACTTTACTTGTTGTTTATTTTTGTTTTTGTAAAAACAGAAGCCAATTACATCTATGTTAATTTTTTTCTTGGATTAAGCGCCTTTTTCGTGAACCTTTTGGGGTTAATTTATTTATTTAGGAGATATCATTTTAAACTTTTTATTCCCAAAATGATTGATATCCGTGAAGTACTCAAGCAGGACTTCAGTTTGTGTTTATCTCAACTTTTTCTCTCCATTAAACAAATTTCACCCATTTTTATTATAAGTTTTCTTTTTGGATATTACATCACCGGCCAATACAAACTGATTGATCAACTGATTTCCTTTTTTAGAAGCTTGACGCAAGTTTTTCTCAAATTCTTTTATCCCAAACTATGTTTGGAAATGATTGATGATAAGAAGTTTGCCTTAAACTTTTGGAAGAAATATACGTTTTTCCTATTTTCTATCGTTCTATTATTATTGATTTTAATATTGTTTTTTAGTAAAGATGTCTTATTGTTTTTTAACGTCAAATCAAATAATATTTATCCATTGATTTATGCGTTTCAAGCTTCTTTGTTGATTCCCTTGTTGCTGGTTCTGGTTACAGCCCTTGAGCAGCTGATGTTTATTGTTCAAGAAAATAAAACCTATCTAAAAACAATTTTTTATATTACTTTTTTTAATATTTTTACTATCTTGGTTTTCACACAATATTGGCCACTTTATGGTGTAATTGGCGCTATAATTTTGTCTGAGATTTTATTTATTATTTTCTATTATTACTTAGCCTACAAAAAAGTAAAAAGCTTGATCCATGTTTAACAAAGCAAATTTTGTTGTTGTATTATACTATATTTCTTTATTAGTTTTACTGGTAGGGTTTTTTGAATTAACGCTAGTTGTTTGGATGATTGTCTTTTTACTAACCTGGCAAGGTAGATATTCTTTAAAAATATTAACCTTGTTACTTGTGCTAGGCATCCTCTTTTTTTGCTCGGCTATTTCTACTTTTTTTTATGACTATGAATTCTTTAACATTCTAAGAGATATCGCCTATATCATCAAGCCAGTTTTAGGATTGATTTTAGGCTATAACATTACCAAAGCCCTAGGTGAAAGAACTTTAAATCATACCATAAATATTGGCGTACTCGTAGCGTTTTTACACATATTAATTATTTTATTCGGCTATTTTATCACCGGTATAAGAGACCTGCATGCCTTAAGAGCCATTGGTGGCTATTATAATGATTTTGAGGTTTTTGTATTAATATTAGTTGTTTTTAAAAACCAATTTAATGTTAAGCTCTCAACCAAACAATTTGTGTTTTATTTAATTATTATTTCTACCTCTCTATTACTTTATTTTTCTAGGGCAAATTTTATACAATTTGCTTTGCTGTGCATTTCCATTTTAGGCTATTTAAGGTTAACGCCTAAATCATTAAGGATAGTAGCTATAAGTGCTTTTTTTATTATCATTGGCTATACCATTTTGTGGCAAATAAATCCGAAAAGAAACGGTGAGGGTATTGAAGCATTTTTATACAAAGTTAAAATTGCCCCTATTGAACCTTTTAAGACCAAAATAAATGTAAATGATTATAAGGAATTTAATGATAATTTTAGATCTTATGAAAACCTTATGACGGTTCGACAAGTATTTAATGAGGGTTATCGTTCCGTTTTTTTTGGCTCCGGGCTAGGTTCGACTGTTAATTACGGCAGAGACATGCTCACAACTGAAGGCACCTATGTTAAACACGCACCGGCTTTACATAATGCCTATGCAACAATGTTTCTAAAAGCAGGCTTACTAGGCGTATTATTGTTAAATGTTTTTATAGTATTTATGCCAATTAGAGAAAAAACTTCAAATGTTTTATTAAACAATTACAAGCGCTTAATATTTGGCAGCGCCATATTCATGGTTTTATCTAATTGGGTTTTTATGGGACTTTTTTTAAAATTTGACAACAAATCTATTTTCTTTGGGTTTGCTTATGCTTATTATGAATTTCTTAAAGCCAAATCAAAAGAAAAAATTGATAATTAGTTAAAATAATTATTCTGATTCTAGAATAATTTGTTTTATTTTTTCACTCGTTTGACCATCGCCATATGGATTAGAGGCTTTTGAAATCGCAAGATAATGGTTGCTGTCATTTAATAATTTTTTGGTTTCAAAAACTATTTTTTCTTTATTTGTTCCCACCATGATCGCCGTGCCGGCCTCTACCCCTTCAATCCTTTCTGTTACATCTCTTAATACCAAAACAGGTTTTCCTAAACTAGGTGCTTCTTCTTGAATACCACCCGAATCTGTTAGGATGATATGACTCTTATCCATCATCCAAATTAATTCTGGGTAATCTAAAGGAGGTATTAATTTAATGTTTTTTGCAATCAATTTCTGATTGGCTACTTGATTAATGTTTGGATTCAAATGCACTGGATAAACAATTTCCACCTCATTAATATGGTCATTCGCAATAGATAATAAGGCATCACAAATGTCTAAAAATGGTTGCCCAAAGTTTTCTCTTCTATGGCAGGTTACTAAGATTATTTTTTTAGAAAAATCAATGAAGTTATATTTGTTAACAAAATCGCTTTCAGTTGTTTTACTTACTTTGTCTAAACCAATTAAAAGGGCGTCAATAACTGAATTACCAACAACATAGACATGGTTTAAAATGTTTTCATCGTATAAATTTTGTTTGGATCTTTCTGTTGGACAAAAATGATAATGCGCTAATTTAGAGGTCAATACCCTATTCATTTCTTCAGGAAATGGCGAATTTAAATCATAACTTCTTAGACCAGCTTCAACGTGAATAATTTTAATTTTTTGATAAAATGACGCCATAGCAGCAGCCATCACGGTTGTGGTATCTCCTTGAACAACAACAAAATCAAAATTTTCCTTTAATAAAACTTCATCAGTGATTCTCTGAATTAAAACGGCTGTTAATTGATGAAGTGTTTGATTCGGGGTCATAACATTTAAATCATAATGAACCTTAAGGTCAAAAAATTTTAGCACTTGATCTAACATTTCTCTATGCTGAGCAGTGACTGCAATTCTCACATCAATTGCTTTATCTTTTAAAAAACAAATTATAATAGGCGCTAATTTAATTGCCTCAGGTCTAGTGCCAAATACAAACAATACTTTTTTCATCTAAATACTCTCGTTAATTGGTCAAAAATAGAGAAAAAATTTTTAAATTTGCAACTTTTAAATCTCTATGAAAATTTTATTTCAATCCAAGACGAACTTGTTTAAAAACCCTGGCGGAGATACAGTTCAAATGATAAAAACTAAAGAGTTTTTGGAGAGAATTGGCGTTGATGTAGATATATCATTGCAATACGAACCAGATTTATCGAATTATGATATTGTTCATTTGTTTAATTTAATGGATCCGCAAGATCTCATTAGGCAAATGAAAAATGCAAAAAAACAAAAAAAACCCATAGTTCTTTCTACAATTTATGGTCTTTATACAGATTATGAAAGAAATGCTAGAGGGGGGCTTTTTCAAAAATTAGCCAATTTGATTAATCCGTATCAGATTGAATACATTAAAACTTTAGTAAAATGTGTTTCCCAAAGAAAATTCCATTCTGGCATGTTTTATTTATTTTTTAACGGGTATTATAATTCAGTCAAAAAAATAGTTGATAACACCACTTTGTTTTTGCCAAACTCTACCTCAGAGATGCACAGAGTAGCCTTAGAATATAAACTTAAGGATTATACCTACTTTTCTATTCCAAACGCTATTGATCAATCTGTTTTTAATAATGCTGAAAAACCTAAAAAATTTTTAGAGTATCAAGATTGTATTTTGTGTGCAGGAAGGATTGAAGGCAGAAAATCAACCTTAAACCTTGTAAAAGCAGTTAAAGGCACAAAATATAAACTTGTTTTGGTAGGTAATAGTTCCTCCAATCAAAAAAAATATGTAGAGCAAGTACACGAAGCTGCCGGTGATAATGTTTTTTTCTTAGGTTCTATTCCACATGATGATTTAAAAGATTTATATCAAGTAGCGAAAGTGCATGTCTTAGCTAGTTGGATGGAAACACCAGGATTATCCTCTTTGGAAGCAGCAGTAATGGGCTGTAATATTGTTGCCACTAAAAAAGGAGATACTTATGATTATTTTGAAGATTATGCTTTTTATTGTGAACCAGATAATGTTGAGTCCATCAAAACAGCAATCGATCAAGCTTATCATGCGCCATTTAACCCGCAACTAAAAAACAAAATTCTTAGCAGTTATACTTGGGAAAAAACTGCGGAAGAAACACTTAAAGCGTACGAAAAAACATTGACGATGGCTTAAAAGCGCGTCATCTTATTTGACTTTTAGGCCATTTAAATTATTGATTTTTAGCTGTTGCACTGCCAAAAAATTTATTTTTGGTTTGTACTAAAAAGTTATAATTTTTTGCTAATAATTTTTTAACCACAGAAGCGTCTTCTTTGGGGAACCAGTCTGTAGTTCGCGGTTTCTCCATAAAACGATTGTGCAATTGGTAGGCATAGGTAGCAATTGAAGTCCTAAATTTTCCTTCTGGAAAATTGGTCATATCATAGCCGTGCAAGGTATAAGGTGCACATTGTTGAATAATCATTCTATTAAAAGGCACTTCAATTGAAGCTTCTTCATTTGTTCTTAAATCCTTAATTTTGAGGTGGCCCTTATATTCTGGCTTCCAATCTTTATTAAGATAAAGTAGGAGATTTAATTCACGATACCACTTTTTATTTAATGGGTGATAATTAAAATCTAAATGCATATCTAAAAAACTATTCTTTTTCCCTTGATGAAGTCCACCTCCAAAGTTCTTTGGATCAACAAATGTTTTCTTTGCGGTGATAAAACTTAAAATATCATTAAATCTTTGCGAAGATAGATCATTATAATAATCTTTTAGTTCAGGGCAGATCTCCTTATAATTTGATTTTTCAAATTTATTATTGGCAAAAGCATAATCTCTACTTTTATTTTCTAATTCTGGAATTGAATTATACGCCTTATTTAATTTTTCTTCATCACAAAAATTATCAATAACTAAATAAGGGAAAGGTTGGGCTGTTAAATACTTTATTCTTAAAGCCTCTTTATTTGATTCTAAAAAATCGAAATTTATCATAATGTAGATTTATTTTACAAAATTACAAATAAATAGTAATGCATCAAAATTTATTTATATTTGTGCCGAATTTTTTTTAATGAAAATAGCAATACTAGGCACGCGAGGCATACCCAATTATTACGGTGGATTTGAACAATTTGCCGAATTCTTTTCAGTATATCTTGTTGAGAAAGGTCATGAGGTTTATTGCTATAATTCGCATAACCATAAATTCCAGGAAAAATCCTTTCATGGCGTTAACATCATTCATCAACATGACCCTGAATATAAGTATGGCACTTTTGGTCAATTTATTTATGATTACAACTGCATCAAGGATGCCAGAAAAAGACATTTTGACATCATTCTTCAATTAGGCTACACAAGCAATTCTATCTGGTTCTTTCTTTTGCCAAAAAAACCAATTATCATTACAAACATGGATGGTATTGAGTGGAAACGCTCTAAATATTCAAAACCTGTTCAACAATTTTTGAAATTCGCCGAACGTTTAGCGGCTATTTCAAGTGATTATTTGGTATCTGATTCATTAGGTATTCAAACTTTTTTAAAAAATAGATACAAAAAAGAATCGACTTATATTGCTTATGGCGCGTATCCTTTTGACTCGCCTGATGAAAATGTTTTGAATGAATATCAAGTAGAAAAAGACAACTACATGATGATTATGGCGCGCTTTGAGCCAGAAAACAACCTCGATATGGTTCTTGAAGGTGTCTCAAAGACTGCAAACCAAACGCCAATTTTGGTGGTAGGCAATCACGAAACCAAATATGGCAATTATTTAAAAAATAAATATAAACCATTTAATAAAATTAGATTTACTGGCGGTATTTATAACTTAAACCATTTAAATAATTTAAGATTTTTTTGCAAAATATATTTTCATGGGCATTCTGTTGGTGGCACAAACCCATCTCTTTTAGAAGCAATGGCCTCAGACGCCTTTATCGCTGCGCATGCCAATGATTTTAATAAGGGTGTATTAAAGGAAAATGCTGTATATTTTAATTCTCCCGAAGAAGTTTCCAAAATTATTGAGACTGTGAAAAAAAATGCTAACTTGCACTTCATTTACAATAACAAGCAAGCAATAGTTGATGATTTTAATTGGAACAAAATCAATGGCGAATATTTACAACTTTTTGAAAAATGTATGGCTAAAGGCAAAAGACGATAAAAGTCTAATTCCTTTGGTATTTTTATGTTTGTTTTTAGTAACTATCCCACTGACATTAGCTATCAATAATATTGCCTTATTGTTTTTTGTTGTTAGTGCTTTTATGTTTGGCAAGTATAGCCTTTTAAAAAGTACGAGCCTTGTCTCTATCCTAATTTTTATCGTTTTATCATGTTCCTACTTTTGGAGTATAGATCCTGAAAATACCTTAAAAAACATCCCTCGGGCAATTTTTTTTCTGGTTATTCCTATAGCCTTTACCTTTTTAAAACCCTTTTCCGCTTCGCGAAAAGAAACGATTCTCAAAACCTATGCCTATGGCATGCTTGTCGTGGTTGTTTTCTTTTTGGCCAGAGCTCTAGTTAGGTTTTTATTTAGTCAGAATCCTGAGGTGTTTTTTTATCATGGCGCCTCCTATGAAGTCAATCAAGGTCTAGTGCCTAAAGAACTTAACGCCATTCACGTTTCTGTTTTTGTTAGTTTGGCTTATTTTATTCTCCTCTATCAAAGCGCAAAAAATAAATTTGACTATCTCGTCTTAGGTGTTTTCACTATATTTATCGTTTTGTTGTCTTCCAAAAACATCATTATCATATTTGGTCTCCTCAATTTGATTTATATTTTTTATTTTTCTACCTCTGCCTACAAAATGCGTCTTCGCAATTTGTTAATTTTTGTTGGCTTGGTCGGTGTGCTTCTATCCTTTAGTAAAATCAAAGATCGTATAGCCATTGAATTTGCTGACCATAGCACGAAAAGCGTTTCGCATCATGTCATTCACAACATCCCTGAATCAGTCAATATTTTAAGTATCCGAGAAGCCTGGGAAAAAGAAACATTTACACCCAATGATTATTTTCCAGGTACCGCATTTCGCGTTTATCAGTTTAGGCTTTTTTTAGATTTTTTAAAGGAAAACCAGATTTTTTGGAAGGGTTTTGGCTATGAAGCTTCTCAATCAAAAATTGAAGAAAAGGGTAAAGCATATAATGTTTTTCTTGGTGATGACAAACAGGAGGGCTATCAACAAAAAAACTTTCATAACCAATTCATTCAAATATTTGCAGAATCAGGCGTAATTGGTCTCCTATTATTACTTCTGATGCTGGCTTTTTTGTTAAAACATGGCATCCAACACAAAGATTTTTTAACCATTACTTTTGTAGTTCTAATGATTAGTGTATTTTTGACCGAATCTTTTTTATGGCGTCAAAGAGGCATGGTTTTCTTTGTTACTTTTTATTGTTTGTTTTTAAGCAATAAATCATTGAAAAATTCGTTAGAAAATTAAACTTAACCACTTATAGAGAAAATTTTACATGAAACGTATATTGATAACTGGTGCTGCTGGTTTTTTAGGCTCGCATCTTTGTGATAGATTCATAGCCGAAGGCTATTTTGTGATTGGCATGGACAACCTGATTACAGGTGATTTAAAAAATATTGAGCATCTTTTTAAAGATAAAAACTTTGAGTTTTATCATCATGATGTGTCAAAATTTGTTCATGTAGCAGGCAACTTAGATTATATTCTCCATTTTGCATCTCCCGCCAGCCCAATTGATTATTTAAAAATTCCTATACAAACCCTTAAAGTAGGATCATTAGGGACGCACAACCTTTTAGGGTTGGCACGGGTAAAAAATGCCAGAATACTTATTGCTTCTACTTCGGAAATATATGGTGACCCGCTCGTTCATCCACAAACTGAAGATTATTACGGTAATGTAAACACTATTGGTCCTCGCGGGGTTTACGATGAGGCTAAACGCTTTCAAGAATCTATAACGATGGCTTATCATACTTTTCATGGTTTAGAAACTAGAATTGTGCGCATTTTTAACACCTATGGCCCGCGCATGCGACTAAATGATGGGCGAGTTATTCCTGCGTTTATCGGGCAAGCCTTAAGAGGAGAAGATTTAACAGTTTTTGGCGATGGTAGTCAAACCCGTTCATTTTGTTATGTTGACGACCAAGTAGAAGGCATTTTTAGATTGCTCCATTCCGACTATCATTTGCCTGTTAATATTGGTAATCCTGACGAAATAACGATTAAAGATTTTGCAGAAGAAATAATCAAATTAACTGGTACGACTCAAAAAATCATCTATAAGGATTTGCCAATGAATGACCCGCTGCAAAGGCAACCAAATATTGATATTGCTAGAAAAATATTAGGTTGGGAGCCGCAGGTTAATCGGGCAGATGGCATGAAGATAACTTATAATTATTTTAAATCATTGTCGCCCGAAGAATTAGCCAAGGAAGAACATAAAGATTTTACCAATTTTATTCGTTAGGGATGACCACAATACAAAGAGGACGATACTCAAAATATTTGAAGTATATTACTGTTTCTATAGACATTTTCGGTCTTTTTGTTTTGTCGTACTTGGTTTTAGACAAGCTAAACATTAATCTAAAAATATTTTTTCCCTATTTGTTTTTTGGTTGGTTATCCTCAACATTGTTTATAGGGTTTTATAATGTTTATAGATTTACAACACCAGTAGAAATTATTTCAAAAATCCTTAAGCAGTTTGCTTTGTTTTCTCTTTTTGTTATTGCCTATTTCCCTTTTGCAAAAACTAGTCAATTTGATATAAAAACAATCGCACTCTTTTTAGGGTTAACGCTTGTTTTTATAACAATAGTTAAAGCCTCATTGTTTTTTCTTTTTAAATTTTATCGGATAAAAACAGGTAATAATTTTAGAAAGACTGTAATTATTGGTGAAACCAAGGAGGCTGTTGATTTAGAAAATTTTTTTAAAAACCGGCTTGATTTGGGTTATAAAATTGATACTTTTTTTAAAGAATTAGATGTTGAGAAGCATGATTATTTTTCATTTATTAAACACTATTTAACAGACAACAATATTGACGTTGTTTTTTGTTCTTTGAGATCTTTTTCTGAAGCAACCATAAAAGATCTTATCTATTTCTGCGATTTAAAAAATATTTCGCTCAAGTTTTTACCAGATAATACCCAGCTTTTCACCAAGAATATTCAAATTGATTATTATGAAACAACCCCCATACTTTCGATACAAGTTACGCGGTTACATCATCCTGTCGTTAAAACCATAAAACGTTTATTTGATATTTTATTTTCTTTATTTGTTGTTGTTTTTATTCTTTCTTGGCTAACATTGTTATTAGCAATACTTATTTATTTGGAATCTAAAGGGCCTATATTTTTCAAACAAGGTAGACCAGGCATCAATGAAACTGAATTTGATTGTTATAAATTCCGTTCAATGAAAGTTAATAATGTAACGGAAAAAGAAGCCTCAAGAAATGACCCTAGAGTTACAAAAATTGGTAGATTTATGAGGAAAACGAGTATTGATGAGCTACCTCAGTTTTTTAATGTTCTCCTAGGTGATATGTCAATCGTGGGGCCGCGACCTCACTTATGGTCACAAAACAAAACTTATTCCAATAAAATTAAAAAATATATGAATCGCCATTATGTAAAACCTGGCATTACTGGTTTGGCACAAGTAAAAGGTTATCGTGGCGAAATTGAAACAGATGAAGACATGATTTTTCGCATCAAATACGATATCTTTTATATAGAAAATTGGTCTTTGTCTTTAGATATAAAAATTATATTTCTTACGGTTTTCAACATTTTTAAAGGTGAAAAAAAGGCATATTAATGAATGATTTAGTTTCAATTATTACGCCTGTTTATAATTCCGAAAAATATATTGCTGAAACCATACAGTCTGTACAAAACCAAATCTATTCCAATTGGGAATTAATAATTATTGATGATGGTTCATCAGATTTAACGACTCAAATTGTTGAAAAATATAGCCAAACAGATCCTAGAATTATTCTGCATAAAAACATGGTGAACATAGGCGCAGGCGCTACTAGGCAAAAAGGACTAGATATGGCTACTGGTAAATTTATAGCCTTTTTAGACGGTGATGACCTATGGCATGAGCACAAGCTTGATAAACAAATTCAATTCATGAAAACTCATCAGTTGCCTTTTACTTTTTGTTTTTACGAGTGGATTGATGAAAATTCTCAGCCATTAAATAAATACATTTCTTGCCCAAATCCTCTGAAATTAAAACAATTAAAATATTGCAACCATATAGGAAACTTAACTGGTATTTATGACGTAGATTTTTTTGGTAAAATCAATATCTCATCCTTAAGAAAAAGGCAAGATTGGATCATGTGGTTAGATGTTCTAAAAAAAACCAAAGTTGCTTATCCTGTTCCAGAATATTTGGCCTATTATCGCAAATCAAACCAATCTTTATCTGCCAATAAATGGCGATTAATCAAATACAATTACCAAGTCTTTACTGATTATTGGCATGACGGTAAAATAATAGCTACTTTTCACTTGATGATTTTTCTTTTTCATCAATTAGTCTTAAAAAGAAAATACATTAAAACAAACGTTCAAACTGCTTAAGTTTACCACTTTTTGTTCTTTTTATTTCGTTTTTTCTATCAATCGTAATTTCTAAACCTGCTGAGACATATTGCTTAAAAGCAGCACGAATCGCTTCTTTTTCCTCGGTAGTTAAGTCATCTTTTGCCACGTATTCAACAAGAAAAATGTTTTCGCTTTTTTGCTTAACTACAAATTCTTTAACTTTGGCAGTATCTTTAATGATACTTTTGGTAATGTAGTAAAAAGTTAGTGCTGGTACTTTTGAGCCGTCAGACAACAACGCAAAATCATTGGTTCTACCTGTCAGTTTTTCTAATATTAACTCATTCTTTTGCAAGTTAATAATACCTCTATCGCCTATTTCATATCGAATGAAGGGATGCGCACGATTGTAAAGTGAACTAATTAATATTTTGCCTTCTGCACCGTAAGGTAAAGGCTTATTGTTATCGTCAACAACTTCAACAAAAAGTGTTTCTTGATTAAGCATCCAACTTTTAGCAACATTTTCAAAAGCAATAATCCCTAATTCTGAAGCACCATATTCATTAACTATTGGTACTTGAAATTGCGCTTCCAATAATTCTCGATCTTCAATAGACAACATTTCAGAAGTCACGAAACAAGCCGATAACGTCGGGCAGACCTTATTCAAAATAATTGCCTTATCTCTTAAATAACTAGCAAATAAAACAATAGAACTCGTATAGCCATTGATGTAAACAAATCTTTTTTTAGAAAAAACTTCTACATATTTTTCAAAAGCCGAATCGTTTAATTCAAATATATTGAATCGGTATCTAAAAGAAAAAAAATCTTTAATCCTTTCTTTTTTACTACCCATAAAATCAAGTGGTATACCATAAAACCGGGCTTGAAGATCCTTGTTAAAATCAATACCATATTGACCAAATAACCGCACATAATTAGCCCAAGTTAAAGCATGACACTTTTTATCTATGGCAAATATAAATGGATCACCACTAGAGCCAGATGTTTTGTTAATATAAATGTTCTCCTTTGTATATCCTTTTGACAACCTGTTTTCTAATGGTTGTTGTAGGTCTTTTTTGGTTAAAACAGGCAAGTCTTCCCAAACGGAAAATTTTTTAACTTTTTGCTGATAAAATGGATTGTTTTTTAAATGATAATTGACGATGTCAGTTTTTCTTTCTTCAATAAAATTAAGATTTGATTTTAGCTGCTCTCTTATAAAGTTTAAATCAGATTTTGCTTCATCTAATGGAAAGCCTTTCATTTTTAAGGCTAAATCAAATAACTTCATTAGCTACTAAATTTTTCTAAAAACATCATTAACTGCTACTTTCAAACCCAAAATGGTTTGACTTTCAACAATCATATCTTCACCAAAAGGATGTAATCCTCTATATTTTCCGCTTTCTAAAACATAAACTAAAACCATTTTATTGATGGGGTCAACTATCCAATACTCTAGGACGCCTGCTTCTTCATAAAGATTGTATTTGGTAACTGTATCGTGTTTTGAATTATTAGCAGAAATAATTTCTACAATTAAATCTGGCGACCCATTGCAACCTAATTCATCTAATTTATTCTCATCACAAACTATACAAATGTCTGGTTGAACAACGGTTGTGTCTTTTTTCTTTGAAGCGATGGGTAAACGAACATCAAAAGGGGCGTGATATAAATGACATGATTGGTTTTTAAATATCTCTCTAAATAAGCCAATTAATTCAACGGAAACCGTTTGATGCATTCTTGATGGGGCTGGACTCATTTTTTTTATAAATCCTTTAATCAATTCGACGCGTTCATCAAATGTCCACTTTAAATAATCGACATAGGTATATGTTTTGGTTAAATCTAAATCTGAAAAATTTGTAACTGTTGACATGATTTAAATATTTTATACAAAAATATGATTTTTTTATGAGAAATAATCGGCATTATGATTAATTTTACCTCATGCAAAAAATGCCCAAAACTTTGGTGGAAAAGCTTAATGAACGTCTTGAAAATGAAAATTTAAGACAGCTTCCTATAAACCATCAGCTGATAGACTTTTCTTCAAATGACTATTTAGGTTTGGCTAAAAATGAAGATTTGTTTGAAGAGGTTCATAACTTCTTGATTCAAAACCATTACAACCATAATGGGAGCTCAGGCTCTCGCTTGATTTCTGGCAATCACCCTTTATATGAAAAATTAGAAAGTTTTTTAAGTGATTTCCATCAGGTGGAAGAGGCTATCGTTTTTTCTTCTGGATTTGCCGCTAACATTGGCTTTTTTTCCTCGGTTCCGCAAAAAAAGGATTTGGTTCTTTTTGATGAATATTGTCATGCGTCGATTCGTGAGGGTCTTTTATTATCTTCCGCCAAATCTTATAAATTTAAACATAATGACCTTGCTGATTTAGAACGTCTACTGAAAAACAACCAAAATTCAGAAAACATTTATGTTGTTACCGAAAGTGTTTTTTCTATGGACGGTGATAGTCCTGATTTTCATCAAATAATTAACCTAAAAAAAACTTACCCTTTTTATCTCATTGTTGATGAAGCACATGCGGTTGGTGTCTTTGGTGCGCATGGAGAAGGCCTTTTGCAATCTCTCGGCTATCATGAAGATGTTTTTGCTAGAATCATTACCTTTTCAAAAGCGATTGGTTGTCATGGCGGTGCAATTTTAGTTGACAAAACCTTAAAACAATATTTGATTAACTTTGCTAGAAGCTTTATCTATTCAACTGCTTTGACGCCGCACACCTTGGCTACTATTTTATTGGCTTACGAAAAAATGGCAAAAGACAGTTCTTTGCTTAAGCAATTGCATCATAACATCACTTATTTTGGTGAAGAGCTTAAGAAAACTAACGCCAACCTATCAAATAATTTAAGCGCCATTCAAACGGTCAGTTATTTTGATGCCATTAAAACCAAAAAGAAAAGTCTGCTATTGTCTAAAAATGGCTTTCATGCGATGCCAATACTTTCTCCAACTGTCCCTCGTGGCAAAGAACGCATTCGCCTTTGTTTGCATAATTTTAATACCGAACATGACATCTTTCATTTAATTAAACTTTTAAACACATGACAATTTTTGTAACTGGTATTGGCACTAATGTTGGCAAAACCATTGCTAGCGCTATTATCACAGAAGCGCTTGAAGCTGATTATTGGAAACCTATTCAAGCTGGTGATTTAGACCAAGGCGATGCCCATCAAGTCCAAAAATTAATTTCAAACGAAAAAACAGTTTTTCACCCAAATATTTATGCCTTAAATACCCCTGCATCTCCTCATTATGCAGCGCAGATTGACGGTATTAAAATTGATATTGAAAAAATTATTCGGCCACGAACAGAAAACAATTTGGTTATCGAAGGGGCAGGCGGTTTATTGGTGCCTTTAAATGATACGAAAACCATTTTAGACCTTATGCAACCTGCTGATCAAGTGGTGATTGTGTCTCGACATTATTTAGGCAGCATTAACCATACTTTATTGACTTATGAAGTTTTAAAGCAAAACAACATTAATGTTTTAGGCGTGGTGTTTTCTGGTGATGAATATCCATCCACAGAATCAATTATCTTGCAGAAAACCAATTGGAACATGCTCTTTAGAATAAATGAAGAGCCATATTTTGATAAAAACGTGGTAAAATACTATGCAGATATTGCAAAAGATAATTTGAAGTCAATTAAACCTTAACGCCATAAGCCAAGTCGCCCGCGTCTCCTAAACCAGGCATAATGTAATACTTTTCGTTTAAACAATCATCGATATCCGCTGTAAATAGCGTTGCGCTAGGGATGTTTTTCTCAACATAGGCGATACCTTCAGGCGCAGCAACAATCGTCGCCAATATTATTTTTGCTGGTTGATGCTTTTCTATGAGATGTTTATAGACCTCAATGATAGATTGACCTGTTGCTAGCATGGGATCTATTAACAACAAAGTTTTATTTTTTAATTCAGGCAATGCCTCATAGCCTAGACGAATATCAAATTGAACGCTGCCCTTTTCATGATGTCTATAAGCCGAAACAAAGCCATGGGCTTCCTGATCAAAATATGACATAAAACCCTGATGCAAAGCCAATCCTGCTCTTAAAATTGAAATAACAACAATGTCTTCATTGATGTCTGCAGAAGATTTTGTGCCTAATGGCGTTGATACATCTAATGATTTATAGCTAAGCGTTTTACTGATTTCATAGGCCAAAATCTGTCCTATTTTCTCAATATTATGTCTAAATAAAAGTGCATTATTTTGTGTATTGACATCTCGCAATTGGTTGAGAAATCTTTTTAAAAGGGAGTTGCTTTTTGCTAAGTGTATAGTCTGCATAAAATTAAATATTTTTCAAAGATAATAAATCTGCGGTTTCTACTAAAAATATTCTTCGCCTGAATAGCTTTTTTTTGTTTTAAATGTTATTACTTTTGTTCCTCAATTTTAAAAACATGCATACTTTTGAAATAATTAACCACATTAAAGATTTTAAGCAAGCTTTACCCCTATTGATGCTAATGTATCCCGATTATTCTGAAGAAGATTTTGAAAATATGCTCAAAAAAATGTTGCCTCATCAGTATCAAATTTTGTTGTATAAAATAGACCATCAGGTGGTTGGGCTCACTGGTTTTTGGCTAGGCACGAAATTCTGGTCTGGCAAATATTGTGAAATAGACAATTTAATCATTCATGCCGATTATAGAAATAAAGGGATAGGAAAAAAAATTGTTGAAAAAATCACTGAACTTTCTATAGTTGAAAATTGCAAAATGGTCACCTTGGATGCCTATACACACAATTTTAAAGCGCATAAATTCTTTTATCAGGAAGGTTTTGTTGCAAAGGGATTTCATTTTGTGAAGAACTTATAAACACGAAAACGTTTTCTTTAAAAAACCGACTTAAAAAAGACTTATTTAGGCGTCATTCATCTAATTTTTTTAGCTTTGTACCTATTTTATTATTAGCTTTTTGGTAATTCATTTACTTTTAGTCATTTAGAATAACAACGGATTTAATTTAAATTTTTTAACACTTAATATAATGACAGATTTTTCAAAACCTTACAAGGTTCCATTTAAAATAAATGCAAAATATAAAAAATCAGTAGCTTATTTTTCAATGGAGTTTGCTATTGATCAAGCCCTGAAAATATATTCTGGTGGTTTAGGCTTTTTAGCTGGCTCGCATATGCGTAGTGCTTATGAATTAAAACAAAACTTAATTGGCGTTGGTATATTATGGAAAAAAGGTTATTATGACCAAATCAAAGCAGAAGATGGTCAATTAGCCGTTCATTTTCAAACAAAAATTTATCATTACCTACAAGATACTGGTATAAAATTTAAAATCATTATCCATAATCATCCTGTTTGGTTAAAGGCTTTTTATCTTAGTCCTGAAACTTTTGGCAGTGCGCCGATGTTTTTCCTCTCAACAGACTGTCCTGAAAATGATTATTTAGCCCAATCAACAACTTTTAGATTATATGATGCTGATCCTAATGCTAAAATTGCACAATGCATGGTTTTGGGTTTAGGTGGTGCTAAACTTTTAGACGAGTTACAATTTTCGCCAGATTATTACCATTTGAATGAAGGTCATGGTCTGAGCGCAGCTTTTCATCTCTATGACAAATATAAATCTGCTGAAAAAGTTAGAGAAAAACTAGTTTTTACAACTCATACACCAGAAGAAGCAGGTAACGAAAAACACCCCTTTTCTCAATTACAATCGATGTCTTTTTTTGGTCATGTTCCTGTAGATGTTGTTAGACAAATTACTGGTCAAGATGGTCACATATTTAACCACACTTTAGCAGCCTTGCGATTAGCTAAAAAAGCAAATGGTGTTTCCAAACTTCATGGTGAAGTATCGCGCGACATGTGGAAAGATTACAATAATATTTGTGAAATTGACCATGTGACCAATGCACAAAATAAAAAATATTGGGCAGATAAATGGCTTTTTGAAGCTTTTGAAAAAAATGATTTGCCCGCTTTTAAAGCAAGGAAGGGTCGTTTAAAATCGAAATTATTTGATGTGGTAGCTGATCAGACAGGTAAGTTATTTGATCCTAAAGTATTAACTATTGTTTGGGCGCGTCGTTTTGCAGCCTATAAAAGGGCAGATTTGATTGCCTTAGACTTAGAAAGACTAAACAAACTATTGAATGATTCGAAAAGACCTGTCCAATTGATCTTTGCTGGTAAACCTTATCCTTTCGATTATGGCGCTATTGGCGTTTTTAATAGCCTAGTGGAATTAAGTAAAAAACAAAAAAATGTAGCTGTTCTTTTCGGTTATGAACTAAAATTAAGTCGTCAACTTAAAGAAGGTTCAGACATTTGGTTAAATACGCCTCGTGTAACCCGCGAAGCATCAGGCACTTCTGGTATGACGGCTGCAATGAATGGCTCAATTAACTTTTCAACAAATGATGGTTGGATCAGAGAATTTGAAGACCATGGCAAATCTTGTTTTGTTTTACCAATAGTAGACCATACTTTACCAACAAATGTTCAGGATGACCTTGATTTAGAAAATCTATACCAAATATTAGAAAATGAGGTTGTGCCTATGTATTATGACAAACCAAAAAATTGGGACAAAATGATTTTTCACAGCATGAGCAAAGTTTTACCTTTCTTTGATTCGGACCGAATGGCTAATGAATATTACGAAAAAATGTTTAAATAAAAATGTAAAACCACCTCTTCAGGTGGTTTTTTTTTGAATTTTATTACCAAATCAGCGTTTGCTCACTTTATTCTGGCTTATTGTTCTTTGCCTAGTGCATTTGAATCGACTAATTTCTGAGGGCCTTTTTTGTAAATGTTTTTGACTAACACCAGAGTTGACGCGCTTTCGCCACAAATTAAAAGATGTTCGTTTAAGCTCAGTGCGCATCAATTTAATCACCTCTGCTTCAGACAGACCAAATTGAAAAGAAATAGCTTCAAACGGCGTCCTGTCTTCCCAAGCCATTTCAATGATTCTGTCTATTTGAATATCGTTAAGGGTTTTTATTTTTTCTACAGCCATCACTACAATATTTAATTTCTTCCCAATTCTTCGCCCATTTCTTTCGCCAAGTAAAAGCACGTTTACAAACTTCACAAATCTTTGATTCGAGGTAAGTCTTATTACCGCGGTGTGAGATATCTTTCAAAATCATTAACTTTTATGGTTGCTTTGATATCAAACATCAAATTATATAAGCCAAAAAATGTGCGGTTCACGTAGATAAAGTGCTTCGAACCTCTGTTGCCATTCATTTTCCTTAAGGTCTTATCATTTGAAAATTTTTCGCTCAAAGCCGCAATTTGGCCAAAAAAAGTTGAATCAGAAAAATCAAAAGTTTCTTGATTAATTGGTTGCGTAAACACACTCAACAACTCATGAAATAAATCACTAAAGTATTTGATTTCCTCTTTTGAATCTTCCGCTTTTAAAATGTCTAATTCAAAAAGTTTAGATTGAAAATAGGCGGAATTGGCCAATGATTCGGGAGATGAAACTTCAAAATAGGGTTTATAAAAATCCTCAGGAATTTCCTTCATACAACCAAAATCAATCGCAATCAGTTGACCATTATCATTCACTAAAAAATTACCTGGATGTGGGTCGGCATGAAATTTTTTTAGCTCATGGATTTGATACATATAAAAATCCCACAGCGTTTGACCAACCTTATTTCTTAGGTCTTGACTTGGTGCCGTTTCGCAAAATTCTGACCAATGAATTCCTGTCATCCAATCCATCGTAATGATTTTTTCACAAGATAAATCGGCATAATATTTAGGAAAGATGAGGTTTTCAAGCTTTTCACAAGCTATTCTAATGGTTTCGCTTTGTTGCAACTCCAAAACATAATCTGTTTCTTCTGTCAGTTTGCCTTCAACTTCATCAAAATAGTCATCCGAAGTACCTTGCAAATTAAACATTCTGATGGCAATCGGTTTAACCATTGCTATATCACTTTTTATGCTATCTCTAACACCTGGATATTGTATTTTTACGGCTAACATTTTACCATTTTTAGTGGCTTGATGCACTTGCCCAATACTTGCTGCATTGATTGAATCTGGAGAAAAACTATCAAAAAGCTCTTCAGGATACTTTTTAAAATAACTTTTAAAAGACTTCCTTACTAAGGGTGCAGAAAGTGGAGGTACCGAAAACTGCGACAAAGAAAACTTCTCTACATACGATTTTGGTAAAATGTTTTTTTCCATACTTAACATTTGAGCTACCTTGAGCGCGCTACCTTTAAGCTCTTTTAAACCATCATAAATATCAGTGGCATTGCTTTCGTGTAATTTATCTTTAGTTAAATTAGGATTTACAACCTTTTCACCATAATATTTTAAATAATTTCCGCCAACTTTCACACCTGTTGTAACAAGTTTGGCTACCCGTTCTATTTTTCTAGTGGGTATATGATCTATTTTCTTCATTTAGCCATCATTTTTTCCTTCCAGAGAAACTTGCCGAAATCGATTAAACTATCAAAAGGCACGCTATAAACCACGTCAAAGCTTGCTTTCACAGTCTTTTCAATGTAAATATCAGTTTTTTCAAAGCCAGCTGATTGGTCTTTTAACCAATAGGCCATGATGCTTATGAATTGTGCCCATGCACCTTCTACCAATACTTTGTTTTGCACTTTGTTTAAAACTTGAATATCTATTTTGATAGGGTTATCTAAAATTTGTTTAACAAAAATTAAATATTTCTCTCTCAGAGGCTTAAACTTCATGACATTTTTTAAAGACATTTGTTCGTTTTGAAGCAAATGTTTCACAAAACTTCTATTGGCTGTTGCCATCTCAATAAATGTAAAATAAAAAGAAGATAACTTTTGTGAAGCGTCGTAGGTTTGATAATTTTCGTCTTTTTGAATAAGTTCCAACGTATAATCAAACATTTCGCTAAAAAAATGTGCTTCAATTTGTTCAAAATCTGAATAAATTTGATAAAAGTCTCGCTCCTCAAAACCAATTGATTTGGAAAAATCAAAAACATTGTGAGGTCTTTTTCCATGTGTTAATACATAATTCATATAGTTTTCAACTAACACATCTTTAGTTAAGGTTTTTGCTCTTTTTGCCATGGTGTTTTATTTTGTTGAGCAAAATTACAAAATTAGTTAAACAAAACAATTTTTTTAACTTTTGTTTGTATAAAATAAATGACCAAGGATTTCTTTTCCATAAATATTTTTTACATTTGACGTTCAAAAAATACACAAAATGCTCGATCAATTAAAGAAAGTATTAAACGAAGACCAAGACCAAAAAGCGATTGAAAAAATTTCTGCCAAACTCAGCAATTTATTAATGTCTAATGAAGAAGTTGGCTATATCGCTGTGCAAAAAAAACCTGCCATCACCGTTTTTCCAGATAGCATTGTGGTAACCAATAAGCGTATCATTCTTTGCAAACCAAAAAACTTAGGTTTATCGATGGAATTCATTGATTATGATTGGGATGATTTGTCAGCGTCCTTTGTTAAAGAAGGTATTTTAGGTGCTGAATTTACCTTTACTACCAAGTCAGATTTAACGCATACCGTTGATTATTTACCAAAAAATCAAGCGCGAAAACTCTATACTTTTGCTAAGGAGCAACTTGAACTACTGAAAAACCCACCACCAATGCCTGTATCTCCTCAAGATATTGGTGAGAATCATTCGCCTATTGTTGAGGAATTGATTCCTGTTGTTGAATCAGAAACGATTGAGGAGATTCAAGCTGAAGAAGTTGTTGATTTTTCTGAAATGATGCCTGTTTCGCATACTTTTGAAGAACATTCGCCAGAAAATATGGCTAATAACGATAATGATTTAGCTAAATTTTCAAAAGATCAATTGTTTGAAAAACTTCAAAATTATAAAAAATTATTAGACAACGGTCTCATCCTTCAGGGAGAATATGATAAACTCAAAGCAGAAGTTTTAAAGTACTTATAAAGGTTCTTGACCTAATTACTATGGTCTAAAAAACAACAACGAAATGAAATATTAACACTTAACCAAAACCCTTATTCCTCCTTCGGGGGTTAGGGGGCTTTCTACGCCATGCAAATCAATCCAACCGCCAAACAAGTCATTCAGTTCATTAACCAAACCCATCAACATGTTTTTCTTACTGGAAATGCTGGGACTGGTAAAACAACATTGGTTAATTACATTGTTCAAAACACTTTTAAAAAGCATGTGGTCGTTGCACCAACTGGCATAGCAGCATTGAATGCCAAAGGCGTGACGATTCATAGTATGTTTCAATTGCCTTTTGCTTGCTTTTTGCCAGACAAAAACCCACCCAGACATTTTTTGTCGTCCACAAAAATTGAAACCCAAAACACCCTCGGGAAGCTTTTTAAAATGAATGCAACAAAAAAGCTTGTCATCCAAGAATTAGAACTACTAATTATTGACGAAGTCAGCATGCTTCGACCAGATGTTCTTGATGCTATGGACTTTATGCTTCAAAAAGTTAGACGAAACACCTTGCCCTTTGGAGGCGTACAAGTACTTTTTGTTGGCGATTTAATGCAGTTGCCTCCTGTTATCAATCAAGAAGAATGGCAGGTTTTAAAAACATTTTACAATGGAAAATTCTTTTTTCATGCGAGGGTTTTCCAAAAAACGCAAGCGCAATACATCGAATTAGACACCATCTATAGACAACAAGATTTTTTGTTTATTGATATGCTCAACCAATTAAGAAACAACAGACTAGAAGACAAATACAAACAAATTTTAAATGAGAAACTTCAACCTAATTTTGACGTTTTTCACAATGTTGGCTACATCACACTCACAACACACAATAAGAGAGCCGACCACATTAATGGTAACGCCCTTCAACAGTTAGAAAAAAAACCATATACCTATTCTGCTGAAATCATTGGTGATTTTTCTCCACATATTTTTCCTTTGGAAGAAAAATTGGTTTTGAAAGAAGGGGCGCAAGTCATGTTTGTAAAAAATGACCCTAATCCTGAAAAACAATATTTTAATGGCAAAATGGGCGTTATCAAAGGCTTAAGTTCAAATGAAATTTTTGTGTATTTTCCAGACGAAAACAAGACCATTGAGGTTGATCGGTATGAATGGGAAAACATCAAATATACTTTAAATGAAACGACCAAAGAGATTGAAGAAGAGAAGATTGGCACTTTTGTACAATATCCCTTAAAATTGGCTTGGGCGATAACGGTTCATAAAAGTCAAGGTCTAACTTTTCAAAAAGCAGTTCTAGATGTGAATGAAGTTTTTGTGTCTGGACAAATGTATGTGGCTTTTTCGCGACTGACTTCACTCGATGGCTTGGTTTTGTTATCGCCATTTCGTGTGCAAAATTTTGATGCACATGATGATGTTTTGGTTTATGCAACAAACAAATTGCCTTTTGAAGAAAATGAAAAAACCTTAAACCAAGAAAAAGAACTATTTGCTAAAAACTACATTTTAAACGCTTATAATTGGTCAAAAATGAAGGCCTTTTGGCACAACCATCTTAACACTTATCAAGAAGAAGCGCTGAAATCTTATAAGAGTAATTCTAAAGGAGAAATTACCAAGCTATATACCGACTTTTTAACTTTAAATGAAGCGACCCATAAGTTTGTCAATCAATTACTAAAAGTTTTTAATCATTCTCCTGTTGACTTTAAATTTATACACCAACGAACACAAGATGCTTTAGGATATTTTTTACCGCTTTTGCGAGCCATTCAGCTGAAAATGAAAATAAAATTGATTGAAGCGCAAAAACAAAAAAAAGCCAAACAATATCATACAGAATTATTAGATTTAGATTATCATTTTTTAGGTGTTATTGAACAACTATTTAAAGTAATCCCTTTTGTGGCGTGTTTAAGTCAAAATAAAGAAATAGATAAAAACCAATTGCAATCTTTAGCCTTTTATGACTATCACAGTCAACTCAAAGCTGACGCTATTGTTGCTTTTCGCGAGCAAAACCAAGTTTTGGTTGAAGAAAGCACCGATGAAAGTCTTTATCTCATAGAAAAAAAGCTTAAACCTAAAAAGTCTAAAATCGAGAAAGGCGCAACTTTTGAAGAAACCTTAGGTTTATTAAATCAAGGTCTGTCCAAGCACGACGTTGCCGAAAAAAGAAAATTATCAGTCACTACTATTGAAGGTCATATAGCAAAACTTGTTGGTCAAAAAAAAATAAATATAGAGGATTTTCTTTCAATGGCAAAAATTGAACTTTTGAAGGAACTTTTTAAAAAATATGATGATAATTTATCTTTATCTGCGATCAAAGAGCAAGTGGGTGATAGCTTCACGTGGTTTGAACTCAAAATTGCCCAAGCTGCATTTGTAAAAAATGATTCATAACCTGTCCTTTTATAAAATAAAAAAATACTTTTGTCAAATAAATCTTCATTCATATGACATCAAAAGCAAACACTGTTGATGACTATATCAGCGAATTACCCGCAGAAAGAAAAGAGGCGCTAGCCAAACTTCGTGCAACCATTTTAGCTGTTTTACCACAAGGTTTTACAGAGGCTATGGGTTATGGCATGCCTAGCTATGTTGTCTCTCATGACGTTTTTCCTAAGGGCTATCATTGCAAACCGTCAGATCCTTTGCCTTTTATGGGTTTTGCTTCTCAAAAAAACGGCATTAGTTTTTATCATATGGGCATTTATGCCAATGATGATTTATTGCAATGGTTTACAACTGAATATCCTAAATATGTTTCAACCAAACTAGATATGGGAAAAAGCTGCATCAGGTTTAAAAAACCAGAGCATATCCCCTTTGAATTATTAGGCGAATTGGTAAAAAAAATGACCGCAGAAGATTGGATAAAATTGTATGAAGAAAAATTAGATAGTAGAAAGTAATAAAATTAAAGTAGGTTGGGCAAAATTAATTAGCTTAAAATTTGAAAATTTTGTATGAAAAATTCGTTTAGCATTATTACTATTAAACTGATTCTATTTAGTATCGTATTTTATCTAATGCATTATGCTTTTAATCAGACTATTAATTCAAACCAAGTCCTTTTATTTAAAGTTCATTTGTTGTTTTTTATTATTAATTTTGCTTTATTGCTTAACGTAATCTTTATATCAAAACGTGCAATTGATAAAACAGGTTTTGTTTTTATTGGTTTTTTCTTTATTAAAGTCATAATTATTTTAGTTTTTTTAAACGAATTAAAACAAACAAAAACAATTTCCAAAACATTAGTTGCAAATCTTGTTTTTGTTTACGTCATTCATTTATTTTACAGCATAAAAATGTGCTTAGATGTTCTTAAAATTAGGCTTAAAAAATAATTTTAAATTGTGCTTTTTAATTAAAAAATATATTATACCTTTGCAAAAATTTTTTTAAATCGTCAGAAGAATGCAAAAAATGAATCTGTTTTTAGTGAAATTCTTAATAAAATCAACCTTTTTGATGTTTTCTTTGTTTATGTTTTCAAACGCTGAAAACACAAAACCTATAGATACATTAATGCAAGATTCGGCAGAAAAAAAAGAATTTAATGCTGTGGAGATGATTATGCATCACATTTCTGATTCAAACGAATGGCATTTATTTACAACGACTGATGATAATAAAAAAGAACATCATTATTCTATACCCCTACCAATTATTATTATTGACAGCAATGGGTTTCAAGCCTTTATGTCAGGCAAAATAGCTCATGGTCTTGAGTATAATGGCTACACACTGTCTCATGGTGTTCTAAGTTCAACAACTGGCACACAAAAAGCCACCATTGTTGACTTGTTCAAAGGCTTAAATGGTAAATTTGTTGATTTATCAATTACAAAAAATGTTGCTGGCATTTTGATTTCAATTATATTGTTACTTTTAATTTTTTCATCAGCTTCTAAATCTTACAAAAAGAATAATGGTGTGCCAAAAGGCGTTGCAGGATTTGTGGAACCAGTTATTTTGTTTATAAAAGAAGAAGTTGCCGTGCCAAATATAGGTCATAAAAAAGCAGATAAGTTTTTACCGTTGCTTTTAACTATATTTTTCTTCATTTGGATAAATAATCTTTTGGGACTAATTCCGTTTTTTCCCGGTGGCGCAAATGTAACAGGAAATATTGCAGTAACAATGGTTTTAGCTTTAGTGACCTTAGTAGTTGTTAATCTAAATGGAAATGTTTACTATTGGGGACATATCTTTAAACCACCTGGTGTTCCATTATGGTTATTACCAATCATGATACCTGTAGAGATTTTAGGTGTTTTCACAAAACCATTTGCACTTATGATGCGATTATTTGCAAATATAACCGCTGGTCATATTATGATATTGAGTTTAATTTCACTCGTTTTTATTTTTAAATCAGTAGCAATTGCTCCAGCTTCAATATTATTAGCCTTATTTGTTTCTGTTTTAGAATTATTAGTTGCTGCTTTACAAGCATATATTTTTACTGTACTTACCGCGCTTTTTATTGGTATGGCAGTACACGAAGAACATCATTAAAATAAATATAAACCCTTAAAATTAGAAAAATGGACGCAGGATTAATTTATGTTGGTATTGGCTTAGCTGTATTAGGAGTTGGCCTTGGAATTGGTAGAATTGGTGGTTCAGCAATGGATGCTATTGCTCGTCAGCCAGAAGCTGCTGGTAAAATTCAAGGTGCAATGCTTATTGCTGCTGGTCTTATCGAAGGTGCTGGTCTTATTGCAATCATCTTTGGTGCATTCATTAAGTAATTAGTATTTCCGCATCGGTTGGATGCGGAAATTCTTTTCCTTTTAATTTGATTAAATTTTTATAATTATGATATATTTAAGCGGAGGTTCTGAACTTATTAACCCAGGTGTTGGCCTTGTTTTTTGGATGTTAATAACATTTGTTTTGTTATTAATTTTATTAAAAAAATTCGCGTGGAAACCTATCTTAGGTGCAATAAAGAGCAGAGAAGATTCTATTAGCGAAGCACTATCATCTGCTGAAACTGCTAGAAGAGAAATGCAAAATTTAACAGCTCAAAATGAGAAATTGTTAGCCGAAGCCCGTGCCGAAAGAGAAATCATCCTCAAAGAAGCCCGTGAAATGCGTAAACAAATTGTTGAAGATGCCAGAGTGAAAGGCGAAGACAAAGTTGAAAAAATGTTAGAGCAAGCTAAAGACGCCATTCAAAAAGAAAAACAAGCGGTGATGTTCGACATGAGAAATCAAATTTCTGAATTAGCTGTTGAAATTTCTGAAAAGGTTTTAAGATCTCAATTAGAAAACAAAGATGCACAAGCTACTTTGATTACTAATTTATTAAAAGACACTAAACTGAACTAATGATGGTATCACGCCTAGCCTCTAGATATGCCAAAGCCATTTATGAAGTGGCACAAGAAAACAAAAATGGAGCCGCCGTATTGGAGGCTATGAATGAAGTCTCTAACACTATAGCGGAAAATGCTGACTTAGAAAACTTCTTACTAAACGTCATGATTTCTAATGAGGACAAAGAAGTTGTTTTAAACAAAATATTCAAAACTAGTCCTGAAGAAATCAAACTGACTTTTAAACTTTTAAAAACCAATAAAAGATTTGAAATCACAAAGTATGTCGCTATTGAATACATTTTATTAGCAAAAAAACATCAAAACATTCAAGATGTTTATGTAACGACAGCTATTGTTTTAGACAAAAATCTTGAAGGTCAGATATTAAGTGTGGCTAAAACCATGACAACTTCACAAATTAATTTGATTAGTCAAGTGGATCCGAGCATCATTGGTGGATTTATTATTCGCATCAACGACCAAGAATATAACACCTCTGTGGTTAGAAAATTACAACAAATTAAGAAAGAAATATTAGTTAGTTAAATCTATTCATTTAATAGTATATATAAAATGTCAAAAATCAATCCAGCTGAAATTACAGCAATTTTAAAAGACCAACTGAAAAGTTTTAATAATGGCACTTCCTTAGAAGAAGTTGGTACAGTATTACAAGTAGGTGATGGTATTGCGCGCGTTTATGGTTTATCAAACGCACAATATGGCGAACTTGTTCAATTTGAAAGCGGTTTAGAAGCTATTGTACTAAACTTAGAAGAAGACAACGTTGGTGTCGTTCTTTTAGGACCATCTTCGCATGTAAAAGAAGGTGATACCGTGCGTAGAACACAAAGAATTGCCTCTTTAAAAGTTGGTGAAGAAATGCTTGGGCGTGTGGTAAACACACTAGGACAACCTATTGATGGTAAAGGACCAATTGGTGGTAAATTATATGAAATGCCTTTGGAAAGAAAAGCACCAGGTGTAATCTACAGACAACCAGTAACAGAACCACTACAAACCGGGATCAAGTCTATTGACGCCATGATTCCAGTTGGAAGAGGTCAACGTGAATTGGTTATCGGTGACCGTCAAACTGGTAAAACAAGTGTTTGTATTGACACCATTCTTAATCAAAAAGAATTTTATGATGCTGGCAAACCAGTATATTGTATCTATGTAGCCATTGGCCAAAAAGCATCAACGGTTGCTGGAATTGCACAAACTTTAAGAGAAAAAGGCGCCATGGCTTATACCATTATCGTTGCCGCCAACGCTTCTGACCCTGCGCCAATGCAAGTTTATGCCCCAATGGCAGGCGCTGCAATTGGTGAATATTTCCGCGATACAGGTCGTCCGGCTTTGATTGTTTATGATGATTTATCAAAACAAGCCGTAGCTTATCGTGAAGTGTCTCTTCTATTAAGACGTCCACCAGGTCGTGAGGCTTATCCAGGAGACGTTTTCTATCTTCACTCAAGATTATTAGAAAGAGCGGCAAAAGTTATTGCTGATGACGAAATTGCAAAAAACATGAACGATTTACCTGCTGATCTTAAACCAATCGTTAAAGGTGGTGGTTCATTAACAGCGCTTCCAATCATTGAAACACAAGCGGGTGACGTTTCTGCCTATATCCCAACCAACGTAATTTCTATTACAGATGGTCAGATTTTCCTTGAATCAGATTTATTTAACTCAGGTGTAAGACCAGCAATCAACGTAGGTATTTCTGTATCTCGTGTGGGTGGTAATGCTCAAATTAAATCAATGAAAAAAGTATCAGGTACGTTGAAACTTGACCAAGCGCAATATAGAGAGTTAGAAGCATTTGCTAAATTTGGTTCTGACCTTGATGCGGTTACCTTAAACGTAATTAATAAAGGTAAGCGTAACGTTGAAATCTTAAAACAAAACGTAAACGACCCTTTTAGAGTTGAAGATCAGGTAGCTATCATTTATGCTGGTACTAAAAACCTTTTGAGAACTGTTCCTGTAAATAAAGTGAAGGAATTTGAAAAAGATTATATCGAATATCTACACTTAAATCAAAAACAAGTGATGAATGACTTGAAAGCAGGAAAAATTTCAGACGACATCACAGCAGTTTTAGATAAAGCAGCAAAAGAAGTTTCAGCTAAGTATAATTAATTTTGTAAAAAGTATATTGTAAAAAGTATAAATGTATTGCAATATACAATATACAGCATTACAAAATACAATATAGAAAACGAATGGCGAATTTAAAGGAAATAAGAAACAGAATCGTATCTATTCAGAGCACCATGCAGATTACCTCTGCTATGAAGATGGTTTCTGCGGCTAAGTTGAAAAAAGCGCAAGATGCGATTACGGCCATGCGCCCCTATTCCGAAAAGTTAACTGAAATTTTACAAGCGGTTAGTTCAACAATGGAAGGCGATACGGGTGCGGCATACACTGCTCAGCGTGAAATTAAAAACGTGTTGATTGTAGTAGTGACCTCAAACCGTGGGCTTTGCGGTGCTTTTAATGCGAACATTATCAAAGAAGCTCGTCTTTTATTGAAAAAATATCAAGGTAAAAACGTTCAGTTAGTTACCATTGGCAAAAAAGGAGGTGATTTATTAAAAAAGGAGGCAAAAGTTCTTTCTTCACATAATGAACTTTTTGACAACTTAACTTTTGCAAATACTGCTGAAATAGCAAATGCTATTATTTCAAAATTTGTTAGTGGCGAAGTTGATAAAATTGAGATCGTTTACAATCAATTTAAAAATGCTGCTACTCAAGAAGTAAAAGTAGAACAGTATCTGCCATTAGTCCAAAGTAACGTAAGTAATGTATCAAACGATTATTTATTTGAACCTGAAAAAGTTGAAATCTTGTTAAGTTTGATTCCTAAAGCCTTAAAAACACAATTGTTTAAATCTGTTCGAGATTCTTTTGCTGCAGAACACGGCGCACGTATGACTGCGATGCATAAAGCAACAGACAATGCCACAGATTTGAGAAATCAATTGAAATTAACATATAACAAAGCGCGTCAGGCAGCTATTACAGGAGAAATCTTGGAGATTGTTGGTGGTGCTGAAGCGTTGAATAATTAGGCCAATTGTCAATGTGCCAATTAAAATATCAAACCGTCAAATTTTGGCGGTTTTTTTATCCCTTAAAAATCTAAAAACCATGCAAAAAATCAATCCCATAGATACATTAACCACCATGACTGATGTGGTTTTACCAGGTGAAACGAATCCCTTAAACAATCTTTTTGGTGGCGAATTATTGGCCCGAATGGATCGCGCGGCAAGTATATCTGCTAGAAGGTTTTCAAGGAGAATTTGCGTAACGGCATCAGTTAATCACGTGGCTTTCAACAAGGCGATTCCTTTAGGTAGTGTTGTAACTGTAGAGTCAAAAGTTTCTCGTTCATTTCGAACGTCTATGGAAATATACATCGATGTATGGATAGAAGACCGTGTATCTGGTAACAAAACCAAAGCGAATGAAGCCATCTATACTTTTGTAGCCGTTGATGAAACAGGCACGCCTGTGGAAGTACCTCAAATTGAACCACAATCTGACGAAGAAAAGCAACGATATGACGCTGCACTTAGACGCAAACAATTAAGTTTAGTTATTGCAGGAAAAATGAAACCCGAAGAGGCAACAGAGTTAAAAGCCTTGTTTGTATAAATTATACCTTTTACTTCTTAATAAACTTGACCTTTTGGCTATAATTATCAAAGCTTAAAATATAAACGCCTGCCGTTAAATCATTAATATTAATGGTTACAAAGCCATTATTGGTTGCTTCATTTATTATTTGCTTCCTTAAGACAACTTGCCCCTTTATATTTGTAATATTAAAGTTAATGCTATCATGCGTCGAAAAAGTGTCGTTCATTTTGATGTTTAATACGTCAGTGGCAGGAATCGGATAAACTGCTATTGTCTGGTTATCCTCAAAAGGCGTCAAACCAAGGGTGTTAACATTTATAACATTTGAATCATCAACACATGTGCCGCTGCCAACCCTACAATAATAATCGCCATTTTGGGTCGCTGTATACATTTGACTTTCCGCACCACTAATCGGCGCATTATTAAAATACCATTGATAACTTTGATAAGTTAAAGTGGTTGTCAAAACGAAGTTATTTACAGTTATGGCTGCATCTGGTTTAGTTGCGGTTACAAAACTAACCGTGTTATTATTGTTTGTAATCCCTACTAGGTCATCTACAGAACCAAATCTACAATCAATATCAGCAGGATTGCTTAAAACTTGCGGTAAAACGGTATGAGTGCCTGTTAAAGACGGATTAAATCGATTCAACCGATTATTGCTCCATGCCGTCACATAGTAAAAACCACAGCTGTCACGGGTAATACCATCAATATTGCCTAAAGTAGTGTTTAACAAAGTTGTCACGTTATTAGTTGCTAAATCAATAGCCATTATAGAAGCGTTTGAACCCCATGTTACATAAACACATCGATTATTTGGTCCATCATAATAAATCCCATTTGGTGTTTTTGCTAAAGCTGCAGTCAAATTTGTAAAAGTACCCGCAGCAACATCTATTCTAATAATTCTCTTTGCACTAAAATCTGTTGCATATAAATAGCTCGTGCCATCACTGGTCAAACCATTAAGAAAAGTAGCCCCAACATTTAAACTAAAAACACTTGCACCAGTAGTTAGATTATATCCTCTAATTGTACTACCTGAGCAGGCATAAACAACATTACCCAAGATTTCTATGCCATAAGGACCAGATGGTATGCCAGAAACAAAATTACCTAAAACACCAGCTTCACTTCTTGTTAAAATGGTGCCATTCCCCGTATTTCCAATTAACCAACGATTGTTGGCTTGATCCCATTCTATACTTTCAGGCGAACTTAAAGTTTGCCCATAAAATGAAAAACAAAGGCAAATGTTTACAAAAAATAATAATCTAATCATGAAAAATAAATTTGCGAGGTTAAAACAAGTCGCAAATATAAGTTTTTAATTGACAAAGAGATAAAAAATTCATCTAATGTCTTTTTATACAAACACTAGATGAATTGCTGTTTATAAATGCATAGTTTTTAGTTTTGTACTTTAAAACTAAAAGGTAAGGCATAACTCACTTTGACTGCTTTTAATCCTTGCTTACCTGCCGTCATTTTTGGTAGTAAATTTAAAACCCGTTGCACTTCTTTCTCAAACATCGGATGCGTGCCTCTCATGGCTACTATAACAACTTGTCCCGTTTCATCAATAATAAATTGCGCTTTGACGCTGCCGCTTAAGCCTGTTTCAAAAGCTTGTTGAGGAAACCTTTGGTGTTTTTCAATATGTGCTCTCAATTTAGCTTCAAAACATTTGCGGTGTTGGTCTTTTGAAAGTTTTTCGCAACCAGGAAAAATAGGCACCTCCTCTATTCCAATCCATGAACTCACTTCTGGTTCATCTGGTGGAGCGATAATTGTGGGGATGTCTTTGGCTTTTAATGGCCCAGGGTCTTCAGTGCCATCATTGGTTCCTGGCTCTAAGGGCTCGTCTAAAATTGGTTTGTCGGGTGCATCTACTGGTGGCACTTTGACTACTTTAATTTTATCAGTGAGGATTTGCGTCTTTTTTACTTCAGTAGGAAGGATTTTGATTTTCTTATCAAAATCTTGTTGAACAAAAACAAATTCTTCCTCAGCGGGCGAAGCATCTGCTACGCGAGGTTTTTCAAGTATAGCCGTTTGCAAAATGGCATAACTAACACTTAAGGCACAAATGAGGCCTAAACTAAAATAAAGGGACGAATTTCTTCCCGGATCAATTTTTGGATTTTTCTTTGGTTCCATGTTTTAAAAATTTAAAGATTAATACTCAGTGGTTGTTAAGCTTGATTGTTAATCTTTTGTACAAATGAACCAGACGTCTGTTAACATCTCGTTAACAAGTACTGTGCCAGTTTTTTAAGGTACTATGGCGTTAGGGATGGAAGCGGCAGCCTTGTGCAGCTGAAAGTGTGTTTTTCTTGACTTTTTGTGGCGACCAAAGAAGCCAACAAAAAGTTATAGAAAAACCGCTTGAAGCCAACAAGCTATAGCGAACAGCCCGCTCGAACGCTAAAACTAAAATAAATCTAAAAACAAGGTCACAATTTTTGAATTTTATTATCTTCGCACCCAAATGAAAAAAGGGTTTTTGCTTTTACTTATTTTAAATCTTGTCTTTGTATTTGCACAGGACAAACCAGCGGTGTCTAAAAATGTTAGAGGTGGTGTAAATCAAGAAAAGACTAATGAAGAAAATGACAAATCTTCTAAATCTTTAAGAAATTCTATAAAAAAGGTTAAGCGAGCCAAATATAATCAGTATCAAATATTTGGTGTTGCAAAGGATACCGTTTTAGTTGATACTTCGTTGACCATAAAAAAAGACTATAAATTTAATTTATTAAGAAAAGATATTTTTGGCCTACTCCCATTTGCTAATGATGGCCACACCTATAATACTTTAGATTTTAATTTAAACCGGTCTGTTTTGTTTCCTCAATCTGGTTTTAGAGCCAAGCATTTTAATTATTTGCAAGTGGAAGACATGCGTTATTTTAAAGTGGCCACGCCTTTGAGTGATTTGTATTTTAAAACGGTTTTGGGCCAAGGTCAGTCTTTAGATGCATTCGTAACGATGAACCTCAATAAAGAATTGAATTTTTCGATTGCTTATAAAGGCATCCGTTCGCTTGGTCGCTATTTTAATGAATTGACCAGCGCTGGTAATTTTAGGTTTACATCAAATTACGATTCTAAAAACGGAAAGTATAGTTTAAAAACACATATCACAGCACAAGATATAAGTAATCAGGAAAATGGCGGTTTGCTCAATATAGAAGATTTTACCTCAGATAGTCCTGATTTTTCTGATCGTGGCAGACTATCAACTTTTTTAAATGATGCTAAATCATATTTGGATGGGACACGTTTTTATTTGAATCAAACCTATAAATTGCGTGAAAATAAAAAACAAAATAACATCGTTTTGAACCTTGAATCTACTTATGAATCTAAAGTTTACTCATTTACCCAAGAGACTTTAGAAACTTCACAAGATAATGTACAATACAGACGATTTGGCGATTCACCCATAACCTCTAAATTGAGAGATTCGGTTTTCTACGCCTCTTTGCAAAATAAACTGAGTGCCTCTTTTGAAACCAAAAAATATGGTCAATTAACTGGTTTTGTAGAAAACATGAGGTATCATACAGAATATGACCGAACCATTTCATTGAACCAGCAAATTATACCTAATCGTTTGTTTGAAAATATATTATTAGTAGGTGGACAGATCAAAACTACTTTTAAAAAATTTGATTTTGAAGGGAAAATTGCACAAGCGATTACTGATCAAGGCATCAATGTGATTGATTTAAAAGCCAAAACACAAATTCGTGAAAAAATTGAATTGTTGGTTGGTTTAAAAAGAGAGCAGCTCATGCCAAATATTAACATGGCTTATCACCAAAGTAGCTATACCAACTATATCTGGTTTAATGACTTCAAAAATACTGAAACCACGACTTTTTTTGGTGAAATAAACACCAAATATGGTCAGGTTAAGGCTACCTATAAAAACTTAGTCAACCACATCTATTTTGAAAACATTGCAACAGACTCAAGATTTGAATTGATTAAACCTCTTCAGGCATCAAGCGCCATCAACTATCTGTCCGTAGAGCTCAATAAAGAGATTAAATTTAGAAAATGGGCACTAGATAATCGTGTCCTTTTTCAACAAGTTGACCAATCGGCCAATATTTTAAACTTGCCACAATTGGTTAACCGTCATACCATTTATTACAGCAGTGAAATGTTTAAAAAAGCCCTGTTTTTTCAAACAGGTGTAACGGTCAATTATTTTACAGCTTATCATGCTGATGGTTTTAACCCCGTTTTAAATGAATTTTTCACACAAAATGAAACCAAAATAGGCAATTTCCCAATAATTGATGTGTTTTTTAATGCCCGTGTCAGACAAACCCGCATTTATTTCAAAGCTGAACATATTAATGTTTTTTGGGATAAAACCAACTACTTTTCAGCACCAAACCATCCTTATAGTGATTTTGTTTTTAGGTTTGGTTTGGTTTGGAATTTTTTTCAATAATTGAAGACTATCTTTATAGCATATCTTAGACCCTGTGGCCTTTTCTCAATTTTAAAAATTCTTTAACTATTCCGCTCATTTGCGCACAATGTGACCCCGAAATCAACAACAAAATTGTAGTTGTTTTCAACATAAACTAGTGAAAAAATCAGCAATCTTTCGGTCATTGCTCAATCTTGGCACTTTGTTTTGCCCACCTAATTTACCGATAGATTTCATATAAGATTGAAAAGCGTTTTTTTGTAATGGATAAATAACTAATGTGCGCAAAACGTTTCCAACAATTAAATCATCGTAATAAGTGTTTTGCTTTCGCATGGCTTGATCGATTTTTAAAGCAAATGATTCCAAATCATCAGGCGCTTGATTAAATTCAATAAACCATTCGTGATAAGGCAAACCTGAGATTGGCGTAATTTGAGGCGCAACGGTAAACTCATTGACTTGAATTTTTGTGTCGGTCATCGCTTCTTGCAAAGCATGCTCTACTTCTTTCCCAATCACATGTTCACCAAAAGCAGAAATATAGTGCTTGATTCTTCCTGAAACAATCACCCGATAGGGTTTTGTAGATGTAAACTGAACGGTATCGCCGATATTATAGCCCCATAAACCTGCATTGGTATTTAATATCAAAACGTAATTGATGCCAATTTTCACATCCTTGATGGTATATCTTTTGGGGTTTTCGGTATAAAATTCGTCTGCTTTTATAAATTCATAGAAAATGCCCGCATTTAAAAGGAGTAACATCCCTTTTTCATTTTGATCATCTTGATAAGCAAAAAAACCTTCAGAGGCTGGAAATAATTCGATACTGTCAACTTTTCTGCCAATTAAACTTTCAAATTTTGCCCGATAAGGTTCATAATTGACGCCACCGTATATGAACAGGTTAAAGTTTTTAAAAATTTCACCGACAGGTTTCTGACCTTTTTCTACCAATTTTTCAAAATACATCTGCACCCAAGAAGGAATGCCAGAAATGACCGTCATATTTTGAGGAAAAGTTTCTTCTACCACTGCATCTACTTTGGTTTCCCAATCTTCAATACAATTGGTTTCCCAGCTTGGCAGCCGATTTTTTTGCAAATATTTAGGAACAAAATGTGCAACAATGCCAGATAATCGACCGAGTTTTATGCCATTTGCTTCCTCCAAAATGGGACTTCCTTGCAAAAAAATCATTTTACCACTTACAAAGCTAGATTTTTTCGTTTGATGGATATAAGCTAAAATGGCATTGCGGGCCGCAGAAATATGAAAAGGCAAACTTTCTTTGGTTAATGGAATGTACTTTGCGCCAGAAGTCGTGCCAGAAGTTTTGGCAAAATAGATAGGCTTGCCTGGCCAAAGCACATCACGCTCACCAGTTTTTATGCGTTCTACATATTTTTTTAAACCCTCATAATCTTGCACAGGCACATTTTTTTTAAAGTCAGCATACGTTTTGATAAATTCAAAATCATGATCTTTTCCAAAAGCCGTATTTTTCGCTTGTTGAATTAAATCATCAAATACTTTTTTTTGGGTTTCAACAGGATGATTAATCCACTTTTGATTTTGGCGATGAATAATATAAGCAAAAATACGTGCAGCGAAGGCTTTCATTATTTATTAGTTTCAGGTTGTTTTTGTTTCAGGTTGTCATTGCGATTTCGATAGCTATCGGAAAAGCAATCTTTTGAAATTTAAATGTTTATAGATTAAAGGCTTCAGCTTTTATATTATTCAAAATTGATATAGTTTTTTGGGTCTATCGGCAAACCATCTTTCCACAGTTCAAAATGAAGATGAATCCCCGTTGAATCCAAACCTGTGTTGCCTGCCAGCGCAATGACTTCACCTGTTCGAACAAAATCACCTTGTTTTTTGGTGGCTATGGCCAAATGCTTGTAAACAGACATAATGCCTTGCTGATGACTAACAATTACTACATGACCCGTATTTGGTGTCCATTCAGAAAAAATTACGTGGCCATTAGTTATAGATTTTATGGGCGTGTCTTTTGGTAGGGCAATATCCATAGCGAAATGCTTTTTCTTTGGACTAAAACCATCTGTTACAATGCCTTTGGCGGGTGAAAAAAACACCATGCTCAATTTTGATTCTGCCTTTTCAAAATAATTGTATTGGTCTTCTTTATCTACATTTTCTCTCAATTTTTTTTCTTCTGTGGAGGCTTTTAAATCTTTTTCACTAACTGATGCATTATTTTCATAAACGGAATCTTTATGAAAACGGGCGTAATCTAATTCACCTGTTAAGATTTTAGTTACAGAGCTAATATAATGATCATTATCGGCAACTTTCTTTTCAATTTTATCATATTTCAATGCCAATTCTGTTGCTTCGGTTTTTAATTTCGAGGAGGCATAACCAGGTATGAACTCCCTCAATGGCGTAAAAGCAATTATAAAAGAAGTAATTAAGATAAGCAAAATAATAGAAACGCCTACAACTACAAAAACATTCATAAGCGTAAGCTGCATCGCAAATTTTTCTTCAAAGGTCTCTTCATCTAGAATGACAAAACGGCTTTTTGAATAAAATTTATCCTTTAAAGATTGATTAAAGATTTTTTTGATCATAAATACATGAAATCTATCGTTCCGCAAAGATATAAAATTTGTTAGTGTTAAAACAAAGGACGATAAATTATAATGAAACAGTAAAAATATCAGCAAAACATTTTTTTAATTTAATAATTTTTCATTACTTTTGCACCCTGAAAATGAGAATCTTTTTCTCATCTATATAAATTTATAAATTCTTTATAATCATATGGCACAGTTTTCTGGCAAAGTAGCACAAATCATCGGCCCTGTAGTTGACGTTGTTTTCTCAGGCGAGACTATTGAATTACCAAAAATTTACGACTCCCTAGAGATCACTAAAGCAGACGGCACAATATTAGTTCTGGAAGTTCAATCACATATTGGTCAAAATATGGTGAGAACAGTTTCTATGGACTCAACAGACGGTTTGAGCAGAGGTGTTGAAGTGGTTGCAACAGGTGCACCAATTCAAATGCCAATTGGCGCTGATATTTATGGGCGTTTGTTTAATGTTATTGGCGATGCTATTGATGGTTTAGGTGATTTACCAAAAGCTGGTGCAAATGGTATGTCGATTCACAAAGAGGCGCCAAAATTTGAGGACCTTTCTACTTCTACTGAAGTTTTATTTACTGGTATCAAAGTTATCGACTTAATTGAGCCTTATGCAAAAGGTGGTAAAATTGGTCTATTTGGTGGTGCTGGTGTTGGTAAAACCGTTTTAATTCAAGAATTAATTAATAATATTGCAAAAGGTCACGGTGGTTTATCTGTATTTGCTGGTGTTGGTGAAAGAACACGTGAAGGAAATGACCTTTTGAGAGAAATGCTTGAGTCAGGCATCATTAAGTATGGTGACGAATTTATGCATTCAATGGAAAATGGTGGTTGGGATTTATCTAAAGTTGATAAAACTTTAATGAGAGAATCGAAAGCAACCTTCGTTTTCGGTCAGATGAATGAACCACCAGGAGCTAGAGCTCGTGTGGCTTTATCTGGTTTATCTATTGCTGAATATTTTAGAGATGGAGCTGGTTCAGACCAAGGAAAAGACGTTC
>JBIIXU010000007.1:0-120615 GCA_044347145.1 Flavobacterium sp.
CCCGCATTCACCCCAGTGGTTTGAACTGTAATCCCATTATTTGGTGTAAAGGTATAAGTGTTGTTGGGATTAAAGTTTGTGATGCGGGCGGTACCATTACTAGTGCATGTTGGAGGCGATATAACAAGGATTGGAATCGGAGGTGAAGGAATAATTGGACCAACAATAAAATTAATAGGTGAAGAAAGGCACTGACCATTAAATGAAGTTATGGTGTAAGGAATACTTGGAACGAGATTTAATATTTGACCGTTGTTTCCTGCTGTTGGTCCGATTGGGGTAAAGTTATAGATTAAAGTACCATCATAATTAGTGATGGTTGCTGTGCCGTTTTGTTGACAATTAGCTGGCGCAATTAAAACGGTTGGTGGAGCCGGTGTTTGTAAGGCGGGTAATATATCAAATGAAACAGATGGATTAGAACTACAACTTCCAAGAATTGCAGTTACAACATAATCAACATTGGGTACAAGTCCTTGTAGAGTACCATTAAGCACTGAACCACTAGGTGCAACACTATAAATAAAATTGGCGTTGAAATTTGATATGCTTGCAACCATGGGAGAATTACAAGTTGGTGTTGAAAAAGTAATGATTGGAACTGGCGGACTAATTAATTGAGGTAATATGTTAAATTGAACTTGTGGAGAACTACAATTTCCAAAATAAGCTGTTACTGAATAAACAACATTCGGTACTAATCCTATAATTGTGCCATTTGGGGCCACGGAAAGATTTCCTGGTAAAACTTCATAAAACAAGGATGGATTAAAATTCTGGATAATTGCTTGTCCATTTTGTTGACAGGTTGGGGCTATGATTTGAATTATTGGGGGTAAATTTAATGGTAAGACTTCAATAACCATATTTTGTGTCGTTGCGCATTGACCAGCATCTGGTGTAAAAATATAATTAGTGGTGCTTAAATTATTTAAAGCGGGTGCCCAACTTCCTGTTATACCATTATTTGAAATTACTGGCAATGCGTTTAATATTTGTCCTGGACATATCGTAGGAACTTGTGTAAAATTTGGGGTTAACAGAGGATTAACAACAATTGTTAATTGAATAGTAGTTGCACACAAATCAACAGGAACAAAGGTATAAACAGTTGTTTGTTGGTTATTGATTGGGGGAGACCAAGAGCCTAATAAGCCATTATTTGATAGGGTTGGTAAGGGCAAAAGCAAATCACCCTGACAAATATCAGATACAGGATTAAACGTTGGTGTAGCAGCGGGTACCACCGTAATAGTCATTTGCATTGTCGTTGCACATTGACCAAAATCGGGAACAAAAGTATATGTTGTGGTAACTGTATTACTCAATGCGGGCGACCAAGAACCACTAATGCCGTTAATTGATGTAGTTGGTAAGGGTGTTAATGGCTGGCCAACACAAATATCAGGAATTTGATTAAATACAGGTGTGATTGCTATTTGGTCAATGACTATTGTGATATCTACTGGTAGGGCACATTGTCCACTATCTGGCGTAAATGTGTAAATTGTAGTTACTTGATTATTCAGCGCTGGTGTCCAAATGCCTGTTATACCATTAGTCGAAGTCGTTGGTAAATCAGCAATAAATTCACCTTGGCAAAAGGGCCCAAAAGCAGGAAAAGTTGGGATGATTAAATTGTTTGAATTGACCGTGAAAGTATTATTGTTTTCATTTAATTCAGGACGAATCCCTGTTCCATTTCCAATATCATCAACGAATGCAAGAATATTAAAATTAAAAGGATGACCGGCGGGTAATACTATAATAGTCGTACCGGCTTCAGAACCTCCAATTGGAATATCACCAACAGTAAATGTTGTGTTTAACATAATCCCATTAATGTAAAATGAAATAGGTGTTTGCGCAGGTAAGGCCAAAGTACCTAAAAGATTAAAAACAGTATAATCTAAGGTTAACTCGTTCGTTACACAATTAAACGATGAATTATCAATGACAATAGTTGCATCAGGCAAATCACTTGCAATAGAAACAACAATATTGTTTACAATAATCAAATCTTGACCAGATGTTAACCTAATGCTTAATGTTGAATCACCAACATTAATTACATTTTCAATATCATATACATCTAGATCCATGTTCCACAATTGGGCATTACCTGTATAACTATTTGTACTATTAAAAGCATTTGTGGTAGGATTTAAGGGCGGGTTACTCATGATTACATTATTGACCCTTAAAGTTTCGTTTACAGCAATGGCTGAGTCACCTTCCCAAGCTAAAAAACCTACTTTTGCATCATCTACAGTGGTAATATTAAATCCAGACAAGTTAATGTTAATTTGAGGGTTTTGCGCCCAAACTATTTCAAAACCATGATAGAGATTAATGTGTCTATTTGGAAGCGTATTATCTTCATAAACGACCACAATAGACCATCCTGCAAAATTTAAACCTGTTTGACAATAGGCAGGAATGATACCATTTATATCTAAGTTTGATAAGGTATAAGTACCATTTCCGATGGTTTGAACAAGTGTTGTAACATCAACAAATCCGCCAAAAAAAGAAAAATTATTACCACCTAAAGTCAAACTTGTACCAAAGGTCTGAGTAGGTGTTAAAACATTGCCATTTAAGGAAACTTCATTAACCAAATCTGATGCTGTTCCTGACCTGGCCCAATACAAATAGGCCGCTTCAACCGTTTGGTTGGGCAAAAGATTCAGCGTTGCAGATGATGAGGTCAAAGCTATACATGGGGCGGCTAAACCATTTTCTGCCGTATTCATCGTGTTACCTATAGCAACAAAATCATAAAAGCCTGTAAATTGTTCAAAAGAAGCAATATTTTGGCTAAATGAAAGAAAATGAAAAAAATAGATAGCAAATACTATTATTTTCCAACTGGCTATTTTAAAGCGATTAAAAAATTGACGGCATATAGTCATTATTTTTTGAGGTAATAAATTCACACAAAAATATGAAAAAAATTGCATCTTAGTAATAATTTCGGTTTTTTTACTAAGTTTAATGAATATGATCAATTAACAATTTTATAGTATTAAAATTAGTATAAATAGTATCTAGCTAATGATTTCTTTTGAAAAAATTGCATAAGGATAATTTTTAAGAAGAACAAAAAATCTTACTAAATGCAAAAAGATAGCGCAGCCAATTGCAAAAAAAAAGCCCTCATTATTTGTTGAGAGCTAATTTTTATAGATTGAATTTATTTTATTTTTTTGATTTTTTTTGAGCTTCAGCCTGCTCCATCATGTCTTGCATACGTTGCTGAAATTTATTCACTTTGCGCGGTTTGGTTTTATTTTCTTGTATTTGCGCATGTATTTTATCTTCATTAATGATATAGTTTTTAATAATATACATGATGCCAATCGTTAAGGTATTCGATACAAAATAGTATAAACTTAAACCAGATGAATAGTTGTTAAAGAAAATAAGCATCATGATGGGCGAAACATAAATCATAATTTTCATAATTTTACCCATATCTGGCATACCTTCCTGCGGCGGGGTGGCCATAGCCTGATCTCCTGTAGTCATTTTCATATAGAAAAATATGGCAATAGAAGCTAAAATAGGGAATAAACTAATGTGATTACCATAAAATGGAATATAGAATGGCAAGTTTACAATCGTATCATAAGAAGACAAATCGTCTGCCCACAAAAAGTTTTGTTGACGTAAAGCTATAGCAGCAGGAAAGAAACTGAACAAAGCATAAAAAACTGGAATTTGAAGAAAAGCGGGGATGCATCCCGCCATCGGATTGACGCCTGCTTTACCATATAGTTTCATCATTTCTTGTTGTTTTTTCATGCCATCATTCTTGAATTTTTCATTCAATTCTTGAACTTCAGGCCTGATCACCTTCATTTTGGCTTGCGATAAATACGATTTATAGGTTAATGGTGCTAAAACTATTCTAACAAAAACCGTTAATAAAATGATGGCTAAACCATAGGGTGCAAAGCCGGTTAAAAAGCCGAAGATTGGTACAAATAGCCATTGATTTATCCAACCAAAAATACCCCATCCAAACCAAACAACCTTATCGATGTTTTTATCATATTTCTTTAAAATATCATAATCTGTTGGGCCAAAATACCAATTCATGTTTTGGTTAATTTCGCCACCTTTAAAGGCTAGCGGCACTTTTGATGAAAAATGCTTTGTAAATGTGGTGTCAATGGCCTCGTCTTTTACTAAATTTCGAGAAACTAATTCTGCTTTGTCAAATTTGCTGTCAGACAACAGGATTGATGTAAAAAATTGTTGCTTATAGCCGATAAAACCTACTTTTTCACCAGCATCTGTTTTTTCATCGCCTTGTCCTACATAATCGGTTTTGGTTTCATCATATTCGAACCAAATTTCAGTATAACGATTTTCATAGGCTACGCTTTTTTCATTGCGATAGGTTTTCATGTCCCAAGTGAGCTCAACAGGATTTTTTTGATTTAAGTCTGCGGACAGACCTTGCGTTTTAATCGCAAAATCGAGCATATACTCGTTTGGCTTCAAAATATAGAGGTATTCTAAAAATTTGTTTTCCCCAGCTTTTAATTTTAACGATAAAACCTGGTCGCCGTTTTGTTTAGTTAATGTTGGTTCAAATATTAAATCTGTGGTATTAAGTATCCTATTATCGGCAGTGTTTAAGGCTAGGTTTAAACTGGCATTATTGTCTTTAATTAGTTTAACTTTTTGCCCTGAGCCTTTACGAATACTTTCAAACTTTTTAAGTTCAAGGTCCTTCACAAAGCCACCTTTATTGGCAATGGTGATCTTAACTAGGTCGTTTTCTAAAGTAGTTGTACCCGCTTCATTTGCATTTAAAGCGCTCAAAGCAAATGCACCGTACTTTGATTTTAGGGCCTGCAATTGGTCTGATTTATTGGTGTCATTAGACACATTAACTGCATTTTCTATGACCTTATTAGGCGATGGTTTTGCCTCAATTTGCTCAGTTTTCTTTTCAGTTTTAACTTTTTGTTCTTGATCTTTTTGATTGGTATACATCACATACATCAAAATCAAAAATATTAAAAAGAAACCTATTAACGAATTGACGTCAGTCTTTTTTTCTTCCATGGATTTTTAAAATTATTTCTTTTGGTTAACAATGGCTTTAATAAATGAAACAAATAACGGGTGCGGATTGTCAACCGTGCTTTTGTATTCTGGATGAAATTGTACCCCTATAAAAAAAGGATGATCTTTTATCTCAACAATTTCTACAAGGTTTGTTGCTGGGTTGACCCCCGATGTTATTAAGCCATTTTCTTCTAGTATTTTTCTATATTTATTATCATACTCATAACGATGACGATGTCTTTCCGTTATTAGCTTAGATTGATAAATTTGGTGCGCTAAGGTACCTTCTTTTACTTGACAATCCCAATTACCTAAGCGCATAGTGCCTCCCATGTGGGTAATATTTTTTTGATCGGCCATCAAATCAATCACTGATACTTTGGTGTCAGGATCCATTTCTGATGAGTTCGCCTCTTCAAAACCTAAAACATTTCTCGCAAATTCAATAACTGCCATTTGCATACCAAGACAAATTCCAAAAAATGGGATTTTATTTTCTCTGACATATTTTATGGTAGCAATTTTACCTTCAATGCCTCTTGAACCAAAGCCAGGTGCAACTAATACACCATCAACTTCGGCTAAACGCTCTTTTACATTATCTTCCGAAATACCTTCAGAATGAATGGATTTAATAACTACTTTGGTTTCATTTTCAGCGCCAGCATGAATAAATGCTTCCAAAATTGATTTATATGAATCTTGAAGTTCAACATATTTGCCTACCAAACCAACGGTTATAGTTCGCTTCGGATTTTTTAGTTTGGTTAAAAAATTTTGCCAAGAAGATAGGTCTGGCGTGATTTCAGATTTTAGACCTAATTTTTTTAAAGCCACTAAATCTAATTTTTCCTCAAGCATCATCATGGGTACATCATAAATGGTACTCGCATCAATAGATTGTATAACTGCTTCTCTTTTCACATTGCAAAACAAGGCCAACTTTTGTCTGATATCATCTGACAATTCATGTTCAGTCCGACATACTAGAATATCAGCTTTAATACCGCTTTCCATTAAAGTCTTAATTGAATGTTGCGAAGGCTTGGTTTTTAGTTCTTTAGCCGCCGCCAAATAGGGGATAAGTGTGAGGTGAATGACAATCCCATTTTCATCGCCCAATTCCCAAAGCAATTGTCTAACGGCCTCAATATATGGCAGAGACTCAATATCACCAACAGTTCCGCCCAATTCAGTGATCACGATATCATAATCGCCCGTTTTTCCTAAAAGTTGAATGCGATCTTTTATTTCATTAGTAATATGAGGCACAACTTGCACAGTTTTTCCTAAAAACTCGCCACGTCTTTCTTTTTCAATGACAGACAAATAGATGCGACCAGTGGTCACATTATTCGCTTGCGAAGTGGGTACATTTAAAAATCTTTCATAATGGCCTAGATCCAAATCTGTTTCTGCACCGTCATTGGTTACATAACATTCGCCGTGTTCATAGGGGTTGAGCGTCCCTGGATCTACATTGATATAGGGATCAAACTTCTGAATAGTTGTCCGATAACCCCTCGCTTGCAACAACTTAGCCAAGGAAGCGGCGATGATACCTTTCCCTAAAGAAGAGGTTACGCCACCTGTAACAAAAATGTACTTTGTAGAATTCATAAAAAAAATGAAAAACCTATGTCTTTCAAATAATTAGTCTAAGTGAAAAAAAAACGTTGCAAAAATAAGGATTTTTTTTCTGAATCAAGTTGTTATTAAGTCTAAAACTTTTCTTATTTTTGCTAAACAATTTAAAATATGGCCAAACGCACAAAATATTTCTTTGACCCAGAAACCTTAGCTTACACCAAAATACCTAGGCGAAAGAGAAAAACATTTGCGTATGTCATGATTTTTTTAACGGCTAGTGCCTTGTTTGCGTTTTTAATTATTACGGTTCTTTTTCAAAGTTCATGGGTACAAACACCAGGTAATCGGATGATGGCTAGAGAATTGGAAAATTACAAAACCAATTATAAGTTGTTAAATAAAAAAATGGATCAAATTGAAAATGTTTTAGGTTCTATCGAAAACAGAGACAATAATGTTTATCGCACCTATTTTAATGCCGCACCAATTCCTGAGGAACAACGAAAGGCAGGTTTTGGGGGGGTCAATCGCTATAAAGATTTAGAAGGATTTGACAACTCAGAGTTGGTCATTAACACCATGAAAAGAGCAGATGTTTTAACTAAACAATTAGCTATCCAGTCCAAATCATTAGATGAAATTGTTAGAATTGCCAAGTCAAAAGAAAAATTGTTTAATGCAATTCCTGCTATACAACCTATGAAAAATGAACAAATGACAAGGATTGCCTCTGGTTTTGGCTTTAGAAATGATCCTTTCACAAAAGTACGTAAAATGCATAATGGCATGGATTTTTCTGCCCCACCTGGTACACCAATTTTTGCAACAGGTGATGGTGAAGTAACTGACGCTGACAATTCAAGATCAGGTTATGGTAAATTGATTATCATCAAACATGGTTTTGGTTATGAAACTTATTATGCGCATTTAGACGACTATAAAGTTCGTGTGGGACAAAAGGTAAAACGCGGCGATATTATTGGCACATGTGGTAACACCGGCAGAAGTCAAGGACCTCATTTACACTATGAAGTAAGAATTAATGACGAGCCTGTGAATCCGATAAATTTCTTCTATGCGGACATAAAAGCAGAAGATTATGCAAAAATTTCAGAATTGGCGAAACAAAATAGCCAATCTTTAGACTAATAGCAAACAATGGAGATTCAACTAAAAGATAAATTATATTATAGCATCGGCGAATTGGCTGTAGCTTTTAACGTAAATGCTTCTCTTATAAGGTTTTGGGAAGGTGAATTTGACATCCTTAAACCTAAAAAAAATGCCAAAGGTAACCGTATGTTTTCTAAAGAAGATGTCAAATATTTAAAACTCATTTATCATTTGGTTAAAGAAAGAGGTTTTACACTCGATGGAGCCAAAATTCACATTAAAGAAAATAAATACAAATTATTAAAAAATCACGAAATCATCGACAAATTGAAACACGTCAAAAATCAATTAGTGGCTTTAAAAGAGATGATGGATTAAATATTTATTTGAAATTATAAATTATTTATTTCGATAAAATTGCATTAAACAATAGCAAACCATAAACCCTTAAACATTAAATTTTTAAACTTTAAGCATTTTAAATCATGAGAAAATTTCTTCCACTAATTATTATCGCAGTTTTAGCCATAGGTATTTATATCTGGCTAAAAGGATTTTACAACACGGCCGTTCAACTTGATGAGGACGTTAAACTATCCTGGGGAAATGTAGAAACAGCTTATCAAAGACGTAATGACTTGATTGGAAATTTGGTTAATACCGTGAAAGGTGCAGCGGATTTTGAAAAAAGTACCCTAGAAGCTGTCATTAGCGCTAGAGCCAATGCAACCAAAACAACCATTGACCCAACAAACATTACGCCTGATCAATTGGCTGCGTTCAACCAAGCGCAAAGCGGCTTATCAAGCGCATTATCTAGACTTTTGGTTACAGTCGAAAAGTATCCAGATCTAAAAGCTAATCAAAACTTCTTGAAATTACAAGATGAATTAGCAAGTACTGAAAATCAAATCAATACACAAAGGGATCGTTTTAATCAAGCCGTTAAACCATTCAATAATCATGTTAGAAATTTTCCAGGAAATATTCTTGCAGGTTTCTTTAACTTACAACCAAAAGAAGGTTTTAAAGCGGTAGCTGGCGCAGAAAAAGCACCGGATGTTAACTTTGATTTCAAATAAAAATGTCATTAGTTGATGGTTTTCTAACACCAGCAGAGGAGCAAGAAGTCATTAAAGCGATAGGGGAAGCTGAAAAGAACACATCTGGCGAACTTCGCGTGCACCTTGAAAAAGGCACACAAGACCCGCCAATTATTCGCGCTTTTCAGGTATTTCGTGAGCTCAAAATGCACAAAACCAAAGCCAGAAATGGCGTGCTGATCTACGTTGGTGTAGAAACCCATCAATTTGCTATTTATGGTGATATTGGCATAGATGGTATAGTTAGTCCCGATTTTTGGGAAAAAACGAAAGAAAAAATTAGATATCATTTTGAGCATAAAAATTTCAAAGCGGGTCTAATTGCTGGCATAAGTCAGGCCGGTGAATGTCTAAAGGACTACTTCCCCTTCGATAAAGATGATGTCAATGAATTGTCAAATACTATTTCAAGATATGTTTAGATGTGCTTTTTTTACAAAAACAGTATCCTCTAACTTCTAACTTCTAATTTCTAACCTCATTAATGCACCTTATCCTGCTATTCGCTATAATTCTCTTGGTTTTAAACCATTTTTCTAAAGCCCAAAAAAGAGCTTCTTTGGTCGCTTTTTTTGTGCAAGAAAAAATTGGTCCAAAACCTGCGTTCATTGCCGCTGCTATGAAGGCGATGAATGCCTTCATGCTGACATTCATCGTCAGCAGCAGGGGTGTGGGTCTGGTTCTCTTATTATTGTTTAGTTTATCTTCGTACGGGCAATATCCAATTCCAGATGTAAAAACATTAAAAGAACAAACATCGGTTTATGATTACGCTAATATTTTTGAAGAAAACGAAAGGCAACAGCTGACACAAAAACTCATTAAATATTCTGATTCAACTTCTACGCAAATAGTGGTTATTACTATTAAATCAACCAATGGTGAGAGCATTGGCATGTTGGCACCGCGATGGGGTCAAGCATGGGGACTTGGTCAGAAAGGAAAAGATAATGGTATACTAATATTAGTTGCTAGTGAAGATCGCAAAATATGGATTGCACCAGGATATGAGGTAGAATGGGTACTCACCGCAGGTGTTACTGGAGATATCGTTCGTGCAGTTATAGTACCCGAATTTAAGAAAGGCGATTATTATGCGGGTATAGATAAAGGTGTTGATACCATTTTTGATTTTTTAACTGGTAAATTCAAAGCCGATGACAAAAAGCAGAAAGTTAGCATTTGGCCATTTTTAGTCTTTTTTATTTTGTTTATTTTGTTTATTATTTTCGTCATCATCATGGCCTCTAAAGGCAAAGGTGGCGGCGGTGGAACTGGTAGCTTCAAGGGATCTGATCTTGCAGAGATCATTATATTGAGCGGCATGGGCAGACGCTCTGGCGGGTCAATTTTTGGTTCAGGCGGTGGATTTGGAGGCTCAAGCGGCGGCGGATTTGGCGGCGGTTTCTCTGGTGGTTTTGGCGGCGGTGGCTTCTCTGGCGGCGGCGCGGGCGGCAGTTGGTAGCGTTCTTCGAGCTTCCAGCTCGATGAACATTAATCTTTCAACCCCATCTTTTTTAAATGTTTAAAATGTGATTTTATCATGTCTATTAAACTCATCCGGTGGTAAGGCAAACCATAGTCTTGCGTTGTATTTTCAATGATATGGTTGATTTTATCATAGTTGGTGTGACAAATATTTGGAAACAAATGATGGGCAGCATGGCAATTTGAACCACCACTAAGATATCTTGCCCATGCACTATTAGGATGCCAATCACAGCTGGTTTTTAATTGATGAACAGCCCATGTCGACATCAATTCATCTTCACTCGATTCAGGATATTCTGCTTCATAAAAAAAATGTGTGCCAACCAACATCACCACAAATAGTAAGGATGTAAAGGCTGAAGTCGTTATATAAGTCAAAAAGATAAAGGTTAATGAAAATGTTGTAAAATAATAAGGCATAAACAGAATCAGACCAAAATAGCAAATTTTAAAGATAAAAAATCTAATATATAGCTCTTTTTTTGGTATACCTCTTCGCATCCATTCATAGTCTTTATGAAATAAATAGATCCAATCTCCCAAAAATACTGAATGTAGAAGCGCTAGCATATATACAAATGGCGCATAAAAATGTTGAAATTGATGCTTTTTCTTCTTTGGATGCGAGGGTGCTAATCGTAAAAAAGGGTTTTTGTCAATATCAACATCACTGCCTTCCACATTGGCATATAGGTGATGAGACCTTATATGTCGCAATCCCCACAATAGCGGATCTATACCAATAGAAAGAAAACTAAAAAAATGCAAATACTGGTTAGATTGCTTATTTTTAAATGCCGTGTTATGAGAAGCATCGTGACCAAGACTAAAGCCAATCAATAAACCAGCGAGTTGAAAAGTGAGATAAAACCCCCAAAACAATATCGCACTTTTCGTGTGAATCAAACATAAATAAGAGCCGTATGCAACTAATGCCCAAACCATACCCTTTAACCAAAAATTAAAACTACCAGTTTTAATATTTTTGTCTTTTAATGCATCAAAAACCTTTGTCTGCAAGTGATGGTAAAATTTTTGATGGATCTCATTTTTATTAAATTTTCTATTTTTCATGGGATATTTATTATTAATTAAAAAATGAAATAACAACCAAACTTTTCTTTTTCATCAATTCATTAACCAACAAAGAATACCGCTTAATCCTTTGTGAATTTAGCATCAAAAAGTCTTTTAACTTTTTACTTCTGTTTACTTTTAAATGTTCACATAAATTTTCCATGATTAAATGATTTAAAATTATGGGACAAAAGTATTTCGTAAAAAACACAACCATTTGTGAAAATTAATTATTTTTATTTCTAAATTTGCGAAAATCGCAAAAAATGAATCATCAAGAAGTTTTATTGAAAATCATCCGTAAAAAGTTAGCTCCAGAGCTTTCACTCATTGACGAAATAGCAACCGTGCTTGAAATTAGTTATGATGCCGCGCATAGACGAGTAACACTCAAAAGTAAGTTTTCCATGGAAGAGGCCATTGCCCTATGCAAACAATATAAAGTCTCAATGGATGCCGTTTATGATAGGCAAGATAAAATTGTGGTATCAAAATCAAAAAATTTAACATCTATGGCAGATATGCCTCAATATTTCGATTTTGCCTTAGAAAAAATTTCGGTTTATGCCAAAGACAATTATGAGTTTTACTATTTAGCCAAAGACATTCCTTTTTTCTATACCTTAGATTTTAGTCTTTTGGCTAAATTTAAAATGTATGCCTGGAAACATTTGCTTTTTGATGATTATCAAGCTTCAAAATTTGAAGATTTTGCTTTTAATCAAAGTTTGTTTGCCGCCTCACTGGCGTTGAAAGAAAAATATGAAAAAGCCAATATTTTCGAAATTTGGAATGAATCAACTTTAAATTCAACACTTCAGCAACTAGATACTTTTTTTGAAACAGGTTTGATACAATTAAAAAATGCGTTAAATATTCTAGATGATTTACTAGCACTTTTGCAAAGAATTGAGGATAAATGCATAAAAAATGAAGGTAGCTTTCATTTTTACATCAATGATATGCTTATTTTAGATAATACGATCATGGTCAAAAACGAAAAGAAAAGTATCGCTTTCATACCATTTAATATGATTAGATATTTTGCCGTTGAGGATGAAATAAGTAATGCACAAACCTTTTCATTTATTCAAAATCAATTATTTCATTCAAAATGTTTAAATACAGCTGGTGTTAGAGACAGAAATACTTTTTTCTTACAATTAAAAAATAGAATTGAACGATATAAAATGAAGTTTGAGTTGGCGCAATAAATATTTTTTTAAATCCTCTAATAATTAATTGATTATGTTAATAATTTATGCTAACTTTATCCGATGATATTAATCATCTCATTTAAAACAAACTCAAAAATGGAAGACAACAACGAAAAACAGAATATTCCCGAAGAGGTAAAGATTGATAAGCCAGCCGTTAAGAAGCCGGCGACTAGAAAACCAGCTGCAAAAAAGATAGCCAGTCAATCAGACATTGCGATGGCTGTAGTAGAAAATACTGATCCTATTGTTGAAGAAACAACAGCAGTGTCATCAGAAGAAATAGACCATCTTGCTGAAATGATGATAGCGCTCGATAATAAAAGTCTGAAAAAACTTAAGCAAATGAGCGACAAAATTAAAGATAAAGAGAAAAAAGAAAAGGCCATTAAAGAAAAAAAGAAAAAAGAAAAAGCTAAAGCAGACAAGGCTAAAAAAGAGAAAATTAAAAAGGAGAAGGCTAAAAAGGAGAAGGCCAAAAAGGATAAAGTTAAAAAGGATAAGAAAAAAGCATCGGCAAAAAAGTCAAAAAAGAAATAAATGTAAAAGCTGCTTTTCTAAAAATAAATATAAACGTGAAACTTGTCACTCTGACGACAGGAAGAGTCACATGATTAATAAAATGCGATTTCTCCTCTCGTCGAAATGAAAAAGCAAGCGACTTTTCGGACAACCACCTTGTATTAACAATCTCGCTCTTGAAAACTTTTTTACGATAGTGCTTTATATGCCTCTATCCACGATACTCTTCTGTAATAGTTGTTCTCTCAATACTGGATCATCATTCACTTCATGATATTGTTTGACCAAATCTTCCACAATGTCTTTCACTGGTCTTATGGCTTTGGTAAATTCAATAGATGGACCTGCACACCAAACTGTAGCGTATGTTGAGCTAAGCGCAGCTTTTTCAACAGCTTTCATTCCTTTGTAGAACGTTAACATTTTGACATACTTCTTTAATGATTTGTTTTTGCTCAACAATTTTTCAAACCAATTTTGCTTGGTGCCAACTTTTTGAACGTAAGGCGTATTAATAACCGTGCAAGGTGAACCTGAAATTTTGGTTGTTAACACGATATCTTTTGCACCATAATCAACGCAGGCTTGTTTGTAATCTTGAGAAACCGGTGCTTCAGGCGTCGCAATAAAAATGCTACCCATACTCACACCAATAGCGCCATCTTCATGAATGCGTTTCCAAATGCCAGCACCATCACCCACACCACCTGCAGAGATGACTGGAATTTTGCAATTTTTTGTCAGTAATGGAATAAGTTCACTTGATGACATCGGTCCAGCGTGACCGCCAGCTTCTCGATTGACCGCGATTAAGGCATCAGCACCTAAGGCTTCCACTTTTTTGGCATAAGCCACATCAACTACATCACAAAATACTTTAATACCATGAGGTTTACAAGCTTTAATGACTTCTTCTGGGCTACCAAGTGAGGTAATGATAAATTCAACTTTTTGCTCCACACACATCGCCAATTGCTTTCTGAAATGGATATTGGATTTGTTAACAATCAAATTAATACCAATGGGGCCATCGGCTTCTTTTCTAATTTTCTCAATGCCTGCTTTCATCAGGTCAACTGATCGCCAATTTAGCGCAGGAATGCATGGCGCAATACCAGCTTTGATGGCTTCTATACTCATGGTTTCGTTACTCACTAAAAACATTGGAGCCAAAATAATTGGATATTTTATATTGAGAAGATCAGTTAATGGCGTTGGGATATTTTGCATAAAGTAGGGTTATAGTTAAATACAAAAGTAGAAAAAATAAATAAAAAAAGCTGCCAAAATGGACAGCTTTTAATTATTAGGAAAAAATTATCCTTATGCTTTTGCTTCAGTTTTTTTAGAAGAACAACATGCTTTTTTAGCACCACAAGATGATTTTTCTGAAGTTGCAGTTTCGCTAGATGCCTCAGCTTTTGAAGAACAAGAAGCTTTTTCAGTTTTTTCTTTTTTCTTTTTGTCTTTGTCGTTATCTCCGTTTGCAAATGCAACGAAAGAAACCATCATTAAAGATACAGTTAAAATGCTTACGATTTTTTTCATGATTATAGGATTAAAAGTTGTTAATAACCGATTTATTTTACAAAATTACAAATTTTATTTAATACGCAATTTTATATTTTAAAATTTAACATATTTCGTCATCTTTTTTTAGTCATTCTATTTTGATTTTTTATATTTGCTCACTTAAAAACTTAAACTTATAAAATGAGGACTTTAACTATAACTTTTCTTTTAACGTTTTCTATTTGCATTTTTGCGCAAGAAAATGCAGAAACGACTCCTGCCAAGAAAAAAAATTATGGTCGTATTTTTGGTGGCCTTGAGTCAAATATACAACGTTATACCGAGCTTCCCGAAACGGCACCAGATAGAAGTAAGTTTAGGTCAAATAATTTTTTGTTAGTCAATTACCAATATGATAAATTTACAGCTGGTGTTCAAGTAGAGGCTTATGAAAGTAATGCTTTATTAAATTATTATCCAGGTCTAAAAGGAACAAATTTTGGCACTTTTTTTATTAATTACAAATCCAAAAAGTTTGATATTACTTTAGGATATTTTTATGAGCAGTTTGGTAGCGGTATGATTTTAAGAGCTTGGGAGGATCGTGCTTTAGGTATCAATTCTGCGCTTCGTGGTGCAAAAATAGTTTACAAACCAACCGATAATATTAAGTTGACCGCTTTGGCAGGGCAACAGCGATCTGGTTTTAACGTGTCTGCAGGAAGAATTTTTGGGTTTGATTCAGAGTTTAACATGTCTGATTTGTTTAAGTTTGAAGAATCTAGTTTGACCATAGCAGGATCTTACGTGGGCAGATACGAAAAAATTGATGAAGCCATCATCGATCCGCAATTTGACCCAACCACGCATGCTTTTTCAGGGCGATTGAATTTTTCTAATCAAACATTTTATGCCAATTTTGAAGGTAATTATAAAAGCAAAGATGCGGTATTGTCGGGTATAACTGCCGATGCCCTCATGCCAGAAATTGTTAAAGATGGTCATGCCTTTTTATTTAATTTTGGTTATGCCAATAAAGGTTTGGGTATAGATGCGACTTTAAGAAGAAGTGAAAACATGTTGTTCTTATCTGAGAGAAAACTAGAAGCACTAGATGCTTTTACAGGAAATCCGGGTGATACTAACTTTAACTTCTTCAATAAAATTATTAGTTTTGGTCCGTCATTAACTAAGCAGCATCATTCAAATTTGGCTAATATTTATGTTTATCAAGCAAATGTGGGTGTAAATTTTCAAGATGAAAGCAAGATGACTTCTGGTGAAACAGGTGGTCAAATTGATATCTTTTATGATTTTGCAAAAAACACGACTATCGGTGGAAAATATGGTACTAAAATAGCTTTGAATTTTGCTTCTTGGTACACTATTCCTGGGAGTTACCGCAACACGCCTCTAGATTACAAAACTAAATTTTTTGGCATAGGCGAAAACTTGTACCGCGATCTTAATATTGAAGTTAAAAAACGTTTCACTAAAGATTTTCGTGCGTCTATTTTGTTTGTGAACCAATACGTGAATGCACTCTGGCTTGGTCTAGGCAACAAACCCTTTTATACTAATATCTATGCCACAGAGTTAATTTATAGCTTTAACAGCAAAAAATCGCTAAAACTTGATGTTGAATATATGCAAGCAGACAGCAATACGAAGAACTGGTTTAGCGCCGCCGTTGAGTATAATTTAAATGAAAAATTATCATTTTTCGCCATGGATATGATTAATAACGGTAATGCGACAAATGTCGGTGAACCAGGAAAGCACTATTTTACAGTAGGATCAGCCTATAGAAAAGGCTCAACCAGAGTTGCATTGAGTTATGGTCGTCAACGTGCAGGTTTGGTTTGTATCGGTGGTGTTTGTCGTTTTGTGCCAGAAAGTACTGGCGTGTCATTGTCCTTAAACAGAGCTTTCTAATTCAGTAATAATATATAATAATTTAATTTAAAATTTTTAAACAAATGTTTGGAGATATCATGGGTATGATGGGGAAAATCAAAGAAACCCAAAAGAAAGTAGAAGAAACTAAAGAACGATTAAACTATGTCACCGTTGATGAAAATAGTAAGGATGGTTTGTTGAAAATAACAATGACTGTCAACCGATCCTTAAAATCAATAACCATTGCCGATGAGCTTTTATTAGACAAAGAACAGCTGGAAGATTATCTGGTTTTGCATATCAATAACCTTATAAGCAAAGCAACCGCCATACATGAAGCGGAATTGGCTGCTGTTGCCAAAGAAGGCATGCCAAATATACCTGGCTTAGATTTGTTTAAGTGAAGGAAAGGAAAAAGGGATATCTGGTTTGTTAAAATGGTTTTCATATTATACTTAATACTTGTGTATTGACAAAGTTTTAAGCCAATAAGAATCATCATATAAGCATAAATAGACCCCAAATAAAGCAACCACCTTCGCTAAATAGCCCTGATGCCGACATTCATCGTCGGCGCAGGTATGGCATTTCTAGATAAAGACCAACCCATTCGCTCCAAAAAAATCAATCACTTATTTTTATGGCAGGAAATACATCAGCAAACCAGCTGCTGAAGGCCTGAGCATGTTGCATGCTAATAGTCACGGTTAATTGACAATTTTCGGTCAGGTTTTGATTGTTGATGAAGATATTTTTTTCTTTAATGATGCGCATCACTTTGTTCATTTGGGCATAATCAAAAGTGAGTGTGAAGGTTTTTTCAATCGTTTTTTCAATGATTTCTGCACTTTCAAGAGCCAATTGTGCAGCCGTTTTATAGGCAGAAATAAGGCCGCCGACGCCAAGTTTAACCCCACCAAAATAGCGGGTCACGGTTACCAAAACGTTATATAATTCATGCGACTGAATTTGGCCATAAATAGGCATACCCGCACTGTTATTAGGTTCGCCGTCATCATTGGCGCGCCATTTGGGTTGCACCGGATCGATGCGATAGGCATAGCAAACATGACCAGCGTTGGGATGCAGCTTTCTGAGGGTTTCTAAGATGTTTTTAATCGATGTTTCATCATCAACTAAAAAAGCCTGGGCATAGAATTTACTCTTTTTTTCCTTGAATAAAATTTCCACAGTAGTTTGTCTTATGGTCTTAAAGCTGTCCATTTTTACATACTGACAATGATAATGGCCAAAACAGCCAACCCAAGACCCAAAAGATTTTTTTTAGACAAGCTTTCTTTCATAAATAATATGCCTATTAGGGTTGTGAAAATAACAATAGACACATTGTGAATGGTAAAAATTGTCGCACTATTAAAGGTTTGATGATCGAGCATTTTGATGAGGTAATATAACGAAAAATAATTGGGAATGCCTAGAACAATGCCGCCTAAAATACTTTTACCTAATATTTTTTCAGGTTTAGTGAAAGTTTTTACCGTCAGAATTAAAACACCAGCCAAAAAAGCCATGAGAAATGATGCCAAACTAAACAAGCCCGTGTCTTCGACCGGGATAAGCTTCACTTGGAAATAGTTTAAACTTGAGTCTATGATACCAGCGCCAATAAAAACCAAAATAGGGTAGAGGAAATAATCCTTACTAATGGTCATTCCTTCTTTTTTGGTGGCAAAAAAAACGGCAACAAGCGCCAAAAGGATGCCGATTATTTTATAAAAATTTAAGCTTTCATTAAAGATAATCACCCCTGATAAAATAGGAATGATCAAGGACATTTTTGAAGCAATAGAAGCCACGCCTATACCATTGGCTTGGGCTGTTTTGGCAGTGATGAAGAAAACAGAAATAAACAAAAAGCCAATTAAAAAACAACCAATAGCCCAAGGTTGCCCGATAAACTCGGTTGGACTAAAACCTGTTTGGTTAACCAATAATCCTACAACAAAAGCCGTCAGATAATTAAACACCAACGCATGAAGCGTATTGATGTCATATTTTGCAAACAATTTGAGAATGACTAATAAAATGGAATTAAAAAATACGCTTAGAAAGATTGTGGTCAAAAGGGGAGGTTTTTGTGGTTAAATAAATCTAAAACAGTTTCTTGACCAACTTGCAAATGCCAAACATGCAAGCCCAAAGCAGCAGCTGTTTCACAATTGTCTAATCGGTCATCAACAAACAAGGTTTCTTTAGGTATCAAATGATGCCGATTAACAAGGTATTGAAAACAATCAACATTGGGTTTTCTTAGCCCAATTTCAAAAGAAAAATAGACTTTTTCAAAGCACTGATAAAAAGACTTAGCAAAATTTTCACCATGTGTTTCTTCAAAATTTTCAATATGAATGGCATCTGTATTGCTCAATAAAAAAAGGCGATACTTTTGTGTTAAATGTTCTAAAAATTGTAAGCGTTTGTCAGGAAAATCAAGCAACATGCTATTCCAAGCCTCTTTAATTTGAGTGGTTGATGCTTTTGGCATAAATTGCTGAAAACCATTTAAAAAAACTTCTTCGGAGATTTTTCCAATCTCAAATTGCTCATTAATTTGCTGAATGTCTTGGTGCCACTCGGTTAGTCCAAATGAACGAAAAGCGCTTGCAGGGGCTTCTTTATCAAGGTTAAGAAACACATCACCAAAATCGAAAATAATATTTTTTATCATGGTTTCAAAAAAGTTAAACGATTATTGCCTATAGCTTCAAAAGAAACAATCTGTCCTTGAATAGCAGGACGGTCGATACCTTGGTAAAGATAATCATTTGATTGAAAAATGCGGGCTTCATCCCATAAATTTGCAGAAATAAATTTTTCTAAAGTCTTTTTTCCACCTTCAACAATCACTGATTGCACGTTTTGGTGGTATAAATCCGTCAGCAACTCTGCCACGGGTTTTTTAGCATCAATAAGCAGGGTTGGCGCTTGCTGGTCAAAGACTGCATAATTTTCTGGCGCATCAAAACCGTTAGAAAGCACTATACGCAACGGATTTTTTCCATGCCAATCTCTCGTGGTTAAATTGGGATTATCAGCCAAAACCGTTTGATGACCAACCAAAATGGCTTGTTCTTCAGACCGCCATTTATGCACCAATTGACGTGCACGGGTATTAGAAATCCAAAAAGGTTTATCTTCGTTTTTTACTAATGGCGCAATGAACCCATCAGCAGTTTCGGCCCATTTAAGAATAACAAAAGGGCGCTTTTTCATGTGAAAAGTAAAAAAGCGTTTATTAAGCGCTAAACAATCTTCTTCTAAAACACCAACAATCACATTTTTGCCAGCTTCTTGCAATTTTTTGATGCCACTACCTGCTACTTTTTCAAAAGGGTCAACGCAACCAATCACGACGTTTGGTATTTTTTTGGCCAAAATTAAATCGCAACAAGGCGGCGTTTTTCCATAATGACTGCAAGGTTCCAGACTCACATAAATGGTTGAAGATTGCAGCTTTTCATGGTCTTTTACACTATTAATGGCCATTACTTCTGCGTGCGGCCCACCTGCTTGCCGGTGCCAGCCTTCACCAATAATTTGTTCATCACAGACGATGACCGCACCCACCATTGGGTTGGGATAGGTGTTGCCTAAGCCGTTTTTCGCGAGCTCAAGACAGCGTTTTATATAAAGGCTGTGATTCATGGCACAAAAATAAGATTTTATTTTCTTTTTTTGAGCGAATGGCTTGGGCTTCTTTATCTTCTGCATCAGTGCTAATGAGCTGAGGTGGTTTCTTTATTTAGCATGTCATTGCAATATTTTTTAAAGCAGCCTCCTAACGACAAAAAAAATGATATATTTGCTTTCTTATTCTCAAAAACAATGAAGAAACTTTTTTTCCTATTCGTATGTAGTCAAAGTCTTTTTGCGCAACTAAAAACACCAGATGCTTTTTTAACAAAATTTGGGCAACATGTAACATATCTGCATGAGGTTGAAGATTATTTTGAACACTTAATCAAAAACAGTGACCGCATCACCAAAGAAGATTATGGCAAAACCTACCAAGACCGAACCATGTCTGCTTATTATATTTCAACACCAAACAATATTAAAAACCTTGAAGCTATTCGCAAAAATCATTTGTCTACCATTGGTTTAGATAGCCAAAAAGATGCCTCATTTGATAAAATCAGCATCCTTTGGATGAGTATGACTGTACATGGCAACGAAATTGCAGGCACAGAAAGTTCATTAAAAATTGCCTACGAGCTATTGACCAATCCAACTTACCAGAAAATGCTTGAAAATGTTGTGGTTATCTTAGATCCTTGTGCGAATCCTGACGGTTACAATCGTTATGCCACGTGGTTGCGAGATATTGCGGGTTCACAATTGCACCCAGACACCCACGATCGCGAACACCAAGAGCCATGGATTACGGGTCGTCAGAATCATTATGTGAATGATTTAAACAGAGATTGGGCCTGGCAAACGCAGTTGGAAACCCAAAATCGTATCGCTTTTTATCAAAAGTGGATGCCCATGGTTCATGCCGATGTGCACGAAATGGGCTATAATGAACCTTATTATTTTCCACCAGCAGCAGATCCTTTCCATGAGCAAGTGACGGCTTATCAAAAGGAGTTTCACCAAAAAGTAGGTGAAATCACTTCAACAAAATTTGATAAAGAAGGCTGGTTATATTATTCTGCTGAGCGTTTTGATTTGTTTTATCCAAGCTATGGCGACACCTATCCTACCTATAATGGTGCTATCGGGATGACCTATGAACAGGGTGGAATAGGTGCAGGTCGCGCGGTAAAAATGAGAAATGGTCAAATACTAACCATCCGCGACCGTTTGGAGCACCACGCAACTGCCATGTTTGCTTTACTTGAATTGACCGCTAAAGAAAATGCAACGCTGAACCAGAACTTTAGAGCTTTTTTCAACAATCGTCAAAATATCAAAGGCAAATACAAAGCTTATGTCATAAAAAGTAATCCGAGAGTGAAACAATTAGCGGAATTATTAGATAAAAACAAAATTGACTACCAGTGGGCTGATGAAAAAAAAGCAACTAAAGGCACTTCATTTAATACCAATAAAGAAGTAAATTTAAATATAGAATCTAACGACTTGTATATTTCAACCAACCAGCCACGTGCTGTTTTAACACAAGTTTTACTTGAAGCAGAGCACAAGTTGACAGATAGTTTAACTTACGATATCACGGCTTGGTCCTTGCCATTAGCTTATGGATTAGATGCCTATGGTTTAAAGATGGATATTGGTGTGAAATCTAAAAAAATGGTCGGTAAGACTTTCCAAAAAGCATCGAACTATTATGCTTATCACATGGCTTGGGGAGATAGAATGGCTGCTAAAACTTTGGCTTGGTTACATAGAAATGGGTTTTTGGTTAGGCATTCAGTAACAAATACTATGGTTGACGGTAAAAGTATTAAGCGTGGTGATATTATTGTTTTAAAGGCTGATCAAAATGATGAAAAGGGTAAAATTTTTGAAAGCATTCACGAAAAGTTGTTTAATGTTAATCCAGAAATACAGGTCTTAGGCTCTGGCTTTGGAAAAGGTAAAGGTGATCTTGGGGGCGAAAATTACCCGATTATCAAAGCGCCTAAGATTTTAGTATTAGGCGGTAGAGGTGTATCAAGTGTTGATTTTGGTCAAGTTTGGTACTTCTTTGATCAGGTTATTGATTATCCGCATAGCAAGGTAGAAGTTGAACAATTAGGCAATTTAGATTTTTCAAAATTTAATACCATCATTATGCCAAATGGTCGGATGGATTTGAAAGATAATCTTAAAAAGAAAATAGATACTTTTATTGAACAAGGCGGCAAGGTTATTGCCATTGGTCAATCTACAAGTTTTTTTAATGGCCGCGAAGGTTATACTTTTAAAACAGTCGTTAATGATGAACCAGATAGTAAAAAAGACAAATTTGATGAATTAACCATACCAACCGAAAAAATGGAAAGGCTTTGGGTTTCTCAAACGGTTAATGGTGCAATCATTGAACATCATTTAGATGAAAGCCATCCGTTTTGCTATGGTCTAGGCAATAAATATTTTAGTTTAAAAGATACCAGTCAATTTATGCCACTAATTGCAGGCATTCAAAATCTGATCTATGTACCAAAATCTTATACCGCTTATGGATTTATCGGTCATGATGCTAAGAAAAAACTACCAGCAACCTTGCTTCTTGGTTTGGAAAATAAAGGTAACGGAAGCGTTATTTATATGATTGATAATCCATTGTTTAGAAATTTCTGGGAAAATGGAAATATTTTATTTTCAAATGCCTTATTTTTTTAAAAATATTTAAATAACTTTGTCAGTCAAAAGTAACGACTAAAAATAACTTTCATGGAATATTTAGATTTTGAATTGCCTATTAAGGATTTAGAAGAGCAATTGGATAAATGTCAAATTATTGGAGCAGAATCAAATGTAGATGTGTCTGCCACTTGCAAACAAATTGAAAAAAAGCTAGAAGAAACTAAAAAGAATATTTATAAAAATTTGACCGCTTGGCAGCGCGTTCAGTTGTCTAGACATCCAAATAGACCATATACGCTGGAGCATATTCAAAATTTATGTGGCGATACTTTTCTTGAACTTTTTGGGGATAGAAATTTTAAAGATGATAAAGCCATGATTGGTGGTTTGGGCAAAATTGATGGACAAAGCTATATGCTAATTGGTCAGCAAAAAGGTATAAACACCAAAATGCGCCAATACAGAAATTTTGGTATGGCCAATCCTGAGGGGTATAGAAAAGCTTTGAGATTAATGAAAATGGCGGAAAAATTTAATATACCTGTAATTACTTTATTAGATACGCCAGGCGCATATCCAGGTTTAGAAGCTGAAGAGCGCGGACAAGGTGAAGCCATCGCAAGAAATATTTTTGAGATGATTAGATTAAAAACGCCTATCATTACTATTGTGGTTGGCGAAGGTGCTTCAGGTGGTGCTTTAGGTATTGGGGTTGGTGACCGTGTGTACATGTTGGAAAACACTTGGTATTCGGTTATTTCACCAGAATCATGTTCATCTATTTTGTGGCGTAGTTGGGAGTATAAAGAGCAAGCGGCTGACGCTTTGAAATTGACGTCATATGACATGAAAAAAAATAAGTTGATTGATGAAATTATACCGGAACCACTAGGTGGCGCACATTTCGATAAAGAGACCACCTTCAAAACGGTGAGACAATATATTAACAAAGCCTATAATGAATTGAAAATCTTATCAACAGAGGAACTTGTTGAACAACGCATGGATAAATATGCTAAGATGGGTCATTTCAAAGAGTAACGTATATTAGTTTTTTAATAAAATTATTCAACCTCAAAGACCTAAAACTTTGAGGTTTTTTAATCTGTTTTTAATCAGTGTTATAGAAATAAAATTTTGAGAAGTTAACAAATATGCAAAAGTTTTCAACAAGTTTTTTGAATTACTATATTTTAATATTGTTTATCGTTTATGTAGTTTTGTCACATGGAAAACATTAAAAGTATAAGCCCAGTTAAAATTGAAAGAAGCTCAATCATTAGCTTAGAAAAAGGGAAACTTCCGCCTCAAGCTATTGATTTAGAAGAAGCTGTTTTAGGTGCGATGATGATTGATAAAAAAGGTGTAGATGAAGTGATTGATATTTTACAACCTGATGCTTTTTACAAAGATCAACATAAATATATCTTTGAAGCCATCGTGGAGTTGTTTAATGACACCCAACCAATAGATTTATTAACCGTATCATCACAGTTAAGAAAAAACGCCAAATTAGATGTTGTAGGTGGTGATTATTATCTTATACAACTCACGCAAAAAATATCTTCCTCTGCGCATATTGAATTTCACTCACGAATTATTCTTCAAAAGTTTATTCAACGCAGTTTAATAAAAATATCGAGCGAAATTATTGAAGATTCTTATGACGAAACCACCGATGTTTTCGATTTATTAGATAAAGCAGAGTCTAAGCTTTATGAAGTGACACAAGGTAATATCAAAAGGAGTTCCGAGACCGCACAGAGCTTAGTTATTCAGGCCAAAAAAAGGATTGAAGAAATAGCAAATAAAGAAGGCCTTTCAGGCGTTGCTACTGGTTTTGAAAAACTAGACAAATTAACTTCAGGTTGGCAACCAAGTGATTTGATAATCATTGCCGCACGCCCGGGGATGGGGAAAACTGCGTTTGTTTTATCAATGGCTCGTAACATTGCCATAGGTTTTAATCTTCCTGTGGCGCTTTTTTCCTTAGAGATGTCGTCGGTTCAGTTAATTACCCGTTTAATTTCCTCTGAAACAGGTTTACCCTCAGAAAAATTAAGAACAGGTAAACTTGAAAAGCATGAATGGGAACAACTTAATATTAAAGTGAAAGACTTAGAAAAGGCTCCATTATATATAGACGATACCCCGTCATTATCTATTTTTGACCTGCGAGCTAAAGCCAGACGTTTGGCGTCTCAACATGGTATAAAATTGTTAATTGTCGATTATCTTCAATTAATGACTGCAGGCGGAGGTGGCAAAGGTCCTGGCAATAGAGAGCAAGAAATTTCAACAATCTCAAGAAACTTAAAGGCACTTGCCAAGGAGCTGAGTATACCCGTGATTGCACTTTCCCAATTATCACGTAATGTAGAGTCGAGAGGGTCATCAAAACGACCGCTTTTATCTGATTTAAGGGAATCTGGTGCAATTGAGCAAGATGCTGATATCGTATCTTTCATTTATAGACCAGAATATTACAAGCTAGATGAATGGGATGACGACGAGCGCACGCCTACGCAAGGGCAAGCCGAATTTATTATTGCGAAGCATAGAAATGGTGGTTTAGATAACATCAGACTTAAATTTATAGGCAGTTTAGGTAAATTTGAAAACCTTGAAGATTTTTCAACAAACTTTAGCAGTGATTTACCTTCAAAATTAAACAGTGATGACCTTTCGTTTTCAGCAAAATCATTACCTTCGGCCGATGAGGCTTTTGGGAGCAAATCAAATAGTAGTAGTTTTCCAGATGATGTGCCCTTTTAATCAATAATATTTATGTTTGAAGTCATCATATATTTTATCATTTTTTTTCTGGCATTCTTTTTTGGTTTTTTTTTAAAACACCTATTGGGTAAAAATGATCTGCTTAAAAGTCAAAACGCGGCAGAATTGAACCTATCGAAGTTATCATCTGAAATAGATTATGCCAACCAAGAAAGCTTAAAAAAAGCCAATGAATTAAATGAAAAAAATAAAATCATACAAGATTTAAACACACAAAAAGAAGCACTTCTCATTCAAATTGCAAAGAAAGAAAATGACTTTGAAAACCTTTTTGAACGTCATAAAGAACAAAAAAAGGAACTTTTGGAGGTACAAGAAAAATTTAGTAATGAATTTGAAAATTTAGCCAATAGAATTTTAGAGGAAAAAACATTAAAATTCACAGAGCAAAATAAAGAAAACTTGAAATCTATTTTGAGTCCTTTGCAAGATAAAATTCAACTTTTTGAAAAAAAGGTTGAAGATACCCATAAAGAAAGTATAGACTATCATGCCGCCTTGAGACAGCAAATTTTAGGCTTGAAAGAAATGAATGAGCAAATGTCAAAAGAAACCATCAATCTGACCAAAGCTTTAAAAGGAGATAGCAAAATGCAAGGCAATTGGGGTGAGTTAATTTTGGAACGCGTTTTGGAAAAATCTGGCTTAGAAAAAGATAGAGAGTATAGTGTTCAGCAAAGTTTTACTAACGAATCTGGTCAGCGTATACAGCCTGACGTCATCATTAATTTGCCTGACGGAAAGAAAATGGTCATCGATGCCAAGGTTAGTCTAACAGCTTACGAAAAATACATTAATGAAGCCGAAGACAACAATCAAGTCCTTTTCTTAAAAGAACATGTGACATCTTTAAAAAGACATGTTGAAGGCCTCAGTCAAAAAAATTACCAAGATATTTATCAGATGGAAAGCCCTGATTTTGTTTTGTTATTTGTGCCTATCGAATCTGCCTTTGCTGTAGCACTACAAGAAGACAATTCTCTATATAATAAGGCTTTCGAAAAAAACATAGTGATTGTCACGCCAACCACTTTATTAGCTACTTTGCGCACCATTGATAGCATGTGGGCCAATCAGAAGCAACAAGAAAACGCTATAGAAATTGCTAGACAGGCCGGTGCTTTGTATGATAAATTTGAAGGATTTGTTGGCGATTTATTGCGAATTGGTAAAAAAATGGATGAAGCAAAAGTCGAATATTCAAACGCTATGAATAAACTTGTTGATGGCAAAGGCAATTTGGTGACAAGTGTAGAGAAGTTAAAAAAAATGGGTGCAAAAGCCAAGAAAAGTTTGCCAGATAACCTACTGAATAGGGCAGGTGAAAACTTAATTGAAGATTAATTTTATAAAATCATAAACAAATGAATTATATTTTATTTGATGGCGATGTTAGAACAAGTTTACTGCCGTTTACCTTTACGCGGCCAGTGGCAGATATTAGGGTAGGTATAACCACTTTAAGAGAAAAATGGGAGGTTTTTTTGAAGGCTGAAACCTCAAGTTTAACAGAGGATTATCTCCAAGAAAAATTCCCTTTAGTTTTAAAATCTGACAATGTTTTTATTAACGGCTCATTAGTCTCCACAAAACAATTGGCTGATTGTATTCAGCAACTTGAAGTGAACCAAAAGTTGGTAGATGCTAATCAATTAATAATTGCCTATAGAGCTACTGAAAATTTATCCGATTTATCAAATTTTGACACCATTTCTTTTAGCGAAAATATTATTCAAATTAAAAACACTTGGGATATTTTCGAAAAAAATGATGAGGTTTTGCGTCAAGACTTTGCCTCTTTATCTCAAAACAGACAATCGCAGCCTATTCCCAAAACGGTTCAAACCTTAGGGGAAGAAAATATATTTATTGAAGATGGCGCAAAAATGAATTTCGTGACCTTAAATGCTTCAACGGGGCCAATTTATATCGGGAAAAATGCCGAAATTATGGAAGGCAGCGTGATTAGAGGCCCTTTCGCCTTGTGTGAAGAAGCGGTAGTGAAATTATCAGCAAAATTATATGGTGCAACGACTATTGGACCCCACTGCAAGGTTGGCGGTGAAGTGAGTAATTCAGTTATTTTTGGGTATTCAAATAAAGGTCATGATGGTTTTTTAGGTAATTCTGTCTTAGGTGAATGGTGCAATATTGGCGCAGACAGTAACAACTCCAATTTAAAAAACAATTATGAAGAAGTAAAGTTGTGGAGTTATGAAACTGAAAATTTCGCCAAGACTGGTTTGCAATTTTGCGGCTTAATGATGGGTGACCATAGTAAATGTGGTATCAATACCATGTTTAATACAGGCACAGTGGTTGGCGTTAGTGCCAACATCTTTGGCAGTGGGTTTCCAAGAAATTTTGTACCAAGCTTCTCATGGGGCGGCGCTGCTGGATTTACAACCTATTTGACTAAGAAAGCATTTGAAGTGGCTAAAGTTGTTATGTCAAGAAGAAAAGTTGATTTTACGGCGGTTGATCAAAGACTATTAGAAAAAGTGTTTGAATTATCTTCAAAATGGAGAAAAGATTAGTTGGCAGTTAATAGTTTTGTTCGTTTTCTCAACCAAACATAGCATACTCTAAATAACTTGTTAAATAAACCTAAATTCTTGTTTTACCGTTGATTTTGCCGTAAATTTATCCCACTAATCTGTTTGATTATTATTAATCAAATTTAATTGACTTTTCGCACACACATACACAATTTAAAAGATTAGTAGATTTATTTAATTTATTTATACAAAAACGCATCACTCCCCGTGATGCGTTTTTTATTTGGTCTAAATGTCCTGGTTGGTATAAATAAAAAAAACCTTAACTAATTGCTTATCAATTGTTAAGGTTTTATAAAGGTGGAGAAGATGGGGCTCGAACCCACGACCTCTACGCTGCCAGCGTAGCGCTCTAGCCAACTGAGCTACATCCCCATTTTGGTGGTGCAAATATAATATTTTATTTTAAAATGGATGCATTTCGATAATTAAATTTGACAGTTGACTAAAATAAATTAACTTTGCCAAAACCAACGCACCATGTCAAAACATTTGATTGCCCCGTCTATTTTAGCCGCAGACTTTGCCAATTTGCAGAGAGATATTGAAATGATTAACGCTAGCGATGCCGATTGGTTTCACATAGATATTATGGACGGTTTTTTTGTACCAAACATTTCTTTTGGTATGCCTGTTTTACAAGCCATTGCTAAACATGCCACTAAAACTATCGATACCCATTTAATGATTGTTGATCCAGATCGCTACATTAAAACTTTTGCAGGTTTAGGCGTCAATATTTTAACAGTCCACTATGAAGCTTGTACACATCTTCACAGAACCATACAAGCCATAAAAGCAGAAGGCATGCAAGCCGGTCTGGCACTCAATCCGCATACGCCAATACATTTGCTTGAAGATATTATGGCTGATATAGATTTGGTTTGTCTCATGAGCGTTAATCCAGGTTTTGGTGGCCAATCTTTTATTGAAAACACCTATCAAAAGGTTCGACAACTTAAGGATTTAATTCTTAAGAAAAATGCTAAAACTTTGATTGAAATTGATGGTGGTGTGACCTCTGCTAATGCAAAACAATTACTAGATGCAGGGGCTGATGTTTTGGTAGCTGGCAGTTTTGTTTTTAATGCAATAAATCCAATGCAAACTATCGCTGATTTAAAAAATATTTAGATAGGTTATGGCCCACGATTGCTTGCGAAAAGCCATCTCAATTATTTCTAACTTCTAATTTCTAACTTCTAATTTCTAATATCTAATTGGTACTATTGAAAATAAACCTCAGGATTATCGTTTAACTCCGTTTTTTTGATGTATTCAATATACTTGTTTTTTACATCTGCAGATATATTTTTCCTATCCAGTTTGGTCAATTCATTCATCACCATGCTTTGCATTTTCAGCTGGGCTGCTTTGTATTGTAAATCTTTTTCTGCTGTCTTGAGTACGTCCATATTTTTTATCCAATATTGAAAAAATGGGTCACTTGTTTCATTAGATAAATAGAGAATCATGTGATAGCAACCGTCAGGTGAGAGCTGTTTATTACTCACCATCCCTTGAAAAAGTTCATTGATTAATTTTCTCAACATAGTAGCATCACTTTTTACCTTTGCTAATTCGGCATATTTATAAAGGACTTGTAAGCTTGGATTGCCTTCTGCATATTTTTTAGGCAAATTTGATGTTCTGTTGTCTGCATTAAGGGCGTCCACTGCCATCTGTTTGGTCACCTCTGCACTTATTTGCGTACCAGCATGATGCAGATATTGACGATTAGCACTGAAAAAAACCAATTTTGGGGTAGCCTCAAAGGTGAGATTCGCAATATTAAAAAGGAGGTGACCTGCATCGTCTTTGTTTTCCGAATTAAAAGGGTAACTCACAAAATTTTCATTGTAAAAATCAGCCAATTCTTTATTGCTATTAAATAATTCAGATAATTTTTTGCAAGTTGAGCAGCCATCTGCATAATATTTTATAAAAACCATTTTGTTTTGAGCTTTGGCTTTTTTAAAAGCTTCATCCAAAGATTTTTCATAATTTAATTGGGCAGAAAGACTGCAAAATGTAAATGAAAATAAGAAAATAAAATATCTCATGAATCTAAATATTATGTCTGACAAATGTACGAAAAAATCATGCCAAAGAAAAAATCTTTGTATCTTTGTCTCCTGATATTTTACTTACATTTTTTTAAATTATTTTTTTATGCCTAAAGGATTTTTTCAAGTACCAAAAGCCATCAATGAGCCTGTAAAATCTTATGCGCCAGGATCTCCCGAAAGAGAAGCCGTACAAGCCGCCTATCAATCATTGTGGAATAACCCCATAGATGTGCCAATGCATATTGGTTACCAAAAAATTAAAACAGGAAACACCAATACCATGCGTCCGCCTCATGATCATCAACATGTAGTAGGCACTTATCATTTAGCAGATAAAATGCATGTTGACCAGGCCATAGACGCAGCTTTAGAAGCTAGAAAAGCATGGTCACAAATGCCATGGGAACACCGAGCGGCTATTTTCTTGAAAGCAGCCGAACTTATTGCAGGCCCTTATCGCGCAACAATCAATGCAGCAACAATGATCGCGCAATCAAAAACCATCCATCAAGCTGAGATTGACGCGGCATGTGAATTAATTGACTTTTTGCGCTACAATGTAGAATTCATGACCCAAATTTACCAAGACCAACCAACCTCTGATTCAAGTGTTTGGAATAAAGTTGAATATAGACCTTTAGAAGGTTTTATTTATGCCATCACCCCATTTAATTTCACAGCTATTGCAGCTAATTTACCTGCCAGTGCAGCTTTGATGGGTAATACCGTTGTGTGGAAGCCAAGTGATAGCCAAGTATTTTCTGCCAAAGTCATCATGGATATTTTTGAAGAAGCTGGCGTTCCAGCTGGTGTGATTAATGTTGTTTTTGGTGATCCAGTAATGATTTCAAATACCATTTTTGATCATCCAGATTTTGCTGGCGTGCATTATACAGGTTCGACTTTTGTTTTTAAAGAAATATTTAAAAAAATAGGTCATAATATTCACACCTATAAAACTTATCCAAGAATAGTTGGTGAAACAGGGGGAAAAGATTTTATTGTGGCACATCCCTCAGCTAATTTTAAACAAGTAGCAGCCAATACGATTCGTGGGGCTTTTGAATTTCAAGGGCAAAAATGTTCAGCCGCCTCTCGCGCATATTTTCCAAAAAGTTTGTGGCCGAGCATCAAAGATGAAATGGCCAAAGAATTGAAAACCATCAAAATGGGTAGCCCAGAAGATATGAGTAATTTCTTTACAGCAGTAATCCACGAACAATCTTTTGATAAATTAGTGTCTTATATTGAACAAGCTAAAAATGATTCAGATGCTGAGGTTTTATTTGGCGGTGGCTATGACAAATCTAAAGGTTGGTTTGTTGAACCTACAGTAATTTTAACAACTAATCCGAAGTATAAAACTATGGAAACTGAGCTTTTTGGACCAGTTTTAACCATTTATGTTTATGAAGACAGCGCTTGGCACGAAACCCTAAAATTAATAGATGAAACTTCAGAATATGCGCTAACGGGTGCTGTATTTAGTCAAGACCGTTATGCGACTGTTGAAGCAACCAAAGCGTTAGAAAATTGTGCAGGTAACTTCTACATCAACGATAAACCAACAGGCGCAGTTGTAGGTATGCAACCGTTCGGCGGGGCAAGAGCTTCTGGCACCAATGACAAAGCAGGTTCTGCTCAAAATTTATTGCGTTGGGTATCACCACGAACCATTAAGGAAACTTTTGTAACGGCTGTTGATTATAGGTATCCGTTTTTAGGAAATTAGAAGTTAGAGATTAGAGGATTGAGTAATTTAATAAATCATATTTATTAGAACAAATTCTAATCAATAATTTACCTGCTTGTTTTTAAAATAGAATCCTGCGGAAGCGGGATTTTTTATTTATCATACAGTTCTACTAATTTGAAATAATCACTCCAATCCACAAATTAACCTAAATTCGTAGATTCAATTCTATAAATTTAGCTTAATTTGTAGATTACGTTCTATACATTTGGCATAATTTGTAGATTAAAAGCAATAAACCTTCAAATTATATTCAAAAAAAATCCATTAGAAACCTCTGGTACTTTAGCCGTAAAAGGCAGTCAAAACTCTGATTTTCTAATTCAAAAAATAATATGCCCCATTCAACACACTAGCAAAGGTCACCCACAATAAATAGGGGATGTTTATGTAAGCAGCAATTGGTTTAATGCGGTAAAATAAAATTAACGCACCAACAATACTTGTCCACAAGAGAATAATCTCAACGAAAGCCGCACCAATCATTTTGAAGTAGAAAAAGATAAAGCTCCAACAAAAATTCAAAAACAAATGAAAGAAAAAAAAGGCGATGGCTTGGTTTCTTTGTTTACTCGGGTTCTGCTTCCAAATTAAAAACAACGAAATACCCATAATCGTATAAAGGGTCGTCCAAACTGGGCCAAAAAGCCAATTGGGCGGATTAAATGATGGCCTGTTAAGTGAAGCATACCAATCTGGAATGGCGTCTGCTGTAAAAAGACCGGCAATAGCACCAACGCTCAAAGGAACAACTAAGGCGATGATAAGTTTGATGATTTGTGGAATTTTCATATGTTTTTAAAGTATTAAGATTGAAGAATTAAGTATTAAGACTGTTTAATTTATAGCATTAAGACTTACATTTAAACGAATTAACTTTCCAGATAAAGAAACCAAGCCCATCAAATAACCCCGATTGAGGAATTGTTGGAGCTCTTTGTGTTTTGCGAAAAACACAAAAGCGACTGCTGAAAGCGGGAATGGCGTTAATAAAAAAGTCCCAAGCCTTTTGTTCCAAAAAAAAGTTATGCCCTGAGGTGTTTTTTGTATTTAAAATAGCTAAATGCACCTAAAACAGCGATGAAAATTGCAGCATAATACACAAAACTTGGTGTAACCACGCGTTCACCACTCGCATAAGAATGTAAGCCACTCAAGTAGAAATTAACCCCAAAATAAGTCATCATAATAGACCCAAAGGCAATAATTGCCCATAGATTAAAGACAAAAAGTCCTCTAAGTGCAGGAACAAAACGCATGTGAATCACAAAGGCGTAGACCATGATGCTGATTAAGGCCCAGGTTTCTTTTGGATCCCAACCCCAATATCGACCCCAACTTTCATTGGCCCACATGCCACCTAAAAAGTTGCCAATGGTGAGCATGACTAATCCTATTGTTAGCGCCATTTCATTAATATAGGTCAGTTCTTGAATATTTATTTTAAGTCTGTCTCGGTTTTTTTCATTGGCAAATAGCATCAAAACCAAAGAGGTAATGCCTAAGATCATTCCTAAAGTAAATGGGCCATAACTACCAACAATAACAGCCACATGTATCATTAACCAGTAGGAATCTAAAACCGGCACAAGGTTGCCAATTTCCGGATCAACCCAGCTCAAACTGGCCACCCAAAGGACAATGGCGGTTACAAAAGTACCAGCCGCTACGGTCAATTTGGCTTTTCGATCAAAAATAAGGGTAAATAATAGGGTCGCCCAAGCCACATAAATAATGGATTCATAGGCATTACTCCATGGGGCATGCCCTGAAATGTACCAACGAACCATCAGGCCTAGCGTGTGCAAAATAAACAGTATCCAAATAATTCCATGAATAATATTTTGTGCCAGCATGAGTCGTTTACTTGGTCTAAGAATATGCGCTACGGCGAGAATGAGCATCAATAAGCCAAAAATTAAATCCAGTTGATATAGTCTGTTAAAGATGTTAACTTTATTGTACAAGATTTCGGCTTTTATTTTATTTTTACTGGGGATAACTTTTTTTCCAAATTTATTTTGAAAAATGGACATCCCTTCAAGCAATTGATTGGCTTGTTTATAGTCATTTTTTTCTTTGGCTTCAAAGAGTGAACTTAAATAAAGTGGCACAATATTTTTTACTTTTTGAATATTTTCTTCTTTAACCTCATTGGTTTGCAAATAGGATATCCAAGTATTGTTGGAATCATTTGGCACAGGCAAAATGCGAAGCATAGCTCCACTAAATGCTTGGTTAAGCAGAACCACACGTTTGTTAATCTCTATGAAATCTTTTTCAAATTGATTGGGAATGGCTTTTAGTTGGGCTTTTGATAAGAAACCATCTATTTTATAATTGCCTTTTTCATCAAAAAATTGGGCAAAAGAAACAAACTTGGTGTCTGCACTTACCCCTAAAACTTTTCTAATACTGTCGTTTCCTCTTTGCAGTTTTACTATAGGAATTTCCATCCAAAAATAAGGGTTTTGCGACATGGATAGAAAGACTTGGTCTGCTGTATAGTTTTTGTATTTATCGCTTTGGCTAACTTTTCTCAATAATTCTGATGCAAAAGTATTGATGGGTTTCATCCGGCCATTTTCATCTTGTATGACCAATTCGCCAAACTGAGCCGCATGTTCTTTTGAAGGCATACCTTCTTCAATAAAAAGTTCAATTTGAGCTAAGGAAGGTTTCTTTTTTGGTGCATGATTATGTTGTGCTACTTGGGTCGTATCTGATTGCGCAAACATGAACAAAGGCAGTAAAAGCATTACTAAGGACGCTTTTTTGGCGTTTAGTTTATCCAATTTTTGCTTTAATTGACCAAAACGTGAGGCTTTTGAAAACAAAATCGCCATGAGACCAAAATATAGCAAAAAGTAACCAAAGTAAGTAATGCCAGAACCCCAAGCATCTTTGTTGACGGATAAGGTTGTACCTTTTTCATCTGGGTCATAAGAAGCTTGGAAAAATCTATAGCCACGATAATCTAAAACATTATTCATAAAAATACGGGCATCAAAATTGTTCTTTTTTTCACCGTCCAAAATGGTCACTTTGCTTTCAAAGGCCTTATAATTATCGATGGTTCCTGGATACTTTTCTGCTATAAAATCGTTGAGCTTCACTTCGAAAGGCAATTCATAAGTGCGACTCCCATATTGTAAAGTAAATTCTAAGTCATTGATTTTAATGGAATAAGGCACACCCACCATGCGGTTCTTGCCAAGTAATGTAACTTCTTCTTTTTTGCCGTCTGATTCCACAACAACGGTTAAGGCATCTGTGGTTTGATTATCTTTCCAGTCCTTGTTTGATTGATAACTAATTTTGCCTTTTTTGGGCAATTCAGGTAAAACAAATTGAACACCTGCAATATTATATAACGAGCGAAATTGTAATTTTTGCAAACTGTCTTTAACCACTAGCCCTTTACTTTGATTTGCCATCACCATATATTCACCTCCAAAATTGGATGAAATAAAAAAATCATTATCTTTTTCAATGATGTTGATGGCGCCTGATGTTTCTTTGTTATAGGCAATTAAAATATTATTAATACTAACCACTTTGCCCTCTTCCATAAACAATTCATTTCTAGTGCCAGAGCTACTTTCAACCAATTTGAGCATTTTTATACCTTTTTCATCTGGAACAATCACCTGTTCTGCGCCCATAACAAAATTTTTATAAGTAATAGAAAAAGGGGTTTTGTCGAATTTATTTGTAAATTTAAAATGATTATTAGTTATTTCCGAGAGCAGTAAAGGCTTATGCATAGATTGCCGCATCATATTGCCTTGATAATTGCCATCTACAAAAACGCTAAGGAAAGCATTGTCTGAATAAAAATACTTTTCTTTTTCACCTTCTCTAATGGGCATAACTCCTTCATAACTAATATATCTCGTAATCATTGCACCGATGATGATAAAAATCCATGATAAATGTAATAACAAAGTTGCCCAATTTTCTTTTTTCAACAATTGATATCGCTTGATGTTACCTATAAAATTAATTACAAATAAGACCATAATGGCTTCAAACCACCAGGCATTATATATAATCTTTCTAGCAGTTGTTATGTTGTAATCATTTTCAATAAAAGTGCCTGCGGCCATCGCTAAGGCAAATGCAATAAATAAAAATGCCATGAGGCGCGTAGAGACGAAAAATTTGAGGATTTTGGTCATTTGGGTGCTATAAATAATAAATGCAAAAATAATTCTAATTATGCTAAGTTTTTGTTTTTTTTAGGGAAATTAACATTGTTTTTTAGTCTGTTTGTTTTAATAACTAATTTTTGATAACTAATTTCTCAATCACCAAAACCTTTTTTATCAATTGAAAGACTTGTTTTTTAATAAGTTAATCTTTATAACGATTTGATTTAAAATTATATTTAGTTTTTAATTTGTTTTTTTTAACATAATTTTTATATTTGTCATCAAATAATTAAAATGATGAAAAGAAAATTTTATTGCTATTTATTGACTATTTTACCACTATTTACATTTTCCCAAAAGAACAATTTATCTTACAGCATTTTAACCCTAAGTGATAGTTTAAAGCAAAACGCAAATGCAGTGGTTCGTTTGGACGAAACCATCGTAACCATTAAGAATCAAAGAAAAATGGTTAGTCAGCAAAAGCTAATTATTACTTTTTTAAACAAAGAAAGTTATGATGACGATTTGTTTATGGCTTATTATGATAAGAAAACCAGCATAAACGAGATGAGGGCGACTATTTATGATGCCATGGGCAGTGAAATAAAAAAAATAAAAAAGTCAGATTTTAGAGATTTTGCAGCAGTAGATGGCATTTCGGTTTTTAATGATAATAGACTTAAAATCATTGATTACACGCCTATAAATTATCCATTTACGATGGTTTATGAATCTGAAATTGAAACCTCAAACACCGCTTTTTTGAGACCTTGGGTGCCAATTCAACGGTTTTATTTTAGCGTGGAACATTCAAAAATGACCATCAATTATCCTGACCAATTAGGTTTCAAACACAAAACTTATAATTTTGAAAACTATCCCCAAATTGTTAAGCAAGATCTACCTAATCAGTTAACTTTTGAGGTAAAAAATTTGAAGTCAGTAAAGAGTGAACCTCAATCATTGGCTTTTATCAAAATTTATCCGATGGTAAGATTTGCACTAGAAAATTTTCATTTAGAAGGCGTTGATGGCTCTGCAAGCAATTGGAAAGAATTTGGAAAATGGATGAATGAAAAATTAATCGCAGACACGATTGAATTAACGGCAGAGACCAAACAGAAAGTTAAAAACTTGGTTGGCAACGAAACAGACCCTATAAAAAAAGCAAGGATTATCTATAAATATTTGCAAGATAAAAGCCGATATGTTAGTATTCAAGTCGGAATCGGTGGATGGAAGCCGATGCTGGTAGATGATGTAGACCGTCTAAGTTATGGCGATTGTAAAGCGTTAAGCAATTATACTTGGGCACTTTTAAAAGCAGTTGATGTTGAAGCCTATTACACAATAATTCAGGCTGGCGATGAATTATCAAGCTTTGACAAGGATTTTACCGCCATGTATGGCAATCATGCCATTTTATGTATTCCACATCAAAAAGATTATATTTTTCTTGAATGTACAAGTCAAACGAATCCCTTTGGTTTTGTAGCAGGTTTTACGGACAACAGATATGCTTTAATAGTTAAACCTGAAGGCGGAGAAATCGTAAAAACAACCCATTATCCTGCGTTAGGAAATCTTCAAAAGACTCAGGCTGTGGTCGTTATTGACGACCAAGGTCATCTCAAAGCGGAAGTGAACATTGTTTCAACAGGCACTCAATATGGCAACAGAGAAGGAAGATTAGATCAAAAAACGCAAGATGATAAAGAAAAATATTACAAAAGTTATTGGAAAAATATTAGTAGCCTTAAATTGACTAAAGTAGATGTTAATAATGACAAAAATTTAATTGTTTATAATGAAAATATAAACTTCACGGCGCAAGAATACGGCAAGTTTATAGGTAAGAATTTAATCATCGTTCCTAATGTTTTAACCCAACAGGCGCCTACAGCCAAGAAAATGCGTGATCGTAAAACACCGTTTGAAATAGAACGGGGTTTTATTGATGAGGACGAGGTCACTATAAAGATACCAGTGGGCTATCAAATAGAATCGTTACCAACTGATGCCATTTTCACTTCAAAATATGGCACTTATGAAGCAAAAATTGTTAAAGCTGATGCACAAACATTAGTATATAAGCGCAAATTAATTTTGGAAGAAGGTCAGTATACTGCATCAGAATATGACGCTTATCGGCAATTTGTGGAGAAAATTGAGCGTCAGGATAATAGCAAAATTTTATTAATTAAATAGACATTTATCGTCGGCAGAGAATGATTGTCATGGCAGCTTCAAAATATATCGTAGTAATTTTTGCAACATTTTTAATGAGTTGTAGCCTACTGATGTTTTTCAAGTCTAGAATTGCATTAACAACCATTGCGAAAGCCGGCAGTACAAAGGTTATTCATTTTGGTGAATTAATCATCAGAACATTGATTGGTTTAAGTTTTGTTTTGAATAGCCATTTAAGCCATGACCAAATATTGTTCAAAATAGTTGGTTACTTTTTAATAATTTCAGCAATAATTATCATGCTAATGCCTCAAAGGCTTCACCAAGCATTTTCTCAAAAATCGGCGAGTTGGTTATCGCCATTTTTATTAAAAACGATTTCTCCAATTCCAGCTTTTGCTGGTTTTTATATATTAAAATCATATCAAATCCTTTAATTTTTTATTATGAAAAGACCATCCATCATTTTATTTTTTGTTTTGTTAGTTTTTCAAATCAATTTCGCGCAAGACTATAAACTTGGCAAAGTTACCGTTCAAGAACTAGAGCAAAAGGAACACCCAGAAGATCCCGAAGCAGTAGCCGCCTACCTTTTTCATATCTGTCAGGAAAGAATAGAATATAACACAAGTAAAAGAGATTTTTATAAAAACTCAACGGTTAAAGGAAAAATAAAGGTTTACAAAAAAGATGGTTATACGTGGGCCGACTTAATTGTTCCTTTTTATAGTGAAACGCAAAGGCGAGAATCAGTAACTTTTAGTGATACGTACACCTACAATCTTGAAAACGGCAAAATTGTAAAGACTAAAGTAAAAAGCGAAGGTAAATTTGAAGAAAAAATTAACAAATATTGGTCTAGAATGAAAATCACTTTCCCTGATGTTAAAGAAGGGTCAATCATAGAATATGAATATAAAATAGAATCACCTCGGATTTTCAAGTTGTTTGACTGGGATTTTCAAGAAATTATACCTGTAAATTTTTCCGAGTACACATTATATACGCCTGAGTATTATATTTATAAGCCACATTTTAAAGGATTTAAAGAACTTAATATTACTAAAAACACAAGACAGATTACTCAAGAATTTATGTCGAGGGAAGTTGAAGATCCTTCAGTTAGTCGAATGACACAAGCTGTTTCTAATACTTTAGAATATAGAGAGGACCAAATTAGATATAAATTGGATAAAATTCCTGCTATAAAAGAGGAGCCTTATGTAAATAATTTGGATAATTATAAATCGAGCATTACCCATGAATTGACACAATATATGCCGCCAAGACGCGCAATCCAAAACTTTTCTACAGATTGGGAAACGGTAGTAAATGATATATACAAAAGTGAAGGTTTTGGCGACGAAGTAAAAAAAACGGGCTATTTTGAGTCTGATTTAGAGCAGATTTTAAGTGGTAAAAATACACGAGATGAACGTATTGTTGCCATATTTGAATTTGTAAAATCAAAAGTAAAATGGAACGGGTCTTATGGATACTATTGTGACGAGGGGGTCAAGACTGCTTATAAAAACAATAGCGGTAATGTAGCGGAAATTAACCTGATGCTAACTGCCATGCTAAGACATGCAGGCTTTGAAGCTAATCCAGTTTTGATTTCAACACGCAGTAATGGTATTGCATTTTATCCAAGCCAAACCGCATTTAATTATGTCATTTCAGCAATAGAAGTAGAAAATGATTTAATTTTATTAGATGCAACTGACCCATACAGTACGCCAAATATATTACCAGTTAGAGTATTAAACTGGTTTGGTCGAATCATCAGAAAATCGGGGTCTTCTGCTATGATTGATTTATCACCAAAGCAATATTCCTCTTATAATCATAATTTAATGGGTGCCTTAACAGCAGATGGAAAAGTGACTGGTAAAGTGAGAAGGGTGCTTAATCAGCCGTCGGCATATTCACATAGGGTAAGATATATGAATAAAGATAAAGAAGGCTATTTGGAAAATCTAGAAAATTATTATGGTGGCATTAATATTACTGAACATCAAAAGGAAAACGACAAAAATATTTATAGTCCAATCACAGAAACTTTTAGTTTTGAAGTAGACAATGCAGTTGATATCATTAATGACAAGATATTTTTATCACCATTAATGTTTTTTAGATATAAAGAAAATCCTTTTAAAGCAGAAAAAAGAGAATTTCCAATTGATTTTGATAGACCTTATGAAGCGATTTACAATGTAATCATTAATATTCCTGATGGTTATGCTGTTGAATCTATGCCAGAACAAATTAAAATCTCAATGGACAACCAAGCAGTTTTTTCATTTCTAGCGAGCACTTCTGGGAATAGAATTCAGCTTAAAGTTACTGAAACACAAAGTGCACCAATAGTTGCACCTCAGTTTTATGAAGCATTTAAAGAATATTTTCAAAAAATGGTTGATAAGCAAAGTGAGAAAATCGTCTTGAAGAAATTATAAATTTTTAAAAAAAAATATTTATCATGTTAGTTCGTCAATTTGGTCTAGTACTTTTTTTATTATCGGGTTTTTATCTATTTTCTCAAAATAATGAATTAGGTAAAGTCTCAAAGGATGAGTTATTAGCCAAGAGCCATCAACTTAATGAAGATGCTGAAGCGGCATTTTTGGTAAATAAATTTAATTACAATATAAAATCTGGATTTAAAACATATACCATTAAACTAAAAATTTATAAAAAAACAGGTTTGGAATGGGCTAATTTTGATCTTTTTAATAGTAGTAAAGGCGAAACTTTAAAAATAATTAGTGCTTATACATACAATATTGAAAATGGAAACATCATAAAAACTAAAATAAGAAATGAAAATATTTTTGAAACTGATCTTAATTATAATGTAACCAAAACAACAGTTACTTTTCCTGATGTTAAAATTGGCAGTATTGTCGAATTGGAATACACTATCTTTGCAAATGGTATTAGCTTTTTTTTTGAATGGTATTTTGAAAAAAAGATTCCCGTTGACTATTCTGAAATAAAGGTTCAGATTCCAACTGAAATAAGGTTTAGTTATTATTTTAAAGGTTTTTTGGCACCTAAAGTAATTGATGATAGCTATGAAAAAAAAATATTTCTGGCAAATGTCCCAGCATATAAAGAAGAACCCTTTGTAAATAATATCAATAATTATTTAACCGCTGTGCGATTTGACTTAGCTCAAACAAACTTTAGAAATAGTTTCACTGATAGCTTTTCCACTGATTGGGCAACAGTGGCGGGTAACATCTATAAGTTTCCCAGTTTCGGAGAAGAATTAAATCATAAAGATTATTTTGTAGCTGAATTAGACCAAATTTTAATTGACAAAAATAGCAGAGACGATAGAATTAAAGCTGTCTTTGAATTTGTAAAAAGTAAAGTTAAATGGAATGAAAAAATTAGTTTTTTATGTGAAGAAGGTGTAAAAACTGCTTTCAAAAAAAAATTAGGTAATGCCGCAGAATTAAACTTAATGCTGACTGCTATGCTGAGATACGCAGACATTGATGCTAGTCCTGTTTTGATTTCAACACAGTCTAATGGTTTAATTAGGAGACCGAGCCTTTTCGCATTTAATTATGTAGTCTGTGCGGTTGAAATTGAAAATGAAATAATTTATCTTGATGCTACTGAAGAGTTCACAAGTCCAAACATATTGCCTAATCGTGCATTGAATTGGTTTGGTAGAATAATTAGAAAAAATGGATTTTCAACCCAAGTTGATATGTTTCCTAAAATTATATCAACAGCCAATTACAATTTAATGTTAAACATCAATAGCGACGGTAAAATAAGTGGCAAATACCGTAAAATTTCTGACAATTATGTGGCATTTAATGAACGGAAGAATTTAAACAGTAAAAACAAAGATAATTTTATTGAGCAGGCTGAAGGTAGATATAAAGATATTGAAATAACAGATTATCAGCTTGATAATTTAAAAGACACTTATTTGCCCTTAGTAGAAAATTTTAATTTTAGTAAAGAAGACGCTGTTGAAATTATTAATGATAAAATATATTTTTCACCAATGTTTTTTTTAAAATATCAAGAAAATTTATTTAAAGCTGAAAAAAGAGAATATCCTATTGATTTTAATTATCCTTATGAAAACAAGTATAATTTAATCATTCAAATTCCAGAGGGTTATGAAGTTGAATCTCTACCTGAACAAATAAAAATCATGGTAGATAGCGAATCAGCTTTTTCTTTTTTTATTAGCTCTGTCGGCAATACTATTCAACTTAAAGTCATAGAAACACAAAACACTTCCCTAGTTACAATGGAATTGTATACTGTTTTTAAAGAATATTTTCAAAAAATGGTAGATAAACAAAATGAGAAAATCGTTTTGAAGAAAATTTAAACTATGAAACATAGCATTATTGTCTTTTTCTTATTTGCATCCATTTGCTTTGGTCAAAAATCAAAAGAAAGAAAAATTACTGTGGAAGATTTGAAACAAACTGCCCATCAAATTGACACCTCCGCAGTTGCAGCCATTATTGATAAAAGATCAACGGTGAAGTATATTTATGACAAAAGTAATGGTTTTCATATTGTACAGGATATAGAATATGTTTATAAAATTTATAAAAAGCAAGGTCTTAAATATGCAGATTTTGAAATACCCTACTATATTGGTTATAAGGAAATTAATAAGGATAGGGTTAATATAGCCATCGCCGAAACCTATAATTTGGTTGATAATAAAATTGTGAAAAGCGTTGTAAAAAAAGAATCCACCTTCAAAACAAAGCAAAATGAATATTGGGAAGTTTTAAAACTTTCTTTTCCAAATGTTCGAGAAGGTTCAATTTTTAAAATTAAATATCAGTTGAAAACATTTGATATTGGGGAACTACCTGATTATCATTTTCAATACAGTATACCAGTAGACTATGCAGAGTTGCGTACTTATATTCCTGAGTTTTACATTTATAAAACTACTCAAACAGGTATGCGGACCATTAATACTGACTCAAAAATGTCAAATGGTAGTCAAAGTTTTGAAGATGAATATAATCGCACAGCAAGTTTTTCATTTAAACAAATTGATAGCTATTTTTATTTGGAAGATGTGCCGGCGCTTAAGAATGAACCACTAATTGACAACTTAGAGAACTACAGAACGACGCTTTTTCATGAATTAGAAGTGATTAGAATGCCCGATCAAGACGTTAAAAAGGTATCGATGACTTGGGAAGATGTAGGGCAATCCATTAAAAGCGACAATGTATTTAAAGATATTTTTAGTACTGAGAAAAGTTTTGAAAATCATTTAGGTGTATTATTAAATGATACCATGTCAAAAGAAGAAATGATGCATAAAATATTCAGAAATGTGCAAATGTACTCAAATTGGAATGGCAATTATGGCATCTATAAATTAAAAACACCTGTTGAAATTTTTAATAACAAAACAGGCAGTATATCAGAAATTAATAGCTTGTTAATAAAAATGCTTAGAGAAAAAGAGATCAATGCCTATCCTTTGCTAATAAGTACTGTAAATAACGGCGTGGCTGTATTTCCGACCAAAAGAAAATTTAATGCATTTATTACGGCTGTTGACTTTGATGGAAAAATATACTTGATGGACCCCAGCGATAAATTCTCATCAATAAATGTTTTGCCTGCTCGGAACCTTAATTGGGATGGACAAATGGTTAGACATGATCATCGCGTTGAAAAGATTTCATTGACACCAAAACTTAAATCAAATAAAAATCTAAATATTCAATATCAAATAGAAAATGGTTCAGTGAAAGGAAAATTACGAAATAGCTATACCAATCACCAGGCTTACAAGTATTTGCGTGAAAATGACAAATCACATGCCGAAACTAATTTGGAGAGACTTGATAACCAATATCAATCATTTGAGATTAAAAATTTAGTCATTGATCAATCTGAAGTAAATAACAAATTTACTGTTACCGAAACCTTTGATTTTGACGCTGACCAATCTGTTGATGTTATTTCAAATAAAACCATGGTCAATCCTTTTTTAGGTTTGGCTAATTTTCTTAACCCATTTACAAGCGAAGAAAGAAAGTTACCCATCTATTTTGGACATGCACAACAATTGCGTTTTCAAGCCACCATAAGTATTAATGAAACGATGTCAGTTGAACATTTGCCAGAGTCTATCTCTATTAATATTAATGGTGATTTGTTAAGTTTTGTTTACCGCTTGACACAAAGCCAAGGTAAGATTAATGCAAGTATTACTTTAGACATTAATCAAGCCATTTATAATTCAGGAAATTATGATGAAATTAAAGAATTTTTCACTAGAATGACCGCAAAGATGAAAGAGAAAATTATTTTAGTAAATAAATAAGCATCACATTTATTAACCCTGAAAGGGTTTCAAACGCTTTCAAGGTTTTATTAGGAGGCGTATAATGCTATTTCAACTTCTCATTATGATGATGCCTGTCATGGTCTCTTTTAGTTTTCAAATCCATTTTTTTGTCAAAGGCCGCTTGGAGGTCAATGCCTGTCTGGTTGGCTAGACACAAAACTACAAAAACCACATCGGCTAATTCTTCGCCTAGGTCTTTGTTTTTATCACTTTCTTTTTCAGATTGTTCGCCATAGCGACGTGCAATAATTCTAGCCACTTCACCCACTTCTTCAGTGAGCTGCGCCATATTGGTCAATTCGTTAAAATAACGGACACCATGGTTTTTTATCCACTGGTCAACTTCTAATTGGGCGTTTTTGATGTTCATAATTGAAAAATCTAAAAAAATAAAAAAAATAAAAAAATCTAATCCCGAACGCTTTCAGGACTAAACAATTATAAAAATCTACAATAACATTATAAAACATGATGAGCTAAAAGTTTCTGCACATCATAAACATTGACAGATTTATTAAATTGTTTCACTATGCTTGGGTTTACTTCGCTCGACACCCATATTTTCAGTTCGGCATCTAGCTCAAAGGTGCCAGCGGTTTCTACACTAAACCGAGAAATACTCTTATAGGCTATAGATAGATATTCTGTTTTACTGCCTGTTATGCCTTGAACAGTAACCAAAATTAAGCGTTTATTGGTGAAAATAAATGAATCTCTTATGAGCTTAAAACCCATTTCTATTTTCTCACCATCGGTGAGCAGTTGGTTATATTTTGTGTTGAGGTCTTCTGGCCTGATCGCGCCAGCATTGCCTAATAATGAAGAGAATAGCCCCATGCTGATTTGTTGGTTAGGTTATAATAACTGTCACAAAGATATGCAATTTATGTATCTGATGGTTTTGTTGTTATGGTTTTAGTCTCAGTTTCCAGTCACAGTTTTCAACACATGGTAAACTGCCCACTGCTACTGCCCACTGCTACTGAAAACTTTAAACTACTCAGCCTTCGGCAAAAACACCTCCGCCATCATGCATCTCGCACTACCGCCACCGCATGCTTCAATGATATCTAAACTGGCATGCAGAATGGTCGCGTGTTTTTCCAAAGTTGTTTTTTGTGCCGATGTTAGCGACAAATAAGCCGATTCACTCATCACCAAATATTTTTTATTGTCTTTACCTAAAACTTGTAGCATATTACCCGCAAAATTATTAACTTGCTCTTCGGTTATTAAAATGACTTCTTTGCCGCCTTCTTTCAAAGATTTCAAAACCATTTTGCGTTCGCTTTTGTCGTCAATGCAATCGGCACAAATAACAGCAAAAGTATCACCAATACACATCATCACATTGGTGTGATAAATGAGTTTACGCGCATTATTGACCGTTTGAAAAGCTTCAAATATGACAGGTGTATAGTGGTTATCTTCACAAAATTCAATAAACAATTCCTCATCGGCTCTTGGCGATAAAGCGCAATAGGCTTTTTCATTTTCTCTATCTAAAATAATACTACCTGTACCTTCCAAGAATATTTTTTCATCTTCTGCTGAGGTATAGTCCACTACATTTTCAATCACGAAACCTTCTTTTTCCAAAATTTCCAAAACATCTTCTCTGCGTTCTAATCTTCTATTTTCGGCATACATAGGATATAAAACCACATCGGCATTATCGTGAAAAGAAATCCAATTGTTTGGAAAAACGCTGTCTGGCGTATCTGGATTTAAAGTATCCTGAACCACAACAACATGAACACCAACCTCACGTAGTTTTTCAACAAAGGCGTCAAACTCAGCTTGCGCTTTTTGGTTCACCGTCTCAGGGGTTAAATTGTCCAAAACTTTTTGGTAATAATTATTAACAGCCGTTTGCTCATTCATTCTAAAAGCAATTGGCCTAATCATTAAAATGGTGTTTGTAATTTGACTCATTGTCTAAAGTTTAAGATTTTATTTTTGAAGCGAAAGGCTTGGTCTTTATCTATTAACGCCATTCCCGTGCCGACGATAAATGTCGGCATAGAGGCATTTATCGCCTCTACTTTCCGTTATATCTTTGCTTTTCTATTGTCAAGCAAAGGATGCCACTTCAATGAAGGCGAACTTTGTTGTATTCATCCAGACATTTATCGTCTGCATCAGGGCTAACCAGCCAAGGCTTTTTCTTTATCGTTGTAGTGTATATTATCCTTAATGACCCCATCCTCTAATTTCTAATTTCTAACCTCTAATTTTTACTTCATCCATACCTCCGGTGCTTTCACCCATTGTTGCAAACTATCTAGTTCTTTTTCATTTACATAGCCTTTTTTAATGGCCTCCTCTATCAAAATGCCGTAGTTAGAAAGTGTGGTTAATTCCACATCTGCAGCTTTAAAATTATCTTTTGCAATGTCAAAACCATAGCTGAATACCGCTAGCATACCTTTAATGTCAACTTCAATTTCGCGCAAAGCTTCAACAGCCATTAAGCTACTTTTTCCTGTGCTTACCAAGTCTTCTATAACCACAACTTTAGCACCTTTTTCAATGGAACCTTCCACTTGGTTTTTTCTACCATGCTTTTTAGGCTCAGGTCGAACATAAATAAAAGGCAGTCCCATTTCATCAGCTACAAGCATCCCCAAACCGATAGCACCAGTTGCAACACCAGCAATCACATCGGGTTTCCCATACTTTTCTTCAATAATTTTAACCATTTGTTCTTTCACATAATTCCGAATGCTTGGAAATGAAAGAATTAAACGATTGTCACAATAAATTGGCGAATTCCAGCCTGAAGCCCATTGAAAAAAATTTTCAGAATTCAATTTAATTGCTTTTATTTGTAAAAGCAAATCTGCAGTTTGTTTGGCAATTTCTACTTGATTTATCATGGTACAAAAATACACAATTTTTATAAATGAAAAACCGCTTTATCTCACAAATGAAATTCATGATCAAGGCGAACTTAACTTTTATTTTTTAGAGAAAACCGACATTATTGGCCTAATCAAAAAATATTTTACCAATAAAATCAGTGAATGTTATCTCTTTCATCCAGATGAAAAGCAATTGATTAAACTTTTTAAGAAGAAATTAGACCTTGAAAAAGCCGGTGGGGGAATTGCTTCTAACCCTGAGGGTAAAATTCTTTTTATTCACCGCAATGGCAAATGGGATTTGCCCAAAGGAGGCCTAGATAAAGCAGAAACTTATGAGGCAGCAGCCGTTAGAGAAGTTGAAGAAGAAACAGGTGTAAAAAACTTAATTATTACAGAAAAGCTCCAAAAAACCTATCATGTCTTTTTTCGAAACGACAAATACAAACTGAAAGTTACCCAGTGGTACAAAATGACCACAGATTATAACGAAGAGTTGTTTCCGCAACTAGAGGAAGGTATCAAAAAAGTTAAATGGGTAAAACCAGAAAAAATTAAAAAGAAACTTGAAAATTCTTACGAAAATATTCGATTGTTGTTTGAGTCAACCCTGTATTTATGTTAAAAAACTTGAATGATCTTTTTAGCCACGGGTGAAGCGGCACCCCGTAAAGATTAAAAGCAAATTTTTATGGGCGTTTGACAGCGACCTTAGAAGCTGGAAAAACAACCTAATAAAAATTGCTTTTTGGCTGCGGCGTATAGCGAAACACGTGATCTGAACCATCACTAGCAGATAAAAAGCCTCTTTGCTTCCAAAAAAAAATATTTTAGCATGTAAAAATAAAAACATATTTTTGTGTTTTTAAACAAACCCAAACTTATGGCTTTTGAAATTGATGTTTTTCCGAGTGAAACTTCCCATATTGATCAAGTAGATTTTAATAATTTATCCTTTGGCACTGTCTTTACAGATCATATGCTAATTTGTGATTTTATCAATGGGGCTTGGCAAAAGCCAATTGTTAAAAAATATGAACCTTTTTTGATGGATCCCTCCAGTCGTGTTTTTCATTATGGACAAGCTATTTTTGAAGGCATGAAGGCATACAATGATGGTCACGGAGGCATTTGGTTGTTTAGACCAGACCAGAATCACGACAGATTTACCAAATCGGCTGTAAGATTAGCCATGCCAGAAATACCTGCTGATATTTTTATAGAAGGTCTAAAAACGCTGGTAAACATAGATTATGCTTGGGTGAAAGCAGAAGAAGGGCATTCATTATATTTAAGACCATTTATGATTGCTACTGGAAAGGGCGTGATTGCCAATCCTTCAGACAATTATCGTTTTGCGATTATCATGTCGCCTGCCAAGTCATATTTTGCCGGTGATGTACATGTTATAATAGCCGAATATTATAGCCGTGCGGCAAATGGCGGGGTAGGCGCAGCGAAAGCAGCCGGAAACTATGCAGGGCAATTTTACCCAACGAGCTTAGCAAACAAAGAGGGCTTTCAACAAGTGGTTTGGACAGATTCAACCCATACCAAAATAGAAGAAGCTGGCACAATGAATATTTTTGCACGAATAGGCGACAAATTGATTACTGCGCCAACAAGTGAGCGTATTCTTGATGGGGTAACACGAAAAAGTTTGATAGACTTAACTAAACATTTAAACCTAGATTTAGAAGTACGTCCACTCTTGGTATCAGAGTTGGTTGAAGCGTCTAGGTCTGGCGAATTAAAAGAATTGTTTGGCTCTGGAACAGCAGTTGTTGTTAGTCCAATTTCGAGTTTTGCTTATAAAAATGAACGATTCAACTTGCCTAAATTACAAGATAGTTTTGCTTTAAAGCTAAAAAAATATTTATTTGGTATTCAAAATAAAAGCATTGAAGATCCTTTTGGTTGGACCGTTAAAGTGAATTAAAAGATAAATAAAAGGAAAAAAAGATGTTAGTAAAAATTTTTGGCAGCGCGGTTTTTGGCGTTGACGCCACTACTATCACTATTGAAGTGAATGTAGATAAGGGTGTGGGCTATCATTTGGTGGGCCTTCCTGATAATGCCATCAAAGAAAGTAGCTATCGCATCGCTGCAGCGCTTAAAAACAATGGTTTTGAGATGCCAGTGAAAAAGTACACCATTAATATGGCACCAGCTGATATGCGGAAAGAAGGCTCAGCTTATGATTTATCTATTGCTATTGGTATTTTATCTGCAACTTCACAAATAGAAAGCAACCTTTTTGACGACTATATCATCATGGGCGAATTGTCATTAGATGGACAATTGCAACCGATTAAGGGCGCATTGCCAATTGCTATCAATGCAGCAAAAGAGGGTTTTAAAAAATTTATTTTACCCATGCAAAATGCCAAGGAAGCAGCCATTGTTTCAAATTTGGAGGTGTTGGGTGCAGATAATGTACTTGATGTGATTCAACACCTTGAGGGCAGCAAATTACTTGAAAGAATAATTATCGATACACAAAAAGAATTTGAAAAGACTTTAGATTATCCTGAATTTGATTTTGCAGACGTTAAAGGACAAGAAAGTATCAAGCGCTGTATGGAAATAGCGGCAGCTGGCGGGCACAACATCATTTTGATTGGTCCGCCTGGTTCTGGCAAAACGATGATAGCCAAACGATTGCCCAGCATTTTGCCACCCATGTCTATGCAAGAAGCTTTAGAAACGACAAAAATTCATTCTGTGGCGGGCAAAATAAAAAACGTTGGTTTACTCACGCAACGACCTTTTCGAAGTCCACACCATACGGCCTCTAGTGTCTCTTTAGTTGGCGGTGGCAGTTATCCCCAACCAGGCGAAATTTCTTTGGCACATAATGGGGTTTTATTTTTAGATGAATTACCTGAATTTAAACGTGAAGTCCTTGAAGTCATGCGTCAACCATTGGAGGACAGGGAAGTGACCATTTCACGCGCCAAATTTACCATTACTTACCCTTCGTCTTTTATGTTGGTTGCCAGTATGAATCCAAGTCCAGGGGGCTATTTTAATGATCCCGACGCACCCGTTCAAACCACGGCAGCAGAAATGCAACGGTATTTGAGTAAGATTTCAGGACCTTTATTAGACCGCATCGACATTCATATAGAAGTAACACCTGTGCCTTTTGAAAAATTATCCGAAAGTAGAAAAGCGGAAAGCAGTGTCGACATCAGAAAGCGTGTAACTTCGGCTAGATTGCTACAAGTGAAAAGGTTTGAAAATTATGAAAACGTCCATTATAATGCACAAATGGGTACCAAACTCATCAGAGAATATTGCGAGTTGAATGACACCTCCTTACAATTACTCAAAACAGCCATGGAAAGACTCAATCTATCCGCTAGAGCTTATGATCGGATCTTGAAAGTATCACGAACCATAGCAGACCTTGAAGCATCTGAAAACATTAAGCCAGCGCATATTGCCGAAGCCATCCAATACAGAAGTTTGGACCGAGATGGTTGGTTAGGCTGATTGATGTTTGGATTTTTTTTGCGCGATTTTTCAAAAGGTATTGATAAGAAAACGGGCGACCCTATGGCCGAAGATTTGATGACGAAAAATTTTGCAAGAATCAATTATATGTCAGACATTTTTATAGAGGAAACTTAATTTTAGGGCCAAGCTATACAAAGCCTCAATTTCTTTAAAAACCCTCTCCCTTTGCTAAAAAGACACTCCTCTATTTTTTTATGCTATAAGTAAGTGATCATAAATCACCAAAAATTGCTTTTTTTGTCCAAACAGATAAAAATTGCTGTTTTTTGCTAAAAAACAGATAAAATTTATGCTAAAAAAGGGGGAAATTCCCCTTTTTAGTTCAACTTTCTTTCTCAACTTTGCTATATCAAATGTGGTGATATTTAGTCAATAATATTTGAAAAAGAATTTGGGTTAGTAATAGTAACGAGTAAAGTTCAGAGTTTATCCTTTGGACTTTTCTTTTTTATGTTGATTTTGTGGCTGAAATTAAATCACTTTTTTATTTTTTATAAACCAATCAAAAATAGTTGGAAAAAGCCGCTTCAATAAAACAGCAAATTTTTCTTTTTGACCACCAATAATCACATTTTTCTTTCGTAAAAAGATGACTTTTATAGCTTGTGCAGCGAAAGCTTCTGCCTGCATACCGGAGGCATTTTCACTTTGATTAATAATAGTTTTGGTACTGCCAATGGCGTTTTTGGCAATATTCGTTGTAACAAACCCTGGCATAATGTTGCACACATTCACATCTTTTCCATGAAGTTCCAGTCGCAAACAATCGTAATAACCCACCACACCGTGTTTGGCTGCAGCATAGGCAGATCTATATTTGGTATTTATTTTACCCATGACGCTTGAAATGGCAACAATTTGGCCCTTTTGTTGGATGATAGCAGGCAAAAAGGCTTTAGTAAGTGCCATTAGCCCTAACAGGTTGACTGAAATAAGTTTAAACTCATCCTCAAAACTCGTTTCAGAAGCAAAACTTCTCTGACTCAAACCAGCATTATTGATTAAAATATCAATGGGTCCAACAATGTCCACCACTTTTTTGGCGAAAGCTGAAACATCGTGGGTTTGTGTCACATCAAATACAAAAATCCAAGAGGTTATTTTTTTTTTGAATGATGATTGCACGCGAATGAGTTCTTTTTCATTTCGCGCAACCAAAATTACCTGCGCGTCCTGCGCATTAAGTGCTTGAGCAAGCGCTTCACCTATACCTGAGGAGGCGCCAGTGATGAGCACTTTTTGATTTGAAAAGTTCATTATTTTTCCCTATTTTCAAAGGTCATTTTAGCTTCATTGTTTAAGATGATGTTTAAAGTGCTATTGTTGTTTGACAGTTCATATTTCTCAGCCATTTGTAGCATATGAGAAAATTCAGATTCTTGCGAATCAGCACAATACATTCTTGTGGATACAAATTCCGTAAAATTCATTTGACCATTTTCTATTTTATAAAAAGCACTCATGCCATTACAATCTGTTGTAATATCTAGTCGTTCTTTATCAAATTTTATGGTGAATTTGTCCTTTTCTCTTGGCACTATTTTTTTATTGGGATAGGTGGTTTCTATCCATACCCAGGATGATTTATAAAAATCCATTTCTGTTGTGGCTTTTGCTGGTTGCTCTTCTGTTGTATTTTCAACATTTTTACTGCTTTTGCATTGCAAAAACAAAAACAGGGGCAAGATAAAAATGAAGGTTTTCATGATTTAAAAAATTAGTTGAATTAGTATCTTCGGAATCGATTATTAACGATAATTTGTTTTAATTTATTTTTAATGTCTTCACCTGCACTAAAAACCATTTGTTCATTAGTTGGAAATGGCGTGATGCGGTTATTTATATGTGTCAAATAGATGTCGTCTAAGGCTCTTCTATCCCCTTGAATAGTGGCATAATAATGCTGAAATACAAATTCACTTCCTAAAGGAAAAGTATTAATGAGCTGTTTAGATTGATTGTCAATATAATCAATTTTTGCAACAACATTCACAGCTTTCAATTGATGAAATTGATAAACTTTTGCTGATACGGTTTTAAACTTATCAACTTTTATTGGACGTCCTAAACTATCTTTAACAATATTTCCTTGTGCGTCTAATAAGTTTTGCATACCATCCTTAATTTGTTTTTCTTGAATGATTTCCCGTTCACGCACCTGCTCAGGACTAATATTTATTTCTCTAAAATTGACTTCTATATTAAAATCATAATTAATGGTATTGTTTTTTCTGTTGTGATAAACCGTCCATTTGTCATTTAAGCCATAGGTGCTAAAGTCTAAAAGGTCATCTTCTAATCTAAGTGGAATCATTACTTGGGTTTGATTTTTAGTATAAACATGCACATAATCTGCACCCATTTGAAAAGTTTCATCTATTTTTTTACTAACATCCTTAAAATAGGGACTTAACTGGTTTATATAAACAAAATCTTCGTAGGCTTTTCTGATGTCCATTTTATTTTTTGATTTAGAGAGCGAAACCGCTTGGTCATATAAAAAAGCCACCAAACTATTCTTCGAATTGCTTAAATGGGTAGAATAGTCATTGAAATCAAACGTAGCTTGCCTATTTTCATTTACAATTCTAAGAGGTAATAGCGGTTTTATTAAATACTGTCTTTTGTTTAATTGCAAATAGGTATTATAAATTTTTTCGAGATTATTAGGGTTATTTGCAAGAGACCATTGTTTAATATTGTCCAGATCTCTACTTTTTGCTTTAGCATAGGCCTCTTCCAACAAAACAATGTATTCTTGATTGCTTTTTTTTGTTTTATTTTTTGCTAATTTATTGTGCACTTGCGCAATGGCTTCATCATAATTCCCAAAATTTATGTTTTTAGCAACTTGTTTTGGAGAATTACAAGCCATCAAAATCAAAAAAGTAAACATTAAAAGTATTAATCTTTTCATGATATTAAATTTAAAAAAGCGGAACTAATTCTTAACAATAAACAAAAGTTGAGCCATAAATTAAATAGACTACTATTTTTTATAAGTCATGGCAGGCAGTAATTTTGAACTGCACTCACCAAAGCCAATTCTTACCCCATCTTTTTCACAATAGCCTTTAATGATGACCGTGTCATGGTCGTCAATAAATTTTCGTTCCTGACCATTTTTCAACTTTAAAGGGTTTTTTCCACCCCAAGTCAACTCAAGCATAGAACCATAGCTGTCTGGCGTTGGTCCAGAAATAGTGCCGCTGCCCATCATATCGCCAGAATTTATGCGACAACCATTAATGGTGTGATGGGCTAATTGTTGACTCATTGTCCAATATAAATACTTAAAATTAGATTTTGAAACCAATTGTGCGTCGTCATTTTCGGGCTTGATATAAACTTCTAGATTGATATCATAGGTTTTTCGGTCTTTTTCAACCAAATATTCTAGCGGTTTTGGATGTTGCACGGGTGCATTTGTTCTGAAATAAGATAAAGCGTCCATTGTTACAATCCAAGGCGAAATACTTGAGGCGAAATTTTTTGCCAAGAAAGGTCCAAGTGGTACATATTCCCATTTTTGAATGTCTCTTGCACTCCAATCATTAAATAAAACCATACCAAAAATTGAATCTTCAGCCTCATCCACATCTATGATTTCACCCATCAAATTGGCATCTGCGGTGATAAAGGCGGTCTCTAGTTCAAAATCAACCAATTTTGATGCGCCAAAAACAGGTTCAGTTTCACCATTTGGTAAAGTTTGACCCAATGGTCTTTGCACGGGTATGCCAGATGGCACGATGGTTGAACTTCTGCCATGATAACCTACAGGCAAATGAAGCCAATTGGGTAGTAAGGCATTTTCTGGGTCACGAAACATTTTGCCAACATTAGTAGCATGTTCTTTACTGCTGTAAAAATCTGTGTAATCACCTATAGAAACTGGTAAAAGCATTTCAACTTCAGATACTTCAAATAAAATAATCTCGCGATGACTTTCATTGTCTCGCAATTGCGGATTACTTTCTTGAAATAGATCGATTAAACGGTTTCTGACTAATCGCCAGGTTTTTTTTCCGTCTGAAATGAAATCATTTAAGGTGTCTTGCATAAACATATCATCGGTCAGTTCTATACCACTAAAGTAACCGAGTTTTTGCAGTGCGCCCATATCAATGGCATATTTTCCTATTCTTGTACCAATAGTTATCACATCGTCTTTTGTTATAAATACGCCAAAGGGTATGTTTTGAATAGGAAAATCACAGTTTTTTTCTACTGATAACCATGATTTTAGATTGGGTTTTATGTTGATATCTATCATTTGAAATTATGGATTGCGTGTTAATAAGTTTGAGTTATCAAATATAGACCAAAACAATTAATCACCAAATTTTTTTTGTAATTTTGACAACTTTTTTATTAGTATCCATTAATAACCTAATTATATTTTTTTAAATGAAAAGAGATGACTTAATTTTTGACTTAATTTTAGATGAGCAAGACCGTCAACAATATGGTATTGAACTTATTGCTTCTGAAAACTTTGTAAGTGAGCAAGTGATGGAAGCTGCAGGATCAATTCTGACTAATAAATATGCTGAGGGTTATCCAAATAAAAGGTATTACGGTGGGTGTGAAGTTGTTGATCAAGTAGAACAAATTGCCATTGACCGTGCCAAGACATTATTTGGCGCAGCCTATGCCAATGTGCAGCCACATTCAGGATCGCAAGCCAATACAGCTGTTTTTGCCGCTTGCCTAAATCCAGGTGATAAAATTTTAGGATTTGATTTATCTCATGGCGGACATTTAACTCATGGTTCACCAGTTAATTTTTCAGGTAGATTGTATAAACCATCTTTCTATGGTGTTGAAAAGGAAACTGGTAGATTGAACTATGATAAAATTGCAGAAATTGCAAGAATAGAAAAACCAAAAATGATTATTGCTGGGGCTTCGGCTTATTCCCGTGATATGGATTTTAAACGATTTAGAGAAATTGCCGATGAAGTTGGTGCTTTGCTTCTAGCAGATATATCGCATCCTGCAGGCTTGATAGCTAAAGGTATTTTGAATGATCCGATTCCACATTGTCATATTGTTACAACAACTACGCATAAAACATTAAGAGGCCCAAGAGGTGGCTTAATTTTAATGGGTCAAGATTTTGAAAATCCGTTTGGACACAAAACACCCAAAGGTGAAATAAAAATGATGTCTACCTTATTAGATGGCGCTGTTTTTCCTGGTAACCAAGGTGGACCCCTCATGCATATTATTGCTGCAAAAGCTATTGCGTTTGGTGAATGTTTAACGGATGAGTTTTTTAATTACATTTTACAAGTGCAAAAAAATGCCAAAGTAATGGCTGAAGAACTGGTTAAAAGAGGCTATCATTTGATTTCTGGAGGTACAGATAACCACATGATGTTGATAGACTTACGCAATAAGGATATTTCCGGAAAAGATGCAGAAAAGGCGTTAGGCAAAGCTGATATTACAGTAAACAAAAATATGGTGCCATTTGATGATAAATCACCATTTGTAACCTCTGGTATTAGAGTTGGTACGGCGGCGGTAACATCAAGGGGTTTGCTCGAAGATGATATGAGAATAATCGTAGATTTTATTGACCAAGCTATCATTCACGCCAATGACGACGAGAAACTTGAAACCTTAGCAGCTGAAGTGAGTGATTTTATGTCTGATAAACCTTTGTTTGCATTTTAACCCATAACCCATAACCCATAACTCATAACCAATAACTCATAACCCATAACCCATAACTCATTAAATAAATGCCATTAACAAATATCGAACCTCAAGAAATTTGGAAACATTTTTCTGCTTTAAATGCAGTACCACGTCCTTCAAAAAAGGAAGAGCGTGTCATTCAGTTTATCGTCAATTTTGGTCAATCTTTAGACTTAGAGACCTTGGTTGATGAAGTAGGTAATGTTTTGATAAAAAAACCTGCTACCTCAGGCTTGGAAAACTGCAAAACAGTGGTTCTTCAATCGCATTTAGACATGGTTCATCAAAAAAACAATGATACCATTTTTGATTTTGATAAGCAGGGTATTGAGATGATTATAGATGGTGACTATGTAAAGGCCAAAGGCACAACCCTAGGTGCAGATAATGGTTTAGGAGTGGCTACAATTATGGCTATTTTAGAAAGCCAAGAAATAGCCCATCCTGCTATTGAAGCCTTGTTTACTATAGATGAAGAAACTGGTATGACGGGCGCCATGGGCTTAAAAGGTGGCTGGTTAACAGGTGATATTCTCCTCAATTTAGATACTGAAGAGGATGATGAATTAGATATTGGTTGTGCTGGTGGTATTGACGTTACAGCTATTGCTAATTATGACGAAGAGTCCATTACTATGGCCGATTTTAACAGTTTTGATATTACAGTCAAAGGCTTACGAGGCGGACACTCTGGCATGGATATTCACAAAGGTTTTGGCAATGCAAACAAAATAATGAACAGAATTTTGTTTTTGGCGAGTGAAGATTTTGGCTTACAAATAGTTACCATACATGGTGGAAGTTTAAGAAATGCCATCCCAAGAGAAAGTGTAGCTAAAGTGGTTGTGCCAAAAATGTATGAAGAAGTTTTTTTGTTTGAAATTAATGAACTCATCAATGAAATTAAAAACGAACTGAAAACTACTGAGCCAAATTTACAAATAGTTTTAACTCAAACAGCTGAAATAAGCGATAAAGTGATGCCAAGTTTGGCACAATTTTACTTCTTAAGAGCCGTATATGCAGCACCTAACGGTGTGTATAGAATGAGCGCAGATTTTGACAATTTGGTTGAAACATCAAACAATATTGCAAAAATTAAAGTGGAAAAAGGTGAAGTAATCATTGAAAATCTGACAAGATCATCAGTCGAAACAGCCAAATTTGATTTAGCTAACGCCTTAAAATCAGTTTATGAGTTGATGGGCTGCGAAGTCACTTTTTCAGGAGCTTATCCGGGTTGGACACCAAATCCTAATTCTGAAATTTTACAAGTGATGACCAAAAATTATGAAAAGTTGTTTGGTGATAAACCTCGCGTTGTGGCTTGTCATGCAGGCTTAGAATGTGGTATTTTGGGTCAAAATTATCCCAAAATGGATATGATTTCCTTTGGGCCAAATATCTATGGTGCACATTCTCCAGATGAAAAAGTTAGTATTTCATCCGTTATCAAATATTGGCAGCTTGTAAAAGAAACACTTAAAAACATTCCCACGAAATAATTTTTTAATGAATAAATTTTTTTATGTTTTGATTTTCTTAAGTTTTTTTGTTGCAAATGCACAAAGAAATTTCAATCAATTCTCAATAGAGGCCGGCTATGGTTTTGTGTCACCTTTATCAGAAGTTCCAGATACTTATGGTGCAAGTTATTCTGGTCTTAAAAACTTTGACTTTGGTGTGAGATTCATGTTCAACGAACAGTTTGGCATAAAAGCATCATATTTTAATAGTTTATTTGAAAGCAATAGAAATAATGGATTTGGCTCTAAAATAAATGCGTTTGCGTTGAAAGGTTATTATAATTTAGCCAATGCGTTAGATTTTAGTCGGTCATTTAGTGATGATCTAGGTGTACTTTTGCATGGTGGGGCAGGATATTCAATCATGTCCTCTAATGTCTTAACTGGTCAAGATCAAGTTTATTCAATTATTGCTGGATTTACGCCACAATATAGACTTTCAAATCGCTTTGCATTTTATGCTGATTTCTCATTTTTTTATAATTTAAGTCATGATTTTAATTATGATGGCACCCTCAGCACAGAAAATGATGTAAAATTTAAAACCCAAATGTACACGATATCTTTGGGGCTGATTTTTAATATTGGCAGCAATAGTCAACATGCAGATTGGTATTAATTAAGATTTTTTAAATATGTTAGATAGATTAAATATTATTAAACAAAAATTTGATGAAGTTTCAGACTTGATTATTCAGCCTGACGTAATTGCAGATCAAAAACGTTATGTTCAACTTAATCAAGAATATAAACAGCTGAAACAACTCGTTGATAAACGCGAAGAGTATATTCGATTGACGCAAAATATGGCAGAAGCCAATGAAATTTTGCAATCCGAAACAGATGTAGAAATGCTTGAAATGGCTAAACTTCAATTGGAAGAATCTAGGGAAGGCTTGCCACAATTGGAAGAAGATATCAAATTTATGCTCATTCCTAAGGACCCAGAAGATGCTAAAAATGTCATGGTTGAAATCAGAGCAGGTACCGGTGGCGATGAAGCCTCAATTTTTGCAGGTGATTTATTTAGAATGTATACTAAATATTGTGATTCTAAGGGTTGGCGTACCTCTGTTGTTGATTTGAATGAAGGCACCTCGGGTGGTTTCAAAGAGGTTATTTTTGAAGTTACTGGTGAGGATGTTTATGGTACATTAAAATATGAAGCGGGTGTTCATCGTGTGCAGCGAGTGCCACAAACAGAAACGCAAGGCAGGGTTCATACTTCTGCAGCGACTGTTATGGTTTTGCCGGAAGCAGAAGAATTTGATGTTCAAATTGACATGAATGACGTTAGAATTGACTATTTTTGTTCGTCTGGACCAGGTGGGCAATCTGTAAACACCACCAAATCGGCGGTTAGGATGACTCATATGCCTACAGGCTTGGTTGCGCAATGTCAAGATGAAAAATCACAACATAAAAACAAAGATAAAGCGCTGCAAGTTTTACGCTCAAGATTATATGAAATGGAATTGGCAAAAAAACAAGAACAAGATGCGCAAAAACGAAGTTCACAAGTGAGTTCTGGTGATCGCTCAGCCAAGATTAGAACCTATAACTATCCGCAAGGTCGAGTAACAGAGCATCGCATTGGCTTAACGCTCTATGATTTAGATGGCGTAATGAACGGAAACATACACAAAATATTAGATGAACTTCAATTAGTGGCTAATACTGAAAAACTGCAAGAATCGGAGATTTAATGCTTAGTCCATAGTCCCCGTGAATACTAATACACTATTTATCTCTTTCTAATTTCTAACTTCTAATTTCTAACTTCAATATGCAGCCTTTTTCAAAATCGCAATTAATGCCACAAGAAGAACGACTTGAAGTGGTGCAAAGCAAAAGTAGTCTACACATTGGTATCCCTAAGGAAACCTCTTTTCAAGAACGCAGAATTGCCTTAACGCCTGATGGTGTAGCGTCGTTGATTGCGCACGGACATCGCATTTTAATAGAGAAAGGCGCTGGCGAAGAAGCTAATTATTTAGACAAGGATTATGTTGAAGCAGGTGCAGAAATTTGCTACGAAAAGGAAAAAGTGCTTAAATGTCCAATTCTTTTAAAGATTGAACCACCAACTGTTGAAGAAATTGAAGTAATTAATCCTAATACAATTGTGCTTTCTGCCTTGCAACTTAAGACGAGAGAAAAAAGTTATTTTGAAAAATTAGCAGCTAAAAAAATCACCGCCTTAGCCTTTGAATATATCAGAGATAATGATGGCTCTTTCCCAGCAGTTAAAGCATTGAGTGAAATTGCTGGCACAGCTTCGGTTTTAATCGCTGCCGAATTAATGATTTCGAATAATAATGGCAAAGGTTTACTTTTTGGAAATATTACAGGTGTTGCGCCTACAGAAGTTGTAATCATTGGTGCAGGAACGGTAGGGGAGTTTGCCACCCGTGCAGCCCTTGGGCTTGGTGCTAACGTTAAAGTTTTTGACAATTCTATTACCAAGTTAAGACGTTTACAAACTAACATTAATAGTAGAATTTTTACTTCAACTATTCAACCGAAACTATTATTAAAAGCCCTTAGACGATGTGATGTGGCTATAGGCGCGCTTAGAGGTAAAGGACGTTCACCAGTTGTTGTTACAGAAACGATGGTGGAACACATGAAATCTGGCGCTATCATCGTTGATGTAAGTATAGATTCTGGCGGTGTTTTTGAAACTTCTGAAATAACAACCCATCAAAACCCAACCTTTTGCAAGGATAACATCGTTCATTATTGCGTACCAAATATACCGTCGCGCTACGCAAAATCAGCAAGCATGTCATTGAGTAATATTCTTACCCCGTTTTTGATTAATGTAGCCGAAAGTGGCGGCATAGAAAGCGTGATTAGATATGAAAAAGGTTTAAAAAGTGGTGTTTATCTTTACCATGGCGTGCTTACCAATCGGGGGATAGGTGAATGGTTTGACTTACCTTTTACAGACATTAATCTTTTAGTTTTTTAATTTCATGAGCATTCGCTATCGCCTAGCCTTTTACCTTTTTGGGATGTTTTTAGGCATCATTTTTCTTTATTATTTTTTAACTGGAAAAGCTGAATCACGAAACGTGGCCTTTTGCTATTTGCCAAATTGTCGCGTGCTGAAAGAATTAAGGAGCAAGCCATTTTTTTATAGTGAGCAATCCTCCGAACAATTGGTTCAAAATGGCTTAGACTCATTAGACATAAAAGAACTTTTACAGGAAGGTGACGTTGATTTCTCTAAAAGTGATACTAAAACCAAAGGTCCTCGCACGTACTTCGTAAACGGCCAATCTAAAGACAATAAAACCGATGTGACATTGGTCTTAAAAAATTATAGGGAAAAAGTTGTACTAAATGAAGTACAAGTAAACCCCAATTAATTTTTAGGTTTCTTCATCATTTCGGCAATTTTATTGGCTTGAAAATCTGATTTGCTTTCTAAATGATTGATAATGCTTTGATGGTCATTGGCTTGTCTGTTTTGGGATAATTTTTTGGCACCTTCAAAGCGTAAGTTTTTTACTTCAAAAAAAGTAATGCCGCGCATCTCTTTATTGATAACATGGTCAATTTTTGAAACATCTAGTGGTTGCTTTTCACCTTTTTCGTAATGGTTAACCAAATCAATCAAAGCTTCTTTAATTTTCGGTGCTTCTTTTAGGAGGTGCAATTGGCCATAAACATGAACAGCAACATAATTCCAAGTTGGCACGTTTGGATGATTATACCAACCCGAAGATACATAGGCATGCGGTCCCTGAAACACCATGAGGACATCTTGCCCATCAATCCAATCATGAAGTTGCGTATTAGCTCTCGAGATATGGCCTGTGATCAGTTTTGTTTTTGCATCATAACTAAAGGGAATATGTGTTGCTTTTAGCTCATTTGCAGCTGTAATCAATAGACCAAAACTATGCTGTTTGATAAAATCAATCATGTCTTGTTGATCGGCGTATTGAAAGTCTGGCGGTGTATACATCGCTTGGATTAATTAAAAATTATTATGGCACCACCACAAGAGTCGGCCTTTTCGTTTCAAGTCCTCGCTACAATGGCTTTTTTTTCTATGGTTGCGCCAAGAGCTTCTATAAAAACCGCTATGCCTATGGTCACCCTTTCTTTTGGAGAGGGCTGGGGTGCGGCTCGTCGCTTTGGCTCGCCCACAAAAAATAGCCATTCCAGCTGTGGGCTTTCCACTTCAATCCCTGGTGCAAAGGCGTTCATCATTGGAATCATGCGGCTGTTTAAAAAAATCACAATATTAAGTTCTCTCCAAACTCTGCAAACTAACCAATCTGGCATAATAACCATTTTCTAAATTCATGAGGTCATCATGTGTGCCTTGTTCAACAATTTTTCCTCGACTCATTACCACTATGCAGTCTGCATTTTGAATGGTTGATAAGCGATGGGCAATAACGATTGATGTCCGGTTTTGTAGCATGTTTTCTAACGCATCTTGAACTACTTTTTCACTTTCAGTGTCAAGCGCAGAAGTGGCTTCATCCAAAATCATAATCGGTGGATTTTTCAAAACTGTTCTAGCAATATTTAAACGTTGTTTTTGTCCACCAGATAGTTTGCTGCCAGCATCACCTATATTAGTTTCTATGCCTTTTGGTAAATCTTTTACAAATTCCCAAGCATTGGCCACTTTAAGTGCCTCAATCACTTCTGCATCAGAAGCTTGAGGTTTTCCTATTAATATATTATTTTTTATCGAATCATTAAACAATATGGAATCTTGCGTGACCATGCCAGTTAAACTTCTCAGGGCATCTAACTTAAGTTCTTTGATATTTATGCCATCAATCTCAATGGTGCCATGTTCCACATCATAAAAGCGCGTAATCAAATTGGCAATTGTGCTTTTTCCGCTACCTGATTGGCCAACTAGGGCATAGGTTTTTCCTTTCGGAATAGTTAAGTTGAAGTTTTCTAAAACAATTTGTTCTTCATAACTAAACGTAATATTTTTAAAACTAACTTGATTATCAAAACTTGTTTTTACTAATGACCCTTGGTGATCGGCAATAGGATTATGTTGGTCTAAAATATGAAAAACACGTTCAGCCGCAGCTAGCCCTGCTTTTACACTATAACTCGCTCTTGAAATAGCTTTTGCTGGCGTTAAAATATTGTACGCCAAACCCATAAATGCGATAAAATCTGAGCTTTTTAAACTTTTTTCATCCATAACTAAATAGCCGCCATACCATAAAAGAACCGCAATAACAACGATACCCATAAATTCGCTAACTGGTGATGCCAGATTGTTTTTGGTGCCAATATCATTGGATAATTTTAATAAGCGATCAATAGAATCATTAAATTTTTTTATAAAAACATTTTCAGCATTATTGCTTTTTACCACTTTTAATCCTGATAAGGTTTCTTCTAACATACTGATAAAAAGACCTGATTCTTGTTGAGCTTGAGATGATTGTTGCTTAAGTGATTTACCTATTAATGAAATAACAAAACCCGAGATTGGAATAAAGATAAAAACAAAAATCATCAGTTTGTAGCTTAACATAAACATCGCTACAATGGAGAACAATATGGTTAATGGGTCTTTGACCAATAGGTCGAGAACTGCAAAAAATTGACCTTGAACTTCGCCTAAATCGCCCAACATACGCGCCATGACATCACCTTTTCGCTTTTCTGAATAAAAACCAATGGGCAAACTCACTATCTTTTTATACATGCTTTTTCTTAAATCGGCCATCACACCATTTCGCACATGCATAATAAAAAACGAGGCGAGATAATTGAATAAATTCTTAAGCATGAAAGTAACAATGATGATTACAATAACAAATGTTAATGCGGTTTGCTTATCGTTTTCACTAATCATTTGATTAACATAAAAATACATCATGTCTTTGCCGTAATCAACAATTTTAGATAAACCGGAATAAACAGGTTCTTTTGGTATTTTTTTAGTTGCTTCGTCGCCAAATAAGATGTCTAACATCGGTATTAATGTCAAAAATGACAAGGTGCTAAATAACGCATATAAAACGTTAAAAGTAATATTTAATATAATGCCTTTTTTATAGGGTTTGGCGTAAGGGATTAAATTTTTGAGACTACTCATTTAAAATTTGAGGATTGAAATTAGAAGTTAAAGGAATGAAAATGAATTATCAAAAAATAATCATTGATTATTTGTTGGTTTATTGTTTTTTACTTCAAATCCATTTCATCAATGATGTTCTTGATTTTTTGATCTAGTGATTTATTAACTTGTGCAAAATCCGACACGCTTCCTAAAGTATCATTCACACTAAAATAGAATTTTATTTTAGGTTCGGTGCCACTTGGTCTGGCGCAAATCTTTGTTCCATCCTCTAAATAGTAAATCAACACATTTGATTTTGGAATATCAATTGTTTCTTCTTCATTGGTTATAAGATTTTTAGCTGTTGCGTTTTGATAATCTTCAATCATCACCACGCGTTGGCCATTGATGGTTTCTTTAGGATTTTGACGCAAATCAATCATCATTTGCTTAATTTGCTCAGCGCCATCCATGCCTTTTTTTGTCAAAGAAATCAAGTTTTCCTTATAAAAGCCGAAAGCTGCATAAAGTCTTAATAGTTCATCATAAAGTGAACTGTCGCTATGTTTAAGTTGCGCAGCAATTTCACAAATAAGTAGGGTAGCTGCAACAGCATCTTTATCTCTTACTGCATCACCAACCATATAGCCAAAACTTTCCTCACCACCACCAATAAAGGTTTGTTCCGGAAAGTCTTTGATCATCTTAGCAATCCATTTAAAGCCAGTTAAACCAACTTTACACTCAACGTCATAAGCAGTGGCCAGTTCAAGCATCATAGGCGTAGAGACGATTGTTGAGCCGATGAATTCCTTACCAGTAATTTTGCCCTCTTTTTTCCACTGTTCAAGCAAAAAAGCGGTCATGATTACCATGGTTTGATTACCATTAAAAAGTATCATCTGACCTGTTTTATCTCTAGCAGCAACACCTAAACGATCACAATCAGGATCTGTGCCAACAACCATATCTGCCCCAAGTTTATTGGCTAATTGAATAGCCATTTCTAGTGCTTCAGGCTCTTCAGGATTAGGGGATTTCACCGTTGGGAAATTGCCATTTGGTACGGCTTGTTCCTCAACAATGTTTACGTCTGTATAGCCAGCTCTTTTCAAAACTTCTGGAACTGCCGTTATTGAGGTACCATGTAATGACGTAAAAACAACCTTTAAATTTTTTCGTGCCTCTTCTGGCATGGAGAGTTTGGCATTTTCAAGCGTAGATTTAAAGAAAGCTTCATCTAAATCTTTATCAACTAATTTAATCAAGGATGGATTAGCTTCAAACTTAATATCCTGATAAGTTAAGGCATCTATGGCTGCAATAATCGCGTCATCTTCAGGTGGTACAATTTGCCCACCATCTTGCCAATAGACCTTATAACCATTATATTCCGGTGGATTGTGAGAGGCCGTCAAAACGATGCCCGCATGACATTGCAAATGCTTCACTGCAAATGACAACATAGGGGTTGGCCGTAAATCACTGTATAAAAATACCTGAATGTTATTAGCAGAAAGCACTTCTGAAACCACTTTCGCTAAGGCTTTACTATCATTTCTACAGTCATAAGCTATAGCCACCTTGATGGTTTCATTTGGAAAAGATTGCAATAAATAATTACTTAAACCTTGTGTACTTTTACCGAGTGTGTATTTATTAATCCGATTGGTGCCTGCACCAACTATGCCTCGCATACCGCCGGTACCAAATTCTAAATCTTTATAAAAGGCATCTTTCAACTCATCGGGCGAAGAGGTTAAAAGTTTTTCAACAGCTTCTTGTGTATTTGAATCAAATGATGCTGTCATCCAGGGATTTACACGATCTAAAATGTGTTGTTCAATGTGCATATTTTGAATTTTTTGTTGAATTTTATGAAATTAAATTGGCACTTATTTATAAATTGAAAATTGGCTAATTAAAAATTGATAATTATTCCAATGATTTCATTACTTTATATTGCATTTGCGGTCTGTTTTTTAACACCATTTCGCCTAAAAATCCAGCGATAAATAATTGTGAACCCATAATCATGGCAGTCAATGCAATATAAAAATAAGGGCTATTCGTAACCAAATCATAAGGCAAATCATTATACATTTTAAAAAGTTTTAGCGCGCCAATATAGGCTGCTGCCATAAAGCCAACCACAAAAACAACTGTGCCCACAGTTCCAAACAGATGCATAGGCCTCCTGCCAAATTTAGATTGAAAGTAAATCGTAATTAAATCAAGAAAGCCATTTGTAAATCGATTTACACCAAATTTGGTCTCACCATATTTTCTTTTTTTGTGTTTAACTACCTTTTCTGTAATCTTATCAAAACCTTCATTAACTACCAAAACAGGAATGTAACGATGCATTTCACCAGTTACTTGTATATTTTTAACTACTTCTAATCTCATGGCTTTTAAACCACAATTGAAATCATTTAACTTTAAACCTGAAGCTTTTCTAGCCGCCCAATTAAACAATTTTGAAGGGATGTTTTTGGTGACAGCATTGTCATACCTTTTCTTTTTCCAACCAGAAACCAAATCAAATTTTTGATTGGCAACCATATCATATAAGGCAGGTATTTCTTCAGGACTATCTTGTAAATCAGCATCCATGGTAATAACCACATCTCCTTTTGCTTTAGAAAAGCCTAAATGAAGCGCTTGAGATTTGCCATAATTTTTTCTAAATTTGAAGCCTCTTACGTTTGGGTTATTCCTTTTAAGAAATTCGATGACCTCCCATGAGTTATCTTTACTCCCATCATCAATAAAGAGAATTTCATAACTAAACTGTTGTGCTGTCATCACAGAAACAATCAAATCATGGAGCTCAGGAAGCGATTCAGCTTCGTTTAATAAAGGTATAACAATCGATATTTGCATCTAAAATACTGGACGTTCGTTTTTAAAAATTAAGCCAATGATTGCACCATAAAGCATGCCTATAAATGAAAAGATAGCAATAGAAATTGGAATGGTAATCCAAGGGCTCATAAACTTTTTGGAAATTTCCATCGCTCCATTTAATTGCTCTTGGGTCATATTTGGAGACTGTTTAACCATGTTTTCTTCCATTAATGTAAACATTTTTTCTAAATGTTCAGGAAAAATTAAAAAATATAGTTGATTAAAAATACCAGAAATTATGGCCATTATTAGACAAACAATCACGCCTATTTTAAGGCCATCCACAACGCTTAAAAAACCTTCATTGTGTTTGTCTTTAAAAGTTTTAACGGCTAAAATAATAAAAGTAATCGGCAATATTAAATAGGTAAGTAAACCAACTACTACACCTATAGTTTTGTCTTCATACATATTGATGTCTAAGAAATAGATGGTCATGGTAATAATCGTTACAAATAAGCCAAAAAATACGCCAAATGGCAAAGCCACTTTAGCAGGTGATGATGGAGTTTGAATGTCTGACATAATAAAAAATTTAAGTTGTAAAGATAAGAAAAAAAACTAATCCAAAAATTTCTCTCTCACCTGAGCATCTGGCATCATACATTGGTCTTTTTTGCCAAACCACTTGTAGCGATTTTTTGCAATATAGTCATAAACAATATCCGTTATATTCCTTGGTAGCAGGCTAAATAGATTTAAAAATAAATAAAAACCACCTAATTTGTTAGCTATTTTTAAAGCTGCTTCCGATTTGATATAGTACGCTTCACCGGGCATAAAGAGCACAATACTATCGGTTTTACTTCGGTCTATACCAAGATATTTGCAAATTTCCATGCCTTTGGTTGATTGCAAAGCCACGAATCTGAATAGATCGTTTTTATCTTGTTTGATGATGCTGTTTACGGTGTTGTTGCAAAAATTGCACACGCCATCAAATAAGATGATGGCTTTATTTTCTGGTAAATTTAATTCATTTAGCATAACACAAAGGTATAAAAAAAGCTTCCAATAGAGGAAGCTTTATAGGTTGCAAGTCGAAAAAAATTATTTTTTAGCGTACTTATTTCTAAACTTGTCAATTCTACCAGCCGTGTCAACCAATTTAGATTTACCTGTATAGAATGGGTGAGATGTTCTTGAAATCTCCATTTTGAAAACTGGATATTCTACACCATCAACGGTAAGCGTTTCTTTAGTTTCAACAGTAGATTTGGTGATGAATACATCTTCATTAGACATGTCTTTAAAAGCGACTAATCTGTAATTTTCTGGGTGGATACCTTTTTTCATTTGACTTGTGTTTGTTTATGAAGTAATTCTTTTTGAAGCTTCTTTTGCAAGAAGGTATAAAAGTTTTACAACGTTTATTATTATTAATTTAAAATTTCAAGGGTGCAAATATACTAAATTTTTGCGTAATTGAAAGATATTTGGATATTTTTTTTAAAAATTTAAACTTAAAATCTGAAAGTCTATTATTTTAGCTGATCAAATAATCTTTTTTTATTTCTTTTTTTGCTAATTTATAATTTTCCAAAAGGCTATTATATAGCGTCATGGCTTCTTTTCGTTTGCCTTTACCATTCATCCATTTCAATAGATCTTCGCCATCTTGATGGGCGTGCAAGACGCCGAAAACAATCAAATAATCAACAATTTCAGGCAAAATTTCTTGCATTTTTGCCCGGTCTTTTTCTTCAATTAATAACTTGATTTCTTTCAAGCGAGCAGAAATATCATGCACAAAAAAATCTATCTCAGAGGCTAATGATTGTTGGGGGCTATCACCCAATTTGTCATGCAGAAGTGTTAAATTATAATGAATAGCCATAACTTTATTTGACTTTAATTTTAAAGGCAAATTTTTCTTCTATAAAACCTTCCAGCACATCATGCGTTTCCACTTTTCCAACACCAGCCGGTGTGCCAGTGAAAATAATATCACCAATTTTTAAAGTGAAATATTGTGAAACATAGGCAACAAGTTCATCAATTTTCCATAGCATGTGCTGCGTATTGCCAATTTGAACAACTTCACCATTTTTGAGTAAACGAAAATTTAAATGATTCAAATCTGCAAAATTGGCTTTAGAAAAAAACTCACCAACAACGGCTGAGCCATCAAAGGCCTTGGCTTTTTCCCAAGGTAAACCTTTAGCTTTCAACTGACTTTGAAGGTCTCTCGCGGTGAAATCTATACCTAAACCTATTTCATCATAATAAGTATGCGCAAATTTCTGATCAATATATTTGCCGATTTTATTAATTTTCACTAAAATTTCCACCTCATGGTGAACATCTTGGCTAAATTCTGGAATAACAAAAGGATGTTGCTTAAGCAAAATAGCACTATCAGGTTTGAGGAAAACTACAGGGTCAGTTGGTCGCTCATTTTGTAGTTCAGCAATGTGGTCAACATAATTTCGACCAATGCAAATCAGTTTCATCTGTTTAAATTTAATGTTTTTTATCAGGCAACTAGAACACCCATAAGTATGCTTTTATGTCTAAAAAACAATTTTACATGGGTGATTCATATTAATTTAATTTATTTTGAAGTTGTTTTAATTTTATTTGGGTTAGCACTTTTTTAGTATATAGCGGAAAATCAGCATTTTGAATCCAACTATAATAACCAGCATCTGAATTGAGGATATCTGTTACCTTTTTATCCTTGTATTTGCCAAAAGTAAAAATTTCCTCATTTTGTTGATTATAAGCTATAAAGCCAGCAAAATCAGCATTTTTCTTACGTGTGGTAAACTCAGATAATTTTTTTACATTATTTTCTAAATCGTCGTAACGATCAAGTTGAGCCTTCAGAATTTCATAGGTAGCATCTGTGTCAGCGGCTGCACTGTGTGCATTTTCTAACGTTTTGCCGCAATAAAACTTCAAAGCTGCTCCCAATGTGCGTTCCTCTTTTTTGTGAAAAATATTTTGTACATCAACAGAGACGCGACTACCCATGTCAAAATCGATACCTACACGCAAAAGCTCTTCAGCTAAAAGCGGTATATCAAAGCGATCTGAATTATAGCCAGCCAAATCAGAATCTTTTATCATTTGATGCACCAATTTGCCAATTTCATGAAAAGTTGGTTCATTGACTACCATCTCATCAGTGATGTGATGAATAGCAGAAACAATAGGTGGAATGGGCATTTCTGGGTTCACCAACCAAGTTTTAGATTCTTTATTACCGTTCGGAAAGACCTTCAAAATAGATATTTCAACTATACGGTCTTTGGTAATATTGGTGCCAGTAGTCTCTAAATCAAAGAAGCAAATAGGGCGCGTAAGTTTAAGTTCCATGTTTTGTATTGAAACGCAAATATAAAAAAGCAAAGTCAAAAACAGCTACACTTTTTATTTTTTTTTGGAGCGAATGGCTTGGGGCTTAATTATGGTGGCCATTCCTCCCGCCGCTAGTCGCTTTTTCAAGGTTTTATGCAAAAACCTTGAAAAGAGCTCCAACAATAGCTTTGGGAGGGCTATTTAGCAAGGGTGGTTTCTTTATTTGTAATGTATTTGTTCTTTGTGTAACAAATATTGCAAAACACAGATTGTGAAAAGAAATAAATTCTTAACTTGCATCTTCTAGGATTAAATCTTTTAACTCAAAAAACAGTGATTAACTTCGACCAAGACTATATTTTAGAAAATGACAGCGTTCTGTTGAGACCTCTAAAAATGGAAGACTTTGATTACCTCAAAAATTTTTCGCTCAATGAACCTGACCTTTGGATTCATTCCCTTCAACGAGCTGATGGTCTAGAAAAATTCGAAAAATACATGCAAACAGCCGTTAAGGGTCGACTAGACCAAAACGCTTATGCTTTTATTGTATTTGATAAATTAACTAATCAATATGCAGGAAGCACCAGATTTTATGATATTGAACCTAATCATCAAAGCACGCAATTGGGTTATACGTGGTATGGCAAAGCCTTTCAAGGAACGGGTTTGAATAAAAATTGCAAATATTTACTTTTGCAATTGGCTTTTGACGAATGGCAGATGAAAAGAGTAGAGTTTAGAGCCAGTTCTGAAAATCAACGCAGCATTAATGCCATGATAAGCATCGGTTGCAAGGTTGAAGGCACTTTACGAGACCATTTAGTTGCTGAAAATGGCATCAGAAGAAGCAGTATCGTTTTAAGTATTTTAGAAAACGAATGGCGGACGAGTGTCAAAGAGAATTTGCTGAATAAGATTAAATAAAACTGATGGTAAACACAAGTTTTTCATTTAATTTCTGTCTATTAAAAGAAAAATATATATTTGTAAATAATTGAAATGCAATAAAATATTAGTTAATTAGCAACCTCGTATATAGGGGCGTAGCCCTTAAATCTTCGTAAATAAAAATATAAATTCCGCAAGCAAGGGGCGTAGCCCTGACATAAACTACAAAAGGAAACCAGTTAGTTTGGTATATTGAAAAGAACATGAATTTTCATGAAGAAAGATTTCAGGGCTAACGCCCCTTAACTGGTATAGCTTCAAATTCCTACAAAGATTTCAGGGCTACGGACCCTCTTTGTTGATTTTTATTAATTTTGTCGTTTTTCAGTTTATAAATTCATAACTCCTAATATCATATTAAGTTACTTCAAGTGTTGGAGCTTCGTTAGGGATGGAACCGGCAGCCCGCAAAACAAAAAAGTGTTTTTTTTTTGCTAAATTTAAAGCGTCTTTATAAGAAAAATGGCTTTCATGACATAAAAATTGGCTTTCATGAAATTTTATTTACTTTTTTAACATTATTAAGATTTAATTATTACTTTTGTTTTCATCAATCAACATTAAATTTTTTATAAATTTTAAACCTAACCATTATGTCAAAAACTTTACAAACGGTATTGATGCTTTTTTTAGCATCGTTTTTTGGTTATTCTCAAGCTGAGCTAACGGTAACCGCACCTAGTGCTTCCGGTGCAACATCAGGACTTCGCTCGCCAAATGGCACTACCGCACACACGACCTTTAGAGGCGTAATTATTATTCCTGCTTCCGAACTAACTGGCATTCCAGCTGGAACAACAATTACAAAATTGAGTTTACTCCTATCATCTGTTGGATCTGGACCGGCTGGCGGAACAATGACGTATTTTTTAGAGAATACTGCGGATGCAACTAACCTTAAACCAACAGATTGGGCGTCAATCATTGCACCAATGACAAGCGTTTACACGGGTGCATTTACTTTGCCAGCAGTAGCAGGCTCTACTGGTGAGCTATCATTGACATCCGCTTTCGTATATACAGGAGGTTCTTTATACGTGGGTTATGATTATTTGGGTACAACGTTCTCAACAACTGCATACATATACAGTGCAAACAATTTATTACCAGGCGGATGGAGAGGTTTAGCCACTGCAACAACTACACCAGCAACTACATTGACACAAACTTCCGCGTTTAGGCCATGTTTCCGATTTTCGTTTGCCAACCCATTCACGAATGAGCTAAATGTTTCAGGATTAGCTGGTGAAAAAGGTATTTTTAATAATACCTTAAAAACAACACAAACAGTAACTTCCTTTGTTACCAATACCTCAGCGGGTACTTTAACAAATGTACCAGTAACACTCACTGTAACAGGCGCAAATCCATATACAACCACGCAAACCATCCCTTCTATCAATTCAGGAGAGACTGTTAATGTTTTATTCTTGAATGTACCTACAGCTAATTTAGGGGCACAAACCCTCACGGTCTCTATTCCTGCAGATGAAAATAATACAAATAATAGTCGCACATTTAACCAAGACATACAATGTAATAAAATTGCTTATAACCAAAGTGCAGTGCAAAGTGGTGGTGTCGGATTTAATACTGGAACTGGTGTAATTGCTGTTAGACATGACATCCCCAATAATATTCAAACTTTTGTAAAAACGGTTTCAAATCATTTTCCAACAGCAGCAAGCATTACAGGCAATACAATTAAAGGCTTGCTATTTAATGGTAGCGGCGTTAAAATTGACTCCACAGCCTTAATCACAATTACTGCTGGAATGCTTGGCACAAAACAAGATTTTAACTTTATTAATGGTGCTGTAAATGTTGCAGGACAAACAGTTTATGTTGGTTTTAGACAAACTGCAAATCCAGGTGCTGGTTATTTCCCTTTTGCCAACCAAAATAATTCTTACGTAGATCCACTTGCTGCAGCTACATTTCCTTTAAATGGAGGTGTACCTGCACCTCTAGGTTCTACACTTGGCTACATGATGATAGAAGCAGAGTTCGATTATGGCGGCTTTGATGTTGCCAACTCATCGTTTAGCGGCGTGCTTTGTCCTAATTCGCCATTAAACATAACACCTACACCAGGATATAGTAATTATGAATTTTTTATTGATGGAAATTCGGTTCAAAATGGTCCTTTAGCAACGTACACCACAGGGCCTTTGACCGCTAATACAACAATTAGTGTAAACATTACCAATGGCGCATGCGCATTAGTAGGTAATGTCATGAACATAAATGTACAATTACCAAGTGCACCAACTGCTTCTGCGCAAAATTTTCCCTTTGGCGCAACTGTTGCGCAGTTAGTAGCAACTGGCGATAACCTAGCATGGTATACCGTTGATACTGCTGGCATTGCTTTAACATCTTCATTACCTTTGATGACTGGTACTTATTATGTATCGCAAACCGTCAATGGTTGCGAGAGTCTAAGAACAGCCGTTAGTGTTGTTGTTGGAAATCCAGTATTAACAAGAGTGAGAATTAGTCAATGCGGTTTAATATTACGTGCAAATAACTCTTCAAATGTAATTAATGCTATTCCAGTTCCTGGTGCAACCGGTTACGATTTTGAAGTAACTGTCAATGGTGGAACGCCTGAGGTTATTTCCACATCTAATTCATTTTTTAATTTTGGTCAGTTGTCTTCTTTGCCAGGTTTGTCAAGTATAATAGGTGTCAGAGTTAGAGCATTAATAGCTGGTGTTCCACAGGCATATGGTGTGTCTTGCAATGTGTTTACAGTAACACAGATTACACAAATGAGATTTAGTCAATGTGGTATCACGGTCCCAGCAAATGAATCATCTGTTGTGATTAATGCTATTCCAGTAGCTTCCGCAACTTCTTATGACTTTGAAGTAACTGTAAATGGTGGTGCACCACAATTAATCAATACGGCAAATTCGTTTTTTAATTTTGGCATGTTAAGCGCATTGCCAGCTGCAAACAGCACTTTATCCATAAGAGTTAGAGCTACTGCAAACACTATCGTTGGTGCTTGGGGTAACGCTTGTACAGTTAACACACCCGCTAGTTCGCCGAGTGATGAAGATTTTACTGCCGTAGTAACTAATCAAAGTATCGCAGCTTATCCAAACCCATTTTCTAATCAATTTACATTGAAATTAGCCAACAATAGTGAAGCTACTATTCAAGTTTTTGATATCAACGGAAAAATGATTAGCAACCAAGAGGTTAAAGCTATTTATGAGGTGGAATTGGGTCATAACTTGGAGGCAGGCGTTTATCTTGTTAGAGTTGAACAAGGCGATGAAACAAAAAGTATCAAAATGATAAAAAAATAAAAGTAATTTTTAAAGTTTTTTTAAAAATCTCCTACCAAAGTAGGGGATTTTTTTTGCTTAAAATTAAGGCTTAATGGACAAAAATTAGGCTCAATTCTTTTGAGAATGCTAATTATTTTTGTCATCAACAGCCCACTAAGCCAAAAAGTTTGTTCGTGAATATAACTGAAGCCAACCTAATAAAAACCACTTTTTTGTTGCGGATCCCGAAAGCTTTCGGGACGAACAGCACAGACGATAAATGTCTGCATTATAAACCCGCTCGAACGCCCGAGAAATATTAAGCTGAATTTCTACTGGCGTTAATATTGCCAAATAAAGAACGAATAATCATTTTTCTATAAATATCCCTTTCGTGCGCTGTTAAATCCTCTTTTTGCATTTGCCAAATCGCATATTGCTGAATAACTAATAAGGGACGAACAATTTTCTCACGCATGTCTATAGAAGCTTTGCCATCAGGATAATTGGCCATCAACACAGTGTCGCCAGATATTTTTAGTAATAAACATTCAGTGAGTTTAAATTCATCATGAATCAACTGCCAAATTTCGCCAAAAGTTTTATCGTTTTTGAGATATGCTGTTAATGGTAAAAATGATTTACAAATGGCCATCATGCTGTTTTCCAACAAAGTACGAAAAAACATGGAGTTGTTGTATAAGTCTTGAACTTCTTGCCAATTATGGTCTTCATAATACTTAAGAGCGGTACCTAAACCATAAAATCCCGGTACATTTTGCTTAATTTGGCTCCATGAACTGACAAAAGGAATAGCTCTTAAATCTTTAAATTGAATCCCGCCTTCTTGATTCCGTTTGGCTGGACGACTACCAATATTAGCATCGGCATAATATGGGAGTGGACTCAATTTAACAAGGTAATTTAAAAATTGTGGATGGGCTTTGAAATCAACATATTTAGCATAACTCAAATCAGATAAATGTTGAATCAATTGTTTTTGTTGGTCAGATAACGTATTATGATTCTTATTGTAAATCAAGTTTTTAGTTCCTGCCGAGATTAAATTTTCCAAATTGAAGCGACAAGCATCTATCGTGCCAAAATTGGAACTAATGGTCTGACCTTGAATGGTGATTTGAATTTGATTGCTGTTGATATGCTGTCCTTGAGAGGCATAATATTTATGCGTTTTTCCACCACCTCTAGCTGGCGGCCCACCTCTGCCATCAAAGAAGATGACTTCAATGCCATATTTTTTAGACATGGCTGTGATGCTTTCCTTCGCTTGAAATATTGACCAATTGGCCATCAAATAGCCCCCGTCTTTTGTGCCATCAGAAAAGCCAAGCATAACGGTCTGCGTTTGATTCCTGCTTTTTAGATGATTAGCATATTTGGAAATGCTATATAATTTTTCCATCACCAAATGTGCTTTTTGAAGGTCTTCAACAGATTCGAAAAGCGGTACGATGTCAACGGTTGGGTTCTCCCATTTGTTGAGTTCAAACAAACAAAGCGTTTCTAAAACATGCGCAGCCGATTCGTTATTACTTATAATGTAGCGATGACAACTATTGATGCCATTCTCAGCTTGAATAGTTTTGATGCAATTGATAGACCCCAAGGTATTATCCAGATTTTCATTGGTCGTGTTTAAATGGAGATTTTTAAAATCAGCTTGATTAAGCATCATGAGTTTTTCATCCTCTGATTTTTGAAAATAATCCGCAGGCAAAATGGCAGTTTCTTTTATTAAATGGTCAAAAACTTCTTGATGCACCCGACTATTTTGACGGATATCTAATATGGCAAAATGAAAACCAAAGGTTTTAAACGTATAATGTAATTTTTTGACGTCTTCAATGTATAAACTTTGGTGACTTTTTTCTAGAAGGTCAATGATGCTGAGTAGAGTTGATTCAAACGTCTCTGGTGTGATAAAAATGGTACCATCGGAATAGAAAACGGAGCGGTAAAGTTTTTGTTCCAATTCAGAAACTAATTCAGATACGCCTTTAAATGTCAATTTACGTTTGAGACGTCTAATGTCTGCATAATAACATTTTAAAATAGATGTTCGCAATCTTTTGGCCACCTTGAGGGTAATGTCATTAGTAACAAAAGGATTGCCATCACGATCACCTCCAGGCCAGAAGCCTAATTGTACAAAAGGATTTTCAAAAGTATCTCCTTTAATGATTAGTTTTTGGACGTATTCATTCATGTTTGCGATGACGGGATAAAACACATTTTCCAAGAACCAAATTAAACTGACGGCTTCGTCATAAGGTGTTGGTTTTTGTTTATTGATGAATGGCGTTTTACCTAGTTGCGCCATCAAATTTTTTATTTCTTTTAAGTCATCTGCTTTAAAAGCAGCAATGAGATCATTAATAATACCTAAAACAGGGCCAGGGTAAAATTGCGTTGGATGGGCGGTCAAAACAACACGGGTTTGAAATTTTTTGAAGAATGCAGCCAACTCATCTCTAAGGACCTTTGTTTCTGCTTTATCTTTCATGGCGCGGATAGAATTGGTACCAGCCATATTATTTACTTTAGAAAACGATGCATCTTCAATGGCATCGAAAAGCACCACTTGACGCTCAATGTATTGAATATATCTAAAAAGTAGATTTATTTTTTGTTCTGGCGTATGATTCACGTAATGTCTATCAAAAAAAGTATTCACAATTTCTTCAGGATTACTTTCCTCTAGAAATCCTTCTTCACATATTTGATTGAATAGAGGTAGGAGTGAAGCAATATTTTCAATATTATCAAAAGGAAAGGTGATGAAAATATTTTGATATACATCATATTTTGCTCTTACATGGTCATTAAATCTTTCTATTCTTGGCTTTGGATACATTTTTAAATTAGAAATTAGAAGTTAGAAATTAGAAATTAGAAATTAGAAATTAGAAATTAGAAATTAGAAATTAGAAGTTAGAAATTAGAAGTTAGAAATTAGAAGTTAGAAATTAGAAGTTAGAAATTAGAAGTTAGAAATTAGAAGTTAGAAATTAGAAGTTAGAAATTAGAAGCTGGATGCTGGAACTTTGCCTATTGAATTTTGCCATTGCCATTGAATTTTGTCATTGAACTTTTCCATCGTTATAGTTTATAAAAAAAGCCTTGTGATATGACACACAAGGCTAGTATTTGATTCAACAAAAGTGTGTCTAATTAGATGTCTCTAAAAATAGTTTTCATAATACGTGTTTTGTCGTTAAGACTTTCTTCCAAAGAAATCATAGTCTCAGTTCTATAAACACCGTCAATATCATCGATCATAAAAATAATATCTTTGGCATGCTTCGTGTCTTTGGCACGGATTTTACAAAAAATATTAAACTTACCAGTCGTCACATGCGCAACGGTTACAAAAGGAATTTCTTTTAAACGCTCAATCACAAATTTAGTTTGCGATGTATTATTTATAAATAAACCAATATAGGCAATAAACGCGTAGCCTAATTTTTCATAATTTAAGATAAGTGAGGAGCCAGTAATGATCCCTGCTTCTTCCATTTTCTTTACACGGACATGCACTGTACCCGCAGAAATTAATAAAGCCTTAGCAATGTCAGTAAAAGGAATACGTGTATTCTCAATTAACATGTCTAGAATTTGATGGTCTACTTCGTCTAATTTAAACTTACTCATGGTAGGATAATTTTATTATGTGCAAATATCGTAAAAAAAATGATAAAAATTCATAAAATGATATAAAAAAATATTAAAATATGAAATTACTATATTAATTAAACATAAAAACATCTTATTTGTTGCGTAATCAACAAAACTATAACGTTTTCGTTGATTTTTGGAAAGCAAAAAAAGTTTTTTAAAAATAAATGCTTTTGCGAAGAAAAAATTAATAACATTAAAAAGAGTAGGTGAGTTGTTCTATTTTTAGAGGAAGGTCATATAATACGCTAGAAAGTTTACAATTGTAACTTGTAAACATAAAATTACCGTTTATAAGCCTTTTTTAAGAAAACAAGTGTTGAATTAAAAGTAAAATATTAATATATAAAGTATTATAAACCAATATTTTTTGAATTTTATATCAAGCGATTATTTAGTCATTGTTTACAATTGTAATTTGTAAACATTTTTAGAATTTTTTGGTTTAGAATTTTAATTATATTACATTTGTAAAATAATTTGTTACAGATGGAAACCGTTGATTTTGTTAAAAAACTAGAAAATATATTGTCTTTTTATCAATTGACAGCTTCTGCATTTGCTGATAAAATTGGTTTTCAGCGATCAAGTATGTCACATTTGCTTGCTGGAAGAAATAAGCCAAGTTTAGATTTTGTGATGAAAATATCCACCACTTTTAGTGAAGTTGATATCAATTGGTTTTTGTTTGATATAGGCACTTTCCCAAAGTCTAACCAAGAAAGTGCGTCTTTAAATGACGAAAGACTGAAACAAAATAATGATGAATTAGTTTTAACGAACGTCAAATTACGTCAAGAATTAGAGGACGTTTTAATAAAACTAAACCAATTAGAAGCGCGTGCGACCTTGTTTTCGGCTGCTGATGGGCAATTGGATGATGAAAATAAGGCACTTAAGGCTAAAATAACTGATTTAACGATGCAATTATCGGCGCTAGAGGTTCAAAAATCGACTTTTGATTCTTCTTTAAATAGCCAGTCTCTTATTGCGCTTGAGGAAGATAACCACTTATTAAAAAGCCAAATTTTAGACCTCAAGACTGCTTTACTAGATATGAAAAATGTCCATGCAGAATTTGAAAAGACCAAAAATGACCTAGAATTGACCAAAAAGAAGAATGAAGAACTATTACGACTTAATGAACAAGCAAAAATTGAAATAGCTGAATTTCAAGAAAATATTCAATTAAAATCAATTGAATTAGAGAATTATAGCGTGAATAATGGACAATTAGCGACTGAAAAGGAAATTTTAGCAGGTCAAATCAACGACCTCACAACTAAAGTAAGTGATTTAGAGACCTATCAAGCAGATATTTTGGCTAAAAATGAGGAATTACAATTAGAAATTAATCATGAAAAAGCGCCAGAGTCAGAAGCAACTCAAGCGCTAGATGATAATAACCTTAAATCCGATATTGAATCGGTCATGTTATTGCTTAGTAACGGTCGTTTTAAGGAATATAGAAGATAAAACCTTTCCTAAACAATAAAAGAATTCCTTAATTTCTGCTAGCCATCAATTGATGATTAGGTTTGCAATAATCTACCAAAAGATTTAGGTTAAACATGTGATAATGTTCGCCATAAATGTACCAAAGGCTCGGTTCATCTAGGTGCACGGTTATACTAAAAGAACTTAGGTAATTAATTTGATAATTTTGAGAACTAAAAGCTAGACTTTGTTGCATTTCAGCAAAGTTTATAGCGTAAAAACTGTTGATTTTTAGCGTGTTGTCATTTAACCACTCCAATTGAAAAGTGTTCACTGATTGATTTTGCCAGCCTTGTCCAAAATTGATTACGAGATCTTCCGTATCAAATTGGAGTCTTACTTTCTTTTCGCATCTGGATGTTGTCATGCGTTTGGTTTCTATATTTTTTGAAATGATTTCTTCCATGCTTTCAGATTGACAACTTAAAGATAGACAAGCGACGATTGTTAAAAAAAATGTTTTCATTAGATTATTGTTTGAATTTATTGGTGCAAATATCTAACGAAAGGCATTTTCAAAATAGGGGAAATTTCCTGTTTCTTTAGGGGAAAAAGCCCCATTTTTTTTAGGGGAAATTTCCCCTTTTTGGGAGGGGAAAATTCCCCTATTTTTTAAATTAAAGTGTTTTTACTTTGTTTGAAAATTATAACTATTTGTAATTTAGTATTTTACGATTTATTTGTTTGCTTTGTTTTTTGCATGTAGTGCCACCAGCAAATCAAAGATGTCAGAATAATGCAATTTACTCTATTGGCAGAATTAATAAATCTATGAGATATTCGATAAAGGTTTAAGGTTTAACTTCATATGAATATTCTGGTATTTTACCAACAACGCCAATAAAATGACTTTCAAATTTTTTGATATCAGCGTCAATATCATCTGTTAGATAGAGGGCAGGATAAATGGTCACCGTTTTAGTTTTAAAATCAAATGCAACCGGAATGAGTGGCACATTGGCTTTTTTTGCGATAAAATAGAAGCCAGTTCGCAGTTTGTCTACTTTTTTTCTGGTCCCTTCTGGCGACATGGCAACCCTAAATGTGTCATGTTTATCAAATTCGGCGGCTATCGCATCAACTTTGTTATTATTACCGCTTCGGTCAAGCGGTGCGCCGCCCAACCATTTAAAAAAATAACCAAATGGAAAAATAAATAGTTCTTTTTTGCCTACAAAATTAATTGGATGTTTGATGATGCTTCTAACTAACAAGCCTATATAGAAATCATGCCAGCTGGTGTGGGTAACGACGGCAATGACTGATTTTTTTATCGTAGGGTCTAAATTGCCTTTAATTTGCCAACCCATGATTTTGCATAACAAAAATTTGCTAAATTTTGATTTCATTATTAATAATTGATTTGTAAAAATAATAAAAATTAATAATTTTTTAATTTTATTTATTTAGTTGAATTACAGTTTGTTATTATGAATAAGTTTGTTAGCCCAGACAGTAGCGGCATCCTTTTGCAGCAAAATGTTAGTTTTTTTGACGACCAAACATAGCGACGAGCCTCGCCCCTCCCTCTCCAAAAGAGAGGGTGACCAGCGGAAAAGGTTTTATAAATGCTAATGTAGGGGCGATTCAAAAACAACTTTTTGAAAAAAAGATATAGCGAATGGCTGGAATAGCTTCAAATAAGCATAAAAATTTTGTTTTTTATTCGTAAATTTGCCCTGTAAATAATCAGATATGAACTTTTTTAAAAAAATATTTTCTTCTGAAAAAAAAGAGGATTTAGATAAGGGATTAGAAAAAACAAAAACAACTTTTTTTTCTAAATTAACCAAGGCTATTGCAGGAAAATCTAAAGTTGATGATGAAGTTTTAGATAATTTAGAAGAAATTTTGATTTCATCTGATGTGGGCGTGAATACAACTTTAAAAGTCATAGAACGCATTGAAGCCCGTGTTTCTCGTGATAAGTTTATGGGCACAGATGAACTTAATCTCATATTGCGTGAGGAGATTGCAGGCTTACTGTCTGAAAATCATTTAAATAATGAAACAGAATTTACGATTCCGGCTGATAAAAAACCCTATGTGATTATGGTGGTTGGTGTGAACGGCGTTGGTAAAACCACAACCATTGGCAAGTTGGCTAATCAATTTAAAAAGGCTGGTTACCAAGTTGTGCTTGGTGCGGGTGATACCTTTCGTGCGGCTGCTATCGACCAATTGCAAATTTGGGCAGATCGTGTGCAAGTGCCTATTGTGAAGCAACAAATGGGTAGCGATCCAGCATCTGTGGCTTTTGATACCATCCAATATGCGGTGGCGCATAGTGCCGATGTTGTGATTATTGATACCGCAGGTCGTTTGCATAATAAGGTCAACCTGATGAACGAATTGAGCAAAGTGAAACGTGTGATGCAAAAAGTGGTGGAAGACGCGCCGCATGATGTGATGTTGGTGCTTGATGGTTCAACCGGACAAAATGCTTTTGAACAGGCCAAACAATTTACAGCCGCTACAGAAGTGACGTCCTTAGCCATTACCAAGCTTGATGGCACTGCAAAAGGTGGTGTGGTTATTGGTATTTCTGACCAATTTAAAATTCCAGTAAAATATATAGGCGTTGGCGAAGGCATCAACGACCTGCAGGTTTTTAATAAATTTGAGTTTGTAGATTCTTTTTTTAAGTAAGCGTTGTTTTGTTCACTAACTCCGACAGAGTTCTAAACTCTGTCGGAGTTAAACAACTAACCATGAACACTTTCATGCGTCCCTAATTCTTGCATGATTTCTGCTTCATATTGCAAAAGGGCTTCCCATTTTTTATTGACTTTTTCTATAGTGTCATAACCTCGTGCAAATTTTAGAAACATGGTGTAATGCCCTGCTTCCGATTTCATCAAATCGCGATAAAATTGAGCCAATTCAGGATCTGACAATTCTTCTGACAGTAAGCGAAAACGCTCACAACTTCTCGCTTCAATAAGTGCAGCCACCAAAAGGTTATGCACCAAACCATCTGTTCTTGTGCCACCTTTAGGAAAAAATTTATAGAGTTTTTGCACGTATAAATCTGGCCGCTGTGGACCAAAAGAAAAACCATATTGTTTGATTTTGTCCATGACCATTTTAAAATGTGCCATTTCTTCTCTGGCTAAACTGGTCATTTCCTCAATCAAATCCATTTTGTCTGGGTTGGTCACAATTAATGAAATGGCCATGGTGGCGGCTTTTTGTTCGCACCAAGCATGATCAACCAAAATATCAGCGATGTTTTTTTCGGCAATGTTTGCCCAACGTGGGTCGGTTGGCAGTTTGAGACCTAGCATAAGGTTTTTGTTTGGGCAAAGATAACCAAAAAGTTAAAAGTAGAGTTGATGCCAATAATACTATTTGTATATGCAAATATTGGTTAAACCCAGAAAGGGTTCGAAACCCTTACTGGGTTGGCAACATAAATGTTTTCTTGTTTTAGATCATTCGACTTGCTTATACTTATAGTAGTAATAGCTAAAGAGCGCATTATAGAAAAGTGACATTATTAGATTCAAAGTAAAAATAGGATGTAGAGTTGTTTCGTTATTTAAAAAAAATATGATGAAACCAAAAATAAGATTCGTTATAAACCATAGAATATATTGATGCTTTCTTAAAATCATAAATCCATATATATTTGATGGTTGGCCTGATTTTTTGATTTTAAAACCCAATATTAAAAAAAACAGGGATGAAAACATCAAATATATAGATAGAACTTGATTAAAATGATAAATTTTGAGCTCAAGTGTTTGGAATAGAACATAAATTACGGAAGCAAAAACAATAAAATAAGCAGACCACCAGAAACCTTTTTTATTAACGCTGACCATTCTATCCTTTAAAATTTTTGGGATTTGCCAACCGCCATCAAAATAATAATCTGTAAAACTCATAGATTTGGTCCACTGTTTTGTGATTTTTGAAAGCGATTCTTCAAAAGTGAAACCTTGTATCATTAAATCGTCTATTTCACATGCCCAATGATCGGTCAGTTCAGCTATCATATCATCTGGTAAACCTAGTTTTACAAGGCCCTTTCGTATGTATAAAAGTTGTGCTTCAGTCATTTGTTAAGCAGGCTTTAGGTTGATCATGTTTTGCATATTTTCAAGAAAAATTTTGAGTTCGTCTAGTTTTTCATCGAGAACATTTTTTCCTTTTTGGGTGATGCTGTAGTATTTGCGCGCTCTGCCATTTACAATTTCTGAAGAAGTGGTCAAAATACCATCTTCTTCCATTTTGTGTAGGGTTGGGTATAGGGCGCCTTCTGTCATGACCAAACTGTCTTTGGTGAGTTCTTTCGCACGCTGTGTCATTTGATAGCCGTACATCCGATTTTCTTCGTTAAGCATCTGTAAAATAATGGTTTGTAGCGAACCTTTATATAATTTATTATTCATCATTTATATTTATGATGCAAATATACATAAGTAAATTATATATAAAAAAATATGCTTATATTTTTTTTGCGTTAGGGGTTGAAGCGGCAGCCTTGCGCGGCAGAAAGTGAGTTTTTCTAAGTTTTTGAAAGCGACCGGAGGAAGCTCTTTAAAAATTATAGAAAAACCACTTGATGCAAGCAAGCTATAGCGGAAAACCCGCTCGAACGCCATTAATATTGAATGGACTAAAGTATTTCAATTTGTTTAGTGGTGGTCAACTTCTTGCTTTTTTCTACAAATTCAAAGTCAATTCTGCCTAAATTAATGCCATAAGCGCCTACTTGATTGACAATAACGTCTTGATCAACAAGGTTTTTAACCACCGTCGGTTTGTCTAAAAAAGTATGGGTATGTCCGCCGATAATTAAATCAATGTCTTTGGTTTTTTTGGCTAAGATGAGGTCAGAAATTTTATCTGGCTCATTTTTGTAGTTGTAACCTAAATGCGATAAACAAATGATGAGGTCACATTTTTTGTCATATTTTAGCAAGCGGGTCATGTCTTGTGCGATTTCTAAAGGATTGAGATAGACCGTTTCACCATATTGAATTTTGTTAACAAGCCCTTGAAGTTCAACACCTAAACCAAAAATTCCAATTTTCAGGTTGTCTTTTTCATAGATTTTATAGGGTTTTATTTTTCCATCAAGGATGGTGTTTTTAAAATCATAATTGGCATTAATAATGTCAAATTTGGCTTGTTTCATGGGGTTTAACAAGCCTTCTAAACCATTATCAAATTCATGATTGCCTAGGGTTGTTGCGTCATAACCCATCATGCTCATCAATTTCCATTCTATTTCGCCGCCATAGTAGTTAAAATAGGGCGTGCCTTGAAAGCTATCGCCAGCATCGAGCAACAAGACATTGGGCTGTTCAGCTCTAATTTGGTTGATTAAAGTGGCTCGTCTGGCCACACCGCCCATATTCGGATTTCTCGGATGATCAGCAGCAAATGGTTCAACATGGCTATGCACATCATTGGTGTGCAAGATAGTCAGTCTTTTTGTTGCTTGCGCCTGATTAAAACCAAAGGTTGGTAGCGTGCTTAAACTCAAGGCTGAGGTAGCGATGGCAGATTGCTTGATAAATTTTCTTCTGTTCATGGCTGATTTCTTAAGGTTTGATGATGATTCGGATGTCGTCATTGGCATTCACTTGATCAACTGCTTCAAAATAATCAATGAGTAGATTGCGCAATTTGTAATCTAAATCTAGTCTTGAATGGGCTTTTGTTAAGATGTCCATGCCATCGCCGCCATTGGCAGTATAGTCTGTTGTGGCTAGATAGTATATTTTATCAAACGCGATGGGTTGATTTCCAATTTCAATTTTTTCTATTTGATAATCTTTTGCAAGAAAAATTTTGATGCCACTTAAGGGATGTGGTTTTTTATCTTTGATTATCTGTTGCATTAAATCAAAAATTTGCGAACCTTTTAATCCTAAAACCGCGATTGAATTTTCAAAAGGCATCAATTCAAAGGCTTGCCTCGTGGTGACATCACCTTTAGGTAAAGGCGCTCGGATACCTCCTGAATTAAGTAGACAAAGATCTATTTTGTTTGGATTTATTTTTTTTAATGAGAGGACGAGATTTGTTCTTTCAAAAGTTACATCAGCAAACCAATTACTCATTTTTGATTGACCAAAAGACAAAGCTATACTTTTATCTAAAGTTTCTGGGTTGAAAGCTAACACGCGATTCATGTCTTGATTTATTTTTTGTGCATAAGGTGCTATAAATGACTCAATTTGAGCATCATTGCTTAAGTTAGCATTGACTGTTATTTTTCTACCAGTAATTTTAGAAACCTCATATTTGGTTTTACAACTAGCTAAAAGACTGAGCCCTATTAAAAATAACGCAAAATATAAAGAATTTTGCTTAATTTTTTCTAAATATTTCATCAAAAGACGAGTTTAATTATTAATTTTGTAACTTAGTTTTGAAATTGTAAATATAAATGATTTTTGATATAGTTAAATCTTTTTTTATAGAAAATCGCATTAAGAAATCGTTAAATAAAACGGTTGAGGTAGATCAAACGAAAATCGTTACCATGGGTCTTTTGATAGATATTTCTGATAAAAATTTGGTTGAACAAATTAAAAATGAATTAAATTTATTGGCGATAGACCTAACCAAAACAAAAACTTTAGCTTTTATGCAAACTTTGAAAAAAGATGAAAGTTTTAACTTTGATGTGGTATCGATGCGGGATTATAGTTTGATGGGTGATTTGAAAAATGAAAAAGCCCTGCAATTTATTAATTATCCTTTTGATTTGTTGATTAATTATTTTGAAGACCATCAGCAGGCTTTGAATGAATTGGCTATCAAGTCCAAAGCGAAATTTAAAGTCGGATTTAAGAATCAGTATAATAATTATAATAATCTTTACATTGAAACTAGATTTGAACAGGTTGATTTATTTGTTTCAGAAACTTTTAAATATTTAAAAATACTTAATAAAATATAATATGCAAGCGCTTATTGGCACTGGTGTTGCTTTAGTCACACCATTTAAAAAAGATTTTTCTGTTGATGTTGATGCCTTAGTCAACATTGTAAATTATGTCATTGCTGGTGGGGTTGATTATCTAGTTGTCCTTGGGACGACCGCAGAAACAGCAACTTTAACGGGGCAAGAAAAAGAACTGGTTATTCAAACGATTATTGAGGCTAACAAAGGCCGACTACCATTGGTTTTGGGCGTAGGCGGCAATAACACTTTAAAGGTTGTGGAAGAACTTCAAACGAGAGATTTATCAGCTTTTGTAGCCATTTTGTCTGTTTCGCCCTATTATAATAAGCCAACACAAGCAGGTATTTATCAGCATTTTAAAGCCATTGCGGAAGCTTCGCCTATTCCTGTCATCTTATACAATGTGCCAGGCAGAACAGCTTCAAACGTTTTGCCAGCCACCGTTTTGAGGTTGGCCAATGATTTCAGCAATATTGTGGCTATAAAAGAAGCAAGCGGCGATATTGTTCAAGCGATGAAAATTATACAACACAAACCAAAAAATTTCTTGGTCATTTCTGGTGACGATATGGTTACACTACCTATGGTTTTAGCAGGTGGATCAGGCGTAATATCTGTGATTGGCGAGGGCTTTCCCAAACAATTTTCAGAAATGGTTAGACTTGGACTGAACGGCCAAGTTGAAGAAGCCTATCATTTACATTACCAATTAGCTGATGCCATTGACATGATTTTTGAACAAGGTAATCCTGCTGGTATTAAGGAGGTTTTTAAGGTTTTAAAATTATCAGAAAACACCGTGCGGTTGCCATTAGTGACTGTTGACGGCGATTTATCAAAACGTATTACACATTTTATTCATCAAATTAATTCTTAAATTATTATATCATGATTTCTCAAAAAGTAGAAGAAGCTTTAAATTTTCAGATTAAAAAAGAGGGTGATTCCTCGCAGGTTTATTTGTCAATGGCCTCTTGGGCTGAAAACCAAGGTTTTGAAGGTATTTCTGAATTTATGTTTCGCCAATCTGACGAAGAGCGTATGCACATGTTGAAATTGATCAAATACGTTAACCAACGCGGCGGCGAAGCAATTATTCCTGAGGTTATCAAACCGACTTTGGATTTGACTAATCACAAAAGTATTTTTAATCAACTGTTGCAACACGAAATTGCCATTTCAAAGAGTATCAATGATTTGGTTGGCATCACCTTGGATGAGCGCGATTTTGCGACCCATAATTTCCTCCAATGGTATGTGTCTGAGCAAATTGAAGAAGAAGCCAATGCCCGTTATATTTTAGATAAAATTAACCTAATAGGCGAGGACAAAGGCGGTTTGTATATGTTTGACAATGAAATGAAAGTGTTTACAACTGTTGTGCCAACGGGTGCTAAATAAGCGGTAAACTTTCCTGTCAACAATTCACCTTTTCAGATAATAATTTTTGTTGAAATTTTAATCTGAAAAGGTTTTTTTATTGATACAGAGGTAGCGGCGTTTGTAAAGTCGTATGTCAACGTTTCGCTGCGCGCTCTCGTTTTAAAACGAGACCAAACTGCTGTTACCCGCTGGCGTTTCTTTTTCAAAGTTTGATGGTCATATTTGTTGTTATTGAATAGTTGTTGTTTTCATTTGCGAATATTTTGTCTTTTGCGTGAAACATTTTTCCTTCAATTCTAAATTTTATTTTGTCGTTTATATCATAGTCAAGGTTTGAAGAAAAGCCAAAGGTTTGAAAGCCATTTATTGTGCCTGTTGAAATAATAATTTGTTTTGGGTCGCTATAATATTCTGCACGACAGGCAATTGTTGTTTTTTTCTTAATACTTTGTTTGATTATTAAAACTGGTGAGTACCAAGTTCCATAATTATCCGCGTTAAATTTATCCATGCCAATATCAAAACCTGCAATAATGCCAAACTTATTGGTCGGCTCATATTGCAAATAGAAGTTATGAAAATTTCTAAAAGCATTAATACGATCAGGTTTGTCAGTACCCAAGAATGTGCTATAATTAAACATTATTTTTTTAGACAACTTATAATTTATTTGCGTTCCAAATGAAGGTTTTTGACTATCATTTGGTTTCCTGATTTTTTGCCACCCATTTAGATATAAAGCCGATAGGTATAATTTTTCATTTTTTGAAGTATAGCTTAATTTAATGCCTGCTTCATAATAGGGCGAGTTTTCTGCAAGTAAACTTCTTGTCAGGGTCCAACAGTCGGCACTTATAACACTTTCAAAGCCAATATGCGAAGGCATAATTCCTACGTCTAACCATATATTTTGTTTTTGTGATAGTTTGACGCCAACATTTGCCTCATTGATGAATTGCGCCCAAGTTGGTTCCGAACTTAGGTTGTACTGCGCGTAATTTCCTGCCATTAGTGCAAGGCTTGCTCTGTAATTTTTATCTAAATAGGTTGCTTTTAATAAAATAAGATTAACATTTATTTCATTGTGTCGTTTATGATTGTAAAGGAAATTTGACTTTTCGTGATTCTGAGGATTTGAAAAATCATAGCTATAGTATAATTCCCCGTAGGCATTAAAATTTAACTTTTTCAAACTGTCGTTTTGAGAATAGACCTTTAAAGTTATTAAAATTATATAAAGTAAAATTCTAAATGTCATTATTTGTCTGTTGTAATTTTTGGGTCTTGTTTCCAACGTTTTGCAGCGCACTCTCGTTTTGAAACGGGATCACACGAGCGAAGCGAACTGACGAAGTAAACTGCTGTTGGGTGTAGTTTTTTTAATTTAAACAGTTTTCATTATAAAGTTTGATACCTTCTGTTTGCTCCAAATCTTTTAACTTCTCTAAATACTTACATAAATTTAATTTGTCATTTAATAGAGCATAAATTGAAGCAATATTATATAATGCATCTACTTTTCGATTATCAACTTCATAAGACTTTTCGAAAAAATTAATTGCTTTATCGTACTTTTTATTTTCATATGATTTTAAACCTTTAAGATATAATTCTCCTGATAATTTTAAATCTTCCATTTTTATACCATATATCTTTTTAATGTCGTCTATATCTTTAATAAAAAAATAAAAACTAGCACCTTTAAAACTTCCTCCATCAAAGTGATAATATTCGCTTTTAAATATAATTGGCATATATATCTTTTTGAAATTTTTAAAATCATTTAAATCCCAATTATTATAAGAGTTTTCAACTACAGATTTAACAAAGGCAATTGCTTTCTTATTTTTTATATTATTTTTCTCATTGATATTATCTATTTCAAATATTAATTTTCTTTGTTCGGGTATAAAATTTAAATTTCCAATTAAAACAAAGTTTGGAAAGTTATTCATACTACTAAAATTTTTATTTATATCTAAAATAAAATTTTTATTTAATTTTGGTGTAAAATTTTCATTTGCAATTAATATTGAGTCGTTTTTAAATAGATTTTTATATTGTTCTTTTATGATAGAAGATTTAACAAACCAAAGTTTTTGTGTTTTATCTTTATCTTTTAAATCATCTATCTTCTCAACAACAACTAAAGTGTCAGTAGTTAATTTTATAATTTCATATCCTGAAACAGAAGAAGTTTTGATTAAGTTATTTTCTAGTTCAAAATCTATACAAGAATTATAATTGGAATTTACTGGGTCTGGGCTAGTACATAATTTTTTATTAAAAATTTGCCATCTATAAAATTTAGATGTTAAAAATGGTTCAGAAATAATTTTACTACCATCAACCATTCTAGACTTTACCTTTACCCACTCGCCAAAAAGATATTCATTATTATTTTGTGCAAATACCAAATTTACTGTAAAAATTAAAATTATAAAAATAGATTTTGTCATAAGATACTTTGTTTTTAGATTTTTTTGATAAATTACGCCCAACTACTAAATATCCGCATTTTTCCGTATTTTTAAACTATGCTACAAGTCTTTGGCAAGGCCTTTAGCCAAATTTTTGCAAAGATAATCTTAGCAAAAGAATTAATCCATTATTCCTCTTGAAAATCAAAAATTTATATTCAATTTAATCATATATATAAAAATAAATAATAACAGTGAAATTAACATAACAGCCATATAAATTAATTTTTCTTTAAAAAACTTTTTATTATACCTTCTAATAGTCAATAATATTTTTAATGCGCGCATGGCCAAAAAAAAGCTCACGAGAAAAAATATAATTGGAAGATATATTAAAAAATAGATTTCAAAAAGTTTAGAAATGCCTAATAATACATAGGCAAAAACAGTAAAAAAATTTGAATCGTATATGATTTTATTAAATTTGTTTTCTAAAGTACCGTTGGTCATCACTTAAAGTATACATTGGCAAAGGTAAAAAAAATATAAGAGATATTTATTTTAAAGCTAATGATGACTGCTTTGAAAACCCATGGTTATCATTGATTCGTTGGATAAAGGCATAACTTTTTTTCACTTTTTTCGCCACACATTTATCCCAAGTTGTTTCTCACCGCATAAATTGCCAAGGCAACTCTTGATTTTATGTTGAGTTTTATAAAAACGTTTTCTCTATATTTATCAATGGTTTTGGGGCTTAAATGCATTAATGAAGCAATTTCTTTGTAAGTTAGTTCAGAGCAGGCGTGTTTAATAAATAATAGTTCTTTATCGTTAAACAAACTGTCTGCTGTTTTTAATGTACTTTTAAAGATATGTTTGGATATCTTGTCTGAATAGAAATAACCGCCTGCATCTACCACATCCATCGCTTCCTTAAAAAAATCAGGGTCGCAGTCTTTTAGTAGATAGCCTTTTACGCCTGATTTAATCATTTTTACCACCACTTGTTCATCATCATTGACAGACAAGGCAATGACTTTTTGATCGGATTGATGGTCATTTATCCAGCGCATGGTTTCTAAGCCATTCATATTTGGCATGTTGATGTCTAACAAAATGAGATCAAAACTTTCATCTGGATTAGATTGACTATATTTCACATACTCTAACCCATTAATAAAGGTTTGAATAACTTTGAAGTCAGAAATTTGCTCAATCATGAAGGCCAATGATTTTGCAAATAGGGCATGATCATCTACGATGGCTATGGTTTTAGTTTTCATTTTTTATAGGATATTTTAAGGTTAATAGCGTACCAGGCTGAACTTGTTCAAAGGTTAAAACACTGTTGATTAATTTGGCTCTGTTTTCCATGTTTTTTATACCAGAGCCTAGTTTTAAGTGGTCTGAAGCCATACCAATGCCAAAGTCTCTTATGCTTAAGGTGTAATGCACCTCGTCTAAAGTGGCTGTAACCAATATTTTATCCGTTTGTGCATGCTTGATGATATTGCTGATGGCTTCTTGAAAAATTCTAAAAATAAATAGCTCATGCTCGTTTTCAAATTGGTAAAAATCTGTTTTATTTTCAAAAACACAGGCCATACTTTTGAGTAGATTGATGCGTTCAAGTTCTTGACTGATGGCATCGTGCAGATTGATTTTATCAAAGGCCTCCAAGCGCGTTAAACGCGTGAGTAAGCGAATTTCATCTATAGACTTGCCGATGATTTTTTCTAATTCAGCCAGGGTTTTTTCATTGATGGTTTCAGGTTTACTTTTAAAAATATTCACCTGCATTTTTGCCACAGCTAAAATTTGACCAATGTTGTCATGCAATTCTCTGCTCACTTCATTGACCGTGATATCTTTTGTTTCTAGTTTAACTTTTGATATTTCATTTTGAAAGTTGAACTTATCCCTAATTGACTTGGCAATAAATTTATTTTTCCGGCTGTTAAAAATGGTAAATATAATCACTAGCCCGATGATTAATGAGATGACGACAATAGCAAATAATAAAATTAAATGTTGTATTTCTTCTGACTCCATAAAATGCCAATGATAAAACAAAGATTACCTAAAACATTGATAAATATTGTTAATGATTTAAAAAAAATATAATTTTCTTTTACAACTTGGTGATTTAACACAACCATGATTGGTATATAAACAATCCAAATGATGACCAGCCCAAGCGTTGTCCAAAAATACAAAATTCTGTGATTATGAATAATTAAATTGGAATTAAGCAATTCACGAAAATATTGCATGGACAGCAATAGCAAGCTAATGGCGCCGCAATAATAGCTCGTTTTTAGGTTTGTAGCGCTATAATCCTTCTTATTAATAATTATCTCTATCAAATCATAAGCGTAAAAAAAGATAAAAACCACTAGTAGCATTTTCACTATTTTTTGGTTGTTCAATAGTTGAGTAAAGAAATAAAACCATAGAAAATAATTAAATGGAATATAAATAAAATAAGCCATGCGATTGATAACGGGGGCACTTATCGAAAAATGCATTCCTAAAAACTCTGTGATTGCTGTAATAACTAAAAAGCTGGTAAAAATTTTCCCCTTTTTATTTCTGTATTTATCAAAATTTATGATACCAAATATCGCACTGATACCATAGATAATAGCAAAAATATAGGTTCCTAAAAAGTCAAGCATATAAAAAAAATTAATAAATTCTTTTTGGAGGTAAAATTATGGAACCCATATTAAATGCGTCCGCATTCAGATCCAAAGCGTTGCCTAAGTTTTCTGTTCCTGCAATAGTTGCAGATAGAAAAATGGTGGTTCTGCCGGCTAAATCTTTGTTTTCATGGGTTGTATCATAAGAACCTAAATAGACTCTGATCCCATTAACCGTTTCTTTTTGGTTATTTGCTTCACGCTTGGCATACGAAAGAAAGTCTTCTAAGTCCTTAATTTCAAACCAAATAGCGTTGGCATCCTCTTTGCCAACAATTTTATCCATTGCTGCAGCTTTGGTGTCCAGAAAATTTTGGTACAACTTTTTTGCTTCATTTTGACTAATTCTTGCCATAATCAATAAAAATTTATTGGTTAATATTGGCAGCAAAGTAAAAACAAAAAAAGCAAAAAAAAAGGGGAAAATTCCCCTTTTTTTGACCTAAATTATGCAGTAGCGCAATTTGTCCAAGGGGTTGACAAACATCTTTGATTTTGTCAATTCATGACGCCGCCTAAAGGTGTGTCAGACTCCAAGAGGTTAACCCTGACAAAATTTTGTAAAAAAGCAAAATTTTCGTCGATTCAGCGTCCAACGCTGAATTTGGGTTAATGAAATTTATCTACTTTCTTTTGCGCTACCACGTTGCTAAAATTGCCCGTTAAACGCTCCGCATAATCATCGAGTAAATGCCTCACGCGTTCATGCTTAGGCGCATGTACAATTAAACCTGCATGATAGGCGAGGGGTACTCTAAAAGTTATTTCAGGATCATTAAATGAGGATAAATCAGGGTGTTCAAATTTTGATAAAGTTAAAACAATGCCCGCATAAGCCTTTTTAATTTTTGGCAATTTATATTTTTTGTTTCGCACCAAGGCATCTTCTATTTTTGCCCATTCTCGCCACATGTTTATATTTGACGCGGCATCAACCATTTCGGCTAAATGTGCACCACCAACACGTGAAGAGGTTTCCAGAAAATAAATTTTCCCATCTTCATGACACTTGATAAATTCAGTGTGCGTGGCGCCATTTTTCATTCTAAAAGCTTTCATCACTTGTTCATTAACCGCTTTTATCGCTTGATCATCTGCACTATCATAGGGTATGTTTGCGCTTCTAAATATGCCACCACCTTGTGAAATTTCTAATGGTGTGGCTAAATATTGCGACGTAATGGCATAGAGCACTTGATTATCAAAATTGAGACCATCACAATGATAAACATCTCCTGGTTTAAATTGTTCAACTAAGCAATAAATGCGATTATCACCCAACTGATGAACTTGTTCCCACAATTCCTCTTTATTATAAACTTTGACGATGCCACTAGCAGAGGCTTCTGAGCGCGGTTTAATGACCCATGGTGGAGAAACAGTATCTGCAAAATGGTTAATTTCTTCATCATTAAACAAGGCTGAAAATGCTGGCACTGGCACACCTTCTTCCTGAGCTTTAAATCTCATGGCAAGTTTATCTCTAAAAAAACGCCCTGTGGTTTGTCCCATGCCTGGAATGCGTAGATTTTCTCTAAGATAAGTGCCTTTCTCTACATCAAAATCGTCCAGCGCAATAATGGCATCTATTTTTTGATGACGCATCATGCTCGCCACACCCTTATAGAGATGATCTAAATTCCAATCTACATCTTGGCCAGACATAAAATAGATATCATCTAAGGCCTCTCTGGCCCAGGCTTCATCTCTTAATTTTTCTGAAGTGATCAGGTACACTCTGTTTCCTAATGCCTTTAATTCTCTTAAAAAGTCATTTCCTTTAAAGTAATTTGAAATACAAATGTAGGTTTTGGCTTGCTGTTCCATATGCTAAAGTTTAAAAAACAAATATAAAAAAAATATTAAACCCAAATTACGCAATAGCGTAATTTGCCCAAAGGGTTGACGAAAATCTTCGATTTTGTCAAGGTTAACCCCGACAAAATTTTAAAAAAAACAAAATTTTCGTCGATTCAGCGTCTAAAGCTGAATTTGGGTTAAAAAAATTCTTTCATTTCTTCTTCTATTTCAGTTCTTAGTTTCTTTAATTTAATGGCATATTGTTCAAGTTTTTTTTCTTTTTCGGTTGCAGGCACCCATTTTTTTACAGGTTTGGGTTCGCCAAGTGCATTAACTGCCACGAAAACGATGATACAATGGGTTTTTTTTACAAAATCCTTAGCGGAAATATCTTTTGAATAAACGTCAATGGCAATATGAATACTTGTATGGCCGGTAAAAACAACATAAGCATCAATTTTCACCAAATCACCAATGTTAATTGGGCTAAAAAAACGAATACCGCCCACATAGACTGTTACACAATAACTTTCAGACCAGGTTCTAGCACAGGTATAAGCTGTTTGATCTATCCATTTCATGACAGCGCCACCATGAACTTTTCCACCAAAATTAACATCAGAAGGTTCACTGATAAACTGAAAAGTAATCTGATTGGACATTTTATTTGATGTTATTGGCTTTAAATTGTTCAAGTGCTTCCTTTAAAATTGTTGCATTCAAGCTATTGTAATTATCATTAGAACACCAAGGTTGAATATTTATAATCGCAGATTGTTCGGTAACTTCCTTCACAAATACCTTTGGTGCTGGTTCTTTTAAAACCAATGGATGATTATAAAGAATATTTTCAATAATTTGAATGGATTTACTTATTTCATTTGCCCTTGCAATTGACAAGTTAACATTTAATTTTCTGATACCATTCTTTGTATAATTAACAATAGTGCCGTTGGATAAAATGCCATTGGGTATATAAATTGTTTGATTTTCAGGAGAAATTAATATGGTATTAAAAATTAAAATTTTATCTACAACACCTGTTTGTCCCTGAGCAGAAATTAAATCGCCTGATTTAAAAGGTTTTAGAAAAATAATGAGCACGCCTCCCGCAAAATTTGATAATGACCCTTGAAGAGCCAAACCCACCGCTAAACTCGCCGCACCAATGATTGCAACAAAGGTTGAACTTTGCACACCGAGCTTAGAAACAACCGTAATAAACAACAAAATTTTTAAAGCAAAAACCAATATTTCAAGCAAAAAAGTAATCAGCGTTGGGTCAGTTTCTTTTTTTTCTAAGTACTTCCTAATAAACTGCTTAATTAATTTTATACTATACCATCCGATAATTAATATGACTAGCGCTGATATTATTCTTGGTGTAAAATCAATTACTTTTTCTAAAATTAGGCCATAGATTTTTTCGAAATTGGTCATAGGATTTATTTACTTACTGAATATTAGTCTTAACGATAAAATTAAAAGGGTGAAGCCAAATATTTTTTTTAGCATTTTTTGATCAATATTAATAGCGATTTTGCTACCAAAATAGGCACCAACGATAAAAAATAACGCAATGACAAGGGCAACCTTCCAATCGAGATGACCTGCTTTTTGGTAGTTGTATGCAGCAATGAAAGTTACTGGAAGAGCTAATACAGCTAAACTTGTGCCTTGGGCTTGGTGTTGACTAAAGCCCATGATTAGTAATAGAGGAACCATAATAATGCCACCGCCAACACCAACTAGTCCACTCAAAATGCCAGCTGACAAACCAATTAATACCAAAAATAAAATGTTATTGATATCCATTTTCATTAATAACCTGCTGTTGGTATGTCGATGATATATTTTTTGCCAGTCGTATTGTTCAATTTAGTGTCTCTTAACCATGGATTATAGAGCTTTAAAGCTTTATAATTAGAACCATTTTCCTGTGCAAATTTGGCTAAACTTGGGATGGAGGTTGTTACTTCAACCTTTTTAATAGGCATGAGATTGTATTTTTCTTCGGGGCTAACTTTAAAACCATATTGTTCGGGGTTTTTCATTATTTCTTTCATGGCCAATATTCTAAAAACATAGCGCGACGTTTCTTCGACCAAAAATAAATCATAATAATCTGTAACCAATTGATCATTAAGTTTATTTGAAATGCCAGATAAACCAGCATTATAGGCAGCGGCGGCCAATGACCAAGACCCCAGTTTTTCTTTGCTACTTTTCAAATATATGCAAGCTGCTTCAGTCGCCATTTCTAAATGATAGCGTTCATCAACATTTTCATTGACTTCCATACCATATTCTTTACCGGTTTGTGACATAAATTGCCAAAAACCACTCGCACCAGCAGAAGAACGGGCATTAGTTAATCCACTTTCAATAACTGCTAGGTACTTAAAATCATCTGGAATGTCATTTTTTTTCAAGATAGGTTCAATAATCGGAAAATAAGCATTGGCCCTTTTAATCATCAAGTAAGTGTTTGAATGCCAGTTAACATTCACTAACATTTCTCTGTCAAAGCGTTGCTTAACATCAACAATATGTAGTGGCGTTTTTTCGCCAGCAAAATCTATAGCTGTTGGAAATTTATAGATATAATTTTCGCTTTTTTCATTTTTACCATCGATTTCTTCCGAAACCGCTTGAATCATTAAGGTACCTAAGCCAATTGCTAAAATTCCTAGGCCTATTTTTTTAATTAAATTTACTTTCATGATGATGTATTTTCGTCAAAATTAATGTTTTCAATATTATTTTCAATGAGTTTTGGCAAATATTTATTTAGCCAGATGGCATGGCTTAAAACCAAAATATGTGAAGCACCTTTAACCGCAACATAATTTTTAAGATATTTTATTGGAAAAATTGGATCTTCCGTGCCATGAATATGTATTACCTGCGAATCTACTTCGGTTCTATTCCAATTCAGCACATTTTTTATGGCCCAATCTAAATAAACTTTGTTATTTTGATTCATGTATTTTTTATACAATTTTACTTTGGTTTCAAGGGTTTTTGTAAAAGCTAATTTTAACAATTTGTCTAAATCATTGAAAATACCTGTGGGGAAAATTTTATACAAGCCAATGTCTTTAGTTATTTTTAGGCTTGTTGGCATTTCATCGGTACATTTTATACTAGAAATGATAATGACTTTTTTGGTTGCTATTTTTTTTGCAATTTCCTGAACGATGATGCCGCCAAAAGATACCCCGATCAAAACAGGTTCAGGTTCTGTGATCTTTTCAATTAATCGGTCAATATAGTCGGGAAGGGGTTCATGAGGATTAACAGGTAACAGCCATTCTAAAAAATGTAACTCGTATTTTTCAGGCAAATGAATGCGCTCAAAAATAGCTGAACTTGCGGCCAAGCCAGGCATTAAATAGATATGGATTATTTTTTCACCAGTCATGATAAAAAAAGGAACAATGATTAAATGTTCCCTTATTTTTTAAATTTATTCTGGTTCTACCATTGAATGATAAACATTTTGCACATCGTCATCTTCCTCAATTTTTTCTAGAAGTTTTTCAACGTCCGCTACTTGTTCAGTGGTTAGTTCTTTTGTGACTTGTGGTATTCTTTCAAAACCAGAAGATAGTATTTCAAAACTTCGATTTTCTAATTCTTTCTGAATAGCGCCAAAACTTTCAAAAGGACCATACATCACAATTTCTTCTTCATCCAAAAAGATTTCTTCAACACCAAAATCAATCATTTCTAGTTCAAGTTCCTCAACATCTTGTCCTTTAGCGGGGATTCTAAAATTGCAGATATGGTCAAACATGAATTCTACAGAACCTTGTGTGCCTAATGCACCATTACATTTGTTAAAATAGCTTCTTATGTTGGCAACCGTTCGGTTATTGTTGTCTGTAGCAGTTTCAATCAGGATAGCAATGCCGTGAGGGGCATAGCCTTCAAATAGTACTTCTTTATAGTTAGCCGTTTCTTTATCTGATGCTTTTTTTATGGCACGTTCAACATTTTCTTTTGGCATATTTGCTGCTTTTGCATTTTGCATAACAGCTCTTAGCCTAGAATTTGCTTCAGGATTTGGCCCGCCTTCTTTCACCGCCATCACGATATCTTTACCTATGCGTGTGAAGGTTTTGGCCATCGCTGACCATCTTTTCATTTTTCTTGCTTTTCTAAATTCAAATGCTCTTCCCATTATTAAATAGTATATTGTATTATTGTATATTGTCTAATTGGTTAATTAGAAAAAAGGTATTTTGACTACTTTAGCTTTAATATCTTTGTTTCTAATTCTAATAAAAATTTCGGAATCAATGGCGCTAAATGCTTTTTCAACATAGCCCAAACCAATTGGTTTTTGTAGTGAAGGCGATTGCGTACCGGAAGTTACTCTACCAATAATATGTCCTTCAGCGTCAACAATTTCGTAATCATGTCTTGGAATGCCTCTTTCTAAAAGTTCAAAACCTACTAATTTCTTACTAACCCCATTTTCCTTTTGTTTCAACAAATCTTCTGAATTGGTAAATGCTTTCGTAAATTTAGTTATCCAGCCTAAACCAGCTTCAAAAGGTGAAGTTGTATCATCAATATCATTGCCATACAAACAAAAACCTTTTTCAAGTCTTAAGGTATCACGCGCGGCTAAGCCAATGGGTTTGATACCGTATGAAGCACCGGCATCAAAAACCTTATCCCAGATGATATTGACATCTTCATTTTTACAATAGATTTCAAAACCACCGGAACCCGTATAGCCAGTAGCGGAAATGGTAACATTTTTGATGCCAGCAAATTCAGCAATTTCAAAATGATAATATTTAATCGCAGATAAATCAATGGTTGTTAATGACTGCATGGCTTCAACTGCTTTTGGTCCTTGAATGGCCAATAATGAATAATCATCTGAACGATTGATCATTTCAGCCCCCATTGTATTTTTTTTGGAAATCCATTGCCAATCTTTTTCAATGTTTGACGCATTGACAACCAACATATAATGTTCTTCATTGATGCGATAAACAATCAAATCATCTACGATGCCACCAGTTTCATTAGGCATGCAAGAATATTGCGCTCTACCATCTGTTAAAGTCGAGGCATCATTTGTGGTGACTTTTTGGATTAACGCTAAAGCATGCGGTCCTTTGACGAAAAATTCACCCATATGCGAAACATCAAAAACACCAACGCCATTTCTTACGGTTTCATGTTCTACAATAACCCCTTCGTATTGAACAGGCATATAAAATCCTGCAAAATCTACCATTTTTCCGCCTAAGCTTTGATGTTTTTGTTCAAGTGATAAATGAATCATATGTTTGATATTAAGGTTTTAATAAAAAAACCGCAGAACTGGTCTTACGGTTTTATAAATATTATTTCAGATTAAATTAGTTATTAATCATTACAGGCATAACAAGCATGGTAATTTTTTCACCTTCATCTAAACCATCAAGAGGGGTTAAAAGACCTGCTCTGTTTGGTAAAGACATTTCCAACAGAATTTCATCAGCGTGCATATTGTTGAGCATTTCAATCAAAAATCTAGAGTTAAAGCCTATTTGCATGTCTTCACCTTGGTAATCGCATGTTAGGCGCTCCTCTGCTTTGTTTGAAAAATCAACATCTTCGGCAGAAATTTGAAGTTCAGTGCCAGCAATCTTTACTTTAATTTGGTGTGTAGTTTTGTTAGCAAAAATAGCCACACGTTTGACAGAGCTTAAAAATAAATTCCTATTAATATGCAATTTATTAGGATTTTCTTTTGGAATAACAGCTTCATAATTAGGATATTTACCGTCAATTAATCGACAAATTAAAACATAATTATCAAATGTAAAAGTTGAATTGGTGTTGTTATATTCAACCACCACATCTGCATCTAAAGCAGCCAAAATGCCTTTTAAAATATTTAATGGCTTTTTAGGCATGATAAAACTTGCATCTTCAGCGGCTGAAACGTCAGCTCGTTCATATTTTACCAGTTTATGCGCGTCAGTTGCCACAAAGGTTAAACCATTGTTTGTAAATTGAAAATACACGCCCGACATGATTGGTCTAAGTTCATCATTCCCAGTAGCAAAAATGGTATTGCTAATAGCTGTTGAAAGCACATCAGATTTAATAACTGTTTTAGAAGGATCCTCTAAACTAACGGCTTTTGGAAATTCTTCGCCTTCATAAAAAGCAATCGCATATTTTCCAGAATTAGAACCAATTTCAACAGTATTAGATTCTTTATCAACGGTAAAAGTCAGCGGTTGTTCAGGAAATGCTTTCAAAATATCTAACAAAAGTTTGGCCGGTAAAGCGATACTTCCTTTACTATTGGTTTCAATATCAAGGGTAGCTGACATGGTTGTTTCTAGATCAGATGCAGAAACGCGCAGCGAATTTTCATTCAGTTCAAACAAAAAGTTGTCTAGAATAGCTAAGGTGTTATTACTGTTTATTACACTTCCTAAAACCTGTAACTGTTTGAGTAAGTAGGTGCTTGATACAATGAAGTTCATAATTATGGTATTATTTATTTAGCCTACAAATATAAAAAAAAATGCCGTTATCAACTAACAAGTTTGGAACTTTTTTTTAAGTATGTTTATATTTTTTTTTTTAGCAAGCGTAAGTGAAAGAAAGCACCAAGTTTTCAAGGCCTTATTTTTTCATGAGAAATTTAATTTAAAGAATTAATGCAATTTATTCTCCGTCACGGCCAGATTTTTTAAAACGGGCTTTTATAAAAAAATCTGTTTTAAAATATTCGTTACATTTGTCAAACTAATTATTTATTTATGAAGGCAATATGTTTACTATTTCTCATTTTTGTTTTTTCTTGTATTGGAAAGACCGAACCAACTGCAGTTAATGCAGTAGATCTTAATAAAGAAAAGGCAGAAATCTCAAAAGTTTTAGATATGCTTAATGAAGCTGCAGCACAAGCAAAATTTGAAGATTATTTTAATTTATATGCCGACGATGCAATTTTTATTGGTACGGATGCCACTGAAAAATGGCAAAAGCAGGCATTCAAAGCCTATGCTAAACCACATTTTGATAAAGGGAAAGCATGGACATTTCGCATGATAAAAAGAGAAATTTTTATTTCAAAAGATGGCCAAATGGCTTGGTTTGACGAATTGCTCGATACAAGAATGAAAATTTGTAGAGGGTCAGGCGTATTAACAAAAATAAATACCCAATGGAAAATTTCGCAATATGTATTGTCTATGACCGTGCCAAATGATAATGCTGATGAAGTGATTAAAATAAAAGCGCCGATTGAAAACAGTCAATTAGAAAACATAAAAAAAGGCGGTTAAAAACCGCCTAATTGATATGATAATGAATGACTTACATGCTTACTTTTTTCATTTTTGATAAATCTAGGTTGTAAGCATTAACAACAGCCTCGAAATCATTAAAATTTACTTGTGCAGCACTTCTTACGCGATAGCCTGGTAAAATAACCACTCTAAAAACTTGATTTTGTGTCCAATCGGTTGGTAAGTTAGCCACGTTAGTTGTAGATAACATAAAAATATCAACATCATTAATGGTGAAATCAAAATTATATTCAATCTCTTGCACTACACCGCCAATTGGCTCAAAATAAACTTGCGGCATTTGACGCCAGATGTCATTGCCATTGCTTGTGACACCATCTAAACGATAAACTAAAAGCATATCATTGTTTAAAATGGGTGGATTAAAAAGAAATCTTCGTCTGAAATCATTTTGTGGTGTAAAATTCACATTAGTCAATTCGATGACTTGAACTTCAATGTTGTTATTTTGTATAATTTCTTCTCTTGTACAAGATTGTAACGAAATCATCCCGATGGTCATTACAAGAAATAGATAAAATTTTTTCATGGGGTTTTATATTTAATGGTTATAATTTCGTTTATCCATTAATCATGCCATTTTTTATTGTTTAAATATTTTTTTAGAAATATTACCCATATCAGTTTCAACATTCACCAGATACAATCCAGCATTAAGGTGCGACAAATCTAAGGATTGGCCAACTTCTTGGCCTAAAAGATTAACTACACTGATACTTTTTACTTTCTTTCCCTCCAAATTGATAAATAATTCGCCATTAGTTGGGTTTGGGTAAATAACAACTTGGTCAAGGGTTGGCGCATTGCTGTTTAACTCGTTGTCAATGTAGCGGATGCTGTTGGCAGTCCAAACCCCATTAGTAACTAGACCTGATACTTCTAAAACTGGAATACCGTGGGCTTTATCAAACCATTTGTATTGATGGGTGATGGTTGGCACTTCAAATATTTGTCCATCGTTGTTAATGCTTGTTGTGGTATTCAAAACGGTTTTCATTTTTAATACTTGATTAAAGGTCCCAAAAGGTGTAATCAAACTTCCCCAACCTTCAACAGTATTGATGCGCGCTTGCGCAATCGTAAAAGAAAACGGAAATAATGGACTTAGATTCAATCCTGAAACAGAATTACTTGTACTGGTGCTACCAAATGTAAATGGAAATTCATAAAGTGTATCTGGCTGAGAATAATTAATAATAATTTTTTCAGTATTGTCGCCAAGAGGTATTTCAATGCCAATCATTCGGTTTTGAACATTTCCGGTTGTTTTTCTCATGTGCATATAAGCATTGCCAAAGCTAATGCCGCCTAAATCGATGCTGCCCAGAAATTGCGTTGCTAAATTAAAATTATTATTAAAAAGTGTATTACAAAGAAAACCTGGTGGTACAAAGTTAAATAAACAATACCTTTCTTTATATCCAGTATTATTGGGATTAATAAAGCTCACACTTTCTTGATTGATTGGTATTAAACCGCTATAATTCCAATTAAAATTAGCACCAGTTTGAACAAAATCATAATCAGCATTATTGATGGTTGAACTCACAAACTGACTATCGCCAACATTGGCAAAATCACTAGAAAGATAAGAAACCTGACCAAAAAAAATAGATGTTGATATTGAAAAAGTAAAAAATAAAATTTTTTTCATGGTATAAAATTAGATTGTAAATGTATAAATAATTTATGAAAAGTAAAAAAAATCATTTTACGATTAAAATAACTGTATACAAAAATACAATTTGTAAAAAATTAAAGGAACCCAAGTAATGCCCCCTTCGGGGGTGAGGGGGCTAAAAAGATATACCACGTGGTGCGCTGATTAGGTTTATAAAAAATATATTTTTGCCTAAATGTTTAAGTTTTATAGGTTTAGGCTTTGCAGGAAAAGTTGTGATATTAATCGAGATAAAATTGATTATTTTATCAACATAAACCTCCGAACGCTCAATAAAACCTAAATATTCTTCTGTATAAAGTTTAAAAATTAAATCAAAAATCAATGGCAATACTGAAGAAATAGCAATTTAATGTAATACATTATACAATTTACAAAAATACAATATACAAAAGATTTTAAGAACCCAAGTAATGCCCCCTTCGGGGGTTACTGTGTCTCGGAAGTAAGACGAGAGGGGGCTTTTACATATTCCTTCTATACTGCCCACCAACTTCAAACAAGGCTTTGGTAATTTCACCTAATGAAGCAACTTTAGTAGTTTCCATGAGATGGGCAAAGATGTTTTGATTTTGGATAGCCGCTTGTTGCACTTGTTGAATTTGCTTTTCAACCAAATCATGATTTGCAGCATGTAATTGATCGAGCATTTGAATTTGATATTGCTTTTCGTCTTCTGTGGCTCTGATAACTTCCATCGGAAGAACTGTTGGAGAGCCTTTGCTACTTAAAAAAGTATTTACACCAATGATTGGAAATTCACCAGTATGTTTTAGCGTTTCATAATATAAACTTTCTTCCTGAATTTTACCGCGTTGATACATGGTTTCCATGGCGCCTAAAACACCCCCTCTTTCAGTGATGCGATCAAATTCTAGCAAGACAGCTTCTTCAACTAAATCTGTTAATTCTTCAATAATAAAAGAACCTTGAATAGGATTTTCGTTTTTAGCTAAACCTAGTTCTTTATTAATAATTAGTTGAATAGCCATGGCTCTACGCACAGATTCTTCGGTTGGGGTCGTAATGGCTTCATCATAAGCATTGGTATGCAAAGAATTGCAATTATCATAAATCGCATATAGCGCTTGCAAGGTTGTCCTGATATCGTTAAAATCAATTTCTTGTGCATGCAGCGAGCGACCAGAGGTTTGAATATGGTACTTTAGCATTTGCGCACGTTCGTTGGCTTGATATTTATCTCTCATGGCTTTAGCCCAAATTTTACGCGCAACCCGACCAATGACAGCATATTCAGGGTCAATCCCATTTGAAAAGAAGAAAGATAAGTTTGGTCCAAAATCATTGATATTTAAGCCTCGGCTTAAGTAATATTCTACATAAGTGAAACCATTGGATAAGGTGAACGCTAACTGCGTAATCGGATTAGCACCGGCTTCGGAGATATGATAACCTGAAATGGACACTGAATAAAAGTTTCTCACCTTATTTGTAATGAAATATTCTTGTACATCACCCATGAGTCTTAGGGCAAATTCAGTTGAAAAAATACAAGTATTCTGTGCTTGATCTTCTTTCAAAATATCAGCTTGAACGGTACCTCTCACTTGCATGAGGGTTTCGGTTTTTATTTTTAGATAAACATCTGCAGGCAGAACTTCATCACCCGTTATACCTAATAGTAGCAAGCCTAAACCATCATTTCCTTCAGGTAATTCACCTTGATATTTAGGTCGATTGATGCCTCTTGCGTCAAATTTAGCATAAAGTTTTTGTTCAACAACTGCTTCTAAATCATTTGCCTTGATATATTTTTCACAATTTTGATCGGTGGCCGCATTCATAAAAAAGCCTAGTAGCATAGGCGCTGGCCCATTGATGGTCATACTAACCGATGTGCTTGGGGCACTCAAATCAAAACCTGAATACAATTTTTTAGCATCATCTAAACAGCAAATGGATACACCAGCATTACCAATTTTGCCATAAATATCTGGACGTAAATCAGGGTCGTTGCCATAAAGGGTGACAGAATCAAAAGCCGTAGAGAGTCGTTTCGCAGGTAAACCTAAACTCACATAATGAAAACGTCGGTTGGTGCGCTCTGGTCCGCCTTCGCCTGCAAACATGCGCGTTGGATCTTCGCCTTCCCGTTTAAAGGGATATAAACCTGAAGCAAAAGGAAATTCACCTGGCACATTTTCCTGCATAACCCAACGTAAAATATCACCCCAAGCTTCATATTTGGGCAGAGCTACTTTTGGAATTTGACTATGAGATAAACTTTCTGTATGTGTTTTTATTTTTATTTCCTTATCACGAACTTTAAAGCTATAAACTGGATTTTTATATTTATTGACTTTTTCACTCCAAGTATAAATGACTTCCCAATTAAATGGGTCGAGCTTCATTTTTACGCGATCAAATTCGCCTAAAAGCAATTTAAAAAATTCATAATTTTCGAATTGACTTTCTGAAAGTTCTAATCCGTTTTTGGACAACGCAACTTTTTGATTAACAACTGATTCAATCGTTTGATGTATGCCAAAAAGTGTCTGTGCTACTTTTACCTGAACATCAACTGTTTGGTCATATTTTCTATTATTTTCCGCAATTTCTGATAAATATCTGGTACGATGAGGAGGAATAACAAATATTTTTTCACTCATTTCGTTCGTAATTTTAAACGTAGAATTGAGGTTAGCATTTGTTTTTTCTACTATAACTTGCATGATATTTTTATATAAGGCATTCATGCCAGGGTCATTAAATTGCGAGGCGATGGTACCAAAAACAGGCATTTCATCTGGGTTAACATCCCATAAATTATGATTGCGTTGATATTGCTTTTTCACATCACGTAGTGCATCAAGACCGCCACGTTTATCAAATTTGTTCAAGGCAACAATGTCAGCAAAATCAAGCATATCAATTTTTTCTAATTGCGTGGCAGCCCCAAATTCAGGCGTCATCACATAGAGCGAAACATCTGAATGGTCAAGAATTTCTGTATCGCTTTGGCCAATGCCTGAAGTCTCAATAATGATGAGGTCATATTGTGCTAATTTCAATACATCAATAGCTTCTTGGACATGCTTTGACAAGGCCAAATTAGATTGTCTTGTAGCCAAAGAGCGCATATAAACGCGCGAATTGTTAATAGCATTCATACGAATTCTATCGCCGAGCAACGCACCACCTGTCTTACGCTTTGAAGGGTCAACAGAAACGATGGCAATTTCTTTGTCTTTAAAATCAATTAAAAAACGGCGTACCAATTCATCAACCAAAGATGATTTGCCAGAGCCGCCTGTGCCAGTTATGCCCAACACAGGAACCTGATGTTCTTTGTTTTCAGGCAAAATTGGTAAAATCTTTTTGAACGCCGCAGAGTTATTTTCAGCCAAAGTAATTAGGCGTGAAATAGTATTTACATCTTTATTTTTTAGAAGTTTCTCAACGCCCTCCCTTTTGGGGAGGGTCGGGGTGGGGTTGTCTGCTCTTTGCACCAAATCATTAATCATGCCTTGTAAACCCATCGCTCGGCCATCATCAGGCGAATATATACGTTCAATGCCATGATTTTGAAGCTCATCAATTTCTTGAGGCAAAATTACACCGCCACCACCACCAAAAATTTTGATATGTTCTGCACCTTTTCCCTTTAATAAATCATACATATATTTGAAGTACTCATTATGACCACCTTGATAAGAGGTCATGGCAATGGCATTGGCATCTTCCTGAATAGCCGTATTCACCACTTCATCAACGCTGCGATCGTGACCTAAGTGAATGACTTCGCAACCAGTGGTTTGAATAATTCTTCGCATAATATTTATGGCAGCATCATGACCGTCAAATAGTGAAGCGGCAGTGACTATTCGGACTTTGTTTTTCGGGCTATAAGGGCTTTGTTGCATAAAATGTAAAAAAGAGCTAGTTTCAATGGTGCAATTTAAGAATAAAATTAATTTTACTAAAGTTAATTAACGATTTTTTATTTTTGAAGCTTATCGCGTGTTTCGTTTTAGGTTGCTCATAAAAAGCTTTTTTTGTTGGCTAAACCAAGAGCTCCTGCAAAAAACGTTATTCCGTTGGTCACTCTCTCTTTTGGAGAGAGCTGGAGAGAGGCTTGTCGCTTTGGTATAGCCACAAAAAATAGCTATTTATTTCACAACGCTATCACTCCACCCACGGCTAAACACCAGCAATTTTGTAGGCTATTTTTTACAATTAAAAAGAAGGTCTTCATTTTAAAAATCACTACCTTTGCCATTTAAATATAATGTCAAATGAATAAAATATTAAGTGTTTTTTCAGTTTTTCTTTTAGTAGGTTGCGCAGAAGTGCAACAAGTGATGAATCAATTACCGCAAGGGTTATCACAAGTGGATATCGGTAATGGCTTGAAAGAAGCCCTTAATAATGGTATAGCCAAACAAGTATCAAAATTGACGCAAACCGATGGGTTTTTTAGAAATGAATTGGTTAAAATTCTTCTACCAGAAGAATTGAGAAAAGTAGATGAAGGTCTCAGAAAGATTGGGCTTGGCAGTTTAGCGGATGAAGGACTAAGAGCTATCAATAGAACAGCTGAAAGCGCAGTGAAAGAAGCCACACCAATTTTTGTGGACGCCATTAGAAATATGACCTTTAATGATGCAAAAAATATTTTGATGGGCAGCGACAATTCTGCAACTTCTTACTTGCAAAGTACTACATCACAAGCCTTATATGGCAAATTTAACCCCATTATAAAAAGCAATTTTAGTAAAGTTGGTGCCGATAAAATTTGGGGAGATATTATTTCAAAATATAATACTATTCCTTTTGTTAAGCGAGTTAACCCAGATTTATCCGATTATGTTACGCAGCAAACCATGAACGGCGTTTTTAAAATGATTGCTGTTGAAGAAAAAGAAATCCGTATGAACGTTGGTGCAAGAAGCTCGGATTTATTAAAAAGGGTTTTTGCTATGCAAGACAACTAAATTAATGGAATCAAATAGATTTTAATCAAAAATTAACCTAAAGATTTTTAAAATGATTTTACCTAAGTTTTTATTAGCAGATAATTCAAAGCATGAAGATGTGATGTATGTTTTGCATACAGAATATCCACGTTTTATTATGGACGTAACCACTGATGAAGTTGAATTTTTTGAAGAGCTTGAAGAAGACCAAGAGACTGACGATTTTAAAACTTCCATGATTCAATTGATTGAGGAAGCTTTAGCCTTTTACGACCATGAATTAAACAACTTGCTCAGTTAAAATTAGTCAATCAAAACGTTTTTGAGTTGTCGCCTGTTGCCATTAAATATGTTAATGTCAACATCGTGATTAATCCCATAGACTTGTCCATTTTCTGTAAATTGCCAAAAAAGCCAATCAGAATCTAGTTTGCTTGATATTTTGCTGTAGTTGGCTATCCAAAAGTCATAATCGTAAAAGTCATTTTTCAGATGATTGTTATAATAGTTTTCCCCTGTGTAAATGATTGGCTTAACGCCATAATGATTTTCAACTAAATTTAACCAGCGCTTTAAACCAATTTTTAGACTATCCATGGGTTGCGTTTTCGGGATATTTTCTATGTCTAAAACAGGCGGTAAATCACCTGTCGTCAGTTGGACTGTTTTGATAAATAGATGTGCTTGTTGGCGGGAGTTTTCATTAGGTCTGTAATAATGATAGGCACCAGTTAAGAATCCTTTTCCTTTAGCCTTTTCAAAATTATTCATAAATTTTTTATCCACCTTATCTTTTCCAGCGGTGGCTCTAATGAGAACAAAATCTATTGGGATATTTTTTTTTAAAGTATCAACTTTAGCCCAATCAATTTTTCCTTGATACTCAGAAATATCTATACCAAAGCGTTTATCTGTATGGAGACCAATTAGCTGATTAGTTCTTTTGTGGGTATCGGCGCTGGAATGAAATTCTGCATGAGGAGATTTAAAGCTAAAGTAATAAGCAATGTCTTCGCGAAAATGATAAATGATATAGGAAACCAAAATAAAAAAGAAAATAACAAGGCCTATTTTCTTTATCAAAAGATTATTTTTAGACTGGCTTTTGGATGGTATGCGGCGACTACGGGTTGATTTTCTTTTGGTTGGCATATAAAATATGTTTAATCAAAGATAAAAAAATATACAAGACGATAACAAAGGGAATGGCCGTTAACTGATAAAAAGCAAGGCCCAAACCTGCAATGAAAATAAGAACAAATTGAAAAGGGTAGGCGAATGGGCTTAAACTTTTTATCTTCAATGAAAAAAGAGGTAAATTTACATTTTGCATAATGGTGCTAAAAAAAACCAATCCTAAAATAAAATATAAATGGTTTAAAGGCAAAATTGAATTTTTTACTATGATTAGGCAAAATCCCATGACCAAAAGTGTATTAGCAGGAACAGGTAAACCAATAAAATGCTCACTTTGATTGGTTGAGATATTGAATTTTGCCAAACGATACGCAGCACCCAAAGTAACTAAAAACCCTAAAAAAGGCACATATTCATTAGTTGTATAATTTTGTAAAATTAAAAATGACATATAACCAGGCGCAACGCCGCTAGTTACCATATCTGCCAAGGAGTCTAATTGAAGGCCAAGTGGACTATAAGCATTTAAAACTCGCGCAAAAAAGCCATCAAAAAAATCAAGAATGATACCTAAACTCGCAAAATAAAAGGCGAGGTCATAGTTTGCTTCGCTAAGGCATACAATGGCTATGCAGCCGCAAAAGAGATTGAGTAGCGTAATAAAATTTGGAATGTGTTTTTTAATCATAAATATTTAATAAAAAAACAAAAATAAAACAATATTGAAGTATAAAGTACGTTTTTAAAATATATTTTTGCTTGATTTTTTAAACGATGTGTAAAACACAAAGAATACTATTTATTTTTAGTTTGATTTCTATAAGTGGTTTTAGTCAATCCATCAGAAAGTATTCAAATGAATTTTTGAATATTGGTGTTGATGCGGCTGCTTTTGGCATGAGCAATGCAGTGGTAGCCAGCACACAAGATGTTAATGCAACCTATTGGAATCCAGCTGGATTAATGAGACTTGAAGATTCACAAGGTGCTTTTATGCATGCTAATTATTTTGCAAATATTGCTAAATATGACTACGCAGCTTTTGCCAAACCCATTGACCAGCAAAGTGCTTGGGGTTTTTCTGTGATTCGATTTGGTGTGGATGATATTCTTGATACTACCCAACTAATAGATAATCAAGGTAATATTGATTACAATCGCATTAATTTGTTTTCTACTGCAGATTATGCTTTTACTTTTTCTTACGCACGTAAGTTAATTTTACCAGGTTTAAGTTATGGCATTAATGCAAAAGTTATTCGACGGGTTATTGGTGATTTTGCAGATTCTTGGGGGTTTGGACTTGATTTTGGTTTACAATTTGAAAGAAACAATTGGCAATATGGTTTAATGTTGCGAGACATTACTACAACTTATAACATATGGAATATTAATGAAGATCGTTTTAATGACATTAGTAATGCTATTCCTGGACAGAATCAAGAACTGCCCGAAACGACTGAAATTACATTGCCTAAAGCGCAATTTGGTATTGCAAAAAAGTTTATTATTAGACATGATTACTCGCTCTTGGTTTCTTCAAATTTAAACATGCGTTTTGAGCAAACCAATGATATTTTCAACACAAAATTCGTCAGTGTAGATCCAGCAATTGGCGTGCAAGCTGGTTTTACAGATTTGGTCTTTTTGCGGGCAGGTGTAGGAAATTTTCAAAACATACGGCAATTGGATGGTTCAGAATCTATAGGCTTTCAACCGAATATAGGCCTTGGTTTTCAATATAAAGGGATTCATATAGATTATGCTTTGACTGATATAGGTAACCAAAGTGCTGCTTTATATTCCAATATTTTTTCTATTAAAATTGACATAGGTCAGTTTAGAAGGTAATTAACTTATGAAAAATAAATTTTTACTCTTTTTTGGATTATTCTTTTTTTCTTTTTCGTTTGGACAAACCATTAGTCCGGAAGCTAAATTTTCAATTTTAACTATAGGTAAAGGGCAAGAACTTCATTCATTATTTGGTCATACCGCTCTGAGAATCGCGGATGAGAAGAATGGTTTTGATATTGTATTTAATTTTGGTTATTTTGATTTTAATACCCCAAACTTTTACTTAAAATTCGTTAAAGGCGATTTACTTTACCATGCCGAAATAGAACAATATTATCAATTACTTGCCTATTATCAATATTTTGACCGATCAGTAGCAGAACAAGAATTGAATTTAACGGTTAATCAAAAACAGCAACTATTTGATAAACTTAATAACATTGCCCTGACAAACGAGCGATTTTATATTTATAAATTTATCGATGACAATTGTACTACTCGCGTTCAAAAAGCAGTTGCTGACGTAGCAAACGTTTCCTTAGAAAAAGTAAATGGCACAGATGTTAGTTATAGACATATTATTAATAATTATTTGGGCGATAGGTATTTTGAAAAGTTTGGTATCAACATTATATTTGGTCCTCGTGTAGACCAAAAGGCCAAGCAGTTGTTTTTACCTGATGAGCTTTTTCAAAGTATAGATGGTAAAAATATTGAGAAAAACAATGTAGAAATTTACACATCAAATAGTGTACATCCGGCGCCCTGGTGGAATAGTTTTTGGGTAGTTTCTGCCTTGATTGTTATTATGGTTATCCTTAACAATAGTAGGTTATATGCCATGTTTTTGGCAATAATAGGATGCATTGGCGTATTTTTTTGTTCAATTGGATTGTTTTCGCTTCATCAAGAAGTGTTATGGAATTATAATACGCTGCTGTTTAATCCAATATTATTATTTATTGTTTTCTACTACTACAAAAATGCCATAAAGATGCTAAGTTATTTGAAAAAAATATATTTAGCTTGTATTTTGATATACCTTATTATCCTCTTAAACAAAGACCATCTTTTTTTAATGGTACCTTATGTTTTTATTTTCCCTTTTATCGTCTATCGGTTTTTAAAATCAAAAAGAATAACTATTGACCCTTCATAAAAATTACAGTGCTGAGGGTTTTTAATAAAATACTTGCGTCGAGAAAAATATTTCTATTCTTTATGTAATATAAATCATATTGCAGTTTAATCAAACTTTCATCAAAGGTTGTTCCATAATTATAATTGACTTGAGCCCAACCCGTCAGGCCTGGTTTTATCATATGCCTTGTCTCATAAAACGGCATCAAATCATTAAGTTGCTTAACAAATTCAGGTCTTTCCGGTCTTGGACCAATAATAGACATTTCGTTTTTTAAAACATTGATCAATTGCGGAATTTCATCAAAACGTATTTGTCTTAGATATTTTCCAAATGGGGTTACTCTAACGTCATTTTTTTGAGCAAACATGGCACCATCTTTTTCAGCATTTGAAACCATGGTCCTTAATTTGTATATTTTAAAATTTTTCCCGAATTTACCTACACGTGTTTGCGTATAGAAGAGGCTCCCTTTATTACCAATAAAATTTAGTAGGTAAACCATGATTAAAAAAGGTATGAACAAAATAATGCCTATAAATGCGACTATAATATCTAGTAATCTGTTGAAAAATTGGTACAACTGATTACTGTTGTTTCTGCTAAATGGAAAGTATTTGTAAAAATCTTTTTCAACCATATGCACAGGAACCCTGTAGGAAAGATCTTCAAAGACGTGCGTATATTCTCTCACAGAATATCCTTTTTCAATCAGTTTAATTAAAAGATTGTTTAGTTCAATGGTTATTGTAGAACTATTTGGGCAAGCCACAACAAATTCATGATTGCTTTTCTTTTTAGTATACATTAAGTTTTTAAAATCTAACTGATAGTCATAAGCAATATTTGCATCATTTATAAAATATGCTTGTGATACTTCTATATGCGGCGATGCAGCCTCTAAATCAGATTTTAAAGTTTCAAAATCATCTTTATTACAAATTAAAATGATTTTATTAGAAAAATTATAATTGGTAAAAAAACTGATATAAATTGAGCGCCACAACAGTAAACCTATAAACATGGACAAAAACAAATAAATAATTTGTAGTCTGTTATCTGGTAGAGAAGGCGCAAAAACTGGGGTTAGTAGATAAATTAAAATAGTAGCAACAGTCGTAAAGAAAATATTACGGATAGTTTTTAAAAAATTTACCGCTTCCTGAAGGCGATACAAATTAAAAATGCTACCAAATAGCAAAAGGTAAGCTGCTAAAATTACTAAACTAAAATAGTTGTCTTCTGCTATTTTGAAATAATAAAATTCAAAAAAATTAGAAAGAACATAAATAAAGGTCAAAACAGATAAAACATCAAGGACTCTTAAGAGGACTTTTCTTTCAGAAATTTCAAATTTTAACTCCCATTTTTTGGACATAATATATTGCAAAAAAAAATTAAATTAATCTATTTTTGACTAATTGAATTATGTATAAAAAGATAATAATGCTTCAAACCAAATATTAAGCAAATATATTTACTTTAATACTTCAATCCAAAGTTTTGCAATTTCTTTTTCATCAAACTTTTCAACAAGTGCTCTCGCATGATGTGTCAATTGATGATAAAGGTCGTGGTCTGTTAATAGTTTTTCAATATTGATAGTCATCTCTTTTGTTTGGTCTTTTTCGACCAATAATATATTGGTTTTATTTTGAAACAGATGAGGTATGCCACCAACATTTGTAGAAACAACTGCTAAACCTAAAGCCATGGCCTCAATAACACTAACAGGGGTGTTGTCAATATTGGTCGTATTAATGAAAATATCAAATTTTTCTGAATGCACAATCCATTCTGTTTTTTCTAAATGACCGGTTAACTCAACTTCAACATGCTTTAATTTGGCATAGTCTACCATTTCTTTAAAAGAAACATTTTTTTCGGGCCCAATCATACATAATTTAGCGTCTTTATAGGTCTTTTTTAACTCTACTAAAACATCGATAGCCATTTTGGGATTATAGATGTCGTGCAAAGATCTCACCCATAGTATATTTGGTTTTAAAACAGGTCTCTTTTTGAAGAAATAGTTATCGATTTTTATAGCATTAGGAATACATTTCACGGCATAGTTTTGATCCTTAAAATAATTATAAAAGTAGTTTGAAGGCGCAATATTAATATAACTATTTTTAAAAATTAAACTAGAAAAAAACGGTGATTTTTTAATTCTTAACGGCAAATTACCCCCGTGCAAGCAAGGAATATACTTTAATTTTAATAGTCGGCATATTTGGCTAATAATTAGCGCATAATAAAAATTTGAACTGCTATAGGTGTCAATTAACACATAATCAACATTTTTCTTGTTTTTTATCACGGAAATCATCATATCAAATAACCGCAATATCTTATTTTTTTTGTCGGAGGAATATTCTAAATTGAAATTATTTTTTTCAATTAGGGATCCCAAAGTTTCAATGGATGACAAACTAAAACCGTGTTTGCTTAGTTTATTTCCGATATATAAAATTGTAGTCAATTAAATAATAGATTTGAGTTGTAAATATACTCACTTTTTATGATTTAATAACTAATAAGACAAAAAAAAGACATCTAAAATAGATGTCTTTTATTAATAATTATAAATATTAAATTAGTCTACAACAGTAAATGTTACACGTCTAACCATCGCTCTGCCAAATTCATCGCTAGCAGCAGCACTTGGATCTTGACCTTTGGCTATAACAGTTAATCGATTACCATCAATACTACCTTGTTTAATCAATACTTGTCTTACTGTTTCTGCTCTTCTCTCAGATAATTTTTGGTTATAATCAGCTTTACCAATAATATCAGCCCAACCTCTTAATTCCATTGATTTCTCAGGGTTATTTCTCAAGTAATTAACTACTTTTGCAATGTTTTCTCTCGAGTTTTCGTGCGGCGTATATTTGTTAAAGTCAAAGTAAACATTAATAAATCCTTCATCAATTTGTCTTCTTGTTTCTTCATCTTCAACTTTCTTAGGCGTTGGCATAGATTTCATTCTGTCATTAATTCTAGCATCTATATCGTCAAGCGTAGGAGCTACAGGTATTTTAATATTATCCAATTTTTTTTGTAAATCGTCAAGTTTCTTTTTCAAATTGTCTAAATCTGGATTCATCTGAGCAACTTCATCAGGCGCATCATAGAAATCTGCATGCTATTGGTGTTTTCCAAAATAAAAGGTTAATCCTAAGGTTGTTGTAGTCAGAGATGCATTTAAGTTATTTGGGTCATTACTATATTGACCATCCCATGTTAAATGCTGTCTTGTGTTTTGAATAAAAGACACATCTCCAGTTAAAACAAGTCTTCTAGTAATTTTAAATTGCGGTGTTATACCAAAAATAAAACGACCATTATCTTCTTTTAAGTCGGCTAAATCATATCTTTTATACCAGCTGCATCAACTCTATAAGTAGGATCTAATCTAGAAACTTGAAGACCACCATGCACCAAAAGTCCTATTCGTTTTGTCCATGACCTAAAATTTAAAACGTTTCTAAGGTTAATAACACCTTGTAAACCAATCCGGTATTTCACACCTTCAAAGTCTAAACTACCGTTATCTGGTTCAGGCTTAATGGTGTTATAAGCGAAATCAAGTTTTAAACCAAACTTTTCATTAAGCATATAGCGAAACCCTAAATCAAAATGACTGATTTGCTGAAAGTTCATGTATTTATCAGGATTAGCGCTAAAATAACCCGGAGAAAAAACCTCATTAGGTTTGTGTTGACCAACATTTGCCTCGACTGAAAAAACGTTGTAATCTCTTTCTGATTTTGTTTTTTCTTGGGCATAAGTTACAAAACATGCAATTGCAACTAGTGCATAAATTGATTTATTCATATTTATTTAATTTAAATTTGACTTTTCTTACAGGTTGAAAATATACTATTTTTTTTATACAAAAAACTTTTTTTTACATTTTCTGTATATTTTTGTATAAAAAATAGAATTTAATGTTAAAAATTGTTGATAACTTTGTGGTCTAGATAGTAGTTTTTTATGAAATCACTTAGCAAATAGGTGATTGTTTTTTCAGTATGCATAGGAAATATTTTATTTGGAATGCCTTCACAAATGTGCAGATAAAGTATTTTTTTTTGTTTTTGTAATTCAAAGAGAATAGTTCGTACTTGATTAATTTGAATGCCCTCAGGCGTAAAAGCGCTTGTTAAAATATTAGGTATGCTATCCAAATCAATTTCAATACCGTAATTTCTATGTCCAAAAAAACTTTGAATTTCAAAATATAGTTGTTTGCTTGTTTTGTTTTTCCTTATAAATAATTCTTCAAAAGTTGTCATTTGTATGTTTTCAGTTTTTTTCAATTTATCCAATACTTCCTTTGAGGAATAATTCTCATGCAAACCTAAAATATAATATTTATTAAGAAAGCCATCCTTATGTGCATAAGAAAAGCCATTGCCGCTATGTCTGCCTTCTAAAATTCTAAAATCTGAATGAGGATCAATGTTAATGGTGTTTATTGGCTTGCCTTTGCTAAGACTTATTCCTTTAATAATACCATAGCAGTTATTATGTCCACCACCAATAATTATTGGTATCTTGTGATGTTTTGCTATTTGAAAACAAAGTTTAGATACATCTTGGTCAATTTCATTAACCATTTCAAATAGTCGATTTCTTTCTTTTGGAATTTTTGCATTTAATTGTTCTGCTTCTTTTTGAAAGTCGTCAAATTTAAATTGACCTAAAACCGCTACATGTTCAAAAAGATTAAATTCGTTATATTGTATATTCAAAAAAGCCTTGATAAATGAGTTGAACATCTCATTGGTGCCTTTATTCCCAAAATTGGCTTGCACACCAATATCTTCTGAAATTCCGAAAATGATGAATTTAACATGCTCATTTGTCAATATCTCATTTAAATTTTCGTTAATTGGAATAATGCACTTTTCACCAACTTTAATTTCTCCATTTCGCAGAGAAACAATTTCTTTGACTTGCTTTTGACTAATATATTCAAAATTCTTCATCTAATCGTCTTTTTTGTTATTCATCGTGTGCAAATTTACTTAAATTAAAAAATGAATATAATTAATATTTCTTGGATACATTTTGTGTATTTAAAATAAAGTGCGTACTTTTGCAAAATAAATAAATTAAATTTTAATAAATGCCAGATAAAAACTTTTTTTTAAAAAAAAGTCTTTTGCTCGTTCCTATGGCTTTATTAGCTAGTCTTGCTGTTTATCAGTATAGGGTAATTAATAAAGGTGAAAAGGATTTGGCATCTATTGCGAGTCAACTAAATAAAGAAAAAGATGTAACCTCTAATTTTGAAATGGTAAAAAATAATTTGCTTTTATCTGGTGAGAAGGTTACGATGTTGGAAAACACTACACTTGACTTAAACAAAAAATTATCTGAATTTAAATCAACAAACCAAGAACTTTATCAATTAAATGAATCGATTTTAAAGCATGCAGAGCAAGTATTAAGTGCTCAGCGTGAGAATAATAGAATTTCGGCAAAAATTTTAGATGAAAATTCTCAACTATTAAAACGACTTGAAAGTGATAAAAGTTCTGATTTGAAGTTTGTGAATTTAAATTCTAGCACCTATTTTGTTGGCTTAAACAATAAGCAAATTTTTTCTAATCAAGCGGCTGATGTTAATTTTGTAAATGTTAATTTCAAAATATTGAAGAATCCATTTTTTAGTGCAAACTACATTGAATTGTATTTTCAGGTGATTGATTCCAATGGACAGGTTATTTTTTCAAATCAAATTCAAAATAGTCTGTTAAAAAATCAGTATTATACAGAGTTTAAACGCGTTTTTTATAACAATTTAGAATTAACGGTTTCGCAAAATATTTTTCTTAAAAAAGTATTGCCTGGTATGCACACCGTTGATATCATTTATAAAGATCAGGTTGTTTTGACTAACAAAGTAAAATTAATTTAATAATTATGAATCAAAGTCCATCAAATATTTACAAATATATTAGCATTGTCTTATTTCTTTTGTTGTTATTTGCCGTTGGTTATATTTTTAAATTATCCAATCAAGTCAATCAAGTTGAAAGCAGCTTAGCTTCTGAAATTGTAGATAAAAGTGATGCTTTGTCTAAGTTAGAAGAAATGAAAGCTATTTATGATGAAGCCTTACAAGATGAATCTGAATTGTCAGCAGATTTAGAAGTCGAGCGTAAAAAAGTAAGTCAATTGATAGCAGAAATTAAATCAAAAAATATTGATGCTTCTATTTTGGCTAAATACCAAAAGGAAATCAAAGCCCTTGATAATAAAATGCGTTCACTGATACTTGAAAACGACGCCCTAAAAAGAGCAAATGCTGAATTGGCTACCCAAATAGATAGTGTATCATCTGAGCTTTCTACGTCATCATTAAAAAATGAGGAATTATTGGGTCAAAATGAAGAGTTAAATAAAAAATTGAATAAAGCTGCTCGTTTAGTTATTACCAACTTAAATGCGCAAGCCTTGAAAATAAAATCTTCTGGTAAAGAAATTGAAACCGATAGGGCTTCAAGAGTAAACGCTATTAAAATTGAATTTACAATACCTGAAAATGATTTAGCCAATTCTGGTGAAAAGTTATATTTTATTCAAGTTATTGATCCTAAGAATAATATTATTGGTGATAAAAAAGAGCTAAATTTTGAAGATAAATTACTTGTCTATAGTTTTCCTTCAAAAGTAAATTATAGCAACAAAACCATTAAGGTTGCAGAAATTATTAAAGGAGAAGATTTTGCCAAAGGCCGTTATATTGTCAATATCTTTGACAATGACACACAAGTTTCTTCTAATACCTTCGATTTAAAATAAGGTTAATAAACTTTTTATAACTTAGCTTTTAAATAACTACCTGTTATAGACTTTTTGTTTTTTACAATGTCTTCAGGTGTCCCACTTGCTAAGAAATAACCACCATTTTCGCCACCTTCAGGTCCTAGATCGATAACATAATCAGCACATTTTATCAAATCTAAATTATGTTCAATGACTATAATACTGTGGCCATTTTCAATCAGTGCTTCAAACGAAATGAGTAATTTTTTAATGTCATGGAAATGTAAGCCAGTAGTCGGTTCATCAAATAAAAACAAGGTTTTTTCTTTATTATTTCCTTTACCCAAAAAAGTAGCTAATTTGACCCTTTGCGCCTCGCCTCCAGATAAGGTTGAAGAAGATTGGCCTAACTTGGCATAGCCTAAACCAACGTCTTGCAGAGGTTTGAGCTTTTGATAAATT
>JBIIXU010000065.1:0-2959 GCA_044347145.1 Flavobacterium sp.
CGAGAGCTAAAATGAGAGTAAATCAGCTAAATGATATTAATCAAATTTTAGAACCATTAACTATTCGAAAAAACATAAAAAATTCAATAGGAGAAGCAATAAGCTTACATGATTTAGGTGAGTTTTATGAAATTAAGAAGGATACATTGGATTCTAGAATTTATTATGAGAAAAGTTTAGCGTTATCAAAGGAGATTAAGTATTCTGAAGGCATTTTACAAGCCTTAAAATCATTGAGTAAATTAAATCCGATAACAGCGGCCAAGTATCAAAATAATTTATTAAAGATAACAGATAGTTTATATAATCAGGAGCGAACGGTAAGAAATAAGTTTGCAAAAGTTGAATTTGAAACGGATCAAATACTCATTGAAAATCAATTGATTACGCGACAAAGACAGCTCATGTTGTACGGCATTATTGCAACGATATTATTGGGAAGTATTGGCTATTTGTATTATAGACAACGCGTAAAGAACAAGGAGTTTTTCTTAATTCAGGAGCAGCAAAAGGCCAACGAAGAGGTTTATAACTTGCTCATTACGCAGCAGAATAGGATATCAGATGCGAGGAATGAGGAAAAAAACCGTATTTCAAGGGAATTGCATGATGGCATTCAAAGTAAACTGACAGGTATTAGGTTAAATTTGTCAATACTTAAGCGAAGAAGCGACCCAGAAACCATCAAAAAGGTTTTTCCTTATATTGAGGGCTTGAAAGATGTAGAAAATGAAGTGAGGGAAATTTCGCATGATTTGCGTGCAGAAAACATGAGCCAAGAAACCTTTGTATCTTTGATTAAGGATTTAGTTAAAGTTCAAAACGCAAATCAAAGTTATAAAGTTTTCTTAAAAATCAACAACAATATTGATTGGGATTTTTACCCAAACATCACTAAAGTAAACCTATATAGAATAATACAAGAATCTTTACAAAATATTTTAAAATATGCACAATGTAAAAAGGTAAAAATTTTATTAGATTTGCTAAATGAAAATCTAGTTTTAAGTATATCTGATGATGGTGTTGGTTTTAAACAGCAAAAATTTAAGAAAGGGATAGGAATTATTAATATGGAAGAAAGAGTGAAAATGTTGGGTGGGGAGTTTATTATTTTTAGTAAAATTAATGAAGGAACAATCATAACTATAAATATTCCGTACAATGAAAGAAAGTAAAGTTAAAATATTAATGGTAGATGATCATCAAGCGATTCTGATGGGCTATCACAATATTTTAGAAATGAACGCAGATGGGGTGAAGGTGGAATCTATTTTCTGTAAATCAATTACAGACAGTATTGATTTCATAGATAACGACTTTATTTTTGACACGATTGACTATTTTTTTATAGATTTTTTCTTGCCACCTCATGAGCCATTGAACCTTAATACAGGTCAAGATTTAGCCAAATATATCCTTAAGAAAAACAAAAAGGCAAAAATTATTATATTAACTGGATTAACTCAACCATTAAAACTGATGAGTTTAATGGACGAAGTAGATCCTATAGGTATATTAGTTAAATCCGAAGTGGACGTAGATACACTGCTTGATGCCTTTGAAAACTTTTTAAATAAAAAGCCTTATTATTCGCCTAGTGTAGAAAAAGCTAAGAAAATCTTTAGGGGATTAAAGTTTAAACTTGACTCGATTGATTTCAAAATCATTGATTTAATTTCTCAAGGTGTCAAAACGAGTAATATGCCAAAAATACTGCCCTTAACGCGTGATGGCATCAATAAACGTAAATCAAAAATTAAAATGCATTTTGACATTGAAGATGGCGATGACGAAGTTATTTTAAGAACAGCCAAAACACTTGGTTTATTTGATTGATATAAAAGTAACTTGTTGATATGAAAATGCCCCAAAAGCAGTTAACTTTTTGGGGCATTTTATTTTTAGAAATTCTGCTTTTTATTGGATAAAAAACATGTTTACTTCACTTCTTCAAAGTCAACATCTTGCACTTGGTTGCCCTCTGCTTGTGCTTGTGGCTCTGCTTGTGCACCAGCACCTGGATTACCGCCTTGTGCTTCTGCTTGTGCTTTATACATCTCTTCGGAAGCATTTTTCCATACTTCATTCAATTTATCCAAAGCTGGCGTAATAGTGTCAACATCTCTTGTTTCATAAGCTTTTTTCAAACCTTCTAAAGCAGATGTTAATGCTGTTTTGTTGCCATCAGATAATTTATCCCCCACTTCATTCAATTGTTTTTCTGTTTGGAAAATCATTGAATCAGCTTCGTTTAATTTATCTGCTTTCTCTTTGGCTTTTTTATCTGCATCAGCATTTGCTTCAGCATCACGTTTCATTCTTTCAATTTCTTCTGCTGTTAAACCAGAAGAAGCTTCAATTCTGATGTCATGAGATTTGCCAGTGCCTTTATCAGTGGCAGAAACTTTGATGATACCATTGGCATCAATATCAAAGGTTACTTCAATTTGTGGCACACCTCGTTGTGCTGGTGGTATACCATCTAAATGGAATCGACCAATGGTTTTGTTATCAGCTGCCATAGTTCTTTCACCTTGCAACACATGAATTTCCACACTTGGTTGATTGTCAACAGCCGTAGAGAATACTTGCGATTTTTTCGTTGGAATGGTTGTGTTTGATTCAATTAATTTGGTAAACACATTACCCATGGTTTCTATACCTAATGATAAAGGCGTAACGTCTAATAAAAGAACGTCTTTCACATCACCACTTAATACACCACCTTGAATAGCAGCGCCAACGGCAACAACTTCATCAGGATTTACACCTTTTGATGGTTTTTTACCGAAGAATTTTTCTACTTGTTCTTGAATAACTGGAATACGTGTTGAACCACCTACTAAAATAACTTCATCAATGTCAGATTTTGACAAACCTGCATCTTTTAAAGCTTTTGCAACAGGTTCCATAGAACGCTTAACTAAAGTTTCAGCCAATTGTTCAAATTTGGCTC
>JBIIXU010000066.1:0-2844 GCA_044347145.1 Flavobacterium sp.
TTGCCAATGGCTAAGAGCTTTTCAATCTCAAATCTGTCGTATTTATTTAATCGTTTATATGTTGTTTTCATGGTGCAAGTTTAAGTCAAAAATTGTCTTAAAATTGCGTTAGATTTCTGAGTCTGCTTTAGCATTGCACCTAACGTTTCGCAGCTTGGCGAGGTTGCGGGCTTTCAGCACCAAAGTTACTAAAAATTCTCGAACTTTCAATAAGCACGAAAGTTTCTAAAAAAGCACTAAACCCGCAATCTTGCAAAACGCTTGTTGGCAGATGGTTTCTTATTTTACAATTATTTTCTTATTAAAAATTAATTTAGAATTCAAATTATAAATATTTAAAATGTAAATTCCAGATTGTAAAAATTTGTTTTCGATTTTTAATATTCCGTCAGTTTTTATGTTATTTATTTCTTTAACTATTTTGCCATCAAGTGAAACCATTTTGATGTCATAATTTATATTTGATTCTAAACCCGAAATTGAAAATGAACTTTCGTTACTAATTGGATTTGGAAATATTTTTAGGTTTTTTGATTCTGAGTAATATTCTGTATTTGATAATAAAGGATTTGAAATTGCATTAAAAGCATTTATTCTTCCAAACCCATAGTATTGATCCCAACCTGCCGTATCAAAACTATCTCCAACTAAATCTTGAGATGATTGTTGTAAAATTAATCGTATTTGATTAACTGTTAATGATGGATTTACTGAAAGTAAAAGCGAAATTACACCTGCTACATGAGGTGCAGCTTGTGAAGTTCCTCCCCAATAGTAACTATAATCTGTATTTGATAAATGACTTAAACCATAAATATAATTTCCTGGTGCAACAAAATCTAATTCAGGTCCATAATTACTACCACTAGTTGTGCTCCAAAAAAAAGGATTTGATCTAATGTCATTTGAATTTGTAGAACCTACCGCAATAGCATTAGTATATTTAGCTGGATATTGAATTGTTGAATTTTGATTTCCAGTTGAAACAATTACACTAACATTATTGTTGTATGCGTAATTTATTGCATTTTCAAGTAATGTTGAAGAACTATTTCCTCCTGCGGACAAATTTATAACTTTTGCTCCATTATCAACTGCAAAATAAATAGCATCTGCCCACCAACTATAATATCCGGAGTTATTATTATCTAAAACTTTACATGCCATAATTTTGGAATTCCAATTTACTCCAGCATACCCAATTGAGTTATTTCCTTTTGCTAAAGCTATTCCTGCAACATTTGTACCGTGACCGTGATCATCAGTTGGATCAGCATCACTATTTACAAAATCGTAACCACTTACAATTCTACCAGAAAATTCTGGATGGTCAAGTTTTAATCCACTGTCCAAAATTGCAACAATTAAATTTGGGTCGCCTTGTGTAATATCCCAAGCTAAATCAGTATCAATATCTGCATCATTCGTTGATGGTGAAAGTGAAAAACTACCATTATTAAAATGTGACCATTGACGACTTAAAAAAAAAGGGTCATTTGGCGTAGTTTGTAAAAAACCGTGTCCTTTTCCTATATAATTTGGCTCAACATAATTGAATAAATTTGTGTTTGAATAAACTTCAATTATTGATTTAATATCAAGTTCATTTTTGAATTTTAAAAGAAAGGTTTTCTTACTTTTTTTGTTTCCAATTATCTCAAAAGAATCCAATTTTAATGAATCATTAATTATATTTAGTCTTTTATTTGATTTAAACAATTTCGATTTGTTTTTATAATTTGAGTCCTTAAATTCCACTATCAATTCATTTTTCGAAAAATCAATTTCTTGTGAAAAACTAATAGTTGAAATAATTGTCGCTAAAAGTGTAATAAATATTTTCATTATTTGCTTTGTTTTTAAATTTGTTATTGTGTCGCTCAAAACTATCTGCCAACGTTTCGCGGCTTTGCGGCAGTGGCGGATTTTAGAGACCAAGCCTTTGCAAATATAAAACAAATTTTGATTAGAAAACCAACTGTCCAAATATTCACCAAACCCCGCCATTGCGCAAAACCGCTGTTGTGCGACGTTTTATTTTTCTTCTTTAAAAATAAAGGAATTACCATAAAATAACACTCCAACTGAGATAAGTAAACATATAAAAAGTCCTGATTTCCACCCCAACTGAAATCCTAATTTGAATCCCCTAACTGATAAAAGGAACAAAATGTAAAAAATATAACCTGTACCAAACTTTAACACCCTTTCACTTGGATTCATTTTTTTAGTTAGAGTAACAATAAAAATAGGAATAAAAAAGCTTAATAATAATCCCCCAAGTCTACTATTAAAATTAGCTTCAGAATCTAATGTTAAATAGCCAATTACTAACATTAAAATTAAATTTAATAAGCAAAAATAGATAATATTTAGAGTAATTGTTAAAATATTTCTTTTTTGATTTTGATTATTATAATTTTGAAACTCATTTAAGTCAATATTTAAAACTGTACAAATTAAATTTAATGTTGTTCTTCGAGGAACGCTTTTGTTACCTTCAATTCTCTGTATTGTTCTTAGATTTATTTTTGATAATTCAGCTAAATCTTCTTGAGTTAAACCCTTTTCTTTTCGTGAGGCATAAATTTTTTCACCGATTGTGTACATAAGATACTGTCTTAATAATTTGGTTCAAAAGTAAATATTAAATAACAAATTTAAAGCGTCATTAATATGACATTTAAATGACATTTGCTTTGGTTTAAAGATTTTTCAAGGGTGTCATAAATGCAGTTTCAAGTTTCTAGCGCAATTTATTTGGTTTTAAATCTACCGTTTTATTTCCCGAATTTCTACAGCAAATTATTAAAGATTTGCTTTCAAAATTCGAGAATAAAACTA
>JBIIXU010000067.1:0-2807 GCA_044347145.1 Flavobacterium sp.
CTACTAAAGATAAACCAATCCTTAAAAGATTGGTTTTTTTTGTTTTTATATTGAAGACGGTCTTATGATGCATCAGCTGAAAGATCACAGGTCGAGGCGAAGCTTTGCTTGCCTCGATGCTGACCTTCGCGTCAGCATTCGAGTCCTGTCCTCGCTACTAAAGATAAACCAATCCTTAAAAGATTGGTTTTTTTTGTTTTTATATTGAAGACGGTCTTATGATGCATCAGCTGAAAGATCACAGGTCGAGGCGAAGCTTTGCTTGCCTCGATGCTGACCTTTGCGTCAGCATTCGAGTCCTGTCCTCGCTACTAAAGATAAACCAATCCTTAAAAGATTGGTTTTTTTTGTTTTTATATTGAAGTCGGTCTTATGATGCATCAGCTGAAAGATCACAGGTCGAGGCGAAGCTTTGCTTGCCTCGATGCTGACCTTTGCGTCAGCATTCGAGTCCTGTCCTCGCTACTATTACATCAAAAGTCCCTTAAAAGGGACTTTTATATTTTTACAAAGTATTAATGTGTCAAAATTGTGTCATTTTTTTGCTTAGACAATAAGGCTAACAAAAAAATTAAAAATACCTTCGCATGTCATTAATCATTTGTTGGGCCTCTGCCCTAGCCTTTTCAGCAAAATCCTGACCATAAGATGCATAAATAATGGCGCGAGAAGAATTGATCAACAACCCAATATCTTTTGTAATACCATATTTGCAAACATCATGTAAACTCCCACCTTGTGCGCCTACACCAGGCACTAATAAAAAATGATTTGGAATGATTTGTCTGATATCAGCAAACATTTCTGCTTTCGTTGCACCAACAACAAACATCAAATTTTCAGAGCCACCGTAAGTTAAAGCAGTTTGAATAACTTTTTTAAAAAGTTCCGCTTGGTTAATAGTTTCAGTTTGAAAATCAGCCGCGCCTTCATTTGAAGTCAAAGCCAACAAAATGGTGTGTTTATTTTCAAAAGCTAGAAAAGGTTCAACTGAATCTTTACCCATATAGGGTGCTACGGTGATGCTGTCAAATCCTAAATTTTCTAGAAATGCTTTGGCATACATGCTAGAAGTATTGCCAATGTCTCCTCTTTTAGCATCTGCAATGGTGAATATTTCAGGAAATTTTTGGTTAATATAATTAATGGTTTTTTCTAAAGATTGCCAGCCTTTTAAACCATAAGCTTCATAAAAAGCAATGTTTGGCTTGTAAGCCACTGCTAAATCATGCGTGGCATCTATAATTGATTTATTAAATTCAAAAATAGGATCTTCAGTTGATAATAAAAAAGAGGGGATTTTGTTTAGATCAGGATCCAAGCCAATGCAAAGAAAAGACTTTTTTAATTTGATTTGCTGTATTAATTCCGCCGTCTGCATGGTTTATAAATATTTTGCAAAAATAAATAAACTACTTCAAATAAATTTAAAGTAGTTTATTTAATATGCGATTAAACGCGATTTAATTTTCAGGCATTGCAACTTCATGCTGCCAATTCATGAAACCACCAATGAGGTTAAAAGCATTTTCAATACCAAGATGCTGTTTTAAAATGCTACAAGCTTGGCCGCTTCTGCCACCAGATCTACAATAGACATAAAAGTTTTTAGTTTTATCTAAAGCATCAACTTCATAGATAAACCCTTGGCCTTTATAGATATCTATATTTATTGCGCCTGGAATAAAGCCTTCTTCAAACTCGTCTGCAGTCCTAACATCTAAGATAAGAGCGTTTTCGTCCTTTTGACAATCAGTCCACCATTGATCTTGATTTAAATCCATTTGATTTATTTTTTTACTTTAATTGAACAGCCAACCGCCTTCGTAACCTTCGGCGATATTTCTCTATTGCTTGTTAAAGCATCTATAGCATTTAACAAATAGTTTTCATTTATCTTTGTAACATCGTCTGCATTGTCATCAATAGCACCGATATACTGCACGGTAAAAGCGCCTTTCTCATTTTTTAAAAGGAAAACATGTGGTGTCTTTGTAGCCCCAAATTGAGGAAATATTTTTTGACCATTGTCAAACAAATAAGCAAATTTAAAATCTTTTTCCTTTGCTCTTACTTGCATAGCTTCAAAACTATCCTTTGGTTGAACTTCTGGATCATTAGGATTAATGGCAATCACTGGCACGCCAATTTGTCCAAATCTATTGTGAATCATGTTTATACGATCTTCATATTTAACTGAGAAAGGACAATGATTGCAGGTAAAAATAACAACAACACCTTTTTGATTATTGTAATCGCTTAATGAAACCATTTTACCATCAACATTTTTTAAAGTAAAATTTTCTACTTTGTCACCGATGTCATAGCCATTTTTATCTTGAAAAGACATAAAAACAAATAAGCTACAAAAGCTTAGTAATAAAATTGATTTGCACATAATAATATATTTAAAGTTTATATAAATTGGTTAATTTAATTAATTCTTGAAAGGTTAATTCGCCCTCATGAAAATTATTAGTTTCAGTGGTTAAAAACAAGGTCGCGGGAATTGCCCCTGACCATGACTTACTCACTTTGTCAATCCACTCATTCTGACGATTATCAGCCAAGTGGAAATTTTCGCCTGCAAGATAATTATTTTTTAAAAATGGTAATAATCTTTTTTCAATTTGTTTAGAAAAATCGAGACTTACAAAAACAAGCCTAATGTTTTCAGATGACTTTTCCTTCATCATTTGATTAAAAAAGGGTAACTCCTCAACACAAGGTTCACACCATGTTGCCCAAAAATTTACAACTAACAATTCGCCTTTTTTTGGTTTTAAGTCATTTGCTAAATCGTCATA
>JBIIXU010000042.1:0-9716 GCA_044347145.1 Flavobacterium sp.
AAGCCCTTGAAAAAAATCAAATTGTGGTCAAAGTTAGAAGAAGTAGAGGTAAAGATATTGACGCAGCTTGCGGTCAATTAGCCAATAAAAGCTAAAATTTTCATTTTTTTTATTCCTTTTTTTTTTTAAGCATAAACATTATTTGTTTGATAATCTGATACATAATCATTTTTAAACGTTTTTAAGCGATAATAAATGAAATTAAATGTTTATAAACCGAATTATTTTTTTGATTGGTTAAATCTTTGCACCGTTGAAAGTCAACAAAAATATTTTTTAAACAATTAAATTTTTAAACGCCATGAACACTTTAAGAAACAAAGTACAATTAATCGGACATGCAGGAGCAACACCTGAAATCAAAAATTTTGAAAATGGAAAAAAATTAGCCACAGTTAGCTTGGCTATTGATGAAGTTTACACCAATAGCGATGGTGAAAAAATGAAAGACACGCAATGGCACCGTGTGGTTGCCTGGGGAAAAACAGCTGATCTTATTGAAAAATATGTCACTAAAGGTAAAGAAATAGCCATTGAAGGCAAGCTGTCTACAAGATCTTACGATGACAAAAACGGCGATAAAAAATTTGTAACCGAAGTGGTGATCAGCGACATCCTTTTATTCTAACTAAAAAATCAATTTTAAACAATAACCATTAATATTTTATAAGCCATGAATGCATTAAGAAACAAAGTTCAGTTAATTGGTCGTGCAGGAAACGACCCAGAAATCAAATCATTTGATAACGGTAAAAAATTTGCCAACATCAATTTGGCAACCAATGACCATTACACCAATCAAAAAGGTGAAAAAGTTGAAGAAACGCAATGGCACCGTGTGGTTGCCTGGGGAAAAACAGCTAACCTTATTGAAAAATATGTTACTAAGGGTAAAGAAATAGCCATTGAAGGCAAATTGTCTACAAGATCCTACGACGATAAAAACGGCGATAAAAAATTTTTAACCGAAGTGGTAATCAACGATATCCTTTTATTCTAATTAAAAATCAATTTTAAACAATAACCATTAATATTTTATAAGCCATGAATGCATTAAGAAACAAAGTTCAGTTAATTGGTCGTGCAGGAAACGACCCAGAAATCAAATCATTTGATAACGGTAAAAAAATTGCCAACATCAATTTGGCAACCAATGACCATTACACCAATCAAAAAGGTGAAAAAGTTGAAGAAACGCAATGGCACCGTGTGGTTGCCTGGGGAAAAACAGCTGACCTTATTGAAAAATATGTCACAAAAGGTAAAGAAATAGCCATTGAAGGCAAATTGTCTACAAGATCCTACGACGATAAAAACGGTGATAAAAAATTTGTAACCGAAGTGGTGGTAAATGAGGTTCTGTTTTTAAGTAAATCATAATTAAAAAATGTAATTTTATGAAAACTATCATTTTTAAAATCAGAGTGGCACAAGACCACATTCAACAAGATCAAGACAATCTCAATCAGTTTATGTCAAAAGTCAATGTTGTTAATACTTCCACCCATTTTGTAGAAGGCATGGTTGACTATTGGTCAGTGATAATTTTTTATCACGAATTAGATCCGACATCAGAAAAAAATAAGATCAAAGAAAAAAAGTTTAGTATCAGCTCCAGTGAGCCACTTTCTGATGACGAAGTTCAAAGATTAGGAACGCTTAAAAAATGGCGTGCACAAAAAGCTTTAGAATTAAATATGCCGCAATATCTAATATGTCATAATGCTGAGCTTATTTCAATTGCCAAAATGAAACCGACACAAAAAGAAGATTTAACAAAAATCAAGGGTTTTGGCGATTTGAAGCAAATGAAGTATGGCGATGAGATTCTAAATCTAATTAGCGCATAGTCTTTATAAATAGACTAAAAGAATAGGTAGCTAACTCCGGCAGCGTTTTAAATGCCTTCGGAGTTACTATTTAAATATATATCTAATTAAAGCTTATACATTAAAGCAAATAGGAAAAAGTATAAACCTCTGTAATCAATGTTTTCTTACAAAAGTTCTAAAAGAAAAAGAAAATTTATGCTTATCATCCTTTTCATGAAATTCTTCAAAAACTAATTGCCAATCATTTTTGTCAAATTCGGGAAAAAAAGTGTCCGCATCCAAAAAGGATTCATGAACATAAGTTAGTTCTAGTTTATCGCATAAAGGCAAGGTCTGTCTATAGATTTGACCGCCACCAATAACGTAAACCTCTTCATTTTTTGGACAAAAATTAAAGGCTTCTTCCAGTGATTTTACATAAATCACTTGTTCAGCGTTTTGCTGTATTTTCTTACTTATGACAACATGTGTTCTATTCGGCAATGGCTTGGGAAAACTGTCAAAAGTCTTTCTACCCATGATAATGTAATGGCCACTGGTAAGTGTCTTGAAACGCTTAAAGTCATCTGGCAAGTGCCACAATAAATCATTGTCTTTGCCTAAAGCGTGATTTTCTCCGATGGCGGCAATGGCTATGATCATTGGTTTAAATTGTTTTCTAAATGCACTATTTTTTGCTGTTGTTTTTTAATCAGCCGTTCTATTTGCAATTTTTCCCAACGTTTATTCATAAACTTATCCGTTATATAAACTTTAATGAAGTGAAAAATAACAATGACAAACCAAAACAATAAAAACCATTTAAAATAATCTTCAACCAATGGTGCGTCAAAAATCCATACTATCCCAAATAAAAACACAGAACTGAGGGCAAAAATTACAAAATGAAAATATAGTCGTTTTTTTTGCTTTAAACGTGCTCTAGCATATTCATATTGTTCAATAAAATCTGAATCAGTTGACATATTTTTAATAAATTTTAGCGAAAATAATAAAAAAAACTATATGGGTCAATTTTTATTTAATTATTTAGAAAACGGTGTAGTTAATTATTCTGGCAATTAATATGATTAAAAATTAAGGGACTGAAAAAAAAATCATTAAATTCCTGACAATCTCATAAAAATAACATAAGTGTTTCATATTCAGCTTTTTGTTGCTAATTTTGCGCTGTAATTATTAATACTTTAGAATATGGCAATTAAAAAACAATTTGTAAAAAGTAAACCAGTATGTAAAGTTACATTTACTGTAGAGGCAAAAGAAGCAAACAATGTTTCTGTAATAGGCGATTTTAATAATTGGTCTGCTGAGGGTGGTGCATTAAAAAAACAAAAAGATGGTGTTTTTAAAGGTACTTTTGAATTAGCAAAAGATCAAAACTATGAGTTTAGATATTTTATTGATAACACTTTCGTTAACGAAGAAGAAGCTGATAGCTTTAAATTTAATGAGTTTGCAGGTGTTGAAAATGCAGTGTTAAGCGTTTAATCTATCACTTAAAAAACCTAAAAGGCTGTATGAATTTCATAACAGCCTTTTTTTTGTTATTCTAAAAATTTACTGGAAGTGTTCCCAAGTTTGATAAAAATCCAACCATAATCTTCTCATAAAAAAAATAAATCATTAGATATTTCTTATCCGTTTCAAATGTCCTAATTATCCCTATTCTTATATTTTTTTTGTACCAAAACTAAAATTGGTGATTTGGCCAAATAAATTGGATCAGTTGGCTACACTTGAAACTACCGTAGTAGGCGTTTTTTCCGCTTTTTTTCCTTCAAAATTGTGCTTAAATTGCACCCAAAGAACCCAAATAAAAGCTGTAGCTAATAGTAGACCTAAAAAAACATATTGACCAAATTTACTTCCTTTTTCTTGTGAATTGTGTGTTGCTGACATTATATTAAGTTATTATTTATTATTATCTTGACTAGAACAAACCATTTATTTCGGCATTTACTCGTTCAACGATTGTACCTAAATGCTCAGGATTGTCTTCAAAATTGATGTTATCTACATCAATAATCAGTAATTTACCTTTATTATATTTGGTAATCCATGCTTCATATCGTTCATTTAACCTGCTTAAATAGTCAATTGAAATTGAATTTTCATAATCTCTGCCACGTTTATGAATTTGATGAACCAAATTAGGAATAGAGCTTCTGAGATAAATCAACAAATCTGGCGGTGATACTAAGTTTTCCATGAGTTCAAAAAGTGATTTGTAGTTTTCAAAATCGCGATTACTCATTAAACCCATCGCATGCAAATTAGGCGCAAAAATATGCGCATCTTCGTAAATGGTTCTGTCTTGAATAATTTTTTTACCTCCTTCTCTAAAAGTTAAAATCTGTCTGAAACGACTATTAAGAAAGTAAATCTGCAAATTAAAGCTCCACCGTTCCATTTGTAGATAAAAATCGTCTAAATAAGGGTTATCAACTACCTCTTCAAAATGAGGCTGCCATTTAAACTGCTTGGCTAATAGTCTGGTTAGTGTTGTTTTGCCGGCACCAATGTTTCCAGCTACTGCAATATGCATAATTTGTTATTTTATTAGATAGATTAAAATATTTGGGTGTGTAAAAATAAACAATTTTTGATTTTTATATACTACTTTGTCATATTTTTCTTCAAGAATTTTTAATTGATGGATTTTCAGGCCTTTTCTTTCCATGGCAAAACATTTTTCATTCTCATTAAACAAAACAAAAAAATCATCTGCGCCTAACAGTCTGTGGTTTGTTTCAAGATTACAAATTTTATTTACTTGTCCAAAGATGTTTATTTCATAAACCTCATTTTTTTCATCTTGCCAAATCATTTGATTATAATTGGTAAAAATCTTAACGGGTGCTAATTTAACCACATAAGGAAAAAAATGCCAAGTGTTATTTTGCATATCATAAAGCCCAAACCTTTGAAACTTTTCATCAAATAGCCAAATTTTATTTTGAATAGATAGTCCAATGTCTTTTATAAAATAATTGTTGCCCGCGTCAATCACTACACGTCTCACTTCATTTAGTTGATTGTCAAGAACAACTATAGTTTGCAAATCTTTATAAAAAACCAATATTTGTAGTGGATTTGTTAAATCTACCGTATAAATCTCACCTAAATTAAAATCTTTAAACATCCAAGTCTGTGCCTTACTTGTCTTTGTTAAAACATTATTTTTAAGCGCGTAAACATCCTCAAATTTATCAATGCCAATAAAGTCGCCATCATTTATAATTGTTTGCTCGAGATTAACCTCTACTTTTTGAGAAAACATTAGTAGTGACTGTATAAGCGCAAAAAAAATCAATTTATACATGGTCATAGAATTAGTACAAAGATATTTTAATTTTTATAGATTTAATTCAAATAACTGATTTAAAGTTTATAATTTAACAAATAATTGATAAAGTTTAATAATAAACTACGGATTTTTGTACCCTAAACATTTACAACATGAAAAATATTCTTTTACTCAGTTTTTTATGCCTATCCATGATCGGGTTAGCTCAAAATTTTCAAGGTATGGCTGTTTATGAATCAAAAACATCAACCGCTAATATGACGCAAGGTTGGGGTGGCAGAGAAATGACGCCAGAAATGAGAAAAAACATGGAAGACCGCGTTAAAAAAGCTTTTGAAAAAACATTTATTCTTAATTTTGACAGAAATGCCTCTATTTATAAAGAGGAAGAAAAAATTGAAACCGATGCTAACCAAGGAGGAATGGGCCGTATGATGGCAAGTTTTACTGGTGGTGGTGGTACACATTATAAGAATGTAAAAGAAAAAACTTTCATTGTTGATAAAGAATTTATGGGAAAAGAGTTCTTGGTTGTTGATTCCCTACCAAAATATGAATGGAAACTTGAAAGTGAAACCAGACAAATTGGCGCTTATACTTGTTTTAAAGCCACAACTACTAGACCTACAAGTATGTCTGATTTTAGAAATATGAGACGCCGAACTGAAGAGAAAAAAGAGGAGAAAAAGGAAGGCGAGGAAGTAGCGAAAACTGAAGAGAAAAAAGAAGAGAAAAAAACATCAACTAGTTTTATGGATGGTTGGGAAATGCCAAAAGAAATAACCATCACCGCATGGTACACACCAGATATCCCTGTAAATCAAGGTCCGGAAAATTATCATGGTTTACCTGGCTTAATTTTAGAGGTTAATGATGGCACAACGGTTATTCTTTGTTCAAAAGTGGTTTTAAATGTTAAAGAGAAAAAAGAAATAGCCGCACCTAAAAAAGGCGAAAAAGTTACACAAGCAGCCTATGACAAAATAGTATTTGACAAAATGCAAGAAATGAGAGAAATGCGCGGCGGCAGAGGCGGCGGCTCATTTAGAATGGGTGGCATGTAACTTAAAAAAACTATTTTTTTTTCATAATCATTTATTTAGACCAGCAATGTGCAATTCATGAAAGTATCTGTTGTTATCACAACTTTTATTTTTTTTCTCTATAAATGCTGAAAATTAGCTTTGTAGCTTACTGTATCATTCCAAAAAGTTTTTTAAATAAACACGAATGAAAATGACAAGCATGATTGACAAAGGCACGTTTTTTTAAAAAGAAATGTAAAAAGCATTGAAAAAAGTCCTTTAGGAATTTAATAACCTAGAAACTTTAAATGTTTAAAAAACGTGATAGCTTGAAAGACAAGAAAGAAACTACTAAAATTGAAACTATAGAATTAAATAATACTCAAATCATTTAATAAACACGCATGAAACAAACTTTTACCCTCACCTTCTTATTTTTAACCTTATTTTCCTTTTCGCAAGTCCGTCTAGAAGGCACTGTTAAAGAACCAACTGGTATAACTCTTGACAATGCCAATGTTATGGCAATTAATAAAGAAACCAATGCCATGGATGCTTATGCCATTACAGACGGTCAAGGACGTTTTCGCTTAAACTTGAAGCCAAACGCCACTTATAAAATAAAAATAAGTTTCATCGGATTTCAACCTTTGGCTGAAGAAGTTACGATGGCGACAGAGAACGTACAAAAAGTTTTCGTTTTGAAAGAAGGTCAGGAACTTGATGGTGTAGAAATTGTGCATACAATGCCTGTTACCGTTAAGGGTGACACCATCGTTTATGACGGTGATTCATTTAAAACTGGTGAGGAGCGCAAACTTGAAGATGTATTAAAAAAATTACCAGGCGTTGAAGTAACTGCAGATGGTCAAGTACAGGTTGAAGGTAAAAATGTATCTAAACTCTTGGTTGAAGGTAAACCGTTTTTTGAAGGAGACACCAAACTAGGTGTTAAAAACATTCCATCTGATGCGGTTGATAAAATTCAAGTTTTAAGAAACTTTAACGAAGTTGGTCAAATGCGAGGCTTAGAAAATAACAATGAAGATGTAGCAATAAATATTAAACTCAAAAAAGGTAAAGATCGGTTTTGGTTTGGTGATGTTTCCCTTGGTGGTGGTTCTATTGAACGATTTAAATCAAAAACTGTTGCTGGATGGTTAGTTAATCCGAAAATCTTTTATTATTCCCCAAAAACGAGTATTAACTTTATAGGTAACCTAAATAATATAGGTGAGGAAAGTTTTACTGCTCGTGATTTTAACAGGCTTACTGGTGGTGCTAGAAATACAATCTCTAGAAGTGGTACGAATTTAAATTTTAGTCGAGGCGCTTTAGGTTTAACCAATACTGAAAATGTTGCGAACGTAGTTAATCGCTTTGGGGCAGCTAATGCTAGTCATCAGTTTTCAAAAAAATTCACTATTTCTGGCTTCACCGCGTATACATCAACAACGACAGATACTGAAACTAACAACCAAAATAGTATTTATGCGCCAAATAGCAATGTTGTAGCTACACAAGAAGACAGAACGACCACCTCAACGCTGCTGAACAAATCTTTTGTTGCCAAAATAGGTTCAAAATATAAGGCATCTGATCGTTTTCAATTGGATTATGATGCATTTATGAGAAGATCTGGTCAAGAAGATAACAATCAAGTGAGCACTGTTTTTAGAAATTTTAATAACCCAAACTTCAATAACAACAATAGCATCATTTCTTTTAATAGCAATGACCCTATTGAGTTTAATCAAAGTTTAAATGCTTTCTATACGCAAAATGAAAAAAGTACTTGGGTTTTAGAAATGCAGCACCAGTATCAAGACGAAGACCCTTTCTATAACCCTAACTTATCAAACAACCCATTTTTGAATAGACCTGGTTCTGTTTTTGTTAACGAAAATAGTTTAAATATCAACCAAAATCGTTTTGTTGAAACTAATCGCATAGATGCCAAACTAGATTATTATTATCAAATCAATAACAAAAGCATATTGAATTTAACTTTAGGAAATACAAATGCTACTCAAAACTATTTATCGTCTATTTTTCAAACATTAGAAAATAATCAAACCTTTCAAATTGCTAATGCCGATTTTAACAACAGGGTAGATTATCGTTTCAATGATGCCTTCTTAGGTGTTCATTATAAATTTGTTCTAGGTAAATTTACATTTAATCCAGGTGTGACTTATCATAAATACAACACCGTAAACACACAAAATGGAAAAGATTATGTGTTAAACTTTGACAGACTATTACCAGATGTTTTTGCCCAATGGCAAATTAAAAAGTCTGAAACAATGACCTATAACTTTAGAATGAGCAATGTTTTTAATGACATCAATAGTTTGGTTGAAGGTTATACCTTTTCAAACTTTAATAGCATTACGAGAGGCCAAGCGCTGTTGGAAAATGCCTTACAAACTTCTCATAATTTAACTTATTTTAAGTATAATTTGTTTAATTATACCACAATTATTGGTAATTTATCCTATAATTCAACTAAAAATCCTGTGAATAATAGAACGTTTTTTGATGGCATCTACCAAACCTCTGAAAGAAGAAACCTTAATGTGGAAAATGAGTTGATAAATGGCTTTGCCTCTTATTCAAGAAATTTTAAAAAATATTATAAAGCGACTGCTCGCGTAAATATGACCTGGAATAAATTTAATGGTTTGCGAACAAATCCGCAATCGCCAACTGATGAGAGCCAAGATTTTGTGCAAACAAATGAGAACTTTACACATACTTATACTGGGTCATTTGGCACACAATATAAAGTTTGGCCAAATGTAGATTTAGGCTATACCATCAATTTTGATGAGGGCTCCAATAATAAATTTACCAGACATAGTCCTTTTGTGCGCTTGAACTACTTTTTCTTAGATGGCTTAAACATTAATTTAGATTATACTTATAATGAATTCGTGAATAATCAGACCAATCAAAGTGATGTTTTTGAACTATTTGGTGCAAGCATAAATTATAAGAAAAAAGACTCTCCTTGGGAATTCCGCCTACAAGCCAATAACTTGTTGAATACACAAACTAGAAATACTAGTAATTTCAATGTTAATGGATTTAGTGCTACACAATTTGTAATTCTTCCTAGGATTATAACTTTTACTTTACGTTATAATTTATAAGCTTTTATCTAACGCTATAACCATAAACCATTCAAAAACTGAATGGTTTTTTGTTTTAAGTCAATTTTTTCTGCCATTCTGTCACACTTTATAGACAATATTTCATTTATATTCAAATGGCACATTTGTTGAATAATTAGAGGCAAACATAGATTAACAACATTTAAATATATAAAAATGAGTAAAATTATCGGAATTGACTTAGGTACAACTAACTCGTGTGTAGCAGTTATGGAAGGTGGAGAACCAGTAGTAATTGCCAATGCGGAAGGTAAACGTACAACCCCTTCAGTTATTGCATTTGTTGAAGGTGGCGAAATTAAAGTAGGTGATCCTGCAAAAAGACAAGCAGTGACTAATCCTACAAAAACGATTGCTTCTATAAAGCGTTTTA
>JBIIXU010000059.1:0-4062 GCA_044347145.1 Flavobacterium sp.
GCAGTTTTGCGCAACAAGATACCTTAAGCAGCACTAAAAGACCAAAGATTGGATTAGTGCTCAGTGGTGGAGGCGCAAAAGGCATTGCACATATTGGTGTTTTAAGAGCCATTGAGGAAGCAGGGGTAAAAATAGACTATATTGCAGGTACGAGTATGGGCGCAATTATTGGGGGTCTTTATGCCAGTGGGTACAACGCCAAGCAAATTGATTCGATTTTTGAAAAAGTCAATCCAGATTTGCTTATTCAAGATATTATTGATCGGGACTACAAGAATTTTTATGAAAAAATACAAGATGATAAATATGCTTTTAAACTACCGTTTTCTAACCTAAAAGCGAAGATACCAATAAGTTTTTCCAAAGCCTTGCATAATCAACATCTTTTGAATAGGTTAACTGCACATGTTGGTCATCAAGTAGATTTTTCTAAATTACCTATACCGTTTTTGTGTATTGCTACAGATATAGAAAATGGGGAAGAAATTGTTTTAGAAAAGGGAAATTTAGCTAAATCTTTATTAGCTAGTGGCGCGTTTCCTACCTTGTATAAACCGGTTATTATTGATGGTAAATATCTGGTTGATGGTGGCGTTTTGAATAATTTTCCGGTAGACAAACTTAGGGCTAAAGGCATTGATATTATCATTGGAGTCAATGTACAAGACGATTTGAAAAATAGAAATGAATTAGAGGATGCAGCACAAGTTTTAACACAAATTTCAAATGTGCAAGTTCAGAAAACAACTTTGGAATTTATCAAACAAATTGAAATTTATATCAAACCTGAAATTAAAGGTTTTTCTGTTATTTCGTTTGATAGAGGACAAGAGATTGTAAAAGCTGGAGAGGAATCGGCCCTCCCTATTTATGAAAAGCTCAAAGCAATAAGTACTAATTATACTAAAAAACCGCTAAAAACATTAACACTTGAAAACGACAAAATAGTCTTTGGCGAAATCGAAATTGAAGGTGTTAAGAGTTATACAAGATCATATGTTTTGGGCAAATTAGGTTTCAATATCAATGAAGAGATTACACATTATGATATTTTTAAAGGCCTATATAGTTTGGAGTCCACGCGAAATTTTGATGACATTCATTATCAGATTGTTCTTAAAAATAATCAAAAAATTTTGCATTTGAAATTACAAGAAAACAAAGTAAATACTTTCTTAAAATTTTCTGCACATTATGATAACCTATTTAAAAGTGGTCTATTAGCTAACGTGACTAAAAAGAGAGCAATCTTTAAAAATGATGCCTTCTCTGCAGATATTGTTATCGGCGATAATCCTAGGTATTTTTTTGAGTATTATAAGGATAATGGCAGTTTTTGGAGTTTTGGTATAAATACTTCATTTAAGCAATTCAACAGGAATATACCAAATGATTTTAGGAGTGGCGCATTGTTAGAGCAACTGAATTTGTCAGCTATCAATATAGATTACAATAGATTTGATCATAGATTTTATCTTCAAACGCATTATAGAAAAGTTTTCATGTTTAGTGCAGGAATAGAATTATCACATATAATGGTCAATTCTGATCTTACATCAACTGTTGATGCGCAATTAGTTAATGAAAATTTCGCTAATGTTTTTGTTACTTTAAAGTTTGATAACCTCGATCAGCTACACTTTCCTTCCCGGGGGGTCTTATTTGAAGCCAATTTCAATAATTATTTTACCACTGATAATGTAGATGGTTTCTTTAAAAAATTTATGCGTTTTCATGTCTACTTAGGAAAAGCTCAAAAAATAGGTAAGCGATTTGTGCTATATGGCTATGCAGAAGGAGGTTTTGTTGTGGCAAAAAACTCTAATCCCGTCTTGGATTTTTCTCTTGGCGGTTGGGGAAATCAAAGCATTAATCAGTTGAGTCCCTTTTTTGGTTACAACTTTTTTGAATTATTTGGTAATAGTTTTATTAAATTGAGTGGTCAAATTGATTTTAGGTTTTTGAAAAAAGCGCATCTCAATTTTACTTATAATACGGCAAATATAGGCAATGATATTTTTCTTGATGACCAATGGATTTCGAGACCAAGATATAATGGCATAGGTGTGGGGTTGGGTTATGAAACAATTTTAGGTCCTATTGAAATGAAATATGCCTATTCACCAGAAGTTAAGAATCACTTGTTATGGTTCACGGTTGGCTATAAGTTTTGATTTGTTCCTACTTACTCATTGATATTATACAGCTACCTCACCTTTAATAGCTGGATGAGGGTCATAATTTTCTAAAATAAAATCCTCGTAAACAAAACCAAAAATATCTTTCACCTTTGGATTCATTTTCATAGTTGGTAAAGGTTTGCAAGTTCTGCTCAGTTGTAATTTAACCTGATCGATATGGTTATTATAAATATGAACATCGCCAAAAGTGTGCACAAAATCGCCAACTTCTAAATCACAAACCTGTGCAATCATTAAAGTAAGTAGCGCATAGGATGCGATGTTGAAAGGTACGCCTAAAAACACATCTGCACTTCTTTGATAAAGTTGACACGATAATTTTCCTCTACCATTTTCTGTTTGTGCTGGCGCGACATAAAATTGAAAAAAAGCGTGACATGGAGGTAATGCCGCTTTATTATTGGCTACGTTTTCAGAAAAAGAGACCGTCGTATCGGGCAAAACACTAGGATTCCATGCAGACACCAACATGCGGCGACTATTGGGATTAGATTTTAAGGTGTCAATTAATTCTGCTATTTGATCAATATTTTCGTTATTCCAATTTCGCCATTGGTGACCATAAACGGGACCTAAATTACCATCTTCATCCGCCCATTCATCCCATATTTTTACGCCATTATCTTTGAGGTACCCAATATTTGTTTCACCCTTCAAAAACCATAACAATTCATAAATGATTGACTTTAAATGAACTTTTTTTGTAGTCACTAATGGAAAACCTTGACTCAAATCAAAGCGCATTTGGTAGCCAAAAACACTGATGGTGCCAGTGCCCGTGCGATCACCTTTTTGATGACCATGATCCAGTATATGTTGAAGTAATTGGTGATACGCTTGCATGATAAAAAATTTTGTCAAATTTAAAAATCTATTTCCATTTCACCTAAAATGTTGGTAAATTTTTATAACTTTGCAGCTCGTAAAAAAAACACAACATGAGTTTACAAATTCAAATCAATGAAGATATAAAAACGGCCATGAGAGCCAAAGATACCTTGGCATTAGAAGCTTTGAGAGCCGTAAAATCTGCTATTCTCTTGGCTTTGACTGAAGGCGGTGCAAAAGACCAAATATCTGAAGATGAAGAAATCAAATTGTTGCAGAGATTAGTCAAGCAGCGCAAAGACAGTGCGGCTATCTATTTACAGCAAAACAGATCAGATTTGGCACAACCAGAGATTGATCAAGCAGCAATTATTGAAAAATATTTGCCGAAACAATTAACGGAAGCGGAAGTTGAGCAAGTTGTTGCAGATGTTATTGCATCAAATGGCTTGTCAGGAATGGCAGCACTGGGTCAAGTGATGGGTATCGTTTCAAAGCAACTCGCTGGGCAAGCTGATGGCAAAACCATTTCTACAGTAGTAAAAAAATTATTGAGTTAATCTAATTTCATTTTAAATAAAATAATTTACAATTTATAATAATTATAAAGGCTGCGTAGTTCAACTGGATAGAATATCAGATTTCGGCTCGAGACGATAAATTTCTCGATGCAGGCATTTATCGCCTGCATTCGAATCCAAGCGGTCACAATAATAAAACAAAATAATAAGTTCATAGCGTAATAAATTAAAAAGACAAGGCTGCGTAGTTCAACTGGATAGAATATCAGATTTCGGCTCGAGACGATGAATGTCTCGATGCTGACATTTATCGTCAGCATCTGAGGGTTGGGGTCGAGACGATAAATGTCTCGATAAAGTCGAGACGATAAATGTCTCGATAAAGTCGAGACGATAAATTTCTCGATGCAGGCATTTATCGCCTGCATTCGAATCCAAGCGGTCACAATAATAAAACAAAATAATAAGTTCATAGCGTAATAAATTAAAAAGACAAGGCTGCGTAGTTCAAC
>JBIIXU010000023.1:0-28319 GCA_044347145.1 Flavobacterium sp.
GGCATTTATCGCCTGCATTCGAATCCAAGCGGTCACAATAATAAAACAAAATAATAAGTTCATAGCGTAATAAATTAAAAAGACAAGGCTGCGTAGTTCAACTGGATAGAATATCAGATTTCGGCTCTGAGGGTTGGGGGTTCGAATCCCTCCGCGGTCACAAAGGAATTAATTTTATGTATTTCGTTTACATAATATACTCAGTTAATTTTGACAAATATTATATTGGTCAAACAAACAATATTTCAGAAAGAATAGCCCGTCATAACAGCGGTTACGAAAATTTTACTTCAAAATATATACCATGGGAGTTGGTATGTGTTTTGGAAAAACAAACAAGGTCGGAAGCAGTCATTTTGGAAAATAAATTAAAAAATTTAAATCGTGAACGACTTAAGTCTTTTATTCTGAAATATCGGTCGAGACGATAAATGTCTCGATGCAGGCATTTATCGCCTGCATTCGAATCCCTCCGCGGTCACTTATTAACTCCTAAAGAGTTTAAAACTCTTTAGGAGTTCTTCAAAAAAAACAATTTCATTTTTTTTCTTTCTCATTCAAAAATAATACCTTATATTTGCAAAATTTTTTAGGGTACGTGTACCCAAATATTAATATTAACCAAGGTCGTGTACCTTAAATTATTACAATTATGCCTGTTAAAATCAGATTACAAAGACATGGTAAAAAAGGGAAACCTTTCTTCTGGGTAGTGGCTGCCGATTCAAGAGCCAAAAGAGATGGTAAGTTTTTAGAGAAAATCGGAACTTATAATCCAAACACTAATCCTGCTACAATTGATTTGAACATTGATGCTGCTGCACAATGGTTGTTCAATGGGGCGCAACCAACTGATACAGCAAGAGCTATTTTGTCTTACAAAGGCGCTATGCTTAAACATCACTTGAATGGTGGTGTAAGAAAGGGTGCAATCACCCAAGAGCAAGCTGATGCAAAATTCAATGCTTGGTTGGATGAAAAAACAATTAAAGTTCAAGCTAAACGTGATGGTTTATCGCTAGCTGACGCCGACGCTAAAGCTAAAGCCTTCAAAGCTGAACAAGAAGTTAATGCTAAACGTGCAAAAGCTGCCGCAGATGCTTTGAAAGCCGCAGAAGCAGCAAATGTAGTTGAAGAAGTTACTGAAGAAGTTGCTGAAACTGAAGCAGTAGTTGAAACTGCAGTAGTTGAATCAACTGAGCCAACAACTGTAGAAGCTACAGAAGCACCAGCGGCTGAAGTTACTGAAACGCCAGCAGAAGAAGCACCAGCTGCTGAAGAAAAAACTGAAGAATAATTTAAAAAAACCATGCGTAAAGAGGACGTTTTTTACGTTGGTAAAATAGCAAAAAAATTCAGTTTCAAGGGCGAAGTTCTCATCTTTTTAGATACGGACGACCCTGAAATCCTAACAGAAGTGGAATCAGTTATTGTGGAATATAACCACAATCTGGTTCCATTTTTTATTGAAAAATCTTCATTTCATAAGAACACCTATTTGCGGGTTAAGTTTGAAGATGTCAATACCGAAGCAGAAGCAGACGCCATCCTAGGTTTGGATGTCTATTTGCCTACAACACTGCTACCAGAATTAGATGAAGATCAATTCTACTATCACGAAATCATTGGCTTTGAATTGATAGACCAAAATTCAAACTTTCGTGCGCCTATCGCACGCGTCAATGACAGCAATTTTCAAGTACTCCTGGAAGTTGACCACCTTAACCAAACCATATTGATACCCATGGTTGATGAATTTATTGTTAAAGTAGATAAAGTCAACAAGCAATTTATCATGCGTTTGCCAACAGGTTTGGTAGACATCAACGATTAGTTTATTTTCTTTAGATTTATTAGTGGCGTTCGAACGGGTCTTTCGCTATAGCTTGTTTGCATCAAGTTGTTTTTCTATGCCTTATAGTTGGCTTCTTAGGTCGCCACCAGCAGTCAAGAAAAACTAATACCAAACATATTTATAAAATAGTCTAAAGATGCGAAGTAAATTTTTACAAAAATAGACGAGTGGATTGGGCTATTTTATTGTTTCAATTGGTGTAAAGCTCCTAAAAAAAAACCTGCTCTTTTCAGAACAGGTCCATTATAATAGTATAAATAAATTATTTTTTATAAGCCACTTTTTTGACAGCTTTGATAACATCTTGGGCATTTGGCAACCATTCTTTAAGTAGAACGGGAGAATAAGGCGCAGGGGTATCCGCAGTTGTGATGCGTTGAATAGGTGCATCTAAATAGTCAAACGCGCGCTCTTGCACCATATAAGTAATCTCTGAAGCCACACTGGCAAATGGCCATGCTTCTTCGAGCACCACCAAACGATTCGTTTTTTTAACAGAGTTGATGATGGCGTCATAATCCATTGGGCGAACGGTACGCAAATCGATGATTTCGCAAGAAATACCATCTTTGGCTAATTCATCGGCAGCGATATAAGCTTCTTTGATAATTTTACCAAAAGAAACGATGGTTACATCTGTGCCTTCACGTTTGATATCTGCCACACCAAGTGGAATGATGTATTCGCCTTCAGGCACTTCACCTTTGTCGCCATACATTTGCTCCGACTCCATGAAAATGACAGGGTCGTTGTCTCTTATCGCAGCTTTTAATAAACCTTTGGCATCATAAACATTTGATGGTACAACAACTTTTAAGCCCGGCGTGTTGGCAAACCAATTTTCAAACGCTTGTGAATGCGTGGCACCTAATTGTCCCGCTGAAGCTGTTGGTCCTCTAAAAACCATAGGCATAGAAAACTGTCCCGCACTCATTTGACGCATTTTGGCAGCATTATTAATGATTTGGTCAATACCTACTAATGAAAAGTTGAAAGTCATGTATTCTACAATTGGTCTTAAACCAACCATAGCGGAACCAACTGCTATACCTGCAAAACCAAGTTCTGCAATCGGCGTATCGATGACTCTTTTTGGGCCAAACTCATCCAACATACCTTTTGAGGCTTTATAGGCGCCGTTATATTCTGCCACTTCTTCACCCATCAAATAAATGGTGTCATCTCTGCGCATTTCTTCGCTCATGGCTTCGCAAATGGCTTCTCTAAATTGTATTGTTCTCATTAATAAAAAAATTAAAAGGCATGCAAATTTACATTTTTTTTCTTCTTTTTTGAATTATTTTAAATAATTTTTAAGTGTTTGTGTTTAATTATATCGGTTCTCATCGCTTGAAATTAACGAAAACGTTTGAAATTTTCGTAATTTTTTCTAAAATTTATTATGCATGCATACTATTTTTTGAAATATTGTTTATATTTGTCATCTGATTTTTTAGATTTAAGTTCTTATTTTGAGGTTTGTCATTGCGAGCGAAGTATAAAGTAGCTTGGCAATCTGTTTAATTAATTTTTTAGTCCCGAAAGCGTTCGGGATTATATTTTTTAGATTTTTTTAATTTTTTTAATTTTTTTAATTCACATATATGAAAATATTAGTTTGCATCAGTCATGTGCCAGACACCACGTCAAAGATTAATTTTACTAATGACGATTCTGCTTTTGACACCAATGGTGTTCAATTTGTAATTAACCCTAATGATGAATTTGGCTTAACGCGTGCCATTTGGTTTCAGGAGCAACAAGGTGCAAAAGTCACTGTTGTTAATGTTGGCGGTGCCGACACTGAACCAACTTTACGCAAAGCTTTGGCGATTGGCGCAGATGATGCCATCAGAGTTAATGCCCAGCCAATGGATGGCTTTTTTGTAGCCAAACAATTAGCTGAGGTTGCAAAGAGCGGTGGTTACGATTTAATTATTTGCGGTAAAGAGTCTTTAGATTATAATGGTGGCATGGTACCAGGTTTATTGGCTGGCATGCTTGATTATAACTTTGTTAATGAATGTACAGATTTAAAGGTTGACGGTACAGCTGTGGTAGCTATCAGAGAGATTGATGGTGGTAAAGAAACTTTGAGTTGTGAATTGCCATTAGTAGTTGGTGGACAAAAGGGCTTAGTTGAGGAAAAAGATTTAAAAATCCCCAATATGCGTGGTATCATGTCGGCAAGAACCAAGCCGTTGCAAGTAATAGAGCCAGTGGCTCAAGTTGCATTAACACAAGCCATAAAATTTGAACGTCCTGCGCCAAAATCAGCAGTAAAACTTGTTAGCCCAGATAATTTAGACGAACTTATTGCTTTGCTTCACAATGAAGCTAAAGTTATTTAAAAAACATTTATAGATATGTCAGTATTAATTTTTGCAGAATCGACCAATGGTCAATTAAAAAAAGTAGCTTTTGAAGCAGCTACATACGGAAGAGAAGTGGCTAATGCACAGGGCGGTCAATTGATAGCGATCACTTTTGAAACAGAAAATGCCAATGAACTAGCAAAATATGGTGTAGATAAGATATTATTGGTTAAAGGTGATGCTTTTAAAACTTTTAATGCCAAAGCCTTCAGTCAAGCCATTGTGCAAGCTTCGGCAAGTGAGCAAGCAAATACCGTTGTTTTTTCATTAACAACAGATGCTAACTATTTAGCCCCTTTAGTTGCCTCTGCACTAGAAGCAGGCTATGCGTCTAATGTTGTATCATTGCCATCATCTTATGCACCAATAACTGTTAAAAGATCGGCTTTTTCAAATAAAGCTTTTAATCATACAACCATCAATACATCGACTGCAGTTTTGTCAATTGCCAAAAATGCTTATGGTATTAAAGAATCTGCTGGCGTAGGACAAGTGGTTGATTTTTCAGTTCAATTAACAAACGCTGATGGTTTAAAATCTAAAAATATTGAAAAAGTAACAGGACAAGTTACCATTGCAGATGCTGAAGTAGTGGTTTCGGGAGGTCGTGGCTTAAAAGGACCAGAAAATTGGCATCTTATTGAAGACTTAGCCAAAGTTTTAGGTGCAGCTACTGCTTGCTCAAAACCAGTATCAGATTTAGGATGGCGTCCGCACAGTGAACACGTTGGCCAAACGGGTAAACCCGTGGCTTCTAATTTATATATTGCCATTGGTGTTTCAGGGGCTATTCAGCATATTGCAGGGGTTAATTCTTCTAAGGTAAAAGTAGCTATCAATACTGACCCAGAAGCGCCATTCTTTAAGGTGGCTGATTACGGTGTAGTTGGCGATGCCTTTGAAGTAGTGCCAGCCTTAATTGAAAAGCTTAAAGTTTTTAAAGCAAATAGTTAAGGGAGCCTCTAAAAACTCCTTTTTATTACGAAAAAGTCTTTTGAAAAATTACTTCGTTATTTTTTAAAATTGCTCCTAAATGTAGCAAAGGCTACACCTTCGTCCAATTTCAAAAAATGCCTAGTCCTTTTTAAAAATACTAATTTCTCATGACAAAACGAGTTTTTAGAGGTTCCTTTATAATAATTTAGGTTAATGTTATTAAAAAGCAAGAATTAATTTTCTTGCTTTTTTTGTTTCAATTTATTGGATAAATGTATAAATTTTGTACATTTACCTTTTCAATACAAAATATATTAAGTCATTTTAATGAGTTTAGTCAAACTAGCTATCAAAGGCATTTCATATAGTCAAACCCAACATGGGGCTTATGCCTTGGTTTTAAAAGAAATAGATGGGGAAATCAATTTACCGATTGTCATTGGTGCTTTTGAAGCCCAATCTATTGCCATTGCTATAGAAGGAGAAATTAAACCCCCAAGACCGCTAACACATGATTTGTTCAAAAACTTTGCAGATGTTTTTGGCATTACTTTAAAGCAAGTTATAATTCACAAACTGGCTGATGGTGTATTTTATTCAAGTATCATTTGCGAAAGAGATAAAATAGAGGAGATTATTGATGCACGCACGTCAGATGCCATCGCTTTGGCACTACGCTTCGACACGCCAATTTTTACTTATCGCAATATTTTAGATAAAGCAGGGATCTACCTCAATAAGACGACTGATGCCATGGATGATAGTTTAGCTAATCCAGACCTTGCTTTAGAGCATCAGACAGTTGAAATTCAAGATGAGTTTTCTAACCATGATTTAAAAGAACTCGAACGCTTGTTAAATGAAGCTGTCCTTAATGAAGATTACGAACGTGCAGCAAAAATTAGAGATGCCATCAATAAACTTTAACAGATGAAAAATATTTTTTTCCTTTTTTTTATTTCCATTTTTTCATTTGGACAGACTTTTGAAAAATCTTGGACGAATACTAACGAAACCATCGTTTTTGAAAAAACTAAATTTACCCATAAAGTCTCAGATTCATTAACCATAGCGGGTGATTATTTTAAAAATGAAAATTTTTTATTACTCTTTGAAAATGGTTCAGAATCACCAACTAAAAGGTATGAGATTTCAAATTTTAGTGACTCAACGCTAACCTTAACTCATCAGGGAAAAAGCTTAGCTTTTAAAGCGCAAACAACACCAGAGGTAGTAGCAGTTAGTCAATTAACACTTAAACCTTCTGAAGGCTTTTCAACCACAAGTTTATTGAGAGGTGTTTTAGGGATGGTTGCCTTGTTGTTTATTGCCTTTTTGTTTAGTAATAATAGAAAGGGAATCAATTGGAAAACTGTAGGTATAGGACTTGCTGCACAACTGTTGCTGGCTATTGGTGTGTTGAAAGTGCCGTTTATTCAGAAATTATTTGAATTTATAGGCGGCCTATTTGTAAAAGTCCTAGATTTTACAAGAGCGGGCAGTGAGTTTTTATTAGGCGGCATGATGAATGTTGACACTTTCGGCTTTATCTTCTTATTCCAAGTTTTGCCGACCATTATCTTTTTTTCAGCCTTAACTTCTTTATTATTTTATCTAGGTATAATTCAGCTAGTAGTTAAAGGATTAGCCATCCTTTTAACAAGATTATTGCATATTTCTGGTGCAGAAAGTTTGTCAATGGCAGGTAACATCTTTTTGGGTCAAACCGAAGCGCCCTTAATGATTAAAGCTTATTTGGAAAAAATGAATAAGTCTGAGATTTTGCTTGTTATGGTTGGTGGCATGGCCACCGTTGCGGGTGGTGTTTTGGCGGCATACATAGGGTTTTTAGGTGGAAATGACCCGTTATTAAGACTAGAATTTGCCAAACATCTTTTGGCTGCTTCCGTCATGGCGGCGCCAGGAGCAATTATTATTTCAAAAATTTTATACCCACAAACGGAAGCTATTAATACAGATGTTGAGGTGTCTAAAGATAAAATTGGTTCAAACATATTGGATGCGATTGCCACAGGGACAAGCGAAGGTTTGAAACTAGCTGCCAACGTTGGCGCGATGCTTTTGGTATTTATTGCTTTTATAGCCATGATTAATTATGGGTTAAATGTCTTTGGAAGTTTTACGGGCTTAAATGGTGTGATTGCACAACATTTAGCACCCTATGATAAATTTTCATTAGAAACTATTTTAGGCACTATTTTTTCACCTTTAATGTGGATAATTGGCGTGGCTAAGGAAGACATGATGCTCATGGGGCAGTTGCTCGGTATTAAATTGGCAGCGTCTGAATTTGTAGGCTATATTCAGTTGGCAGAATTGAAAGATACGGCAAATGCTATACATTTTACTTATAACAAGTCCGTGATTATGGCGACTTATATGCTCTGTGGGTTTGCAAACTTTGCATCGATCGGCATTCAAATTGGCGGCATAGGCTCATTGGCGCCAGGTCAAAGAAAAACCTTGTCTGAGTTTGGTTTAAAAGCTGTCATTGGAGGTAGTTTAGCTTCTTTATTATCTGCTACAATTGCAGGCATGATCATTGGCTAATGATAGAGATTCTTGACATTTTAGGTCTATTATCATTCGTCATTTCAGGAGCTTTGTTAGCCATTAGTAAAAAACTAGACCCCTTTGGCGTTTTTGTGATTGCTTTTGTTACCTCTGTAGGTGGCGGCACATTAAGAGATATGCTAATAGGCCGAACTCCTGTAGGTTGGATGCAAGATTTAACAGCGGTCTATGTAATTATTGGGGGCTATTTTTTGACTATTTTATTAAGAAATCATTTAGATAAATTTAGAAGGTCTTTGTTTTTATTTGACACTATTGGTTTAGGTTTATTTACCATTACAGGCATTGAAATTGGTTTGCAATATGAACTTCATCCAATTATTTGCGTGGCTTTGGGTACAATTTCAGCTTGTTTTGGTGGCGTCATTAGAGATATTCTTTGCAATGAAATACCAGTTATTTTTAGAAAAGAAATTTATGCCACAATTTGTATTTTTGGTGGAATAGTATTTTTTGTATTAAACTTAACGGCAATGAATCATGAAATTGTACAATTATTGACAGCCTTAGCCATTATTTTTTTTAGAATTATGGCTGTTAAATTTAAGTGGAATTTATCAGCTTTTTCATAGATGCGAAATATAATAATAGCCAGCTTTAGTTTTTTGTTGTTGATTGGTTGTCAGAAGGAGCAATCAAAAAAAGATAGGTTTGACTGGGCTCAAGGTAATTTTGAAGTAAAATTTAGTCCCAATAAGCCAGATTTTTTAGAGAAAATCAAGCCTGATATAACTAAATTTTATCAAGAAAACTATGCGATTAATGATTTTAGCGGTGGATTTCTTGTAGCAAAAAATGGACAGATTTTGTTTGAAAGGTATGAGGGATATGCTAATTTTCAGATGAAAGACACAATTACACCCAATAAACCATTGCATATTGCTTCCATATCAAAAGTCATGACTGCCAGCGTTGTTTTGCGATTAATAGACCAAGGTTTTCTCCAATTAGATGAATCCATTTCGCGATTTTTTCCCAAGTTTAAGCACAAAGAAGTCACCGTCAAAACGCTCTTAAATCATCGGAGTGGTCTGCCTATTTATGCTTATTTTACGGCAAACGATACAATTTGGAATCATGCGAAATTATTGCAGAATAAAGATGTTATACGCTTAATTATAGAAAAAGATATTCCGTTGGCATCAAAACCTGATACTAAATTCACATATAACAATACTAATTTTGTCATTCTCGCTTTGATTATTGAAAAAGTTACTGGACTAACTTATTCAAAGGCCATGGAAAAGATATTGTTTAAACCTTTAGGCATGACAAATACTTTTGTTTTTGAAATGGATAAGCACCAAGACAAGGTTAGCGAATCGTATAAGAGTCAATACATGAGGATAGCGGATGACTATTTAGATGCCATTTATGGCGATAAAAACATTTATTCAACGCCTCGCGATATTTTGAAATTTGATTTGGCTTTATATTCGGATAACTTCCTTAGCAAAACATTGAGAGAAAGTATGTTTAGGGGCTATAGTTATGAAAACAAAGGTATAAAAAATTATGGGTTAGGCATCAGGTTAAGAGAATGGGAAAATGGTCAAAAAATGTTTTATCACAATGGTTGGTGGCATGGCAATACCTCGGCCTATGTGACTTTAAGGAAAGGCGCCGTTACGCTCATCGCACTATCAAATAAATACTCTAGACAGCCTTATCAGATTAAGTGTTTATCTTCATTGTTTGGGGATTATCCATTTAAACTATTTGAAGACGAAATAGTTGAAGAGTAGATTGGTCTATTCTGTGGCTCCATTTGGCATTACCATTCATTCACTTTGTTGGCATCAAGCTTAATAAAAATAAAAAGCAAAATAGTAAAGGCCCAAAAGCTTGAGCCGCCATATGAAAAATAGGGTAGGGGTACACCAATGGTCGGGAAAAGTTTAATTAACATGGCAATGTTCAAAAAAAAGTGCATAAATAAAATGCTTGCCACACCATAACCTACTATCCGCGCAAATCTTGTTTTTTGATTTTCAGCCAAATAAAGTAGCCTCAAAATCAAAGCAACATAGAGCAAAATAACAACTAATGTGCCTATAAACCCCCATTCTTCACCTAAGGTTGTAAAGATATAATCAGAATGTTGCTCTGGGACAAATCCGCCTTTAGTTTGGGTGCCTTCAAGAAAGCCTTTTCCAAATAAGCCACCTGAACCAATAGCAATTAAAGATTGGTTGAGGTTATATCCTTCTCTTTTTATATCAATATCAGAATTAAAAATAACGTTAATACGATCTCTATGGTGTTGTTCCAAAACATTATCAAAAATAAAGTCCACAGAAAAAGTATAGGTGCTTGCAATTAAAAAAACAATTAAATAGACCGCTGGTCGCTTATTGAACGCTGGATTTTTTAAATAGTGAAAAGCAAAAATTAAAGCTAAAGCTATAGCAATATAAATAGGTGTAATAAATATTCCTAAAATAAAAAGGATGATAGCAGCTAAGCCAATAAAGAGATAGAAATCCGGCAAGCCTTCTCGATAGAGTACAAAGAAGAGACTTACAAAAATTAGTGCGCTTCCAGGGTCAAACATCAAAATAATAGCCATCGGAATACCAATAATTAAAAAAGTCTTCAACTGTTCTGAAAAATTATTTAAGTTTATTCGGCTGTCATCGCTTAAATATTTACCAAGAAATAGCAGCGTAGCGATTTTAACAAATTCTGATGGTTGCAAACTAAAGCCGCCGATATGATACCAGTTTGTTTGTCCCTTAACTGTCTTTCCAAAGAAAAAGAGACCTATTACGCTTAAAATACCGACAATATAGAATACAAAGGAAAATTTTTCAAAAATTTTGGAATTGATATTGAGTATAAATATAATGATAAATATGGATGAAATAATAAATATCAATTGCTTCCCATAGATCTCAGAAAATTCAAAATTAGTATCTGGCCGATAGGTCGTAGAAAACAAATTTAACCAGCCAATACATGTTAAAAGAGCGTAAAGCAAAATACTTGCGCCATCTATCGTACTTGTTAGTTTTTGATTTTTCATCCGGTTTATTATTATGTTTTTTTTTATTTATTCAAGAATATCTACTTCAAGTGATGTTTATAATCATGTGCTTTTATTTGGCAGATTATTAAGTTAGCGTTTTATATTAGATAGAATCTCTTTTAATAATTGTAATGGTATCTTTTTTAAGTTTAGGTTTTAGAATTTCATTTTTTTTCTGCTAAAATGACAAAACTTCGCTTGTAACCATCAAGGTTGTATCTATAGGTTTTTTAGGATAAAGTTTTAGATATTCATGTCGTAGACTTTTGCTTAAAACACTAGTTTCTAAATCTTTTCTTGTAATTCTATTCAATATATATTTTTCAGCCATTAAAGTAGCAATCGGTCCTGCAATAGTTGCGCCAAATCCACCGTTTTCAACAAAAACGGCAATAGCTATTTTTGGCTTATCTTTAGGGGCAAATGCAACAAAAATAGAGTGGTCTTTTAATTGGACTTTTTTGCCATTTATTCGAGCAAAGTTTTCTGCTGTTCCTGTTTTTCCACCCATGACTATCACTTTTGATTTTAATCTCCTAGCGGTACCTTTATTGTAGACATCTGCTAAAGCATTTTTTACAGGAATAAAATGTTTTCTTTCTACCGTCGTTATTCTTTTTGTTCTAAACTTTTTATCAATTTTTTGATTTTCAATTTTTTTAACCATATGTGGCACAAAAAAATGACCTTCGTTGGCCGTTATAGCCATCATGTTGGAAAGCTGAAGAGGGGTCATTACGATTTCTCCTTGACCAATCGCATTAGATCTATTAGTCGTACCATTCCAATGACCTACTCCATAAATGCGATCATATAATTCGGCACCAGGAATGTGTCCTGGCCGCCCAGTTGGCATATCTACACCCATAAAACCAGACAAACCAAAACTCTTCAAGTGGTTTTTCCAGTCATCCATATTTTTTGCATAGCTTTCATTTTGGTCAATGGTTTTTCTGTAAATATTACCAAAATAGGTATTACAAGAATGATACATCCCCGCATTTAAACTGAAAGTTCCAACATCATGACACTTTTGAAACTTTCTACCAAACATAGCGCCTCTTCTGCAGCTGAACGCTGTTGTTGTATCTATGGCGCCACTTTGCAGAGCAACCAAGGCAGTTAATATTTTAAAGGGAGAACCAGGCGGATACTCTGCTAACAATCCTCTATCATATAAAGGTTTGGCTATGGAATCATTATATAATTCCGTGTAATTTTTTGATCGGCTTCTTCCTACTAATAAACTAGGATCATAAGAAGGTGTAGATACTAAAGCCAAAATTTCGCCTGTTGAAGGTTCGATGGCTACGATGCCGCCCCATTTACCCTTCATTAATTGTTCGCCATATTTTTGAAGTTCAATATCTATAGATAAGGTAACATCAGGTCCACGGCGAGGTAAGGTATCATATTTTCCCTCTTTATAGGAGCCAATTACCCTATTAAATTTATCTCTTAGTAGATATTTTACACCTTTCTGACCGCGTAATATTTTTTCATATTCCTGTTCAATTCCTTGACGACCAATCAAATCACCTAAATTATAATATTTGCTTTTTTTCATGTCGTTTTGGTTAACTTGCTGAATAAAACCAAATACATTACCGCTAAAATCAACATGATATCTTCTTAGAAACCTTTTTTGGATGTAGAAACCTTCAAAATTCCTTAATCGTTCATTAAATTTTGAATAATCTTCTATTGTTAACTGCGACAAAAAAACACTAGGTAATCTTCTTTCATAAGTAATGGCCTTTTTTAGTTGTTTGTTAAAAAAAACCGTGTCAACATTCAGCAACTTGCAAAAGGTTAGGGTGTCAAGATTTTTAATATCTCTTGGCACAACCATTAAGTCATAAGATGATTGATTAGAAACAATTAGTCTGCCGTTTCTATCATAAATATAGCCTCTTTCTGGATAGGTATATTCTATTTTTATGGCATTGTTTTCCGCTTTTAGTTCATAAGATTCATCTATAATTTGAAGGTAAAAAAGCCTGATGATAAGCAATAATGCACCAATTACTATGAGATATTTTAAAAGTTCTGTTCTCAATTTTTTCTAGGTCTTAAAACAAGTACAATCAACAAAGTAAAAAGCAATGTAAATATGGCAACCATTATAGCTTTGAAAAGAATTTTGAAAAACATGTCCCATCTAAAAATTTCAAAAGTAAAAAAAACCAAGTGATGTAATAAAATACCAAATGCAAAATAACTGATCCGTTCAGGGGTTATCTTATCAATGATTTTTATGGATTGAAATTCAAAACTGATGCCAAAAGATACTTTCATAATTATTGGTCTAAAATAAGCCAATGTCAGACAAGATAGTGCATGTGCACCACCTGTATTGTCAAAATAATCTAAGCTGAGACCAAACAAGAAGCTAATGATTAAAAAATTGTTTTTACTAATACTTGTTGGAAAAAACAAAACAAACAATACATAGACCAAAGGATTGATATAGTCAAAAAGATTAATTTTATTAAAGATTAATACTTGTAAAAGTACAAATAAAATAAATCTAAAAATAATTAGTACGAAGTCTCTTCCCATTATTCTTTAACTTCTGGTTTTTCAGTTTTTTCAATTAAAGACTCAATTTCATCTTTTCTGTTATTTCTAATGACATAAACGGAATTTAAATTAGTCATGTCATTAAATAGCTTGATGTCTAAAGTAAAATAATTTGTTTTTTGGTCGGTATAAACTTTATGTATAACACCAATATTGATATCATCAGGAAAAAAAATAGTATTTCCTGTAACGATGGTATCACCAACCTTAATGGTTGTTAATCTCGGCAAGTCAATCAATTGGATAAAACCTGTGCTTTTTCCATTCCAATTTAATTCGCCAAAATGATTGGAGTTTTTTACCTTAGCATTTATTTTTGATTTTACGTTTAACACACTCATGACGGTTGCATAGTTTTTAGATGTATTCTCTACAATGCCAACAATGCCTTTGCTGTTAACTACGCCCATTTCTTTTTTAAGGCCATCTTTATAACCGCCGTTAATGGTTATATAATTGTTATACGAGCTATATTTGTTTATAATAACTTTTGAAACAATAATGTCATAAGTTCTTTGACTATTTTTAGCAAAATATTTTTTATTTTCAATCGTATCTTGCTTGTTAAATAGAAGTGTTTTTAGCTTTTTATTCTCATCTAAGAGTTTTTTATTCTCATCTTTTAAGCCGAAAAATGACGTGGCCTCATTGGTTGTTTCATAAATAGAGCCAACCATTTGATTAGATGAATTGATGATTTTACTTTTGTGATAATTGTGTCCATTAATGGTAAAAAAAACGCCTACACCAAAAAGCAATAAAAACAGCAACAAATGGCTGTTTTTAATTATGAATTTAATATAGTATTGCATAGTTTATTGCAATGATTATTTCATTAATACGCTCTTAAATTTTTGAATGTTTTTTAAAGCGATGCCAGTTCCTCTAACAACAGCTCTTAAGGGATCTTCTGCAATAAAAACTGGCAAATCAGTTTTTTGAGAAATACGCTTATCAAGACCTCTTAGCATCGACCCACCACCTGCTAAATAAATACCAGTGTTGTATATATCTGCAGAGAGTTCTGGTGGTGTTTGACTTAAAGTTTCTAAAATGGCATCTTCTATCCTTTGAATAGATTTATCTAAGGCTTTTGCAATTTCTTTGTAGGAAATTTCTATTTGTTTTGGTTTACCTGTCAGCAAGTCTCTACCTTGAACTAGCAGGTCTTCTGGTGCTGATTCTAAATGATCAACGGCTGCGCCAACTTCAATTTTAATTTTTTCTGCGGTCGCTTCACCAACATATAGATTATGTTGCGATCTAATGAAATAGATAATATCTGAGGTGAATACATCACCTGCAATTTTTACCGATTTGTCGCAAACAATGCCTCCTAAGGCTATAACTGCAATTTCAGTTGTACCGCCACCTATGTCAACGATCATGTTGCCTTTTGGTTGCATGATGTCCACACCAATACCGATAGCAGCAGCCATAGGTTCGTGAATAAGGTAAACTTCTTTGCCATTTACTCTTTCACAGGATTCTCTTACTGCCCTCATTTCCACCTCTGTAATACCTGAAGGTATGCAGACCACCATTCTAAGTGCTGGGGTAAAGAATTTTTTATTTAGAGCTGGTATGCTTCTAATAAATTCTTTTATCATTTCTTCTGATGCATGAAAATCAGCAATTACCCCATCTTTTAATGGTCTAATTGTTTTTATATTTTCATGTGTTTTGCCTTGCATCATGTTGGCTTCATGTCCAACTGCAGTTATTTTACCAGTAATTCTATCTCTTGCAACTATTGATGGACTATCAATAACAACTTTGTTATTATGAATAATTAAAGTGTTTGCCGTACCTAAATCTATGGCTATGTCTTCTATTAAGAAATCAAAAAATCCCATTTGAAAAATGATATTAATAAATTAAATTGTAGTAATCTGCAAATTTATAAAAATTAATGTTTAAAATGCCTTGTTCCAGTAAAAATCATTGAAATTTTATTTTCGTTACAAAAATCTATACTCAATTGATCTTTGATAGAACCTCCAGGTTGGATTACAGATTTAATACCTTCATTAAAAGCTATTTCTACACAATCTGGAAATGGAAAAAAAGCATCGCTGGCCATGACTACGCCATCAAGATTAAAATTAAAACTTTTGGCTTTGTCAATAGCTTGTCTTAGCGCGTCAACTCTTGAGGTTTGGCCTGTGCCAGAAGCAATTAATTGCTTGTTTTTTGCTAAAACAATGGTGTTTGATTTTGTGTTTTTACAGATTTTTGAAGCAAACAAAAGGTCTTCCAATTCTTCCGAGGTAGGTTTTATAATTGTTGGATAGGTTAGATCATCTAGGCTGTCAGTTTTAGCATTTCTGTCTTGAACTAAATAGCCATTTAAAGCTGTTCTGATTTGTTTTTCAGGTAAATCCCAATTTTTTTGAACCAATAGTATTCTATTTTTCTTTTCTACTAGCAAGGCAATAGCATCTTGACTATATGTTGGAGCAATAATAACTTCACAAAATAAACTATGGATTTCTTGTGCTGTTGCTAAATCTATGGCTTGATTTGCAATCAAAACACCGCCAAAAGCTGAAACAGGGTCGGCAGCAAAGGCATTTTTATACGCTTCAACCATAGTTGCTGCACTAGAAATGCCGCAAGCATTATTGTGCTTGAGAATAGCAAAGGTTGGTTGGTCATTTTTAAATTCAGCCATTAAATTGACTGCAGCATCAACATCAAGTAAGTTATTATAGGATAATTCTTTGCCATTCATTTGTTCAAACATGCTTTCAAAACTGCCAAAGAAATAGCCTTTTTGATGTGGGTTTTCACCATAACGTAAGGTTTTGCTTTCCGTAACGCTTAGTTTTAAGGTGTCAAAATCATCATTAAAATAATTAAAAATTGCGCTATCGTAGTGTGAGCTGACATCAAAAGCTTTTTTAGCAAAAAATTTTCGTTGCTCAAGTGATAAACCTCCATTTTGATCAGTATAAAATGCTAAAAATTGCTCATATAAGTCAATAGATGGAATAATCGTTGTGTCCTTGAAATTTTTAGCGGTTGCACGTATTAAAGAAATACCACCAATATCAATTTTTTCAATAATTTCATTCTCAGTAGCGCCTGATGAAACTGTTTTTTCGAAGGGATATAAATCAACAACAACCAAATCAATTTGTGGCAATTGATAGGTCTTCATTTCCTCTTGGTCTTGCGCATGATCTCTTCTGTTTAAAATGCCTCCGAATACTTTTGGGTGCAAAGTTTTCACGCGACCTCCTAAAATAGAAGGATAGTCTGTCATGGTTTCAACTGCAATGACGGGAATACCAATTTTTTCTAAAAAGTCTTGGGTGCCACCTGTTGAATAGATAGTTACTTGGTTTTGATGTAAAGCTTTGGCTAACTGCTCTAAATTATCTTTGTAAAACACTGATATTAAGGCAGATTTTATAATTTTAATGGAAGACATGTTGATGTTTTTTAAAGAAATGCAAATTTAGTTTTAAAAATACTTAATTCAAGCTATTTTTTCAGGTTTTATTAATAAATATTAACAATTTTTTAGAAGCGAATTTAAGCCGATGAATGGCACAATTTTGACATATCCTAAAGATAACATCTAACTTTTTAAATAGAATAAAAAGGTTCGTTTAGTAAATATTTAAAATCAATTCAGTTTAGAAAACACTTAAATGAAAAGTTTCTTGAATTTCTGTTAACGTGTCTAGCAAAATCAAAGGATTATCTTCTGTAACAAGCTTGCTTTTGTATGTTTTAAAATTGTTTATACCTTTAAAGTAATTAGTATAATGTCGGCGCATTTCAACAATGCCCACACGTTCTCCTTTCCATTCCATTGACCAAATTAAATGATTTCTTGCCGCTTCAACACGCTCAAATATGGTTGGTTCAGGCAGTTTTTCACCTGTTTCGAAATAGTGCTTAATTTCATTAAAAATCCAAGGATAGCCAATGGCTGCTCGTCCGATCATAATACCATCTATACCATAAGTTTCTTTATATAATTTTGCTTTTTCAGGCGAATCTATGTCGCCATTTCCAAAAATTGGCATAGTTATTCTGGGGTTGTTCTTAATGCGAGCAATATGAGACCAGTCTGAATGACCTTTATACATTTGGGCGCGTGTTCTGGCATGGATGGTTAAAGCTTGCACGCCAATATCTTGAAGCCTTTCTGCAACCTCATCGATATTTATGGAAGATTCATCCCAACCTAATCTTGTTTTAACGGTTACCGGTAAATTCGTACTTTTTATTACAGCTTTGGTTAATCGTACCATGAGGTCAATATCTTTTAAAACACCAGCGCCGGCACCTTTGCAGACCACTTTTTTTACGGGACAACCAAAATTGATATCCACTAAATCTGGCTGAACAGTTTCAACAATTCTCGCGCTCATGGCCATGGCTTCTTCATCCCCACCGAAAATCTGAATGCCTACTGGTTTTTCGTAATCAAAAATATCTAATTTTTTTCTACTTTTTATGGCATCTCTAATTAATCCTTCTGAGGATATAAACTCAGAATACATTAAATCTGCCCCATGAAGTTTACATAATCTCCTAAAAGGCGGATCGCTTACATCTTCCATAGGTGCAAGTAGTAATGGAAATTCTGGCAGTATAATTTGACCTATTTTTGGCATAAAAAATATTTTTGGCAAAAATAATTTAATTATCAATACGTTATGTTAAAAAAAAATATTAATTTTACATCGTGTGAATTTACAAATTATGAATTATAAACTATTAATAGTTACCTTGTTATTTGGTTTTAGTCTCAGTTTTGGCCAGTACATTTCTTTAGACACCAACCAAACGCCAGAACAACTCAGAGATCTTTTAACTACAGGTTCTTGCATGCAATTTACTAGTGTCAATCGATCATCTAATAATGCTGTAGGCTATTTCAATAAGAATAGTTCTATATTTCCTTTTGATGAAGGCGTTGTTATCAGGTCAGGCGATTTAAATCAAAGTGCAGGTCCTTATAACAATTCAAATTTGAGTACTACCACAGGTCAAAATTTGGTTGATGCCTATTTGCAAAATTTAAGTAATCAAACAAGTGGACAAACGGATCCGTTGAGAGATATTGCTTTTTTTGAATTTGATTTTTCTTCGATATCTAACTTTATTAGCTTTAATTTTATTTTTGCTTCAAATGAATACGGTGAATTTCAATGCTTATCAAACGACACCTTTGCCATTGTTTTAACTAACCTTAACACCGGTGTTAGTGTAAATTTAGCTGTCGTTCCAGGTTTAAGTCAAGCGATATCTGTACGAACCATTCGTGATGGTGCTTTTAATAATTCATGCGCTTCTGCTAATGCTTCATTTTTTGGTAATTATAATGTAAACAACCCATTAGATTCTCCGATTAATTTTAGAGGAAACACTATTCCACTGAATGCTTCAAGTTTAATTCAGCCAAACATACCCTATAGAATTAGATTTGTTATAGCTGATTTTAGTGATACAAATTATGACTCTGCCTTGTTTATTAAGGGAAATAGTTTTCAAACGAGCATTAATTTAGGTGCGGATACGACCCTATGTGCTGGAGAAAGCCTAACTATAAACGCTGGTTTAGATAATAGCTTTACCTATAATTGGTACTTAGACAATGTACTTATTGCTGGTTCAAATAATTCAACTTTAACTGTAACCCAACCGGGAGAATATCGAGTAGAAGCTACAAGAGGTAGCTGCTTAATTACCGATACAATCGTTATATCGCAACTTACCATTAATAGCCCAAATAATCTGCAAGCTTGTAATGAGGGCAATGGATTTGGTACCTTTAATTTGACCAATGTTAATCACAGCGCATTAGGATTAGACCCCAGTATTTATCAATTGGTTTATTGTGCCAATTTGAATAATTTTAATGCCAACATCCCAATTCCTCAAGCGAATTTATCTTCTTTTGTTAGCAGTGGCCAAACGATTTATGTAGGTGTTTTAAATGTTTCCACGCAGTTAATGTGCACTAGTCCAGTTTCTTTTAGCTTGATAGTTAGAAATCAATTTCAAGCCGGACAAAATGTTTCCCAATCTTTTTGTGAAACAGGTGCGCCTATTGATTTTAATTTAATTGATTTGGCGCCAAATATTATCAACGGTAATTTGGGTGCGTTTACCATCGATTTTTATGTTAGTCAGTTTAATGCTGAAAACCACATCAACCCTATTAATTCTGCAATCACTTTGCCTGCAGCACCTGGGACAATTGTCTTTTGGGCTAGAATGTATCATAATGGTTTAGTGAGTTGTTATGATGTAGTGCCAGTTCCTGTTACTGTAAACCCTCGTCCTTTAGTTGATGTTTTAGTTGGACCGTACCAAGTTTGTAATGAATTTGTATTTCCACCAATCGCAAATGGCGCGTATTACTCACTACCAAATGGTCAGGGTACGATGTATTTACCTGGTCAATCCACTTTTTTAGAGGGTGTATATTACATTTTTAATGGGCCGAATGCATTTGGCTGTACCAATGAGTCATCGTTTTATGTTTACATTGCAGAAACATTTATGCCAGATGTTACTGCTTGTTATAGCTATACAGTTGAAGCAGTGCCTGAAAATATGGGAGAGTATTACACCGCCTTAGGTGGGCCGTCTGGCACTGGACAATTAATTCCATTTGGAACAGTTTTTACTAATTCAGGAACAACAGATTTGATTGTAGACTTGTATTTTTACTCCGTTATTAATGGCGTACTATGTAGAGATGAGTTGATTCAAGTGACCATTTCACCAGAAATTGTACCATATACCTTCAACAATATTAATACCTGCGAGCCATACACATTGCCTACTCTTTCATCGGGGGGTTACTTCACAGAACCTAGTGGCGGCGGAACCCAATATTTTGGTGGTGATATAATTAATAATTCATTGCAGCTCTATATTTATCAAACTAATACATATTGTGCTTTAAATGAGTTGTTTCAAATTAATTTCCTTGATATAGGTCAAACTTTTCAAATTACGGAATGTGGTACCTACTCATTGCCCCCGATAACTTTTGGTAATTATTTTTCAGCCCCAAATGGTGGTGGGACTATCATCGACCCATTATTGCCAATAACTTCTTCACAAACAGTTTATCATTACTCGGTTGCAAATTTTGGAAACAATTGCTTTTCCGAAAATGTATATAATATTACGATAAACCCTGTTCCTGTCGTAGATGAAATTATAGTTACCCAAAATTGTGGGCCTTATTCTTTACCAACTTTGTCTAATGGTAATTATTATTTATTGTCAGGTGGACCTTCTGTAAGTGGACAACAACAATTATTCCCTGGAATGGTTGTGGATTTATCGGGAAATAATTTGGTTTCAGGGCAAACTTATTATATTTATTCAGGACCTAATATTTTTGGGTGCTATTCTGAAACTAGTTTTAATGTAAATATAATATCACTTCCACAAGTTGATCCTTTCGGTGACTTAGAAATATGTAGCGCCTATAGCCTTTCAGCGACAAACGGTCAAATTTATAATGCACCAAATGGGCCGAACGGTTCTGGATCTTTAGTTTTACCTTCACAAGTATTTAACACGTCACAAACTTTTTATATTTATGCAGAAAGTTCTAATGGTTGTATAGCAGATTTACCTTTTACAAGATTTTATTATGGTATTGATTTGCCGACTTATGCCACGGTTTATAACTGTGAGTCTGATAATTACCAATTGCCTCCTTTGACACATTTGCCAAATACACCATCCTTAAATTATAGTATAGGATATTTTTTTAGTCCTGGTGGTGTTAACCCTGTACCTAATGGTTATGTTTTCAATCAAGAGGGTACTTACACAATTTATGTTTATGCCGTAAACCCTGGACGCTTTAATACTTGTACAGATGAGCGGTCTTTTATTATAAATATTGGTACACAACCAATAATTCCAAGTTATAACATCTATCAAAGACAATATTGTAATAGTTTTACATTGCCGCCATTACCTATTATTCCAAATGCAACGGTAAATTATTATTCTGCACCTGGCGGTCAAGCTGCTAATTTGATTTCTCCATCAAATTATACGATTTCACAACTTGGTACTAATACTATCTGGGTTTATGCCAATTCAAATATAAATCCCGATTGTTTCAGCGAAATAAGTTTTTCATTTGAAATTATTTCAAGTCCAAATATGTCTATACCAGATGCTATCATTTGTGTTGATCCTATAACAAACATTGCCTTAGCACCTGCCATTTTATACTCAAATGTTAATCCTGCGATTTACACCATTGAATGGTATTTAAATAATAATTTGGTGCATACAGGGCCAACCTATACAACATTCAACATTGGCGCATATGAAGTTAGAGCATTTGTAACAAACCCTGGTTCAAGTTCTATTACATACTGTGATTATAATAATTTTACTGTAACTGTTGATCGATCAAGCATTGCTTTGGCGGAAGTCACCGTTTCGCCGCCTTTTTACAGACCGAATTCTGCCATAGTTAATATTAATGGAGGTTATGGCGTTTATGAATTTAATTTAGATGGTCAGGGTTTTCAGTCCAATAATATTTTCGAAAATTTAGCAACAGGCTACCACCAGGTAATTATAAGAGACATAAAAAATAATTGTGGTGCAGTTACTTTTGAGTTTTTTATTATAGATTATCCACCATTTTTTACACCTAATGGTGATGGTTACAATGATCAATGGAATATCAATCGCTACCAATCGGCTCTAATTGAGCCAATGATATATATTCATGATCGCTATGGCAAACTTGTTCATGTCATTAAATCTGAAAATCAAGGGTGGGATGGTAAATACAATGGTGTAGAATTACCCTCTACAGATTATTGGTTTATTATTGAATTTCTAGATAAAAATTTGGTTAAACAATCTTTTAAATCTAACTTTAGTTTGAAAAGATAGAATTATCTTTGCAAAAATTTATTTTAGATGTTTGAAGATAAATCTCAGCAAAAAACTGCTCTAGATAATTTAGGTGAATTTGGTTTAATCAGCCATCTCACTAATCAGTTTAAAATTATTAATGCATACACTAAAGTAGGCATTGGTGATGATGCAGCGGTTTTGAATTTTAATGCAGATGACGTTGTTATTTCCACCGATTTACTGTTAGAAGGCGTACACTTTGATTTAGCCTATATGCCGCTCAAACATCTTGGCTTTAAAGCTGTGGCTGTAAACGTTTCTGATATCTGCGCCATGAATGCAAAGGCAACACAAATAACAGTTTCTATTGCGGTTTCTAATCGTTTTGGCGTGGAAGCACTTGAGGAATTATATGCAGGCATAAAAATTGCCTGTGATAAATATCAAGTTGATTTGGTAGGAGGCGATACTACTTCTTCTCAAAAAGGATTGATTATTTCAATAACAGCTATAGGTCACGCCAAAAAAGAGGATTTAGTTTATAGAAGTGGTGCGAAACCTAACGATTTAATTGTGGTAACTGGAGATTTAGGTGGCGCATTCATGGGTTTACAAGTTTTAGAAAGAGAAAAACAGGTCTTTTTAGTTAATCCACAAAGTCAGCCAGATTTAACTGCTTATGCCTATATCATTGAACGTCAATTGAAACCAGAAGCAAGAATTGATGTCAAGGACCTTTTAGAAAAACTTGATGTAAAGCCAACAGCTATGATTGATATATCAGATGGCTTATCCTCAGAAATTATTCATATTTGTAAAGCTTCAAAGGTTGGTTGTCAAATTTTTGAAGAGAAAATCCCAATGGATCCGGAATTAATTGCAACTTGTGAAGAATTTAACCTAAGTAGTGCTACTGTCACTTTAAATGGGGGAGAAGACTATGAACTATTATTCACTATTGCACTAGATGATTTTGAAAAGATAAAGGCTAATCCCAATTTTACGGTAATTGGTCACATTCAAGAAGAGGCGAAGGGCGTTAACTTAATTTCCAGACTAAATCAGACTATACCTATAAAAGCTAGAGGTTTTAATCATCTACAATAATACAAGTTATAATTAGATACCAGTTCTAATGGCTTCAACAGGGTCAAGTTTTGAAGCAGTAATGGCTGGGATTATACCTGAAATCAACCCGATGAATGCAGACAAACTTGAACCTAAAATGACATTTTTTGCACTCATGATAAATTCAAAATCCAGTAAATTGGTGACTACAATCGAACAGATCCAGACAAATAAAATACCAAATATACCGCCGAGTGTTGCTAAAATAATCGCTTCAAAAAGAAATTGAAACAAAATAAATTTGTTTTTTGCACCTAAAGATTTTTGAATGCCAATGAGGTTTGTTCGCTCTTTAACAGACACAAACATAATATTTGCAATACCAAAACCACCTACTAGTAAAGAAAAACCTGCAATAATCCAGCCCATTAAATTAAGTTGAGAGATTAGATCATCAATCATATCGGTTAAACCTGAAAAGACATTGATAAAAAAGTTATCGATTTCTCCATCTTTAACCCCGCGATATTTGCGAAGCTTGGACTTGAGTTCATCCTGAAATGCGGCCATGTCAACACCTTTAACGGGTTTAATAACAATGGCTGGATTGAGCATCTCGTGCTTTTCTCCAAATACTTTTCGAATAAAATTTGATGTAATGAAAACATTGGCATCTTTGTTTTCTCCAAAGGCAGACATTCCTTCTTTTTTTAAAACGCCAATAACTGTAAATCTTTGTCCATAAACCCTTACCTTTTTCCCAATGGATTCTTCACTACTTTTGAACAAACCAGTTGCAACTTCATGACCCAAAACAATGACTTGCGCACCTGCATTAGATTCTGGTTCTGAAATAAACCTGCCAAATTCAATCTTTAAATTTTCTATATATTCATAGTCGTTTGTAGTTGGCATTATATTAATGCTTTTCAATTCTTTTCCATCTGATTTAATATTTTCAGGTTTTGTAAAAAGATTGAAAGACGTTTTGTCTATAGTTGTGATGTTTCTTTTTAAGAAGTCATATTCGTCATGCGTTACATGTGGAAATGCATCTCTTTTCCATTGGGGTATATCTGAAGGCCCAAATGAAAACTTAGCCAAATAAATCATATTTTTATCTAAGCTGCTCAAGTCATCAGAAATATGCTTTTCTAACGAATCGACTGCCGTTAAAACAGCGATTATGGAAAAAATACCAACAGTAACACCAAGTAATGACAAAAAAGTACGTAACTTATTGTTTACTAATGCATTGAGTGCAAATTTAAAACTTTCATTAATTAAGCGAAGATATAAAATCATAAATAAGGTCTTATTTAATAAGTCATTCAATGGCCTAAATTGTTACAAATATACAAGTTAAACTTTACTTATACTTTGCTAAAAATAAAGTTTAGTTTAGATTTTTGTTTTTATTATGGTCAATGATGGATAAATTAATTTTTTTGGGTTTACTATAAATTTAAAGATGGCGTTAAAGGAGAAGGAATTTCTTTAACATTCACTTTATTCTGGAAAAAAAATATATCATCTATAAAACTAACTACGAACATTTTTAAAACAAAAAAGCCTGATATTTCTATCAGGCTTTTTGCTCCCCTCCCGATAGCTATCGTGGATGGGCTCGAACCAATCCCGATAGCTATTCGTCCCGATAGCGATCGGGAGATTAACAGTCAGATGTTGTTTCGTATTTTTGAAGTAACTTTACTGACGTCTCAGGATATTTTATTAAGTTTTCAATATATTTTTTACTTTTCATTGCTTTAATATGTTTTTCTATCAACATGGCTTGTTTTTTGGAAGTACAGAGTATTTTAAAAATCAATTGCCAATCATCTGCATTATAAGTAAATTTTCCGTGTTTGACTATCGTTTACATGAAACGTTAATCTTTCATCCAAATTCGTCGTAAAACCAATATAATGCCGGTTAATTTTTTGGGAAAATAAAATATAAACTTCAAACATGTAATTAATATTTTAAAACAAAAAAGCCTGATATTTCTATCAGGCTTTTTGCTCCCCTCTTGGAGAAAGTTACAATTTTAGTGCGATGATTTCATTTATAACTATTGGGAAATTAAAGGGCTAAGCTTCTTAAAATCTAATTTTATATTATTACTCTGTTATCTTAAGTGAAGTGAAGAATTTATTTTTCAGCTCTACTGAAGCATTATCGTTCCTCTTGCTATGTACAATATTGAAATTGTAAACACCGTGAGTGAATAGATAAGAGCTTAACTCCACTTTATTGCCACCACGCTGTGTAGTTAAAACAAGACTTAGCACATCTTTACTACTTATCTTTTTGATTTCTCTTGATAAAACCTTCGTTTCACTGCCAAGCTGTGCAATAAAAGAAGACTCTAACTGCTCCAAGAAAGAGGGGTCTAACTGCGCTGTTTCAATCATTTCAGCAGTAAGTGAATTACTTTTTTCGAGGTTTAGAACAACAACATTAAAATTAGCAGTACTATCGGCTAATTTTACAGAATAAACAGAAGCTATCTCCTTCATATTTCTAACATCTGGATTTTCAGGAAAGCTGATGGAAACTTCTTCAGTTAATTGGACTTTTGTTTCCTGTGACATAGTAGCAATTGGAAACAAAACGAATAAAAAGTGTATGATAAATAGCTTTTTCATAAAATAAATTTAAAATTATATTGTTAGATTTAGGTTGGTTTATTGTTTACTCTTTTCTTGATTTCTATTCCCTCCAAAATGAATGATAGCAGTAAATGAAATAGTAGACACTTTTCTATCTATAGATTTAAACATTGAATTCAATCCCCATTCATATCTAGTCCCTAAACTAAATTTATTTCCAAAATGGTGTCTAAAGTCAAAAAACATAGAAGTAAAATTTGTTACTTCACTACTTACGTCTTTGTTACCAGTTGTGGTCTTAAGTTCGGGATTAAACAAATAATTTTGTACAAGTCCTGTACTTAAATTCATACTCTTGCCAATGTCAAACATTGGCCCAATATATATGGCTAGATTGCCCGTTGTAAATTCTCCGCTTAAGCCTGGCATTATGGCTACATCACCATAATTATACCATGAGCCATCAATCTGGGAATAAATAGATAGCTTATTGGTAATCTTTCTGCTGTAAAAAAAACCGCCACCTACGGCAACATTATTAAAGTTATCATTCAATCCAAAAATATTGGTAGACAATGTAGCTCCAAACTTATTTTTTGATGGTGTGATGTCTTGTGCAACTGATGTTGCTATTGTTGCACAAAGTAATGCGAGTGTTAAAAATGATTTTTTCATAAATTGAATTTTAAGATTATTGAAATTTTAGCGTTAAATTTTAACTTAAAATGATGCCAACCATTCAGCAGTTTTAGTCACTACTAATGGGTTAAATTTATCTTGCATAATTTGGGCATAGTTGCCTGAATGCTTAAGCTTAATCCCTTCTTCCATAGAACCTACTAAGGCAAATGCATGATCGGTATTTTCTAAAATAATGGCTTTAGAGTACTTGGCATTTTTTGAATTTGTCCAACCAAGCATTGCGGTAGCATACTCTTTATCAATCGCCTCAAAATCTGAAGTTCCATAAATGGAAAGGATAGGGCACGTTACTTTTTCCCAGTACTTTTTAGGGTCTATCTTATTCAATTCTCTATTAAAAGCTAATGACCTATAAATAATGGTGTTGTCTTTTTCATTCCAGCCAAAAACTTGTTGTAGCAAGGATTCGTATTCTGGTTTATCTTTAATGATTTGTTGTGGAGTTTTATTCTCGTCAAATAAAGATGTAATAATTTCTTTAGTGTAATTTTTGTATTGTAAAGCTACTTCTGGACTATTGCCAGATTGCAACAAACTTCTGTTAATAATTTCGGGATAATAGCTTCCAAAATTAGTAGATAATGTGCCATAAACCATTGCCCCTTTAACAGTAGGATTAGTACTTGCAAGTATTGGTGTAATCATACCGCCCATACTGTGTCCAAAGAGGTAGATTTTTTTGGAATCGATGGTTTTGTTTTTCATTAAAGATTCTAAACCTGTTTGAAATTGCTCAAGTTCTTGATTAAAAGTCATTTGATCGCAAGTAGTAAACTTTCCCTCGCTATCACCTGATCCTGGTTTGTCAATCCGCATAACGGCATAACCTTTCAATGTCATTTCGTTGCAAAATTGTTCATAAGGGTCTTTTTCTGGTACTTCAATCACCGATTCGCACATATTTCCTTGAATAAAAAGGATAGCTGGTAATTTACCCGAAGCATTAACCGGTTTTGAGAGTAAGGTTCTTAAATAACCGAATGCTGTTTTTATTTCACCATATTCATAATGAATACCTTGTTTAGTTTTGCTTACTTTTGCTTTTGCAGTTGTTCTTAACTGCACAAAAGCTTTATTTCTCCAAACTTTATATGCAACAGGATTATCCACGGTTATTTCTGATAATGGTGGACTGGTAAATGTGCTTACATCAGCAATAGGAGTTCCGTTGATTTCTACTATAATATCTCCTTCTTTTATTCCTGCACTTTCTGAAGTAGAGTTTGGAACAACGTCTTCAACAAAAACTCCTTGATCACCGTTAAAAGATTTTTCTTGCTTTATTTCAGTAGTTAAGATTTGGTAACGAAACCCATTTGAATATTTTCTTTTTAGAATTTGCGCATTGAGAGAATTCGTAATTGAGCAAAGTAGAAGTAGTATAAAAATTGTTTTTTTCATAATTTTTTTAAGATTATTAATTCATTTTTTTGATCTTAACCTTTTAAATTTGTTATTGTTTTTTTACGGTTGTATCATCTAAACTTTGGTTGTTAGCGGTTGTTTTTTCAGTCGTCATTAGTTAGTTTGATATAATGCAATTCTGTTTCCTTCTGTGTCTTCAAATTCGGCAACAAGTCCAATTCCATTGTCTGTTTTGGGATATAAAATTTGTCCACCATTTGAGGTAGCTAATTTGAGTGTTTCATCAATATTTTCTGTTTTGAAGTAAATCACAACTCCAT
>JBIIXU010000021.1:0-32334 GCA_044347145.1 Flavobacterium sp.
CATTGTCAAGAAGAATGAAACCCCGTTTTTGACCATTTTTGGTCTTTTTCGGGGTTTGTTTATTCAAATATACAACTTAATTGTCTAATATACAAGTGGTTATTTAAAAAAGAATGTGCCTAAAATATTTTACTTAAAAAAAGCAGCTAAGAATAATTTTAGCTGCTTTTTTATTTTTTTTAAAAGACCTATTTAAGACCCGCACATTTCGCAATCCTCTGGCCCTGCGTTTTTGGCTTGTTCAAGCATCGCTCTAAATTCATTAAGATCTACTGATTCAGCTTCAATAACGTCTACTGGCTCTGCTTTCTTGTCATTGTTTAAAGTAAACTTGATCGCATCAACCGCTGATTTGGTTCTTAAATAATACATACCTGTTTTTAAGCCAGATTTCCAAGCATAGAAGTGCATAGAGGTTAATTTAGAGAAAGTTGCGCCTTCCATAAACAAATTCAAAGACTGAGACTGGTCAATAAAGTAACCGCGATGTCTAGACATGTCAATAATGTCTTTCATACTCATTTCCCATACGGTTTTATAAAGCTCTTTAATGTCTGCTGGAATTTGATCGATGTTTTGAACAGATCCATTTTGACGCATGATTTCTTGTTTCAGTGTATCATTCCATAAACCTAAGTCAACCAAGTCATGCAGGAGGTGTTTATTAACCACGATAAATTCACCAGATAAAACCCTTCTGGTATAAATATTTGAGGTGTATGGCTCAAAAGCTTCATTATTTCCTAAAATTTGTGAAGTTGAAGCGGTTGGCATAGGCGCAAGTAAAAGAGAATTTCTCACACCATTTTTCATCACGTCCTTACGAAGTTTTGCCCAATCCCATCTGCCTGATAACTCTTCGTCTTTTAATCCCCAAAGATTATGTTGAAAATCACCTTGCGCTATCGGTGAGCCTTTGAAACTAGAATACGGACCTTCTTCTTTGGCTAATTCCATAGAGGCTGTACAAGCGGCAAAATAAATAGTTTCAAAAATTTCTTGATTTAATTTTTTAGCTTCATCAGAAGTAAAAGGCATACGAAGCATAATAAAAGCATCTGCCAAACCTTGAACACCTAAACCAATTGGTCTATGTCTAAAATTGGAGTTTTCTGCCTCAACCACTGGATAATAATTGCGGTCAATGACGCGGTTTAAGTTGCGTGTAATGCGCTTGGTTACGTCAAATAGACGCTTGTGGTTAAACGTACCTTTTTCTACAAACATGGGCAATGAAATCGAAGCCAGGTTACAAACAGCCACTTCATCAGGTGAAGTATACTCCAAAATCTCTGTACACAAGTTTGAAGAGCGAATGGTGCCTAAGTTTTTCTGGTTAGATTTTCTATTCGCGGCATCTTTATAAAGCATATAAGGTGTGCCGGTTTCAATTTGTGATTCTAGAATTTTTTCCCAAAGTTCACGGGCTTTGATGGTTTTTCTGCCTTTCTTTTGTTGCTCATATTGGAGGTATAAAGCATCGAAATCTTCACTGTGCACATCGCAAAGTCCTGGACATTCATTCGGACACATTAAAGTCCATAGGCCATCCTGCTCCACGCGTTTCATAAATAAATCTGGAATCCACATGGCATAAAATAAATCGCGCGCACGGTTTTCTTCCTTGCCATGGTTTTTCTTTAAATCTAAAAAGTCATAGATATCGGCATGCCATGGTTCAATATAAATAGCAAAACTACCTTTACGTTTGCCGCCACCTTGGTCAACATAGCGTGCAGTGTCATTAAATACACGAAGCATGGGAATGATACCGTTTGAAGTGCCATTTGTTCCTCTAATATAAGAACCTGTTGCTCTCACATTGTGAATAGATAAACCGATACCACCAGCAGATTGAGAAATTTTTGCCGTTTGTTTCAAGGTGTCATATATGCCGTCTATACTATCATCCTTCATGGTTAACAGAAAGCAAGATGACATTTGAGGTTTAGGCGTGCCCGCGTTGAACAAGGTTGGCGTGGCATGTGTAAAATATTTCTTAGACATTAAGTCATAAGTTTCAATGGCAGATTTGATATCAGTTAAATGAATACCTACAGCCACACGCATCAACATGTGTTGTGGGCGCTCAGCCACGTTGCCGTTTATTCTTAAAAGATATGAACGCTCGAGGGTTTTAAAACCAAAATAATCATAATTAAAATCTCTGTTATAGATGATATGAGAATCTAATTCTTCAGCATTTTGCATGATAACCTCATAAACATCATCAGCGATCATTGGCGCTTCTTGGTTGGTTCTTGGATTAACATACTTGTATAGATCGGTCATCGTTTCACTAAACGATTTTTTGGTATTTTTGTGTAAATTGGAAACGGCAATTCTAGCGGCTAATTGTGCATAATCAGGGTGAGATACCGTTAATGCTGCTGCAGTTTCAGCTGCTAAATTATCTAATTCGGAGGTATGAACGCCGTCATATAGGCCTTCAATGACTTTCATGGCTACTTTTACTGAATCAACCATCGGGTTCAGGCTATAGCACATTTTGCGAATTCTGTCTGTAATTTTATCGAACATTACAGGTTCTTTGTGGCCGTCTCTTTTTACTACATACATAATAGGTTGGTTTTAAAGTTTAAAAATAGTTAATCGTTTTTTGGTTGTAGATAAAGGCGTATAAATTTTATTGACAAGTTTTTAAACAACTTGCCTTTGGCATTAAAAAAAATCAAATTTTTAGTTAAAAATCAGCGTCGAAACTAATTTTTTGATCGGTTTCTTCTTTGTTTAAGACACCCGCTTTTTGATATTCAGACACCCTCTTTTCAAAAAAGTTGGTTTTACCTTGAAGTGAAATCATATCCATAAAATCAAAAGGATTTGATGAATTATAAACACGCTCGCATCCAAGTTCAACCAAAAGTCTGTCAGTAACAAATTCTAAATATTGCGCCATTAAGGTAGCATTCATACCAATTAAGCTGGCAGGCAAAGACTCAGTAATGAATTCACGCTCAATGTCTAAAGCATCAACGAGTATTTCTTTTATGCGCTCTTTAGAAACTTTGTTTACCAGGTGGTTGTTGTGAAGATGCACAGCAAAATCACAGTGCAGACCTTCATCGCGAGAAATTAATTCATTAGAAAACGTTAGGCCAGGCATTAATCCTCTTTTCTTTAACCAAAAAATTGAACAAAAAGCACCTGAAAAGAAAATGCCCTCAACAGCTGCAAAAGCGACTAATCTTTCGGCAAATGAGTCAGATTCAATCCATTTAAGCGCCCAGTCTGCCTTTTTCATGATGGCAGGAAAAAACTCAATGGCATTAAACAACTGGTTTTTTTCTTTTTCGTCTTTCACATAAGTATCAATCAAAAGAGAATAAGTCTCACTGTGAATGTTTTCCATCATGATTTGAAAACCATAGAAAAATTTAGCTTCGGGATATTGCACCTCATTCACGAAGTTTTCTGCTAGATTTTCATTAACAATACCATCAGATGCAGCGAAAAAGGCTAAAATATGCTTAACAAAATATTTTTCATCAGCTGTTAATTTATTCTCCCAATCAGTTACATCTTGATGCAAATCAATCTCTTCTGCAGTCCAAAAACTAGCCTCTTGTTTTTTATAGTATTGCCAAATATCATGATGTTTAATTGGAAAAATCACAAAACGCTTTTTGTTATCTAATAAAATGGGTTCATTGGTTTGCATGAGGTGTTTGTTGTTTAGTTTTATCACTTTGCAAAAGTTCAAAAAAAAAAGAACAAACGAAAGCTTTTTTTATCCACATTTAAGATTAGTTTTTAACATTAATATTTATTCCGCTTAACAATGAATTTACATAATTGTTTGTTTTTAAGGCGTTTAAATTTTTCGTTTCTTAAGCAGTAAATGAGGGCGAATGGTTGGTTTTACGCTTGCTAGCACCAATTCTTGTGAGTTGGGGAGCGAAAACTTTCGTAAATTATTTGTAAAATTCTTGTGCTATTTTTTCTAGATCATCATACCAAGTTTTACCAAATTTCCTAACCAATGGTTCTTTTAAAAATTTGTAAACAGGCACACTTAGTTCTTTTCCAAAAGCGCAAGCAGGTGAGCAAATATGCCATTGATGATAATTAAGCGCCGTGAACCGTGCGTATTCGGTTAATCGAATGGGATATAAATGACAAGAGATAGGCTTTTTCCAATCAATTACGCCCTCTAAATAAGCTTTTTCAATCCCACATAGCGCTTTGTCATTTTCAAAAACAACATACGCACATTCTGACCCATTGACCAAAGGTGTTTCTGTTTCTTTGTCCTCAGAAGTTATCCATTTGCCATGCTGTTCAATTGTAGCTATGCCTTCTGCTCTTAAAAAAGGTTTAACTTGAGGAAATATTTCATCTAAAATAGCTGTTTCTTCTTTGGTTAAAGGCGCACCAGCATCACCATCTACGCAACATTGCCCTTTACAAGCATTGAGATTACAAACAAATTCTTTTTCAAAAATTTCCTCACTAATCAGGGTCTTGTCCAATTGAAACATATGGCATAAATTTTTACAAAGGTAAAATATTGAATTAAAAAAATGACTGCTTTGGAAAAAATAGACCTTTTATTTTCCTATGTTTTGCCAAATGAATAAATTGGCCAATTACATCCATTTTTTTCTCGTATTTTTGCGCCATACTTATGGGTCAGCTTTTAAAAAATATTCAATCGCCAAAAGACATCAAAAACTTCAGTACTGCTGATTTAAATCAGCTTGCGCAAGAATTGAGGCAAATGATTATTGATGAGGTTTCAAAAAAAGAAGGTCACCTCGGCGCGAGTTTGGGTGTAGTTGAATTAACCATAGCCCTTCATTATATTTTTGATACGCCAAACGAACCGCTTATTTGGGACGTTGGTCATCAAGCTTATGGCCATAAAATTTTAACCGAAAGACAAAAACTATTTCATACCAACCGAACATTAAAAGGTCTTTCTGGTTTCCCTAAGCGTTCAGAAAGCATTTATGACAGTTTTGGCACAGGGCATTCCTCAACAGCTATTTCGGCTATTTTAGGCATGGCGTTGGCTAATCAATTAAAAGGGGCAAACAAAGCGCATATTGCGGTTATTGGTGATGCTTCAATAGCGAGCGGCATGGCCTTTGAAGCGCTGAATCATTTGGGCGAAACCCAAGCCAATGTGTTAATTATTTTAAACGACAACAGCATGGGCATTGACCCAAGTGTTGGTGCATTAAAAAATTATTTAATTCAGATAAAAGATAAAAAATTTGCACAGCACCAAAACGTTTTCCAGGCCTTAAACATCAATTATTCAGGGCCTATTGACGGTCATGATTTGCCGCTTTTATGTGAGACCTTGAAAAAGTTAAAATCGGAAAAAGGACCGAGACTTTTACATGTTTTGACCACTAAAGGAAAAGGCTTAGAATTAGCAGAGCAAAATCAAGTTTTGTATCACGCACCTGGTAAATTTGACCCCCTGACGGGTAAACTTGCCCCATCAGAAAACAAACACTTACCACCCAAATTACAAGAGGTTTTTGGTTTAACCATCAAAGAAATTTTAGAAAACCATCAAAATGTAGTAGCAATAACACCTGCCATGCCCACAGGTAGTGGCTTAAAGCTAGTGATGGATCATTTTCCTGCAAGGGTTTTTGATGTGGGTATTGCCGAACAACACGCTGTTACCCTTGCCGCTGGCATGGTCTGCGAGGGCATGAAAGTGTTTTGCGCCATTTATTCTACTTTTTTACAAAGAGCCATGGATCAAGTGATTCATGATGTGGCCCTACAAAATTTACCAGTCATTTTTTGCATCGATAGAGCTGGTCTAGTTGGTGCAGACGGCGCCACCCATCATGGCGTATTTGATATGGCATTGCTTTTACCTATTCCAAATATAGAAATTTTTGCACCATTTGATGAAATAGAATTAAGACAGCTTTTAAATCATTCGCTAGGCGCCATTCAACCCGTCGCCATTCGTTATCCAAGAGGCAGGGGTGTGCATCAAAATTGGCAGATACCATTTCAAAAAATGAAGCCTTATCAAGCCAAATGGCTATCAAAAGGGAAGCGGGTTGCGGTTTTATCAACAGGTTTTATCGGGCAAAATGTGCGTCAGGCCTTTCAAGTATTAAATTTGAATGGCATTTTTTCTCATGTGCATTTTTTATGCATCAAACCCTTGGACGAAACCAGTTTACATGTTTTGTTTAATAGCCATGAGTCGTTCATTACAATAGAAGATGGTTGCCTGACCAATGGTTTTGGTCAACAAATAATTAACTTTAAAAATGCGCATGATTATAGTCAATCCATCGAAACAATGGGTGTGCCAGATCATTTTGTTGAACATGGTAGCATAGAAGAATTACAACAGATTTGTAAAATAGATAGTGGCTCATTAATTAAAAAGCTTTCTTTGTTTATTACAGAAAAAAAACCTTAATAACACCATCAAAATCAATAGCCTCAAAAACTACTGTCATGAATTTAGCCTCTTGATTTTAATTTATTTCGTGCTTTATCATAAATTCAATACTTTTGTCAAAATAAATTTAGATGCAAGCAGCTTATTATTTTAGTATTTTTGAAAAATCTGTGCAAGATTACCATGTTATAAACGAGGTCAATCAGGCAATAGTCAACCCTTTTGAAAAACAGTCTTTTGAACATCTTTTGTATGGAAAAAACTGGGTTGATACCGTACAATGGCACTATGAAGACATCATAAGGGACCCAAATATAGACCCAATAGAAGCTTTAACTTTGAAAAGAAAAATTGACGCTTCCAATCAGGTACGGACAGATATGGTGGAATATATTGATAGTTATTTTCTAAATAAATTCCGAGGGGTTGAGGTTAAGGCCGATGCTAAAATCAATACCGAAAGTCCGGCTTGGGCAATCGATCGGTTGTCCATTTTAGTGTTGAAAATTTATCATATGCATGAAGAAGCTAATAGAGCGGAAGCTAGTGCCGAACACAGAGCAAAATGTCTAGAAAAATTAAATGTTTTATTGGAACAAAAATCTGATATGATTTCATCTATAGATCAATTGTTGCAAGATATAGAAAATGGTGACAAATACATGAAAGTTTATAAACAAATGAAGATGTATAATGACGAGGCATTAAACCCAGTGCTCTACCAGAATAAGAAAGGTTAGTCTATAGTAAATAATGCTTAGTTAAATAGTTTTAGATTGTCAAAACCTCAGCATATCCTTATCATCAGATTATCAGCACTTGGCGATGTTGCCATGACTGTGCCTGTGGTCAGAGCCTTGCGAAATCAGCACCCAGATTTGAAAATTTCGGTTTTATCTAAACCTTTTCATCAAGCCCTGTTTGAAAACATCGAACACGTAAATTTTATTCCAATTGAGACCAAAAGTAAACACAAAGGCTTGAATGGTTTATGGCAACTTTATACTGAATTAAAAACGCAAAAATTAACGCATATTGCTGATTTTCACAATGTATTAAGAAGTAAAATTCTTACGGCATATTTCTCTTTTGATCAAGTTGAAATAGCGAAAATTGACAAAGGCAGAAAAGAAAAAAAAGAACTCCTTTGCAACAAAAGGAAGCCTGTTAAAATTATAAAATCTACCCTAGAGCGTTATCAAGCGGTGCTCGAAAGTCTTAACTTTAAGGTAGATTTGGGTCAGCCAATTTTTCCTCAAAAGCAACCACAAATTTTAAGTCAATTAGACATCCAGCCAGAAAAAAAGTTGATTGGTTTTGCGCCCTTTGCACATTATGAAACCAAAACCTATCCAGTTGATTTATCTAGAAAATTTTTAGAATTTTGTCAAAATAAAACTTGGCAAATTTTGCTTTTTGGTGGCAAGGACGAAATACCAAAACTAGAACGGTTAGCACAAGATTTGGCACACGTTAAAATTGTGGCGGGCCAATTTGATTTTAAACAAGAACTCGCCTTAATGACTAATTTAGATTTAATGATAAGCATGGATAGCGCCAATGCGCATTTAGCTGCTATGCAGGGTGTAAAAGTTATTACGCTTTGGGGGAATACTCATCCCATGCTTGGATTTTCACCGTTCAATCAACCAAAAAATTACGCCTTAACAGCAGATGTGACGAAGTATCCGCTTATACCAACCTCAGTTTTTGGCAATAAAACGGTTACTGGCTATGAAGAGGTTATGCGCACGATTGCACCAGATACCATTGTTGAACTTGCAGAAAAAATTTTAAAGCAATCATGATTATCCATCACAGTCTTTACGAGTATGCAAATGATAAACCAAGTGTTTTAACTATTGGTACCTTTGATGGTGTCCATTTGGGTCATCAAAAAGTTTTGAATAGGTTAAAAAAGGATGGTTTATCAAGCGTGGTCTTGACTTTCTTTCCTCATCCACGTATGGTGCTTTTTCCAAAGGAAGATATCAAACTTATTCAAACCATCACCGAACGTTGTGAAGCATTAGCACAAAGCAAGGTTGACCACCTGATTATTCACCCTTTTGATATAGATTTAGCTAATTTGGGAGCAGAGGATTTTGTTAAAAATATTTTGGTTGACAAGCTTCAAATTAAAAAAATTATTGTAGGCTACGATCATCGTTTTGGAAAGAACCGATCTGCTAATTTTGATGATTTGGTTAATTTTGGTAAAAAATACCACTTTGAAGTTGAAAAAATAGAGGCTAAAGAAGTTGATGAGCAAACGATAAGTTCAACAAAAATAAGAAGAGCGATTCAAAATGGTGATATGCAATTGGCCAAAGACTATTTGGGATTTCTATTTTCTATTTCTGGTGAAGTTACTAAAGGCAAATCATTGGGCAGAACCATTGGCTTTCCAACCGCCAACATTGTGGTTAAAGAAGCGTATAAACTTTTGCCTAAAAAAGGTGTTTATTTGGTGCAATCGTTGATCAATCACCAAAATTATTTTGGCATGCTCAATATTGGTCACAATCCAACGACTGATTTTTCTGGGTTTTTTATTGAAGTCTATTTTTTTGATTTAGATTTAGACCTCTATAGACAAACCTTAAAAATTGAGTTTATTGATTTTTTAAGAGATGAACAAAAGTTTGAAAGTATTGATGCCTTGAAAAGTCAACTACAAAAAGATAAAAAAGCCTGTTTAAAAAAAATTAAGGAGTTGTCATTAAGCTCTTAATTTCTAATTACAACACAGGTTGATCCAACCAAACACAATGGGCGCATATTATTTATGGACTATTTGAAAGGATAGTATTAATAAAAATATGACTATCCGTTACTAATACCAAAATAAAAATTGGCACACGGATTAAACCGATTTTAACAGATTAACGCAGATTTTATATTTTCAATTTTAAAATATACTGAAATCAAGGTAAATCAGTCCAATCCGTTTTATCTGTGTGCTATTGCTTTTAAAGTTTAGTCCGCATTGCGGACAGTAATAAATAAAAAAACGTTTCATTATTTATAATTCAATAAAGGCAACGGGGTTGATAAATTTAACAAAAAAATTTTATTTCATAAATTTATCAATGATTTGTTGCAATTGTGCAATGATTAAATCCTTTTCTTGGAGCCTTTCTTCATAAACAGCAATTAACTTTTCTAAAACAAGATGATTTTGTGAGTTGATGTTTTCAACATTTAAATTATCACGCTCAAAAGAACCCTCTCTGTTTTTGATTTTTATTGCATCAACGATTAAGTCTTGAAAAAATTCCTCGGCACTCATATCAAAAACAATGAGTAAGTCTTCAAAATACCTGCTCCAAGTTAAAGTTTTGCCAGATTCTAACCTATTATAGGTAGATATATCTATATTCAATTTTTCTGCAACATCCAAAGACGACAATTGCCTTTGTTTACGCATAAACTTTATTTTATTAACAATTTCTTGGTTGATATTCATAATGGAAAAAATTAATGGTTTCATTACTCAAATAAATAACAAATATAAAAAACTTTTAAAATCTAATGTGAGATTTTGGTAGTTGTAGTTAAATTGTTCATAAATTTTTCAAAAACGAAGGTGAAAGAGCTCAAAATTTAACAAAAGGGCAATTTGTGCACTAATGGGCTAAAAGAGCAATAAAAATTCCAATTATAGCCTTTTTTGTTTTCGTAAGATAATGTAACTTTGTCGGATAACTATTTTAGTTCATAAAAGCATACACAAAATGAGTAAAATTAGATTTTTTATAGGCAATATCAAGTACATGTTTGTGCGGGTTGTCTTCTTTGGGTCTATATTTTTCGCTTATGGAAGCAACCAGCTGGACTTAAAAAATAGTTAAATTAATAAAAGTATATGTTCTTCTGAAATGAATATACATTTTACATCAAACACTATAAGCATCAGGTCCTGAACATTTTAATGTCCGTGCTAAACAAAAATCGAAAGTTCTTTAATTCATATAATATTAATTATAAAATCATTTTACAATGAAAAAATTTTTTTCAATTTTATTAATAGCCCTTAGCTTAGCTTTTAATGCACAAGTGGGTATTGGAACAATATCCCCTGATGCAAGTTCTATTTTAGATTTAACTAGCACAGATAAAGGTTTTCTTTTACCACGGTTGACTGAAGACCAACGTAATTTAATTAATAACCCGGCTAAAGGTTTATCAATATTCAATCTTACAAGCAATGCAATAGAAACTAATTTTGGAACACCAAGCAATCCAGTCTGGATAGTAATGGCATCCCTTGAACCAATAGTAGAGTCATTTAACTGCGGCAACGTTGTTTTTTCTGTTCCAACCGCTGCAGATGCTACCGCTTATACTGGCACTATGACTGTGCCTTATAACAACGGCAATGGTGCACCTTATGCCCCCGAAACATCGTTAAAGTCAATTAATGTAGAAGGACTAACCGCTGTTCTTGTTGCAGGTACTTTGGCCAACGGTGCTGGTGGCAACCTGGTCTATAATATTACCGGAACGCCTTCTGGCAGCGGCAACGCTTCTTTTGTTATAAACTTTGGTACACAAACCTGTGCCGTAAACCTGCCCGTAGCATCTACACCGGGCAGTATATCTTCTTTAACCTGTGCTTCTGCATCACTGCTGCCTGCAACTGTATGGCAAAGTGTTGCCTACTCAGGTCAGCTTTCTATACCCTATACAGACGGCAATGGTGCTGCTTATAGCGCTGGTAGTCCTATAGCTTCAACGGGTGTTACCGGTCTTACGGCAACACTCATAGCAGGAACATTGGCAAATGGCAATGGTAATCTTACTTTTTTAGTAACAGGCACACCATCAGCTAATGGCACCGCCAACTTTGCACTAACAGCATTTGGCATACCCTGTAGCAAAGATGTTACTGTAGCTACACAAACCGCTACGGTAAGCACGCTTAATTGTGCCGGACGCACCTTTACCCCAGCTACCTCTATTGGAAACGTTGCATATTCAGGCGTGGTTACAGTACCTTATACAGGAGGCAATGGTGCAAGTTATGCTACTGGTACGCCTATTGCCTCTACAGGTGTTAGTGGTTTAACCGCCACACTTGTAGGTAGCACCTTAAACAATGGCAGTGGTACGCTCACTTTTAATGTAAGCGGTACACCAACCGCTGGTGGCACGGCTAATTTTTTACTGAGTTTTGGAGGCCAAAACTGTAGTTTTACATTTACCGTGTCACCACCATTAGTAGTTATAAACTGTGCAGGCGCTACGGTTTCTGATGCATTTTACCGTAGCACTGTGTTTACAGGTACTATTACTATTCCCTACACTGGTGGCGATGGTAGTAGTTATGCAGGTGGTACCGTAGTTAGCTCTACGGGCACCACAGGGCTAACAGCCACCTTGCAAGCAGGCACCTTTGCTGCCAGTGGCAACTTGGTGTACAACGTTACCGGCACACCCGCAGCAAGCGGTAGTAGCCCAACCTTTAACGTAAGCTTTAATGGAGGTACGTGTAGTGCTGTTTTTGATATTTTGCCTTTAAGAGCCAATGCCATTATAAACTGCGCGGTTGCTAACAGTTTATCTCCAACCTATGCCGTGTATGGGCAAACCTATAGCGGTTCTAAAACCATAGGTTTTAGTGCTGGCAACACCGGTGGGCATTACCCCGCACAAAGCATTGCCTCTACAGGCGTGTTAGGGCTTACCGCTACACGTGCAGCAGGGACTTTTGCTAGTAGTTCTGGTAGCATTCAATACGCCATTAGTGGCACACCCGATAGGGCAGGCGATGCCGTATTTGCAGTAAACGTACTGGGTGGTTCTTGTACTTTTTACGTACCCGTTGCACCCGTAATTGATGTGCCAAATATAGTTTATACCCCTGTTGCAGCATACGATGGTCGATCAGAAACAGGGGTTGTAAAAATACCTTACCAAGCGGGTATAGCAGGCGGGCAATATGCAGCTTCTTCTGTTACATTAAATAGCGGATTTTTTTTAAGTTGGGATATTGCTGCGGGTACGTATGCCGCTACTGGTACTTTAGATGTAAACTGGTCTCTTTTTGCTTATAATGGTCCTACTAACGAAACATTTTTGCTAAAGAGTGCCGTTGATGGGGTAACGGTGGTTAACGTGCCAATAACAATGAATAGAATTGGCGTTCAAGCTAATCCAATTTCTCTTTCTTGCACAGGGACCAATAGCCCTGCTACGTTTACAGCAGGGGTGCCTTATGTGGGTACCCGTACTATTACCTATTCAGGTAGTGCCGCTGGCAGGTATCAAAGAGCTAGTTCTTTTGCATCGCAAGGCGTAACAGGTTTAACCGCCAGCTATGGGCAAAATACCACTACAAGTGGTAATAACCAACCACTACAGCTTACCATCAGCGGAACGCCATCGGCAGCGGGAACGGCTTTGTTTGACATCGAGTTTGGTGGCATTTGGTGTACGTTTAGTGTAACGGTGAATTAAAAACTAATTAGTTGCCTATAAATGACTAAAGGTTATTGGTACAAAAAAATAAATTTTATATATTGAAGTATATTTTTTCAATGCTATTAATTCCCTTTGGTTTAGCTACTAATGCGCAGGTTGGTATCGGAACTGCCAACCCGCACCCATCTGCCTATTTAGATGTGGATTCTTTGCCAGTTTATGGCAAATGGGGGTTTTTTACCGCCAAGGATTGCATAAGCACAGTGCAACGCCATTGCCTCTTCTGAAGATGGGTTATTGGTCTATTGTATGATTGTACTCCTGCCCCTGCACATATCCTTTCGTCTGGTAAATGGTTACACGAAAATTTAAATATTAACCCCTGCTCCCGCGTAATTCCTATTGCGCTTAAAGCGGATTGAAATGCTAAACAAAGATTAAATCAAAATAGGCGCTTTTATGTGATTTATTTTATTCCATCACTTCTACGCCACATCTTTTTTTGCTACAAACAGTCTTGTTAGAAGAACATGCGCCTAAAAAAATGGCCAAAGTCAATAGAAAAAAGAATACTTTTAATGTTTTCATTGCATGTATTTTAAATGATTTATATGTTAACCCTGAAAGGGTTCTAAACCCTTTCAGGGTTTGATTGCTAATCCCATCAACTCCTCCAAAAATTCGCGACTATTTGAAAGCCTTGGCACTTTATTTTGACCACCCAACTTGTCTTTGCCTTTTAGCCAATCATAAAACAAATTGGTTTTAGCCACATGAAGAACTAACGGATTTAAAGTCATGTTATTGTATCGCTTAGCTTCATAATCAGAATTAATATTTTGAATATTTAAGTCTAAAGTTTGTGCAAAAAGCGTTAGATCCTCAGGCGGCTGCTTAAATTCAACCAACCACTCGTGTGCACCCTTTTGCTTGTCGCTCATAAAAATTGGCGCCACCGTATAGTCCAAAACCTCACAACCAAATGCAGCACAGGTTTCTGCCAAAGCCTTATCTGTATTTTCAATCATGAGCTCCTCCCCAAAAACATTGATATGATGTTTGGTTCTGCCAGTTACCTTTATCCGATAGGGATTAGTAGAAGTAAAACGAACAGTATCGCCGATGATATAGCGCCACAAACCAGCATTGGTGCTAATAACCAGGGCGTAGTTTTTATTTATTTCAACCTCATGCAGCGGCACTGCGATTTGTTCAGAAGTGCCAAAAAGATCCATTGGGATAAATTCGTAAAAAATGCCATAATCTAGCATCAACAGCAGTTCATCAGAATTGTTACGGTCTTGAATAGCAAAAAACCCTTCAGAGGCATTGTAAATCTCATAATACTGAAACTTACTGCTCGGAAACAATTTTTTATACTGCTCTTTGTAAGGTTCAAAACTTACGCCGCCATGAAAATAAACCTCTGCATTCGGCCAAATATCTAAAACATTTGACTTAGCTGTCATGTCCAGTGTTTTTTGTAACAGCACCATCATCCATGAGGGTACGCCTGCCAAATTAGTCACGTTTTCGTTGATGCTAGCCTCAATAATGGCGGGCATTTTGGTCTCCCAATCACCCATTAAGGAAATTTTACTGCTAGGTGTGGAGCTAAATTCTGCCCAAATAGGCATATTGTCTATCAGAATTGCAGATAAGTCGCCAAAAAAAGTATCCTTGTCTCGATACAATTCTTTGCTGCCGCCTAATCGCAAACTTTTACCTACAAACAAATTAGACTCAGGATTATTGTTTAGATACAAGCTCAATAAGTCTTTACTGGCTTCATAATGGCAATGTTCTAAAGATTCATTGCTTACCGGAATAAATTTACTTTTTGCATTGGTGGTGCCAGATGATTTGGCGAACCACTTGATCGGCGTGGGCCAAAATATATTTTGCATGCCTTGACGACTCTTTTCAATATCTTCTGCCAAATCCTCATAGTGAGAAAGTGGCACGCGCGCTGCAAAAGTGGCATAATTGTCAATTGATTTAAAATCATAGGTTCTGCCATATACCGTATCTTGAGCCGTATATAGCAAATCATGTAAAACCTCTTCTTGAACCTCAAAAGGGTATTTCACAAACAACTCAATCTGATGAATGCGCTTCTTGAGCAACCAACTCGCAATAGAATTTACAAACTGAAAAGGCATAAGTTTAAAATGAAATCATTTTTATTGAAGCTAATCCTGCTGTTCGTTGCAAGTCCGCAACAAAAAAAGTTGTTTTTCTATGCTGTTTTTCCAGCTTCTAAGGTCGCTGTCAAACACCAAGAAAAACTAACTTTTTTGTTTTACGGGCTTTCCACTGCCATCAGGGCTATGACTTCAGTCTTCAAAATTTTACTATTTTTACAAAATCTTTTCAAAGATATAAAAATATGACATCCTACAACATTTTATTAAAAAAAATGACAACTGATCTTCAAAAGGTTGTTAATTATTACCTCATTTTTGAAGCAGGCTATATTTTTGTCAATGACTTATTGGGAAAAAGAATTACTATACAACACACAGGTTATCAGTGCTTAAATTGCGGCGCTGAAAAAAAAATATTTAGTCAAGGCTATTGTTATGACTGTTTTAGCACAAGTGCTTCTGTTGGTGAGTGGATTATGAAACCAGAACTCAGCACCGCGCATTTAGATATTGAAGACAGAGATCTAACCTATGAAAAAAGTGTACAACTTCAAACACATATTGTCTATTTAAGTTTAACAAGCGATGTAAAAGTTGGTGTAACCAGAAAAACACAAATACCAACCCGCTGGATTGATCAAGGAGCCGTAGCAGCTATTCCGATTATTGAATTGCCAAATCGCTATTTAGCCGGCATCACAGAGGTAGCACTAAAAAATATTTACGCAGACAAAACGTCCTGGCAAAAAATGCTAAAAAATGACCACCCAAGTATCAATTTGGAAACAGAACGTTTAAGGGCGTACGATTTTTTGCCTCATGAAGTGAAAATGTTTTGGCAAGAAGACCTAAAAACACAGACCATAAACTACCCAATTTTAGACTATCCCCAAAAAGTAAAAAGCATAAACTTAGACAAAACACCCCAATTTGAAGGAAAAATTACGGGTATAAAAGGACAATATATCATCTTTGCTGATGATACGGTTTGGAACGTAAGAAGTCATGAAGGATTTAGAATCTCACTAAATATAATGTAAAGCCTTTGTAATGAAATTTTTCAAAACCCCAAACTTGATTAAGTATGCTTTTCCCCATTTTTTATGGTCGATACCCACAAAAGAAAAGGTGATTTATGTCACTTTTGATGATGGACCAACACCAATTGTCACACCCTATGTCTTAGACCTTTTGAAACAATATCATGCGCAAGCGACTTTTTTTTGTATTGGAGAAAAAGTGGTCAAATACGACACTGTTTTTAATCAAATACTAGCAGAAAAACATACTATCGGTAATCATACCTTTAATCATCTCAAGGGTTGGGGAACCAAAACGGCTATTTATTTAGAAAATATTTTAAAAGCGGATGAGGTTATTTCTCCCAATACCAGTTTATTCAGACCGCCTTATGGCAAGATAGCCCCTCAACAAGTAAAAGCTATCAAAAAAAAGGGATTTAATGTGGTCATGTGGGATGTGCTAAGTTATGACTTTGAAAAAGATCTAAACCACGAAAACGCATTAAAATCAGTGATTAAGCACACAAGATCTGGTAGCATTATTGTTTTTCATGACAGTGAAAAGGCTTTTATCAACCTTCAAAAGCTTTTGCCCGCCTATCTAGATTTTTTTAGTAAAAAGGGATTTGTTTTTAAATCTATTCCAAGTGTTCTTTAATTAAAAGAAAATTAATCTAAAAAAACATAAAAATTAAGTATAATTATTTATTTCTTGCGAACTGGCTTTTAATTTTTAGAATAATTTTCTTTTTTAAAAACAAATGTTTACATTTGCAACCGTTATCAAGAAAGCAGGAGGGAATAGACCCGATGAGCGCTTAGCAACCCTACGCTAGTAGAAGGTGCTAATTTCTATCTTTTTTATTAAGAAAAGATAACACGACTAACTCCCCGTGTTTTGTTGATGCAACGACAGTATTAAGACAATAGTATCAAGTATTAAGATAAAAGTAATATCAGTCTAACTTGAAACTTGAAATCGAAAACATTAAAACAAAAAGTAGTGGGAGACATTAGAGAAGAATTAAAAAAGCGTAAATTGATTTTAGATGGTGCCATGGGTACCATGTTGCAACGCTATCAGTTTTCTGAAGAAGACTTTAGAGGTGAGCGTTTTAAAGATTTTCCCCATTCGCTAAAAGGCAATAATGACCTATTGTCAATCACACAGCCAGAGGCGGTTAAGGAAGTTCATCGTTTATATTTTCAAGCGGGTGCAGACATCGTTGAAACCAATACCTTTTCTGGCACCACTATCGGCATGGCCGACTATCATTTGGAAGATTTGGTTTACGAACTTAACTATCAGTCCGCTAAAATTGCCAAAGAAGTGGCCAATGAATTTACTGATAAACCCCGTTTTGTAGCGGGTTCTATCGGCCCAACAAATCGAACAGCATCTATGAGCCCAGATGTGAATGACCCTGGCTATCGCGCAGTAACTTTTGACGATTTAAAAACGGCCTACAAACAGCAAGTTGAAGCTTTAATAGATGGTGGCGTAGATGTCCTTTTGGTAGAAACAATTTTTGATACGCTTAACGCCAAATCTGCTCTTTTTGCAATAGAAGAAGTTAAGGAGGAGCGAAATATTGATATACCCATCATGGTTTCAGGAACAATTACTGATGCGTCGGGCAGAACACTTTCTGGACAGACAGTTGAAGCTTTTTTTATTTCAATTGCACATATTCCCCTCCTGACTGTTGGCTTCAATTGTGCTTTAGGTGCAGATCAGTTAAAACCATACTTAAAAAGACTAAAAAACATTACCAATTTTAATATTTCTGCACACCCGAATGCCGGTTTGCCAAATGCTTTTGGCGAATATGACCAAACGCCGGAAGAAATGCAAGCATTGGTCAAAGAATATATAGATGAAGATATTGTCCACATATTAGGTGGTTGTTGTGGCACAACGCCAGAACATATTAGAAAAATGAACGAACTATTAGCCCCCCCCGCCCCCGAAGGGGGAGCTAAAAAGGCCGCTGATATACTTTCTTTAGTAAAAGAAGAGGTTTTTGAAAAAAATTTAAACTTGTCTGGTTTAGAACCATTAATTCAAAAAACAAAGACTTTCGATTTTAACGAGGCCTTAACAGCTCCTCCTTCGGGGGCGGCTAAACAAACATGGGAAACAGCAAGTCCAGCTTTGTATAACCTTCTAAAGGAAAAAGCTAAAGACATGAGAAACAAACCAACTGAAGCAGAAAAGATGCTTTGGAATGTTTTGTCAAACAAAGGTTTTGAGGGTTTAAAATTTAGAAGACAGCACATCATTGGAGAATATATTGTTGATTTTGTTTGTTTAGAAAAAAAACTTGTAATAGAGGTTGATGGCTCGATTCATAACGAACCAAAACAAATAGAACATGATAAAACCCGAACAGAATGGCTTGAATCTAAAGGCTTTAAAATTGTTAGATATACAAACAAACAAATTTTAAATGATCTTTCCAACAGCATTGACCATATTAAGAAACACATTAACGAAGCCTACGTAGCTCCCCCTTCGGGGGCGGGGGGGGCTTTTATCAATATTGGTGAACGGACTAATGTTACAGGTTCTAGGAAGTTTTTAAGACTCATCAAAGAAGAAAAATACGACGAGGCCTTAGATGTAGCCCGAACGCAAGTTGATGGTGGTGCCCAAATCATTGATGTGAACATGGATGAAGGCATGCTTGATGGGGCTTATGCCATGACAAAATTCCTTAATCTCATAGCTGCCGAGCCAGATATTGCACGTGTGCCAGTAATGATAGATAGCTCCAAATGGGAAATTATTGAAGCAGGTTTAAAAGTCATACAAGGTAAAGGCGTCGTTAATTCAATCTCACTAAAAGAAGGAGAAGCAAAGTTTATCGAACAAGCCAAAACCATCAAAAGATATGGCGCGGCAACAGTCGTGATGGCTTTTGATGAAGTTGGGCAAGCAGATAATTATCAAAGGAGAATAGAAATATGTAAGCGCAGTTATGATATTTTAGTTAATCAAGTGGGGTTTGCACCTCAAGACATCATTTTTGACCCCAATATTTTTCCTGTTGCGACAGGTATGGAAGAACATAAACTGAATGCTTTAGATTTCTTTTTGGCCACTAAATGGATCAGAGAAAATCTACCGCATGCACATATTTCTGGTGGCGTGAGCAATGTGTCTTTTTCTTTTAGAGGCAATGACAAAGTGCGTGAGGCCATGCATTCTGCGTTTTTATATCATGCCATCAAGCACGGCATGACGATGGGTATAGTTAACCCAGAAATGCTCGAGATTTATGATGAAATTGATCCGATTTTATTAGAACATGTTGAAGATGTTTTGCTCAATAGAAGAGAGGATGCCACCGAAAGATTATTAGATTTAGCTGAAACCTTTAAAGGTGATTACAAAGCAAACGACAAAGCCATTCAAGAGTGGCGAAATGAACCTATTCAAGAACGATTAACACATGCCTTGGTAAAAGGTATAGACGAGTTTATCGAAATAGATGTGGAAGAAGCCAGACTAGCCATGGGTAGAGCAATAGAAGTTATTGAAATTAATCTCATGGCGGGCATGAATGTGGTTGGCGATTTATTTGGCAGTGGAAAAATGTTTTTGCCGCAAGTGGTGAAATCAGCACGCGTGATGAAAAAAGCGGTCGCTTATTTGCTACCATTTATAGAAGCTGAAAAAGACAGTTCCGTGTCATCTAGTAATGGAAAAATTTTGATGGCAACGGTTAAAGGCGATGTACACGACATAGGTAAAAACATTGTTTCAGTGGTATTAGCTTGTAATAACTATGAAATTATTGATCTTGGCGTGATGGTGCCGCCCGAAAAAATTATTGCGGCAGCAATTAAGGAAAATGTAGATATCATTGGTTTAAGTGGTTTAATTACGCCGTCTTTAGATGAAATGGTCTATTTATCAAAAGAACTTCAAAGACTTAACATTAAAACACCATTGATGATTGGTGGTGCCACAACCTCCCGTGCACACACAGCGGTGAAGATTGCACCAGAATATTCGGAAACAGTGGTGCATGTTTTAGATGCTTCACGTGCTGTTACAGTAGCAAATTCACTTTTACAAAAAGAAATTAGAGAAGACTATAAAATTTCAGTTCGGGCAGAATATGACAAACTTCGTGAAGATTATTTGAATAGAGGTAAAGAAAAAAACTATCTGACTATTGAAGAGGCTAGAGCCAATAAACTGAAACTAGACTGGGATAATTTTACACCAAAAAAACCCAATCTACTAGGGGTTCAGGTATTGAAAGTAGACGTTTCGGAGCTGATTGATTTCATCGATTGGACACCTTTTTTCCAGTCTTGGGAGTTGTATGGCCGTTATCCTAATATCTTAACTGATGAGGTTGTTGGTGAACAAGCCACCCAACTTTTTGCTGATGCACAAAAGATGCTTAAACAAATCGTTGAGGAAAAATGGTTTGAAGCGAAAGCCGTTTTCGGCATTTTTCATGCCAATCAAATTAACCATGACGACATCATAATAGCCCCCCCCGCCCCCGAAGGGGGAGCCACAAAGGCTGCTTATACAGGGATTTTTTCAGAGGCAAGTTCAACTAACCCTATAACTGTTCCGGGGGATTCTAAGCAAACTTGGGAAACAGCAAGTCCAGCTTTATATAATCTGCTCAAGGAAAAAGCTAAAGACATGCGAAACAAGCCAACTGATGCAGAAAAAATGCTTTGGAATGTCTTGTCAAATAAAGGACTTGAGGGTTTAAAATTCCGAAGACAGCACATCATTGGAGAATATATTGTTGATTTTGTTTGTTTAGAAAAAAGACTTATAATAGAGGTTGATGGCTCGATTCATAACGAACCAAAACAAATAGATCATGATAAAACGCGAACAGAATGGCTTGAATCTAAAGGCTTTAAAATTGTTAGATATACAAACAAACAAATTTTAAATGATTTTTCCAACAGCATCGATCATATAAAGAAACACATTAACGAAGCCTACGTAGCCCCCCCTTCGGGGGCGGGGGGGGCTTTTCTTACCCTTCGACAACAAAGTGTTAAGACAGCGGGCGCACCAAATATCGCTTTAGCAGATTTCATTGCGCCATTAGAATCTGGCTTAACGGATTACATAGGGTGTTTCTGCGTTTCAATCGGTTTTGGCGTAGAAGAAAGAGCCAAAGCTTTTGAAAATAATTTAGACGATTACAATTCAATTTTGGTTAAATCCTTAGGTGATCGATTAGCAGAAGCTTATGCAGAATATCTTCATTTAAAGGTCAGAAAAGACTATTGGGGTTATGATTCAGATGAAAATCTATCAAATGAAGAATTAATTAAGGAAAAATATAAAGGTATTCGTCCAGCGCCAGGTTATCCAGCGTGTCCAGATCATTTAGAAAAACCAACCATTTGGAAATTATTAAATGTTGAACAAGAAATAGGCGTCACTTTGACTGAAAGTATGGCCATGTGGCCAGCTTCGTCGGTTTCAGGTTATTACTTTGCCCATCCACAAAGTAAATATTTTGGCTTAGGTAAAATTAAAGACGATCAGGTGGCAGACTACGCCAAAAGAAGAGGAATCACGGAAGAACTAGCGCAAAAATGGTTAGCACCAAATATGGCAGAATAGGCCCCCTAGCCCCCGAAGGGGGAACAAAAAACCTTAAAAAAAGATTTATTTATAAAATTAAAACCCTATTTACCCCTAATAGGAATTTCCCTTTCGGGGGCTAGGGGGCTAAAATGAAAGTAACGCAACATATAGAAAACGCAAAAGGAAAACCATTGTTTTCTTTTGAAATTTTACCACCTTTAAAAGGTCAAAACATCCAATCTATTTTTGATAGTATAGATCCATTAATGGCCTTTAATCCGCCATTTATAGACGTTACTTATCATAGAGAAGAGTATGAATTTAAAGAACTCGCTAATGGCTTATTGCAAAAGAAAGTGGTAAAAAAACGACCTGGAACGGTTGGTATTTGTGCAGCCATTCAAAATAAGTATAATGTAGATGCCATTCCGCATATATTGTGTGGAGGATTTACTAAAGAAGACACAGAAAATTTATTAATCGATTTAGATTTTCTTGGTATAGAAAATGTAGTTGCTTTGCGAGGCGACGCACTTAAAAACGAAACCTACTTTAAACCCGAAAAAGACGGTAATGAATACGCGACCGACTTAGTCTTGCAAATAACCAATTTGAATAACGGCATTTATTTAGATGAAGATTTAAAAAACTCTGCTAAAACCAATTTTTGTGTAGGCGTCGCGGGTTATCCAGAAAAACACATGGAAGCACCAAGTCTAGATAGCGACATTCATTTTTTAAAGCAAAAAATCAAAAATGGCGCTGAATATATTATTACACAAATGTTTTTTGACAATAAAAAGTACTTTGATTTTGTAAAAAAATGTAGAAAAGCAGGCATCACAGTTCCAATTATTCCTGGTTTAAAACCTATTGCCACCAAAAAACAACTCAATTTAATTCCGCATAGGTTTTCATTAGAAATACCAGATGATTTGATTATGGCCGTGGTAAAAGCAAAAGACAACGATGCGGTCAAGCAAATAGGCATTGAATGGTGTATTGCGCAAAGCAAAGAATTACTTGCTGCTGGCATTCCCGTTTTGCATTATTATTCTATGGGAAAACCAGACAACATCAAAGCGATAGCTCAAGAGGTTTTCTAGAAAACACCGTGTTTTTGAAAATTATATTTAAAAATGCTCGTCAAAACCAAAGTCATTGTCTAAACTTCTTACCCAAACTATACGTTTTGTGTAATATTTTTCGCTTTTTTGTGGTTAATTGCCAAAATATCAACTAAATTTTTTTGACTAAAATTTTTTTAATAAGTTTGACTTATGAAATTGAAAAGGATTAAAAAGGAAATTTTAAATTGAAAAGAGAGACCCAAGATCAATTTGGGATAAGTTAGAAAAAAAAATTTCTTTTTAAATTATTTGAAATAAAAATACGCGCTGAATGGGGCCTGTTTGCCTGTGGAAAAAACGAAGCATTCTTTTGAAGTTTGCAGTTTTCAGGCATAGGTGACCCTATACAATATATAATACAGTTTACATTATTCAATTATGTTGCAAGAAACCTTTTGACAATCGATACGCAAAAAACTGATAAAAATCTCAAATAAATAATTTGAAACATCAGAAAATAAGGTGCGATTTTAGTGAAAAACGACACTAGATGAGGTTAAGGCGGTGAAAATAAGCCGAACAGACACCCTTTTAAATGATAGTAGGCAAAATGTTTAATAATAAAATTTATGAAGAAAATAGTAATTGGTATCATTACCGCAGGAATGTTTTTTGTTTCGTTCTCATGTAGCGAAAATAAGGTTGATTTTGACGATTTACAATTTAAATCTGTTGATAATTTTAAAAAGCTATTGAGCTACGTTCAAAGTGATGATTTTGCAAAAAAAAACAGCAAATCTTTTTTCGATGACAGAAACAATTATGCGATTACACAAGAAATGGTTGATGATATTCAAAATCAAACAGGCATTGTTATTGATTTGTCGTTAGCTGAAATTAATCAAATATATATTGCCGTTTTTAATGAAATGACAAATAATGTGAATGTTGTTGACTATGTTCAAAACGAAGTGTCTTTTTCTATTAACTTTAAAGACGGGTTTTCATACATTGTGAATGGTGATCAAAGTGTCGATATTAGAAATTTTAGCAACTATAATAACCTAAGCTTTAGTGAAAAAGAAAAATTACAATTGTCTAATTATCTTTTTGTAGAAGGTTATGGCAATAGAGGGGCATGCGATATAAATGGCTTGCCGTTCCCATGTTGGATTGCTGGAGGGCTAACTGGCGCTGCTATTGGCGCTGCATTTGGAGGAACAGGCGCAATTGTTGGCGCTGTACTAGGAACCGCAAATAGGTGGAATTATTGGTGAAAAATCAAATTAACATAATTTTTTCTATAACACTGCTTTGATAAAAGTAGTGTTATAGAAATTTAAAACTAAATAAGCATGAAAATAATTTATAAATTAATTTTAGTGTTTGCTTTTAATTTTACGTTTAGCCAAAATAGCGAAAGTAAAATTTCATTAATAGCAAATTTAGGAATTTCAAACACATTGGTAAATTCTACTCCGAAACAAAACCAATCAAATAGTTATTACGGTATTGATATTAATTATGATTTTTATAAGGGTATTTATGTTGGCGCGGGTTATAAATATAATGAAGTAATCAATGTCAACAATATTGCGTTTAACTCCTATGAAATTCCACTTTATTTCGGCAGCAATATAAATGTAGGAGAAAGTATAAGTAAAAGTGTTAACTTTAACATTGAGGCAGGTGGCTATATGAGAGATGTTTTAAACGCCCCCTCTACAATGAAATCTGAAAAATCATTTGGATACTCAATCAAAATAGGGACTCAAATAGATTTAACAAAAGCAATGTTTGTTCGTATTTCTTATTTACGACAGTTTGAAAACAGCAAGATTTTTGAAAATGAAAAAATTGGTTTTGACAGGATTTCTTCTATTAATTTTTCCTTCGGTTTTAAATTGTAATTTTAAGAATGATTGTAATAACGGTGTTTTTATATATCTAATCAATGGTGAAGGTAAAATTTCAAATTATGTGAAGAATTATAACTTAGATAAAACCGGAAATTATTCGCACATTGCAATAGTATTTGTTAATAATTGTTATTTTGAATCATTTGAAGTTTTACCTTTGCAATCAAGCCATTGTATAGTTAGACGCAATAAATTAGATTTTATGAATATTTACGAAGATGATATTGCGGAAATATGGAAAATCAGGTCATTAAATCCACTTCAAGAAAAAAAAATATAAGATATATTTGTAGTATATGATTTGAATAAAAATATTTTATATGATTATCTTTTTGATTTAACGAGTGCCGACAAATTCTATTGCTCAGAATTTATATACAAGTTGTTATTTGAATGCAATCCAAGTTTAACTGAAAACGGTATTGTAAAAATAAAAATAGACAATAAAAAAACAGCAACCTATTTGAATAGAGACACTTTACATTATGTTCCAGTTGATTTTTTAAAGAAAATAATGCATATGTAAAATTGGAATAAAGGCTTCTTGTAATAACATATTTATCAAAAGGCCCTCGCTCCCGTAACACACGAGCGCAGCTAACTCATGAAGTATTTCTTTCGTATGGCATAAAATTATTTGTTATATTTGTTGAACAGATAAAACTTGACACATGTGTTTAGGTTAAAAAATAAGAAACTATTAAATAAGAACCCACACGAAAGGATTCGTGCGGGTTGTTAATAAAATAAAAAACCCAACTGTAAAAAAGCAAATTTTATTATAGCTCAAAGAAATAAATGACATCAACAGCTTGGGATCAGCTCTTCGAAGACTAATTTTTAGCAGACTCTGCGACGGTCTCCTCGCTCCCGCACCACAAGAGCGCAGCAAACTGCCGAAGTAATCCTTTTGTATGGCATAAAATTAATTGTTATATTTGTCGAACAGACAAAACTTGACACATTTGTTTAGGTTAAAAAATAAGAAACTATTAAATAAGAACCCCGACCTCGCAGCATAAAAAACAAAAACCAATTGTGAATAAAAAAGCCCCGCTCCCGCACGAATCCTTTCGTGTGGGTTGTCAATAAATTAAAAAACCCAACTGTAAAAAAATAAGTTTTTTTATGGCTCAAAGAAATACATGACATCAACAGCTTGGGCTCAGCTCTCCGAAGACTAATTTTTAGCAGACTCTGCGATGGTCTCCCCGCTCGCGCACCACACGAGCGCAGTTAACTCATGAAGTAATCCTCTCGTGGGGTAACTCATTTCACGAAGTTTGAATCATTGGCACTATTGCTCTGCGTATTCAATGACCCAAAACCATTTACAAGAAACGCAAATAGTCATTCAGGTTAAAAAAAAGCGTATTTTTGAAATTTATATTTAAAAATGCTCGTCAAAACCAAAGCTGTTGTATTAAATACCATCAGATATCAAGATAAAAGCTTGATCGTCAAATGCTATACGATATCAGATGGCTTAAAGAGTTACTTTGTTCATAATGCCTATTCATCAGCCAGTAAACAAAAAATTTCTTTCTTTCAAATCGGTCAAATTTTAGACATTGAAGCCGACCATAAAAATAAAGAGGCTTTAGATAAATTTAAGGAAGTGAAAATGAGCTATGCCTTCAATGGCATTTCGCAGAGCATTCACAAACAAACACAGCTTATTTTTATTGTTGATTTTTTAAAATCTGCTTTGAAGGAAGATGGACAAAACCAAGGCATGTTTACCTTTATTGAGACCTCTCTGATGTGGTTAGACAGCCAACCTTATTATCCAGAATTTCATCTCCAATTCATGCTGTTTTCAACCAAATATTTAGGCTTTTTACCCACCAGAAAAACAGCAAATGAGAAATATTTTGAAAAAATAGAAGGTGTTTTTCAATCTAATTTAAGTTCATCTTGTTTAAGTGAAACTGATTCGGTGACCTTTAACCAACTTCTTTGCTCATCTTATGAAGCACCAATGAGCTTTAATAAAATTGACCGACAAATGCTGCTAACAACGATTTTAGAATACTATCAATGGCATATCGCCGATTTTAAATGGCCAAAATCACTAGATATTTTAAAGGAAATTTTTGATTGAAAACGAGATTTTCTCTTGCAAAGACGCAAAGGTGCAAAACTTTTACCTACAACTAGTTGTGGGGTTTTGACAATAACTATCAATCTAGAAGAAAGTGTTAATCGTCATTTATTGAATTCAAGACATGGCAGTAATTTATCCTTTTCTTAGCGCCTCTGCGCCTTTGCGAGAATAGTAAATTTAAAATATTTATTGTCTAACCGTTTCTCTTTTTCTTAATTCTGTTTTGATAGAAACCGTTTTTGGTTTGTAATAATCACCAACATACTTAATTTGGTCAATGACTAGTCTGGCGGCTTCAGCACCAATTTCTGGTCCATGCTGACTGATGGTAGCCATACCCGGGGTTAACCGTCTAGACCAAATGCCATCAGCAAATCCAATAATAGACACTTCATCTGGCATCAATTTATTTCTTTTTACCATTTGCTTGTGGGCATAACTGGAGGCATGTTCATCCAAGCCAATAATACCATCCAAAGGCAAGTCTTTATTTAAGAAGTCTTCAAATAACGTATTAAATTCATCTTCATTATTGGTTTCAATCACATAATTGGCATCAAATGGTAAGCTGTTGTTTTGTAAACCTTTAATATAACCTTCTTTTCGCAGTTTGGCCACACTTAAGCCATTAATGCAAGATACCAAAGCAATGTTTTTTAAACCTGTTTTTATGAGATAATCTGTTGCACTAAAGGTTGATTCTAAATCATTTACAATGACTTTATTGCAATTCACCTGGTCTAAAACACGGTCAAAAAGCACCAAAGCTAAGTCGTTTTGCATCACTTTGTTGAAGTGAGAAATTTCATTTAAGCGCTGGGTTTCCTCTGCGACAGAAACAATAAAGCCATCAACGACGCCATTGCTCAACAACTCTAAAGCGTGTTTTTCATTTTCAAAAGATTCATTGGAGATATAGGAAATAACGGTATAACCTTGACTTTTGGCTTCTTTCTCAATACCGCTAAACACTTTGGCAAAAAAAGGGTTCATCATATTTGGGACCACAACACCAAGGGTTTTGGTTACTCTACTTTTCAAACTTTTCGCCAGCAAATTGGGTTTATAATTAACTAATTCGGCATATTCCTTGATCTTTCGCTTAGTTTTTTCTCCAATTTCGTAGCTATCATTCAAAGCTTTGGAAACAGTAGAAATAGAAACGTTTAAGTCTTTTGCTATTTGTTTGAGGGTGGCTTTTTTCATGAAGGACTAATGTTTTGCGTAAAATTAGATATTTTTTTTCATTCTGCAATCACACCAGAACCAATTAATTCATTATCAATATACCAAGCGGCAAATTGACCAGCCGTAATGGCGGATTGGGCCTCTTCAAAAAGGATGATTAAACCAGCTGTTAATTGGTGTAAAACCGCTTTTTGTAAGGCTTGTCTATAGCGAATACGCGCTAGTACAGACATTTTTTCGCCTATTTGCAGTTTCAAATCTTCTCTTACCCAATGGGTTTCGTTTGGCTTAATGAGTAGTGCTTGTCTAAATAAACCTGGGTGAGAAGCGCCTTCGCCAACATAAATGATATTTTCAGTAACATCCGTTGAAATAACAAACAAGGGTTCCTTGGTGCCACCAACATTTAAACCTTTTCTTTGCCCAATGGTGTAGTAATGTGCGCCTTGATGTGGACCTTTATTAATGCCCATATCCTGTTGATAATCAAAGGGTTTAGCTAATGCGATAAGTTGCTCTTCGGCTGTTTTTGATGCCGAATCTGCCGCCTGATAAATCTGATGATCTGATGAAATTTGGATAATCTGACCAATTTTTGGCTGAAGTTTTTGTTGCAAAAATTCTGGCAGGCGCACTTTGCCTATGAAACAAAGACCTTGTGAATCCTTTTTTTCGGCAGTAATTAAATCCAAGGCTTGCGCAATGTCTCTAACCTCAGATTTATTAAGATGACCAATTGGAAACAAAGCCTTGCTTAATTGCTGTTGAGAAAGCTGACATAAAAAGTAAGATTGGTCTTTGTTTTTGTCGTGACCAGCCATTAATTGATAGATAGGCTGCCCGTCTTTAAAGATGGTTTGTTTTTGACAATAATGACCGGTGGCTACAAAATCTGCACCTAAACTCAGTGCAATATCTAAAAACACATCAAACTTAATTTCTCTATTGCAGAGCACATCAGGATTTGGCGTTCTTCCTTTTTCATATTCATTAAACATATAATCAACGATGCGCGATTTATACTGCTCACTTAAATCAACGGTTTGAAAGGGAATGTTTAGTTTTTGCGCCACTAAAAGCGCATCATTTGAGTCCTCAAGCCAAGGACATTCATCAGAAATAGTCACGCTGTCATCATGCCAATTTTTCATAAATAAACCAATGACTTCATAGCCTTGCGCCTTTAACAAATAGGCCGCAACACTAGAATCAACGCCACCAGACAAACCAACGATTACTCTTTTTGACATGCGGCAAAATTACGAAATATCTGTGAGGTAAATTATATTTTCTTTTTTAAAATAACTGGTAATTCAAATTGAATGGTGACGGGGACACCTTCTTTTGTTGCCGGATTAATTTTTGGAAATTGATTGGATTGAATCATAAATAGACTGTCAAACATGGCGCGGTCGATGGCTTGTTCTGGCGCTTTTATGTTGATTTCTCCATTGTAATCTACGGTTACAAGAACTTTAAGCGTGTCTTTATCACGGGTTTGAACGAGAGACTGTTGCTCATTAAATTTGTCTTGAATCAGTTGCGAGATGTATTGATAAAAACAGTCTTTCTTGGCATTTTTATCAGTTAGCGTATCACATAATTGCGTGGAAGGATATGTGGTAATGTCTTTAAAATCAATGGTTTTTATTTTATCATCAGCGATAGTGTCGGGGTTTGGCACGGTCTTTTCAAAATATTGACAGCCGCAAAGAAACAAACCACAAAAGAAAAAAAAATATTTCAAAATAGCCTTTGATTAATAGTTTTCAAAAATACAATAAAATTTGCACCTGTCAAAATGTTAATAATTATTTAAAAATAATGCGTTAGTTATAGTAAAAACTGTATATTTGTAGTATATTTTTCATACACATAGGATTATGTCAAAATTTGGAGAACTAATAGATTCAAACGTGCCTGTTCTACTTGATTTTTATACAGACTGGAACGAGCACACAGAAGATATGAACCACGTAATTCGTCATGTAGCTGCAGCTCTAGGAGATAAAGCTAAAGTTATAAAAATTGATGTTGAAAAAAATCAACCATTAGCTGATGCGCTGAGAATCAAAGGTGTACCAACTTTTATGATTTATAAATCAGGTCAAATGGTTTGGCGTCAAGCAGGAACAATGGATGCCAATTCTTTAATCAATCTTGTTGAACAACAAGTTTAATTCTTAATCTTTAATCTGCTTATTTCAATGAGTTTAATAAAAATCATTGCGACAAATCATGTCAATATTTTTAAGTTTGAGTTTCCAGAAATGATTACTCGAGATAGTTTTGAATTTAAAAATATCGACGAAACTGCCAATAGCCCCTTAGCTAAAAAGCTTTTTTTCTTGCCATTTGTTAAAACTGTTTATATTTCTAGAAATTTTGTTGCCATAGAAAAGTTTAATATTGTAGAATGGGATGAAATTAAAGACCAAATTGCGCAACAATTAGAAGATTATTATTTGTCTAAAGAAGTGATTGTTAACACAGAAGAAAAGCAAAAAAAGCAACCTTTTTCAATTTATACGGAAAGCACCCCAAATCCTCAGGTATTAAAGTTTGTGGCAAATAAAGTGTTGACTACGCAAATAGCCTCATATCAAAGTGGTGATAACACAGAAAGCTCGCCTTTAGCTGCCAGTTTGTTTAATTTTCCATTTGTGAAAGAAGTTTTTATTGATGAAAATTTTATTTCAATCACCAAGCATGACGCTTTTGATTGGGGTGAATTAAGCCCAGAGGTAAGAGGTTTCATCAAAAACTATTTAGAAAATGACAACCCTGTGGTTATCAACGAAAAATTAGCACAAAAGCCGGCGCAAGAAAAGCAAACGTTGACTCATTTTGAGCAATTAGACGCGACCTCGCAACAAATTGTAAACATTATTGAAGAGTATATCAAGCCAGCGGTTCAGCAAGATGGCGGTAATATTTTGTTTGATTCTTACGATGAACAAAGCAAATTAGTGAAAGTTATTTTGCAAGGGTCGTGTAATGGCTGTCCATCATCTACTTTCACCTTAAAAAATGGTATGGAAAACCTATTGAAGCAGATGCTTAATGATGAGAAAATAGTGGTTGAAGCGATTTAAATCGTGTCCACTTCAAATAATCTAGGCATCACAACCTCTTGAAAACCTAAACTTTCCAATTTTTCAACAAATGGCAACTGTCGGTCTGGCTCACCGTGAACCAAATATATTTTTTTAAGTCGCTCAGTATCTTGATTAGCTAAAAAATCAATCATTTCTTGTTGGTCGGCATGGGCGCTAAATGAGTTCATGATTTTAACTTTGGCTTTTACATGCCTTTCTTCACCTTTAATTCTAATCGATTTTGCGCCATCAATGAGACGTCTGCCTAGAGTACCAGGAGAGCAAAAACCAATAATTAACAAAGTATTTTTTGGGTTTTCAATTTCGTTGGCCATATGATGTCTGATGCGTCCTGCTGTCATCATCCCAGATGAACTAATGATGATGCACGGTTCATTTGAACGGGTAATCGCTTTTGAAGCTTCAACAGACTTGGTATATTGAAGCCCGTAGAACCCAAAAGGGTCTTCATCATAAAGCAAAATCTTATTGGTGCTTTCATCAAAGCATTCAGAATGAAGCATAAAAATATCGGTGGCATTGGTTGCAAGTGGACTGTCAATATAAATGGGAATTTTAGGCAGTTTACCACCATTATAGAGTTCATTGAGCAAATAGGCTATTTCCTGCGTGCGGCCAACGCTAAAGGCGGGAATCATTAACTTCCCCTTGTTTTTGATACAGGTTTCAATAATGAGGTCTAAAAAATGGTTACAGTCAATGGTTAAATTATGATGAAGTTTATCACCATAGGTAGATTCCATGATTAAATAATCAACAGCCTGAATGGGCACAGGGTCTTTGATGATTGGTCTATTTGGTCGGCCAATGTCACCACTAAAACCAAAAAAGGTTTCATTACCATTTTGATTAATCTTAAGTGTAATTGATGCACTGCCCAGGATATGACCGGCATCAGCAAAATATAATTCAACACCATTTATTAAGTTAAACCATTTTTCATAGTTTATAGTAACAAATTGTTGCATGGCTAATTCAACATCTTTTGTGGTATAAAGAGGTTTTAGTTGTACCTCATGCAGCGCTTTTCGACGATTGATTTTTTCTGTTTCAACCTCTTGAATCAAGGCGCTATCCATTAACATGATTTGCGCCAGACTACGTGTGGCTGGTGTGCAATAGATAGGTCCAGCATAACCGTCTTTGACTAATTTTGGCACGCGCCCTATATGGTCAATATGGGCATGCGATAAGATCAATACATCAATACTTTTTGGGTCAAAAATCCATTTGTTGTTAAAGTCTTCATAGGCCTCTTCATTCCCTTGATATAGACCACAATCTAAAAGAATTTTCTGACCACTATCAAGGGTAAGCAGATGTGAACTTCCTGTAACAGTGCC
>JBIIXU010000001.1:0-352057 GCA_044347145.1 Flavobacterium sp.
GAAATATCGACAGAGGTTGGGATGGTACTTATAACAATTTACCATTACCGTCAACAGATTATTGGTTTAGCGTAGACTATTTAGACCAAGATGGCATAGAACAAACTTTTAAAGCGCATTTTTCGCTTAAAAGATAGCTTTGTAAAAAAAGAAAACTATATTTTAAACCTCACCAAATAATCTTGAAGTATTATTGTGGCGGCAATTTCATCGATAAGCCCTTTATCTCGGCGCTTACTTTTTTTAATCCCAGAATCTATCATCGATTGAAAAGCTATTTTAGACGTAAAGCGTTCATCAACACAAATAATTTCTATATCTGGGAAGTGCTTTTTAAAAAGTAAAACAAAATTGTCGATGTCCTTACCTATATCAGATAAAGAACCATCCTTTTGTTTTGGCAAGCCGATAAGCGCTTTAACTACATTTTCGGCGTCAAAATACGTTGTTAAAAACTGAAGGAGTGATGAAGTGTCAACCGTTGTTAAACCAGAAGCTATAATTTGAAAATCATCAGTAACTGCAATGCCAGATCTTTTTTTTCCATAATCAATAGCTATTATTCTGGGCATTACTTAAAAAATAAAATAGCCGACAGATAGCGTGGCACCTTGGTTTTTAAAAGACTGACTATTTATGCTTTTTGCATCTATTAAGCCCCAATGATAACGACCTTGTAAAAATATACTATTGGTGAGATTAACGGAAAATCCTACAAAAACTGCAAAATCAAACTTATTAATCGTTTGCCAATCTTGAGACCCTATTGCAGTGAGCGCTTGCTGATCTTCATTCACCAAATAAGACATTTGTACACCACCTTCCAAAAAGGTTTTGCTAGTAAAAACTGCATATTTTATAGCTACGGGCACGGACATATAGCCAAGTCTACTATTATATTGACTTAATAAAGTTTTTACATCCGTACCTACAATATTATATAATAAATCTGCTTGCAACTTAATTTTATCACTAAAATCAATTTGTGCCGCTGCACCAATATGAAAATTTGTGGCATTACTAAAATTCAATCCCTCAAGACTTTGACCTCTAAAATTGGTATAGTTTAACCCCCCTTTTAAGCCAACTGAAAAACCTTGACTAAAGCTAGCATTTAAAAATAAAAACAAAACAATACTTAAAAAAAATTTCATAATTTATGTGTTTAAAAAACAAATTTACTGCTTTATTTTATTTAACCTACCATAAACCTAAAAATAAGTAAAAAAATTGCTAATTATCGCTAATGTCCCCAATTGTTGAAAAATCTTATCTGCCACCCACAGTTTTGAATACAGAATATTTAGCTCGGGAGTAAGGAACGGCATAGATATCTCAAATCATAATAAAATAGATAAATCTGCTTGTTTCTTATTGCTGTAATTTCTAACAAAAACAGCTTTATTGTATGGTTATACGGAGATTTTTTAAATAATTCCAACCTAAGAATTAACTTTGGATCTATGGTTTTTTTATAAAGATTTGAGGTGTAATAGATAAATAACAAGCCTGTTGCTCCAAAAAAAAACTTATATTTGCCAACCAAAATAAATATCATGCGCATACAAGACCTTTTGACACCAATAATTAAGACCGCAGTCCAAAAACTATATAAAATAAATATTGAATCAGTTGAATTTCAAACGACTAAAAAAGAATTTGAAGGCGATATCACCATCGTGGTTTTTCCTTTAGTGAAGTTAATTAAAGGTAATCCTGTTGAAATTGGTACCAGATTAGGTGAATATTTAACCGAAAATTGTCAAATGATTCAAAAGTTTAATGTCGTGGCAGGTTTTTTAAATCTTGTTGTGGTAGAGCAATACTATTTAGATATTTTTTATGGTATTTATTCAAATCAAACCTTTGGCTATCAAAAACAAACTGGCCAAGAAGCCATGATGGTTGAGTATGCTTCCCCAAATACTAACAAACCTATACATCTTGGTCATGTGAGAAATGTGCTTTTAGGTTATAGTTTAGCCGAAATTTTAAAAGCAGCAGGTAAAAAAGTCTACAAAACACAAATTATTAATGATCGTGGTATTCATATTTGTAAATCCATGTTGGCTTGGCAAAAATTTGGTCAAGCAGAAACACCAGAAACTTCAGGTTTGAAAGGTGATCATTTGGTTGGAAAATATTATGTAGCGTTTGACAAACAGTATAAAACAGAAATAGAAGCCTTAAAATTAAAAGGTCTTTCTGAAGAAGAAGCTAAAAAACAGGCTCCTATTTTGCTTGAAGCTCAAAATATGCTTCGTCTTTGGGAAGCAGGTGATGAGACTGTGGTCAATTTATGGCGCACCATGAACGGTTGGGTTTATGAAGGATTTGAAGCAACCTATAAAAATATAGGCGTGGATTTTGATTCTTATTATTACGAATCGAACACCTATCTATTAGGTAAGGAAGTGGTTGACTTTGGTTTAGAAAGTGGCGTTTTTGAAAGAGATGCAGATGGTTCCGTTTGGATTGATTTAACTGCAGATGGTTTAGACCGAAAAATAGTTTTGCGCTCTGATGGGACTGCCGTTTATATGACCCAAGATATCGGCACTGCTATTCAACGCGTTAAAGATTTTCCTGATATTGGTGGCATGGTTTATACGGTTGGAAATGAACAAGATTATCACTTTAAGGTTTTGTTTTTGATATTGAAAAAATTAGGCTTTGAGTGGGCCAAACACCTTTATCATTTATCATATGGCATGGTTGAGTTGCCAACGGGAAAAATGAAATCTAGAGAAGGTACGGTAGTGGATGCAGATGATTTGATGGATGAAATGACCAAGACAGCCAAGCGTATTTCAGAGGAATTAGGCAAATTAGATGGGATACCAGCAAATGAAAAAAGTAAACTTTATCAATCTATAGGTCTTGGTGCTTTGAAATATTATATTTTGAAGGTCGACCCAAAAAAACCAATCATGTTTAATCCCGAAGAGTCTGTTGATTTTAATGGCAATACTGGGCCTTTTATTCAATACACTTATGCTAGAATTCAATCAATTTTGCGAAAAGCGGACTTTGACTATAAGCAAGAAGTTTTTAGCACTGTAAATTTACATGATAAAGAAAAAGAACTGCTTAAAGAAATATTGCATTTTCCTGATGCTATTCAGCAAGCAGCTAAAAGCTATTCTCCTGCTTTAATTGCCAATTATACTTATGATGTGGTAAAAGCTTATAACTCATTTTATCAATCAGTTTCAATTTTAGGTGAAGCGGAACAAACTTTAAAAATTTTCCGCGTACAATTGTCATATAAAGTTGGAGAAGTGATTAAAAATTCTTGTGCCTTAATGGGCATCAATGTGCCAGAAAGAATGTAGTTTAGTTTTTAGTTTACAGTCTCAGTTAGCAGTCTCAGTTTACAGTCTCAGTTTACAGCTTTCGCTTTCAGAACTAAACTGAGAACTGCGACTGCTAACTTTAAAAAGGTCTTCCAAAATTAAGCAGGGTCTTAACTTCCTTAAAACCATAAGCTTCAAAGATTTCATTCTCTTTTTCAATAATGATTTGACCATCATCATTCACATGTCTAATAATACCCATAAAACGCTGATTGTGTTTATCTTCAAACACTGAAAGTTTGTCTTTATGAAATAAATATTTGTCATATTTTTCTTTAATCAATTGAATTTGATCAAATTTAATAAGATTTACAACAGCTGATAATTCATTCAAAAAAACATTCAAAACTTCGTCTAAATCAAAAGTCTTGGCTTTAATAATTGCCATGGAAGTTGCTTGTGGTAAATGAACAAAAACCGTTTGATTAACATTTATGCCAATGCCAATAATTGATTGAATATTTTCATTGGTTTTAAAAGTATTTTCAATTAATATGCCAACGAGTTTTTTATTTTCAGACAGAATGTCATTTGGCCATTTGATAGCTAAATTAGAAATTTTAAACTTTTCTAAAGTATATAAAACCGCCAAGGCAACTGCTTTATTCAAAATAAATACATCTGGTCTTGCAATCAACAAATCTCTTACTAAAACACTAAAAGTAAGGTTTTTACCATACTCACTTTGCCAAGTTTCGCCCATCTGCCCGCGACCTTTGGTTTGGTTTTTAGCAACAACCACCGTGAAATTTTGGGGTAATTTTTCAATGGCATATTGCTTAAGAAAATCATTGGTTGAATTTATGGTATCTAATTTGATTATATGCATAAACCATCTTTTAAAATTGGGATAAAATTATATAAATTAAACTTAACGCAGTAGTAAGTATACCAAAATATTTTTTACTTTTGCACAAAACATAGTGAATGCTAAAAACGAATAAAGATAAAGACCTTTTGTTGTCATTAATTATAAAAGGCATAGAAGATGTAAAGGGACAAGATATTGAAGTTTTAGACTTAAGGGCACTTGATAATACACCTTGTGATTATTTTATCGTGTGTAATGGCACCTCAAACACGCAGGTCAATGCTATCGTTAATTCAGTGCAACGCGTTGTTTCAAGAGAAACTAAAGATAAACCATGGCATGTTGAAGGGCAAGATAATGCCGAGTGGGTTTTGATGGATTATGTCAATATCGTATTGCATGTTTTTCAAAAACATATTAGAGAATATTATAACATTGAAGGCCTTTGGGGAGATGCAAAAATTACTTCTATCCCGAGCAATTACTAATAAATTAGACTTTTATAAATGAGCGATAACGCAAATAATCAGCAAGAAAATCAAACTAAAAATAACAACGATAGCAATCAAGAAAACGGTTCAGGAAAATTCAAATTTAATTGGTGGATGATTTATGCCCTTGTTTTGGGTATTTTCTTTTTTATCTCGATAAATAGCAATGATTCTAGTAACTATGGTGGCAAAAAGTTACTAAATTCTAAGTTTAATGATCTACTAAATAAAGGCCAAATTAAAGAAGTTATTGTTTATAATAATATTGAAGCCGATATCTATTTAACTAAAGAAGCAGCCGAATTAGTCGAACACAAAAATAAAGATGAAAATGTTTTAACAAAAAATCTAAAAGGTCCTAATTATATTCTCGAAGGCATTGGTGATGTTAAATTGTTTCAAGAGAAATTAGAAATTGCTAAAAAAGAAGGCAAAGTAAAGTCCTTTGCTTTTAAATCAAAGAGCGATTGGAGTGGCGTTTTGATAGGCTTCTTACCATTTTTATTATTAATTGGCGTTTGGATTTTTTTCATGAAAAGAATGTCTGGTGGCGGTGGCGGTCAAATTTTTAATATTGGCCGTTCAAAAGCACGATTATTTGATGAGAAAAACGATGTGAAAACGACCTTCAAAGATGTTGCAGGTTTAGAAGGTGCTAAAGAAGAAATCATGGAGATTGTTGAGTTTTTGAAAAACCCTGATAAATATACCAATTTAGGAGGTAAAATACCAAAAGGGGCGCTTCTCGTTGGCCCGCCTGGTACTGGTAAAACTTTATTAGCTAAAGCAGTAGCTGGTGAAGCAAAAGTACCATTCTTCTCTTTATCAGGTTCAGATTTTGTAGAAATGTTTGTTGGTGTTGGTGCTTCAAGGGTAAGAGACTTGTTTAAAAATGCCAAAGATAAATCACCAGCCATTATCTTTATTGATGAAATAGATGCAGTTGGTAGAGCTAGAGGAAAAAATAATATGACCGGTGCAAACGATGAAAGAGAAAATACCCTTAATCAATTATTAACAGAAATGGATGGCTTTGGTTCGAAAACTAATGTTATCGTGTTGGCAGCTACCAATCGTGCAGATGTTTTGGATAAAGCCCTTTTGAGACCTGGCCGTTTTGATAGACAAATCTATGTTGACTTACCAGACGTTAGAGAAAGAAAGGAAATTTTTGAAGTCCATTTAAAACCTTTAAAAAAAGTGCCTGAATTAGATGTTGACTTTTTATCAAAACAAACCCCTGGTTTTTCAGGTGCTGATATTGCAAATGTTTGTAATGAAGCCGCATTAATTGCTGCAAGAAATGGTAAAGAAGCCGTTGATAAACAAGACTTTCTTGATGCAGTTGACCGAATAATTGGCGGTTTAGAAAAGAAAAACAAAATCGTTTCACCCTTAGAAAAACGCACCATTGCTGTCCATGAAGCAGGCCATGCCGTGGTGAGTTGGATGGTTGAACATGCCGCACCACTAATTAAAGTAACCATAGTACCAAGAGGTCAAAGTTTAGGCGCAGCCTGGTATTTACCAGAAGAAAGACTAATTGTTCATACGGAGCAAATGCTCGATGAAATGTGTGCAACGATGGGCGGCCGTGCAGCTGAATATGTTGTCTTTAATAAAATTTCAACAGGTGCATTAAGTGACTTAGAGAAAGTAACGAAACAAGCTAGAGCTATGGTAACTATTTATGGTCTAAATAAAGAATTAGGCAATATCACTTATTATGATTCTAGTGGGCAGTCGGAATACGGATTCACTAAACCATATTCGGAAGATACAGCAATTAAAATAGACAAACAAATATCATTGATCATTGAAGAACAATATCAAAGAGCAATAAAAATTTTGGAGGAAAACAAAGATAAATTAAATCAACTAGCTGATGTTTTAATTGAAAAAGAAGTCATATTCAAAGATGATTTGATTAGCATATTTGGAGATCGTCTTTTTGAAAAAAACATGGTTGATGGTGCAGAAGATATTGTTTATAAAAATGTTGAATAGTTTTTTTTTAAAGTAAAGTTTAAGTAAAGTTTATTATGTTATTTTGATTGAAATATTAGACCCATGAACCTCTTTAAAAAAATCATAGATAGCCTTATTCCTGAAAATCAAAACGATGCATCGCATCAACCTGATGTCCTACGGGATATTGACGATTTATTTGCTGAAAATTTTACCAAAAATGCTGGTAAATTCATCTATTGTGCATCTAATGAGGAGTTAAATGAGCAATTTCAAAATATTTTAGTTGAAAACGATTGGTTTGAAAAGCAAGCCAGTTGCTATGAAAGCGTTCTAAATTCTTTTCTTAAATCTAATAATATCGAGCTTGTTGAAGCAAACAAAGGTCAATTTCATTTGTGCTCTTGCGAGGCTTTAATTGCCGATGAAGGCTCTGTTTTGCTTGCTTCAAATCAAATCAAAGATATTAAACCAAACGACTTACCAATAAATCTAATTATTATTGGTAGAATCAGTGATTTGGTGAGAAATAAATCAGAAGGATTATCCAGAATTAAAAATAGATATACATCAAATTATCCTACCAATATCACCTCCTTTAAATGCTTTAAAAACAACACCAATGATGAGTTTTTAAATTATGGTAGTGTAGCAAAAAACTTATATTTATTATTGCTTGAAGATGTTTAATTCGCATGAAACACTAACAAGAGCAATATCCGGATTAATATTTGTTATCCTTTTACTTTTAGGTACTTGGTATTCTTTTGACAGTTTCTTTTTTACATTTGGTATATTTTTGGTTTTGTGCGTTTTTGAATTTTGTTTAATTCTTGGCATCAGACCGTATCTTTATATACTCATTGCTATAGCTTTATATTATATAAATGCACAATTAGATATTGAATATCAGAATACTATCATTTGTATTCTTGCCTTAATTACCTCCTATAAAGCTATTTATTATCTTTTTAATATTAGCAATAATACGCTTAAAAAACACAACAGGTATATTTATTTAATGGGCTACCTGATTAATCCTTTTTTGATTTTGCCCGAGCTTTCAAAATTGCCAAACAATCAGTTTAACCCCTATTTGATAATAGGTGTTTTTATTTTGATATGGGTAAATGATACTTTTGCTTATTTAGTAGGTAAAAACTTCGGTAAACGCAAACTTTTTGAAAAGGTATCGCCTAAAAAAACCATTGAAGGTTTTGTTGGTGGTTTTGGTTTTGCCATATTTTCAAGTTTTTTTATTGCACATTTTTTTACATTTTTGTCAACTTTTGAGTGGTTTATATTGTCCTTAATTGTAGGTGTTTTCGGCACTTTAGGTGATTTAATAGAATCAAAATTTAAACGAATTGCAGGTGTAAAAGACAGTGGGAAAATTATGCCTGGTCATGGCGGTTTGCTGGATCGCTTAGATAGTTTTATATTTGTGGTTCCTTATATATTTATTTTTTTAAAACTGATGCTTTATGTTTCTTAAATTTCACAAAGAAGGCGCCAAAATTATCATGATAACCGTTACATGTGTCGTAGCCATTATTTTGCTGGCAGACTATTTTTTATCAACACTTTGGCTAATAAAATCAATCCAAATTTTAGCCCTTATTTTTTTAATACTCATCTTGCAGTTTTTCAGAAACCCAACAAGGCATACGAAGTTTAATCCTTATCATGTGGTTTCTCCCGTTGATGGAAAAGTTGTGGTTATTGAAGAAGTTTATGAACCCGAATATTTTAAAGATAATCGACTACAAGTGTCCATTTTTATGTCACCCATCAACGTCCATGTCACGAGATATCCAATCAGTGGCGATGTGAAATTTAGCAAATATCATCCCGGAAAATATTTAGTCGCTTGGCATCCTAAAGCAAGTACTGAAAATGAACGAACAACAGTGGTGATTGAAAATAGTGAGTTTGGTCCCGTGCTTTATCGCCAAATAGCTGGTGCCTTAGCCAAAAGAATTATTAATTATGCTGTTGAAGGCACAAAAGTAGGTCAAGGTAAAGATGGAGGTTTCATTAAATTTGGCTCTAGGGTCGATTTATACTTGCCATTAGATAGCAAAATTCATGTTAAGCTCAACCAAGTTGTGAAAGGTGCAGAAGACATAATAGCTTCAAGGAATGAGTGAAAATGAATTGGATATTGCTTTTTTGGAAGCTTATGAGTTATCTTCAAATTTTAAGGGGAAAATCCCTCAAGATGTGATGCTCAAGCTTTACGCTTTATACAAAATTGGCTCCAATGAGGCAAAAATTAATTCTTTTCAAACTAGTCAAGATATGGTCAGTGCTTTTAAATCTAATGCGATCTTTCAATTTAGTAAATACGAACCTGATGAATGTAAAGAAATGTACATCAAACTTGTTAAATTGCATTGCAAATAAATATAATCACAAAAAACAATCTCATATAATATTAATCATTAAACAATTTATCAAATGAAAAAATTAGTTCTTAGTCTTAGTTTAATTTTATTGTTGGTTGCCTGTAAAGACAATTCTAAACAAGAAAAAGTAGATGTTCCTTCCAAAGAGGATATGGTAACAGAGGTGCCAGAAATTGGCAAACCTGCTGATGTTAAAGTAGATGAAGGCGGTCAATTTCAAATGGAAGCCTTAGCTTACGATTACAATGCCTTAGAGCCGCATATTGATGAAAAAACCATGTTTGTTCATTTTTCAAAACACCATTTAGGTTATGCCAATAAATTAAATGAAGCCATAAAGGACACGCCTATGGCTAATTTAAGTATAGAAGAAATTTTAGCCAAGCTTGATCTTAACAATGCAGCGGTTAGAAATAATGGCGGTGGTTATTATAATCACAACATGTTTTGGAAAATTATTGGTCCTAATAAAGGTGGCATGCCAACAGATACTTTAGCAAAAGCCATAGATAGAGACTTTACGTCATTTGATAATTTCAAGGAACAATTTATAGAAGCTGGCACTAAGCAATTCGGTTCAGGCTGGGCTTGGTTAATGGCTGATAAAGCTGGAAAACTAACCATTGTGACCACGGCTAACCAAGACAATCCTCTGATGGGCAAATTAGGCATTAAAGGTGGCAAGGCAATTATGTGTGTTGACGTTTGGGAACATGCTTATTACTTAAAATATCAAAATAAGAGAAAAGACTATTTGGCAGCTTTCTTTAATGTGGTTGATTGGAAAAGAGTTAACGAAAACTATTTGGAAGCTCTAAAATAATCCAAAATTAATATAAAAGAATCCGCAAGTATTTTTTATTTGCGGATTTTTTATTTAAACTGATTTTAACTTCAAAAAAGTAGCTTAAATATGATTTAATTTATAAATTTGTTTTTTTTATTTTTCTTATGTCAATAATTGTTGAAAGTATAACCAAAAAATACGGCGAGCAACTCGCACTTGACCAAGTGAGCTTTTCTATTCAAAAAGGTGAAATTGTTGGTTTTCTTGGGCCAAATGGTGCTGGAAAATCTACCTTAATGAAAATCTTGACCACATACATTTCTCCCGATGAAGGTCAGGCCCAAGTTGATGGTTTTGACATTTACACACAAAAACAAGACATTAAAAAAATTATTGGTTATTTGCCGGAGCACAACCCTTTGTATTTGGAGCTATATGTAAGAGAATATTTAATTTTTTGTGCAAATGCCTATCATATTAATACTAATCGTGTAGAGGAAGTCATTCAACTGACCGGTTTAACGGCTGAAGCCAATAAAACAATTGGTCAACTTTCAAAAGGTTACCGACAACGTGTAGGTTTAGCTGCCGCACTCATCCATGAACCAAAAGTTTTAATTTTAGATGAACCAACAACAGGTCTCGATCCAAACCAATTGGTTGAAATTAGACAATTAATCAAAAATATTGCAAAAGATAGGACCATATTTTTGTCTACACACATTATGCAAGAGGTTGAAGCCATTTGCAACCGTGTAATTATTATCAATCACGGGAAAATTGTTTCAGATAGGCCATTGAAAAATTTAAAAAGCGAACAAACGGTTCAGGTTCTAGATGTAGAATTTGATAAATCTTTAACCATCAATTTAAGTTTACAAGGCCTCATGACTATCGAAAATATAGCTAGCAATCAATACCGCCTTACTTTTGAAAACGATACCGATCAGCGCGCTTCATTATTTGATTTTGCTGCAAAAAATGATTTAAAAATATTAAGTCTTCAACAGAAAACCAAAAACCTTGAAGAGATTTTTAGAGAAAAAACCAAAGATTAATTCATTTATTTTAAATTGCTTAAAAAACAATAACTCATGAGTCAAAGAGATTGTTTAGCCTGTGGTGAAAAAGTTTTAGGCAGAATTGACAAAAAATTCTGCTCTGATGGGTGCAGAAATGCCTTTAACAACAAACTCAATCGAGATTCCTCAAATTTGATGACAAACATCAATAATCGTTTGCGAAAAAACCACAGAATATTGTCTTTATTAAATACCACTGGAAAAACAAAAGTTACTAGAAACAAACTGATTAGTAAAGGTTTCGATTTTCATTTTCTCACCGAAATTTTAACCACGCAAAAAGGACATTCTTACTATTTTGTTTATGATCAAGGTTACCTCAAACTTGAAGATGAATGGTATATGCTTGTAAAGAAGGATTTTTAAAAATGTTAAATTTCTTAATATATTCATAAACAAAAAAATTAAATCCCAATAAATTATATTTTTGCGCATTTAATTTTCGATTTTGATTAGATTATTCTTAGTATTTATTTTTACTATTCAATTGGCTATTTCTCAAGAAATAAAAAAAGAAATGCAAGCCGTTCGCATCAATGAAACTGTTTCCATTGATGGTTATCTGTCAGAATCTGTTTGGTCTAAAGCCTTGCCAGCCAAAGATTTTATTTCCTTTCGCCCAGATAATTTAAATCCTATTCCTGAAAATCTAAAAACAGAAGTTAAAATTATATATGATGACGAAGCCATTTACATTGGTGCTAAAATGTATGACAGCTCGCCAAACCTCATCATGAAAGAAATTACGCAAAGAGACAATACTGGTGCTAGTGATTTTTTTGGCGCTTATATTAATGGATTCAATGATGGTCAGGGTGCTTTTGGTTTTTTTGTAACAGCGGCAGGCACTCAAAATGATGTGGCTATAACAGATGCCAATGGTGAAGATGGTACTTGGGACGCCATTTGGCTCAGTAAAGTCAAAATAGTAGAAGATGGTTGGATTGTTGAAATGAAAATCCCTTATGCTGCCTTGAGATTTATAGCCGAAAAAGAGCAGACTTGGGGTATCAATTTTATGAGAGAAGTACGTAGAGATAGACAGTCTTATACCTGGAACCCAATAGATGTGGGTGTTGGCGGCTTTAATCGACAAGCTGGCCTGTTAAAAGGAATTACAGAAATCAAACCACCTACGCGTTTGTTTTTTATTCCTTATATATCAACCTATTTAGCAGCAGCAGAAAATATGAAGCCTGAAAAAACCGTTAAAGGTGGGCTCGACATAAAATACGGTATCAATGATGCCTTAACTTTAGACGCTATTTTAATTCCCGATTTTGGACAAGCGGCTTTTGATAATGTAGTACTGAACTTAGGCCCATTTGAACAACAATTTAATGAAAATCGACCGTTTTTTCAGGAAGGCACTGATTTATTCAATAAAGGAAATATTTTTTATTCTAGACGAATTGGTGAAGGTCCAAATAGAGCACTTAATTTAGCAAATAATGAAGAGGTAGAAAAATACCCTTCTACAACAGAATTATTAAATGCTACAAAAATTTCAGGCCGAACATCTAAAGGCTTGGGCGTTGGTTTTTTAAATGCCATCACCGATAACAACTATGCTTTAATCAGGAATACTGACAACCAAACGACTAGAAGGGAATTGGTTGCACCTGTAACAAATTATAACATTACGGTTTTGGATCAAAGGTTTAATCAAAACTCATCTATTTCATTGATTAATTCCAATGTCACTAGAATGTCAGTCGGCTATGAAAAAGCCAATGTTACTGGTTTAGTTTTCGATTTATTTAATAAAGAAAATAGCTACAATCTATTTGGCAGTGCAAAATATAGTAGCATTTACGGTACTGAAAATGGCAAAAAAGGCTTCAGCGGTGATGCAACGATTGCGCGGACAAAAGGTAAATATCGCTTTAGTGGGTCTATTGCACATGTTAGTAAAGATTATGACATCAATGATTTAGGCATAAATTTTATTACCAATTTTACAAATTTTGATGCTGCTGGTAGTTATCAAATTTTGAATCCAACCAAATATTTTAATCAGTTTTTCTTGCGTTTTAACGCTTATGTTCAACTTGAAAATACTGCCGTAAAACCAATGTTCTCTGGTATCAATTTAACCACTAATTTTTCTTCCAAAAAAAATGATTGGTTCGGTGGTGGTATTTGGACAACACCAACCGAGTACTATGATTTTTATGAACCACGCGTCCAAGGACGTTTTCTAATTCAACCAAAACATCATGGCGGAAATGTATGGTTTTCAACAAATTATAATAGAAAATTTGCAGGTGATTTTAGAATAAGCTTTAATAATTTTGAACAAGTGAGAAGACAAAGTTTGTTTTTTAATATTAGCCCAAGATACCGGTTTAATGATAGTTTTACTTTAGTTTATAGTTTTAATTACCAAAAACAATGGTCAGATATGGGCTATACTGCCATGGAGGGAAATAATATCGTTTTGATTGAAAGAGATAGAGACACTTTTACCAATACGATTTCTGGAAAATATGCCATTAATGCCGACATGACCTTTAATTTATCAGTTCGCCATTATTGGGCATTATCTGAAAAAGTGGCCTTTCACACCCTGCAAGAAAATGGCAGATGGACACCCAACAGTACTTTTAACAATAACAGAAATGACAATTTCAACCTTTGGAATTTTGACTTATCATACAGTTGGTGGTTTGTGCCTGGTAGTCAACTTAACTTCTTATACAGAAACAATGCCTTTAGCTCAACTAGAGAGATAGACAGAAATTTCGGTAATAATATTAGTAATCTCTTTGAAGATAATCTCAATCATACCTTTTCTTTAAGTATTCGATATTTTTTGGATTACAACCAAGCCAAAGGTTGGGTTAAAAAAGCATAAAAATTTGATTTTGCCTAACCCTTTTTAGATGTTTGATTTATTGTCTCATTGGCAAATAATCTTTATATTTGTCGCATGCTAAAAATGCTTACTCATATAGGTGCCTATTTCATTATGCTTAAAGCACTGTTCAATCGACCCGTTAAATGGTCGGTGATGAAGCAATTGATACTCAAAGAAATTGACGACCTGATTATTGGTTCGTTAGGCATCGTTTGTTTTATTTCTTTTTTCGTTGGAGGTGTTGTCGCCATTCAAACAGCTCTGAATCTTACCAATCCACTAATCCCTAAATACTTGATTGGATTTGCAACGCGTCAATCGGTGATTTTAGAGTTTGCACCTACCTTTATTTCAATTATCATGGCGGGAAAAGTAGGGTCGTTTATTACTTCTAGTATAGGCACCATGCGCGTTACAGAACAAATTGATGCACTAGAAGTTATGGGTGTCAATGCCTTAAATTATTTAGTCTTTCCTAAAATAACAGCCTTATTGCTTTATCCATTCGTTATTGGGCTGAGTATGTTTTTGGGTGTTTTTGGCGGATGGGTAGCTGCAGTTTATGGCGGTTTTTCGAGTAGTGTTGAATTTATTCAGGGACTTCAAGATTCCTTCATTCCTTTTCACATCACCTACGCCTTTATAAAAACTATTATTTTTGCAATGATTTTGGCAACAATTCCTGCCTATCATGGTTTTTATATGAAAGGTGGTGCTTTGGAAGTTGGAAAAGCTAGTACAACGGCGTTTGTTTGGACTTCAGTGGTCATCATTATTGTCAATTACGTAATCACCCAAATGTTGCTAAGCTAATGATACAGGTAGACTTATTAAAAAAATCTTTTGGTAATGTCGAAGTTTTAAAAGGCATTTCAACAACTTTTGAAACTGGCAAAACCAACCTCATTATTGGGCAAAGCGGCTCAGGGAAAACAGTTTTGCTTAAATGTTTGCTAGGCATTTATGAACATGATAGTGGTGATATTTCTTTTGATGGCAGAAATTATAAAAACTTAACATTAGATGAAAAACGAACTTTAAGAACCGAAATCGGCATGGTGTTTCAAGGGAGTGCGCTGTTTGATAGCATGACGGTGGAAGAAAATGTGGGCTTCCCGCTTAAAATGTTTACGAATAAATCAGTCAAAGAAATCAAAGAACGTGTGGATTTTGTTATTGATCGTGTCAATTTAGTCCATGCGCATCATAAAAAACCATCGGAAATTTCAGGCGGTATGCAAAAGCGCGTCGCCATTGCCCGAGCGATTGTTAATAATCCGAAATACTTGTTTTGTGATGAACCTAATTCTGGCTTAGATCCAAAAACAGCTATTGTTATTGACAATTTAATTCAAGAAATTACAAGAGAATATAATATAACCACTGTGATAAATTCGCATGACATGAATTCCGTGATGGAAATCGGCGAAACCATTTTATTCCTAAAAGATGGTCATACCGCTTGGCATGGTAGTAATAAAGAGATTTTTTTAACAGATAATGAAGCTGTTACTAATTTTGTCTATTCTTCAAATTTATTTAAAAAAGTGCGCCAAATGTATATAGAAGACCATAAAAATTCTAAAAAATAAATGGGAAGCAAAAACAAGCTTAAACGTTTCAACGAAAATAAAACTTTTGCCAACGTGATTGAACCAACACGAGAAGAAGTCGTTAACCATCAATTTGACAAAAAGGGCAAATGGCAGGACCATTTTGGCAACAACCATCCAATCGTTTTAGAATTAGGTTGTGGCAAAGGCGAATATACCATCAATTTAGCAAAAAAAAATCCTAATAAAAACTACATTGGTATTGACATCAAAGGTGCACGTTTTTGGCGAGGCGCAAAAACTGCCATAGAAGATGGTCTGACTAATGTTGCTTTTGTTCGCACCCAAATTGAACTACTCTCCTTTTGTTTTGCGGACAATGAAGTATCAGAAATTTGGATTACTTTTCCTGATCCACAGATTAAATATAAGCGCACCAAACATCGCATGACTAATGCAGAATTTTTTGACCGTTACCGTCAAATTCTTAAGCCTGATGGCCTCATGCATCTTAAAACAGATAGCGAGTTTATGCACGGCTATACACTCGGTTTGCTGCATGGATTAGGTGAAGAGGTAATTTATGCCAACCATCATATTTATAAAAATGAAGGCGCACCAGAAGAAGTAACCGCTTTTCAAACCTTTTACGAAAATCAATATTTAGAAAAAAATAAACCCATCACCTATATTCAATTTAAATTGAAACAAAAAAGTTGACAACAAAACATCCAATATCATAACCTATGAGCGCTTTTTCACTTTTTATTGCAGGATTAATCGCTTCGATTGTTGGAACGATTTTGCCAGGCTTAATAAATCTTACAGCCGCCAAAGTAGCCATGATTAGTGGAAAAATGAAAGCCTTCTGGTTCAGCTTGGGCGCTTCTATTGTCATTTTTTTACAAGTTTGGGTGGCCATTCAATTTGCCAAATATATAGATTTGAATCCAATTTATAGACAAACCATTCAAGTGGTTGGTCTGTTAACCTTTTTGGGGTTGTCCTATTATTTTTTAATTGTTGCCAACAAAAAGAAACCCTACAAAAAAGAAGAAAAAATAAAAATTCGCACCAAATCGAGCCGATTTTTCTTGGGTATGCTCATTTCTGGCTTAAACCTCTTTCCTCTTCCCTATTATGCTATTATAGCGCTAACCATGAGCGCAAGAGGTTATCTCGTTTATGAATTATCAAATATTATTAGCATGAGTTTTGGAGCTATGATAGGTGGGTTTATTGTTTTTATCGGCTATGCCTTTTTCTTTACCAAAAATGATGAAAAATCTTTCGTGTTTAAAAACATTAATTATATCATTGGTGGATTGACAAGTTTAATTGCAATTTTAACGCTTTATAAGCTCATTTTTTAATGGAAAATGATTCGTTTTTTGAACGTGTGTATCAAGTCGCAAAACAAATTCCTTATGGTAAAGTTACCAGCTATGGCGCAATTGCTGAAGCCCTAGGCACGAAAGCTTCTGCACGAATGGTGGGCTGGGCCATGAATGCTTCGCACAATAATCCCGACATTCCTGCTCATCGCGTCGTGAATAGAAATGGACTCTTAACAGGCAAACACCATTTTGACGGCACCAACCTCATGCAACAACTACTAGAAAGCGAAGGCATACAAGTGATTGATAATCAAATCCAAAATTTGAAAGAGGTGTTTTGGCAACCAGAATAAAATTCAGCTTTCTTTTGCATAATTTACTTTAAACTTTATATCTTTGTATTTTGAACATTAAAATTTCATCAAATGAATTCGCAAACTAATCTTTTAAATCAAAAATTAGATATAATTCAATGGTTAACAGAACTTGAAGATTTGGAAATATTAAAAAAAGTTGCGGAATTAAAGCAATATCACGTGAAAGATTGGTGGAAAGAAATTTCGTCTGCAGAAAAAGAATCTATATTAAATGGTGTTAAATCCGCTAATCAGGAAGAATTAATTCCACATGAATTGGTTAGAAAAAAGTATGAAAAGTGGTTATAAAATAAACTGGTCACAGCATGCAATAAATGAGCTTGATGCAATTATAGAATTTCTTAACATTTATTGGACCGAAAAAGAGCTAAACAGATTTTCAAATGAATTGGAAAAAACTTTAGATATCATTTCAGCAAACCCATTTATTTTTCAAGAAAGTCAATCTCAAAAAGAAGTTAGAAGAGCGGTCATACTGTCACTAAATTCTTTATATTATAGAATTAAAAATGGCAGCATAGAAATCATTTCTATTTATGCTAACAGAAAAAAACCAAAATATTAATAATTTTATTTTTTATCATAGAAAATATCTTATCCTACTCCCTCATCATACCCGCCTATAACGAAGAAAAATTCATTCTTCAAACCCTTGATAGTATCATCAAACAAACGGTGTTACCACAAGAAGTAATTGTGGTTGATGACAATTCAACAGATCAAACCCACCAATTGGTTCAAGACTATATAAGAGATCAACCTATTTTTAAACTGATAAAAACTAATGCCGAAAATGTTCATCTACCTGGCGCAAAGGTCATCAAAGCTTTTCAGTATGGTTTTGAAAACCTCTCCAAACCCTTTGACATTATCGGTAAACTTGATGCCGATTTAATTTTACCAGCAAACTATTTTGAAGTGGTGTTATCTCATTTTCAAAATAATCCACAAGCAGGCATCGTTGGCGGATTTGCCTATATATTTAAAAATAACCAATGGGTTTTAGAATCCTTAACCAATAATGACCACATCAGAGGCGCATTTAAAAGTTATCGCAAATCATGCTTTGAAGCCATAGGCGGACTAACACCCAATATGGGCTGGGATACCCTAGATGAAATGCTGGCACGCTACCATGGTTGGCAAATCATAACAGACCATAAACTAAAAGTAAAACACCTCAAACCAACCGGTGCTTCTTACCATCAATCAAACAAAGGGAAGCAAGGACTAGTCTTCTACCAACTGGGTTATGGCTTTTGGTTGACACTAATAGCCACCATCAAATTAAATTGTAAAAAACAAAAATTTGATTTGATTTTTTATGATCTATTGGCATTTCTAAAAGCTAGTTTTCAATCAAAAGCAAAACTAGTCAACAACGACCAGCAAAAGTTCATCCAAAGCTACCGCTGGAATAAAATAAAAGACAAATTCTTCTAGTCGATTCGTTTGGTATTAATCATAAAAATAAAGTTAAATTTAATTTAAAATGAAATCCACATCTAGCCATGTCTTTTTTTTATCTTACATTTGCCACTTCATAAAATTACTTTAAATGATCAGGTGGTTTTTCGCCTAATAAACATCGGAAAACCCATCAATAACCATTAATTACAACCCAATGAAACACCTTTTTTTAACCCTGAGCTTCGTTCTTTTTTCCATGCAACTTTTTGCCCAAGGCTGCAGCGATGCAGGTTTTTGTTCAGTTGGCGCCATGCAACACAGAGATACTATTAGACATGAATTGAGTGTTGGCGGCACTTATGAGAAAGCAGATTTTGGCATTGCCGTAACTAATCCATTTATCCAATATAATGCCAACCTCAACCGCTATTGGAGTGCCTCAGCTAGAGTCAATTTTCGGTACGCACATGACGGCACCAGATGTGTTTCTGGCTTAGGAGATGTTTTTGCCAGTATAAACTACCGCTTGGAATTAAAAGATGACAACCAAGAACTGCACTTTACTTTAGGAGGCAAAGCACCGCTCTCTAAACCAGACCAAACCAGATTAGCTTTCCAAAGTTTAGGCTTAGCAACGCCTATGGATTTCCAAACGACCTTGGGTACCTATGACATCATTTTAGGTGTCACCTACAAATATAAAAAACTTTCAACCAGCATAGCTTTTCAACAGCCGTTGACTTCAACCGAAGATTGGTATTATCAAGACTACAAACGCAAAGGAGATTTACTTGTGAAGCCGTCATATTGGTTCACACCCTTTAAAAATTTCACAGTTACACCTTCAATCATGGCAATTTATCGTTTAGGAGAAGATGAATTTACGTCCTTTAGAAATGCAGATGGCACGTTTAACTTAATCACCGATCAAAACCTACAAAAATTTAATATCGCTGACACAGGCGGCTTAACACTTAACGCGATGTCTGAATTTAAATACGTATTTGCAGAAGATTATCACGTGACATTGATGGCAGCCGTGCCGTTAGTGAATAGAAAAGTCATCGTTGACGGTCTGAGAAGATCTTATGTATTTGCGCTGTCAGTAGGCTTTAATCTGTAATATTTTTTGGAGCTATTTCCAGCCTTTCGATACAAGTCCTCAAAAAAAAGTCAATTTTCTAAATGCTACGAGGAGCTTCTTTGGTCGCTCTCTCCGCTTAAGAAAATTTGACTTTTCTGTTTTGCGGGCTTTTCACTGCAGTCTGGGCTAAAAACCTGTACTAATTACAAACATAATTTACTATTTTTGCTAAAATTTAAAGCATGGATTTAAGCGAACAACTCAAAAAACTTTTTCCCAATCATCAACCTTTACCTGAAAAACCAACTGTTGAAGTGGAGAAAGACCTTTTTATCCAAAAAGACCCTATCATTTGTCAATATGAAAAACGTCATGGCAAGCCAACCACTATTATTGCTGGCTATTCAGGCGATACCGAAGACTTTAAACTGCTAGCCAAAGCCATCAAAACCAAATTTAGCGTAGGTGGCAGCTTCAAAGATGAGCAACTCATTATTCAAGGTAATTTTAGAGACCAAATCATGGCTTTCCTTAAAGACAAAGGTTTCAAAGTAAAAAGAGTTGGCGGATGATAGCTTTTCTTAACCTCATTCGCTGGAAAAATCTGGCATTCATCGTCTTTTTTTACCTCATTGTGCGTTTCGGCTTCCTGAACCATGTTGACATAGCCTTAGCCATGAACCATTGGCAATACGGCCTTTTCATTTTAGCAATGGTCTGCATAGCAGCCGGTGGTTATATCATCAATGACATCATAGATTATCCAGCAGACCTCATCAATAAACCCAAAAAAGTGGTGGTCAATCACGCCATTTATGAAAAAACCGCCTACAATCTGCTCGTGGTCATCAACTTGGTTGGCGTAGGCATTGGCTACTATTTATCGCATGCCGTTGGCCAAACGAATGTCTTTATTTTGTTTATTTTACTTGTAAGTATCTTGTATTTTTACTCAACCAATTTTAAACGCATCGCTTTGGTGGGCAACCTCATCATTGCCTTTGTGATGTTTATAAGCGTCTTGATGGTAGGCATCCTCGACCTCTATCCGCAAATCAAATTTTATGATTCCCGCGTTTTAAAAGTTTTTTTTGACATACTATTAGATTACGCCTGGTTCATCTTTTTCATTACCTTGCTCAGAGAAATTGTAAAAGATGCGCAAGATATTGCTGGTGACACCGCGGCGGGCTACAAAACCCTACCCCAACTACTCGGTTTAAAAACAACCAATCTGATTTTAATCATTTTAACCTTAGGTATCATCAGCTATTTGCTTTATTACATCAACAATTACCTCATCAATTTCGACCTCTATTATGCCAGTGTTTATCTGCTGCTTACCGTTATTGGCCCACTGATTTGGCTTCTAATCCATTTTTCTAAGGCACAACATACAGATGATTACAAAAAGTTAAGCCAAATTATAAAAATCATCATCTTTTTTGGGATGCTGTCTTTGGCGGTGACGCAGTGGAATATTTCGGCGGTGTGAAGTTTTTTTTCAAATACCAAACACATTTAACTGTTCCAATTGGTATAAAACCCTCCCCGAATAAATCAATCACACCAACTTACTCCCCCCAAATCTCCCAACCCTTCTCCGCTTGAAAATGCAGCATATTTTCACCATTAGCGGTTTTGGCACCTTGGGCTTTGGCTTGCTTTAAAAAGAGCGTTTCGCAGGGGTTGTAGACCAAATCAAATGCGAGATGGTTTTTGGTTAACAAATGATAGGGCAATTGTGGGCAGTCATCCACTTTTGGAAAAGTGCCCAACGGTGTGGTGTTGATGATGATTTGGAAATTATCTAGCACCGTGGAATTAATCAAATCATAAGTGAGTTGATTGGGTGCTTTTTTTCGTGAGACAAAAACGTAAGCTATTTTTAACTCATCTAACACATAGGCTACTGCTTTAGATGCGCCGCCTGTGCCCAAAATCAAGGCTTTTTGATGGTGCAGTTTCAGATGGGGTTCAATAGATTTCTTGAAACCATAAGCGTCTGTATTATAACCTTTCCACAAGCCTTTCTTGGTAATTTTAATGCAATTAACTGCACCAATGCTTTGCGCTTTATCGGATAATTTATCCAAATAAGGAATAATTGCTTCTTTATAAGGTATAGTGACGTTTAAGCCGCTGAGATTAGGATAATCAATGGCCAACTGCTTGATATTGTGTAAAGTTGAACGTTCAAAATTTAAATACTGGTGAGGCAAATCTTCTTTTTCAAATTTTTCTTCAAAATATTTTTTTGAAAAAGAATGTTTCAAGGTTTTGCCAATTAGTCCAAAGGTTTTTGATGGGGTCACGGCGTTTTTTTTCTACGAGACAACAATTGCTTAATGAGCGGAATATTCGCTAAAATAATAATACCGATAATAAATTTGCCCAAATGGACTTTTACAAATTCAAAGGTGCCAAGAAAATAGCCAACGGTGCCAATAATGCCCACCCATAAAAAAGCACCAAGCAGACTATACAACAAAAAGGTGCGGTAAGGCACACTTGTTGTACCACATAAAAAAGGCACAATGGTTCGCACCACTGGCACAAAACGAGCTATGATAATGGATTGCTTGCCGTTGCGGTCAAAAAAATCTTTGGCTTTTTCAAGATGTTTTTCTTTGATAAAAAACTTTGAATCATTGTTTAAAATATAATTGCCAAATCGCTTACCTACAAAATAATTGACATTATCACCCAAAATAGCGGCCAACATAAGTAAGGGAATAATTACTTCAAACTCAATCTGGTTGTTAGCTGCAATCATGCCAATGGCAAAAATAAGCGCATCGCCAGGTAAAAACGGCATTAAAAAAGTGAGGACAATAAGACCTGTTTCGGCAAAAATAATAAAGAACAAAAGGGCATAAACCCAATCACCATATTTGGCAATAATTTCGCCTAATACAATGTCAGGTTGCGTAATGAAACGAATGATAAAGTCAAAAATTTCTGCCATTTAGGCCTTTGTTTTTATTAGTTTGTTGGCTACGAATTCAAGCATAAAGATAAGTAAAAAACCAATCACAGCAAAAACAACGGCATAAAATATTTTTGGATCACCTTCAAAAGTACTTGGCCAAATGCTTTGGTCAAGAAAAGTGACTTCTTCTCCTTTCGAATTGATGCGTGTTTCCAGAATTTTCTTCCACGGCCAAACTTTGTTTAGGGAACCGACCATAAAGCCAATTAAAACCGCGAGTGTGGTATTTTTATGATGTTCAAACATCCATTTTAAGACCTTAGAAAAAAGCTTTAATCCCACGATGCAACCCAAACCAAAAACGACTATTTTTAAAAAAGCTTCTTTAAAAAGGTCAAAATTACCAGTAAATAAGCCTTCACGCGCATTGTTAATGGTGTTCATGACGGTTTCGTATGAACCCATCAAAAGCAAAATAAATGAGCCTGAAATACCTGGCAAAATCATGGCGATGATGGCGATGAAACCAGAAATAAACAAATAGAGAAAACTATCAGGTGATTCAGTTGGTCTGGCAATGGTAATATAATAGGCAATCACCGCGCCAATCAAAAGGGCTAATACTGTGGTCCATTGCCATTTGGTCATTTGTTTGGTCATAAAAAATATGGAAGCGATAATTAACCCGAAAAAAAACGACCAAACCACTATTGGGTGAAATTTTAATAAATAAACAATAAGCTTAGCAAATGATAATATACTAATAGCAATACCTGACAATAAAGCCACTAAAAAGCTGCCATTGATTTTTGCCCAAGCCATTTGGAGACCTTCGTTTTTCCAATTTTTAAAAAAGCCAAAGTCAACTTTATTAATGGTATCAATTAACTCTTCATAAATACCTGCAATAAATGCTACAGTACCACCAGACACACCTGGCACCACATCTGCTGCACCCATGGCCAAGCCTTTTAGGGTAATCATGAAATAATCTGGAAAAATTTTACGCATAGTATACTTTTGATATATTAAATATAGTTTAATTATAACAGATAAATTCATTAAACAATCCTGTAGAAAAATTTATCGTTTCTGGCTAAAAAGAAGCCTTTAAATTTTATAAGGATTGATGATGTTTTCAGCTCTTTTCATGCCAATTAACTGCGGGAAAATTTCGTACAACAAATCGATATTAATGGGAAATAAATCCATTGAAAGTTTTAATAAATCTTTGGCCAGTTTTGTTTTGTTTTGAATTATATAAAGACCAACTAATCTATAATTGAGCTGTAAATGGTTTTCGAATTTGTTAATCCCGCATTCTAAAGCCGTTGCTGCCAAAGCAGTTTTTTCATTTTCAATTAAAACATCCACATAAGTGAGGTAATCCTCAACCTCTAGGCCTTCACAATTCAAAAGACCATTTAAAGCATAAATAATGTCTGGAAAACTATCTAAAACTAACTGATTTTCAAGAAAAATCTCCCAATTTTTCGCCTGATGACGCTCAATATGAATGGCTTTTTCAATATAATTCAATGATTTTTGAAAGTCTTTTTTATCGAAGAAGTAATTGGCTAGCGCACGCCAAGTCTTGTCTAAAAGTGGGTCTTCGGCGGCTGCTTTATAAAAATACTTTAAAGTTTGCTTGTCGTTTTTAAGCTTTTTGTAGCATTTGCCTATCCGCAAATAGGTATACGCTTCGGGCTCACCAGAATGGAATGTACTTTTATAAACCTCAATCGCCTCTTCAAACCTTTTGAGCTTTTGCAAAGTTTTAGCTTTTTCTAAAACGGCCCCTAAAAAATTTTCATCAATCAAAGCCGCATAATCAAAACAAGAAAGTGCCAAGTCATATTTCTTAACATATTTAGCCATCCGGCCTTTTTGATGCCAAGCCACTTCACTGTATGGATTTCTATCAATGAAGCCATCTAGATAATTGATACAAGCGTCAAACTGATCTAAAAATTCAAAGCAATAAACCACATTGTAAAGCGCTGAATGGTCATCTATATCATCTTCTAAACACAAAATAAAATACTCTTTTGCGCTTTCTAATTCATCCAAAAACATATATTCCATGCCAATGATGTGATAAATATCGGCCTTTTCTTCAGTAATTTCTAGAGCGATTTTCAATTCCTCAATGGCTAAATGATGCTGGCCCTGTTTCGAGAAGATATTTGATTTTTGAATGTAAACCTCATCATTATTTGGGTCAATGCGTTTGAGGTCATTTAGGATTTTATCTGCTAATTCAAATTTATCATCATGAATCAAAATTTCTGCTTGAATAAGTTTTAAATCAGGCGAGGTGGGATGTTGATTCAAGGCAATTTGAATGGCTTTTTTTGCCAGCTGCATTTTGCCCATATCAATGTAGTGATAGATGATTTCTTCAAACTCCTCAGAATCAAAGAAAAATACTTTGTCTGATTTCATCATGGTCTCAAATCGAGATAATGATGCTGAATATTCGTTGTCTTCTTGATCTAACAGCATAAATTCTTTAAATTTGTTGATGTAAATTTAGCCTTTTATCTTTAAAAGCGAAATTTTGAACTTTTTACTTTTCAACACTCTAATTAACACTTTGAACTGCTAATCATTATTTTAGATACCATTGTTAAAAAAACAATTATTCTAGTGCTAAATTCTCAACGATTTTTATAATCAAATCAGTAGCTTTTTGCATGCTTTCAACAGGTACATATTCATATTTGCCATGAAAATTATGACCGCCTGCAAAAATATTGGGGCAAGGCAAACCTTTATAAGACAATTGACAACCATCGGTACCACCTCTTATGGGTATAATAATTGGCTTGATACCAATATCTTTCATTGATTTCTCCACCAATTTGACACTATGAAAAACAGGTATAACCTTTTCTTTCATGTTAAAATATTGATCATTAATTTCTAAGTCAATGATGTTTTCACCAAACTTTTTTTGCCATTTTTCATTTATTTTCTTAACACGATTCTGAATAGATTGTTTTCGTTTTTCAAATGACTTTTTCTTGAAATCCCTGATGATGATGTTTACTTCTGTTTGCTCAATACCACCATTAAACTTCGTCACATGAAAAAAGCCTTCATAACCGCTGGTTTTTTCTGGCACTTCATTTTTTGGCAATTTTGCAATAAAACTTGAAGCCAATAACATGGCGTTGATCATTTTATTTTTAGCATATCCTGGATGAACACTGCGTCCTTTAAAGGTTAATTTAGCTTGTGCAGCATTAAAATTTTCATATTCCAATTGGCCAATTTCACTCCCATCCATGGTGTAGGCCCAATCGCAACCAAATTTTTCAACATCAAATAAATGGGCTCCTCTACCAATTTCTTCGTCTGGCGTAAAACAGATGCGTACGCGACCATGTTTTATTTCTGGATTGGCTAAAAGATGTTCCATGGCAGAAACAATTTCTGTTAAACCTGCTTTATCATCTGCACCTAAAAGCGTTGTGCCATCTGTGGTAATCAGAGTTTGACCTTTATATTTGAGTAAATCTTTAAATCTTTTTGGGGATAAAACAATGTTTTCTGCAGGATTAATGACGATATCTCCACCGTCATAATTTTCAACAATTTGAGGTTTAACGTTAGCTCCTGTAAAATCTGGCGTCGTATCATAATGTGAAATAAAACCGATGGTTGGCACTTCTTTTTCAATATTTGCAGGTAAAGTTGCCATCACATAACCATTTTTGTCTATGGTCACCTCACTCATCCCAATGTCTTGAAGTTCTTTGACGAGTTTTTTAGCTAAAACTAATTGTTTCTTTGTACTTGGTGTTGTCGGTGAAGCAGCATCAGATTCCGTATCAATAATAACATAACTGATGAAGCGATTGATAATGTTTTGCATAACTTATTTGAAATAATGGTCAAATTTGGGGTCATACATGTTGATAAAAGCATGCTCAATATGACCTGATGTATCTAGTAAAATTGTTTTTTGCAATTTTAAGACTACCCATTTTTCTTGAATTTCCTCTCGATCGCAAGCATGAAAGTGAATAATTTGATTGGTATTTAAATTCTTCAATTCTTCAATCCAAATATCCTTAGAAATATCTAAATTAATGGCTATAATTTGGTAGTTTGGATGAGACTGCTGCCAAGCCAATATCTTTTCAAAGGTTTTGGTTTGATGCGCACTAAACTTTGTCGTCCAGAAGAAAATTAAACTTTTGTTTTTAAAAACTTCAGAACTAACGGTAGTAGCTGTAGCATTAAGTAAACAAACGTTCGGTAATGGATTGCCTTTACTCAAATTAACAATGTTTTGACCAATTTTTAAAATATCATCATCAACAACATCGCCTTTTGTTAACGTTTTATAAGTCTCAATAAACTTTTTGTTATTCTCTTCATCTTGATCTTCAGTTAAGTAGGCATAAGCCACATTTGAAAATATTTTGGCTTTGGTTTCATAATTTTTAAACAAGGTATCCGTTATTTGGAGTTTCAAGATATGCTTCCTCAATAAAAAATCGTCTTCATTTTGAAATTTGTTAGATTCATTTTGCGCTACGTTTGACATGTAATTAGTCAAATATCTCATAAATGGTGGGAAATGTGTATAAGAGGCATGGTTAAAATCAATTTGTTTTCTGAATGAGAAATAGTCTTTGGGCAATTCATCAAACAAATTATGGTTGGTGCGCACTTGATGTGCCATAGGGTAAAACTCTTTGAGCGAATAAAAATAAAGGTCCATCATACCTTTGGCATAAAAATCAAAATCGTCAGACCACTTGATATGATTTTTGCGTTTGTTGTAAAATTGACTAACAGCATTTTGCCTCTTGGCAAGATTTAACAAAAAATTATTAACTTCCAAATCAACCGATTCAAAAGTTAAATTTCTATCTTCTTGTAGTTTAAGAAACAACTCAATTAAAAAATTATTTTTAGCTTCGCCAGTACCAGAAAAAGTTAAACTTTCATCAAAATTTTGGGTGTTGAGACGAACAAGTAAGCTGTCTTTCTTGTCAAAAAAAATGTATTGAAACTCAGGCTCATGCTTAAAGGTATATAAACCTGGTTTTAGGGTATCATACTTTTTAAAAAACCGATTATTTTTGTCTAAATGAAGCGTATCAATAACCACCTCATCCTTTAAAAGTAAAACTAATTTAGAATTTGGATTAATGATTTCACCACCGAAATATATCGCTTGATCCGCTCTATTACAGGAAACAGTGACAATCAATAAAAAAAGATAAAATAAAATTGTTTTCAAATAAATAAGTTTTAATTAAAAAACAAAGTTAATCGCTTTCAATTTCAATTATTATTAAGTTTATGTTAAATGATTTTTAAAATTTGAAGGTGGTTTTTGGGGTAGCTATTCCACAAAATCGCCTTGCTTAAGTTATGCCACAAAGTTTCACAAAGAAAAGCACAAAGGACAAAAAATTTCAAAAGTAACCAAAGACACAAAAACTTTGCGCCTCTGCGTCTTTGCGAGCGAAATATCTGATCAACTGATATAGTTCCAAATACTTTGTTTTCTGCTCAATAAATCCAAAATGTTTCTCAAAACAAGATGTTCATTTAGCTGAAGTTGTGGATCTTTAGTCAAAATATTAACCGCCATTTGACGAGCCAACACTAAAAGGTCTTTATCTTTTACAATATCTGCAATTTGGAGCTGCAAAACGCCACTTTGTTGCGTACCCATCAGGTCGCCAGGACCGCGTAATTTTAGGTCAACTTCGGCAATTTCAAAACCATCATTGGTGCTGACCATGGTTTCTATACGCGTTTTGCTGTCATTTGACAATTTAAAACTGGTCATTAATACACAATAACTTTGGTCGGCCCCACGACCTACTCTACCGCGTAACTGGTGCAATTGCGACAAGCCAAATCGTTCGGCACTTTCAATTATCATCACGCTGGCATTGGGTACATTTACACCAACTTCAATCACTGTGGTTGCTACCATGATTTGGGTTTTGCCCTGAGAAAATCGCTTCATTTCGGCATCTTTTTCGGCAGGTTTCATTTTGCCATGCACGATAGAAACCGCGTAATCTGGTAAAGGAAAATCGCGAGAAATGCTTTCATAACCATCCATCAAATCCTTGTAATCCATCTTTTCAGATTCTTGGATTAGCGGATAAACAATATAAATCTGACGACCTTTAGCGATTTCATCTCTGATAAATTTCCATACTTTCAAACGGTTGCTGTCAAACTGATGAATGGTCTGGATGGGTTTTCTGCCGGGAGGCAATTCGTCAATCACTGAAATATCTAAATCACCATATAAACTCATGGCTAGTGTACGAGGAATCGGTGTTGCTGTCATCACCAATACATGTGGCGGAATAACATTTTTCTTCCATAATTTGGCGCGCTGTTCTACGCCAAATCGATGTTGCTCATCAATAATGGCTAAACCAATATTTTTGAATTGCACCACATCCTCAATGAGTGCATGCGTGCCAACAATTAAATCTAAGGTCCCATCAAGTAGCTGCTCATGCAGTACTTTTCTTACTGCTGTTTTTGTAGAGCCAGTCAATAGCGCCATGGTGATGCCAGCATCCTCACACCAATTTTGCATGCTCGCAAAATGCTGTTGGGCTAAGATTTCGGTGGGTGCCATGATGCAGCTCTGAAAGCCATTATCTTTGGCCATCAAGACGCACATAAAGGCTACAATCGTTTTGCCAGAACCCACATCGCCTTGTAATAAGCGATTCATTTGTGCTTCTTGACCCATGTCATTTCTAATTTCCTTCAACACACGTTTTTGTGCATTGGTCAATTCAAAAGGCAAATGGTTTTGGTAAAAATGGTTAAAAAAATTACCAACTGTACCAAATTTATGACCTTTTATTTTGTGTTTTCTAATTAAGTTTTTAATCAACAACTGCAGTTGAATATAAAATAGTTCCTCAAACTTTAACCGACGTCGCGCTTGTCCCAAAATCTCTTGATCTTTAGGAAAATGCACATAAAATAAAGCTTCCGATTTTGAGATTAAGGATAATTCTTTAAGCAGATAACTTGGTAAAGTTTCTTCAAACCTCGCGCTGGTTTCCGTAAACAATTGTTCGAAAAGCTTGATAAAAAATCGATTATTCAGATTGTTTTTGGCCAGCTTTTCTGTGGAAGGATAAATAGCCTGCAAACCACTTTTTAAACCTGCTTGATGTTTTTCTAGCAACTCCATATCTGGGTGAACCATCGACAAATTTTGACCAAATTTTGCCACTTTTCCAAAAATAACATAGGCTTCATTGAGCTTTATATTATCCTTAATCCAAGCGATGGATTGAAACCAAACCAATTCAATTTCGCCAGTGTCATCAATAAATCGTGCAACCAAACGTTTGCCACGTTTTTGTTCAATGGTTTTAAGGTGCACCACTTTACCAATGATTTGCACATCGGCTTGGGCATCTTGCAAAGCACTAATTTTGTAGTATTTGGTTTTATCGATGTAGCGATTCGGGTACAGTTTTAACAAATCTGCGTAAATGCGAACCTCACATTCACTTTGCAAAATTTTGGCACGTTGTGGTCCAACACCACGCATAAACTCAATAGGTGTATCTAATAAATGACCATTATAATTTGACATAACCAAAATATAATAAAGCAATCATCACAAGCGCCATGATAATAATCAAACCGACCAAGCGTTGATTATGCTGCCTATAGTTTGATTTATACGCACGATTGCCTTTTAAAAAACCTTTTTTTAGGGACATCAACTAATATTTTAGCAAAAATAAGTTTTTTTTTTTATTTCGGGCATGTCGGCTTCATGCATTTTTTTAGTGCAGTTGCCAAATAGTAAAAAATGCTTGCACCCGACCGGGTTTATAATGCAGACAATCAACGTCTGTACTGTCTGCTATAGCTTGTTGGCTTCTGTCTGTTTTTCTAAAGTTTTTTTTGGCTTCTTTGGTCGCCAAAAAAACTAAGAAAAACTAGCCTTCAGCTGCACAAGGCTGCCGCGACCATCCCTCATGCGAGTTTCTGTAAAAAGAGAGAAATTATTCAGGAAACGTTCAACACAAAACAACTAATCTTTCGAACCTTAATATTTTCCAGATAAAGAAACTACCACAGCCGATTAGCCCTTGCTGAGCCTTTGTTGGAGCTCTGCCCTGACCCACGCTTTTGGGGCAGACCAAGCGACTTGGAGAGTAGAGACGATAAATGTCTCTATGCCGACATTCATCGTCGGCGCAGGAATGGCGACCATAAAAAAGCCCCAAGCCATTTGCTCCAAAATAATTAAAAAAATCAATCAAAAGATAGTTGTCGCAAACGGAGCAAAAATCCTATCTTTGCACAAATTTCACAGATGCTTTTAGATTTTAAGGATAAAACGCTTATTCTAGCTTCTGCCTCACCGCGGAGATTAGCATTTTTTAAAGACATGGGGCTGCCGTTTGAAAGCAGAATCAAGCCGGTTGATGAAATATTTCCAAGGCATTTAAAAGCGGAGAAAATTACCAATTATTTGGCTAAACTCAAAGCGGCTGCTTTTAAAAATGACCTTAAAGACCATGAGATTTTGGTAACGAGTGATACCATCGTTTGGTTTAAAAATCAAGCTTTAAATAAGCCAACCGATGAAGCGGATGCCATCAAGATGTTACAACGACTCTCTGGTAAAAAACATGAGGTCATTACATCAGTTTGTATCAAAACGACCACTCGCGAACTGATTTTTCATGATAAAACCGCCGTGTTTTTTGAAATGTTATCCACAGAGGAAATCAATCACTATGTTAGCCAATTTAAGCCTTTAGATAAGGCTGGCAGCTACGGTATTCAAGATTGGATTGGCCTCATTGGCATTAAAAAAATTAAGGGATCATATTGTAATGTGGTTGGCTTGCCGACAAACTTATTGTATAAAAAATTAAAAAGTATCTTATGATAGTAGAATTTTTCAATACTTTCTTTAAACCAATTATGATGACCATCATGGTGTTATTCACTTGGGTCTTAGCGCGATTTCTCGCTAAAAGTTTCATTAGGGCTTTTGCCAGAAAAGGCTCTATTGCCGAACAACGCACATTGGTTGTTATCAAATATACCAATATGTTATTGGCTGTGGTTTTTATTTCGTCAATTGTGGTGGTTTGGGGTGTTAAGGCCGAACATTTATGGGTGGTTTTCTCTTCTATGTTTACCATTATAGGTGTTGCGCTTTTTGCCCAATGGTCTATTTTGAGTAACATTACTTCTGGCGTTATTGTTTTCTTCTCATCGCCTTTCCAAATTGGCAACTACATTAAAATCCATGATAAGGATTTTCCTATAGTGGCAGAAATTGAAGACATCAAGGGCTTTCATATTTATTTACGCACCAAAAAAGGCGAAGTGATTATTTATCCCAATAACATGATTTTACAAAAAGGTATTACCGTTTTAGAAAGCTTTGAAGATGAAAAAGATTTGGAGTAGAAACTGCCTAGCTTATGCTTAATAATAAATGGATTAACAGTTGCTTACCTAATTAAAAACTTCTTCTACATTTTCTTTAATTCTTTCAGCGATTTCATCCACTGGTAAATCGTTTGTGTCTAAACCAAATGGATCTTCGATTTCTTCTGCAATGATTTCTAAACTAGCTAAAACATAAAAAATGAAAGCGGTTACTGGTATCGCTAAATACTCTAAGGTAAAAGCAAAACCAAAGGGCAAAGTAGCCACGTAAATAAAAATGAACTTTTTAATATAAGTGCTATAGCTATAAGGAATTGGTGTGTTTTTTATACGTTCACAGCCGCCACAAATGTCCATGAGCGCAGTTAAATCGGCATTAAGATTAAGAAATTGTTCATTTGTAAGCTGCTTGTTTTGGTATAAATTATTGGTTTTATTAAAAAGTAATTCCGCCACCCGCAAGGGTTGATGATTTTTTTTACTTACCTCATGTCGCAGCTGTTCGCTGATATTTTCACCAATGGCAATATCTGATTTTTGCAAATGATTTGCAAGTGACTTTGAAAATATTGGTATACACTGCTCAAAAAAATCTAAATCAGATTTTTCGTTGAGAAAAGCATGGTACTTTAATGCTAAATTCCGACTGGCATTGACCAATTGACCCCAAAGCCTTCTACCCTCCCACCATCTGTCATAGGCCGTATTGGTTCTAAAAACCAATAAGATTGATAATGCAAAACCAAGCAAGGAATGCATGACAGTGATATGACTAGCATGGCTGTTTGTGGTTAATTTTAAATATTCAATTTCCAGATAGATAACACCCCATGAATAGAGCGAAAAAAACACTAGCATTGGAAACAGCGTTCTGAAGGTATCGGCCCTATGAAATCTGAAAATGCCAGAAAACCAGTTTTTTGTATCGTAAATTAGCATTTAAATAGGTTTAGAAATTTTTAAAATTTAACAGGGAAAATGACTAATTTTCTTAAAAATCCTCAACTAGTTTAGCCAACAAGTGCACACCCCAAGCCGATGCATGCTTGGTTTTGGCAAATTCGTCATCAATGAAAGAAACCCCAGCGATATCTAAATGCATCCAAGCTGGGTGGTTTTCTGTAAAAAACTCTAAAAATTTGGCCGCACTAATAGCACCAGCCATAGGTTTTCCAGAAAAGTTTTTTATATCAGCGATGTCGCTATCCATATGGTTTTTATAGTCGTCCCAAAGCGGCAACGGCCAAGATTTTTCATCTATGTTCATACCGATTGCTTTAGTTTGCTTAGCTAAATCAACGTTATTTGTAAACATCGCCGCGCAGACATCTCCAAAAGTAGCAGCGGCACTTCCTGTTAATGTGGCGACATCAATCATAACATCCGTTTGATAATGTTTCACCATATAGCTGATACCATCAGCCAAAACTAAACGTCCCTCGGCATCTGTATCAATAATCTCAATGGTTTTGCCGCTATAGCTGTTAATCACATCGCTTGGCACACAGGCTTGGTTATCGATGCGATTTTCACAAGCAGGTATAATAGCTGTTACGTTGGCCTTCATTTGAAGATCGGCAATCAACTGAATAGCAGCTAAAACAGTTGCGCCCCCAGCCATGTCACATTTCATATGCACCATACCTTGCGTCTTGATGTTATAACCGCCAGTATCAAAGGTAATAGCTTTGCCAATTAACCCGAAATGTTTTTTGGCTTCTGGATGTCTATATTCTACTATAATAAATTTTGCTGGGGTAGCGCTGCCCTTTCCGACTGCTAAAAAACTATGCAACCCTATTTTTTCTGCATCCGCCTGGTCTATAATTTTAGTCGTTAACATATTATAGCCTTGCAGGCCAATGGCTTTTTCTGCCAAATAGGTTGGTGTGACAACATTTGAAGGCAAATCAACATAATTAAAACAAGCCAATTGGGCTTCTGCTATTTTGATGGCTTGATCAATAAGCTGTTGACTAGCATTAGCCGATGTGATTAAGATTTCAAAATCACCATTTAAAAAAATGTGCGGTTTTTGATCCGCTTTAAAATGACCCAATTGATAAGTTCCTAGAACTAACCCAATAATGGCCGCTTCAACTTGCCCCTCATCAAAACTTGTGAGGTCAACCAAAAGGGATTTTGTATGTAGTTTTTTATTTTGATGTGCGAAACGTCTAAATGCCGTTTGAATGTCTTTATAGGTTGGTTTTTCACCTAAACCGATAAAAAAATAGTGTACATCATCAACAACTGTGGCGTAGGAGGTTTTTTCTTTTCCTGCAAACAAATGATTTTTTAAGTGCACATGCTTATAATTGATGGCTTCACTTTTCAAAAAAGGGATCAAAAGTGTTTTAGTTTTATCGTCGGTAGCTAGTTGATATTTTATGTTTATCATTTTGATTTTTTATGTGTTAAAATACTTTTTGAAAAGTATGGGATTATTAAAGTCTCTATTTTTGAAAAAAAAGCCACTCCACAGCTTTAGGGAATTCATCACTCCAGTAAGTTTCTGCATGTTTACCTTTTGGATTAATGCTCAACTGGACTTTCATTTTTTCTTCGTAGCCTTCTTTGGTCAATAATTTCTTTTTGAATTTCTTCACGTGCTCAACCATGGTTGCACTTTCATCGCCGCCTGCATAAAGATAAATGCGAAAATCTTGAGGTTCGTATAAGTCTAAAAATGATAATTTAATTTTTGGCACCACCCAAAGTGAAGGTGAAAAAATCATTAATTTCCCAAATATTTCTGGATACATAATGCCTGAAAAAATGCTTATCAAACCGCCCATAGAGCTGCCGCCTATACCTGTGTATTCACGTTCAGTTTTTGTGCGATAATGCTTATCAACAAAGGGTTTAAGTGTCTCTGTCAAAAAACGAATATATTGCTTGCCTTGTCCTTGACCCAGTTTCGTATTTCCCAAATTATATTCCAATAATCTTTCGCCGTCGCCGTGTTCTATAGCAATAACAATGACTTTTCCAATTTTATATTCAGCCATGACGGCTAATTTTTTGTCTATTTCCCAATTGCCAAAGGGAGACTTTTCGTTAAATAAATTTTGCGCATCTTGCAAATATATTACAGGGTAAGACTCTGAAGATTCATTGTAATCATGCGGCAACAACGCCCAAACTTTTCTTTTTTTATTAAGCTGCGGAATTTCAAATTCTTCAGAGATGAGATGAACTTCAGGCAAAAAATCTGGTTTAAAAGGCAACCAGTTATGACGCCATTTAGCAACATGTTCTTTGACTACCCCCTTTTTTTGTAGCGTTTTACGATTTTCGGTTCTATTACCAAATTTATCAATTTCCACTTCAGACCAGTCGCCACGCGTAAATTTATATAAAGTTGGCTCAGGTAATTCAAAATCTTTAGGAAATACATAATGATAAATGCCATTGCCAACTTTCTTCATCAGGAAAAGGTCATCTTGCGTTTTCCATGCATTGAAGTTTCCCGCTATATAAACAGGTCGGCTATCTTCTTCGTCAGTGGTTAATATGATATTTAGTTGTGGTTCTTCTATTTTGGTTTTTTCTTGAACTTCAGTTGACATGTATAACTTTTAATCGATTTACAAAAATAACTATTGCTACTAAAAAAACAATAAAAATAGCTGTTTTTTTGATTTTTATTTCAAGAAATTTTTAAATTATATTACCTTTCTAATCAAACAATGTGGCTTGACCATCTTCATCTATGGAATAATCGATTGGTGGCACATCTTCAATGGTTTGTATTTCTGCAATAACTTCAATCTCTTCAATCGGCAATTCATAAGGAATGGGCTCTAACAAGTTGATTTGTTTAATTTTATCACTCGTTAATTGATTACCTAAAGCCTTGATGCCCTTTATCGCTATAAATTCTTCCAAATTAATGGTCAAATTATCTTTTTGAATGCCCTTTATTTTTGCAAAGACAATTTCAGCAACTGGTTTCCAATCAGTAGAAACGATTTCTAAAACAGATTTTTCATGTTCTGTAATAAAAATCTCTTCCTTGTTTGGGTTTTCAATAACAAAACGTTTAACAAAATATTTTTCTTTTTCTCCATCAAAATAAATACATGAAATAGGTCTCTGCGGCTGCCATTTTTGCAAAACAATCATATCATCTTCAAAGTGAAGAGACAAATCTGGTATAATGGTTTTTACTTTGCCCGATTGGTTAACAATCAACAAACGATCATCTGGTTTAAATTCGCCAAGGAGTTCTCCTCGTGCTTCCACATTAAGTCGTTGCACGGTATCATCAAACCAAACTTTTCTTGGTCTAAGGGTAGAAATTCCCTTTTCTTTTAACTCAATTTTCTTGATGGCATATTTGGTTACTGTATTTCCTCTTGAAGCCCGACCTTTGATGGCTATGTCCGCAAAATTAATATCCCATTTAAGTTTTTTTACACTGCTTAATTGTCGCAATAAAATAACAACGGTTTCTGCTTCACCATTTAAATTAGCCGTAAAATACAAGACCTGACTACCAGGCTTTTCTTGGGTTAAATCATAAAATTTATCTCTGGTAATTCCCGTTACATTAAAACGCTTAATAAATGAGGCCCCATTTTTTCCATCGCGATAAATCATGTTATAAACCGTTCGCTTATCATTTTTGTCAAAAATAGCCACGTGGATAATATCCTTACCAATAAACTTTTTATCCTCAATTTTGGTAACCATCATGCGACCGTCTCTTAAAAAAACAATGACATCATCAATGTCTGAACAATCACAAACAAACGCATCTTTTCTTAGGCCAGACCCAACAAAACCTTCTTCCATATTCACATAAAGCTTGGCATTTTTCATGACCACTTTTGTTGCTTCTATGTTTTCAAAGCTTCTTAATTCAGTTTGTCTTTCTTTCCCTTTGCCGTATTTTTCTTTTAGGGTTGTAAAATAATTGATAGCGAAATCTATGATATGTTCAATATCATGTTTCACCTGTGCAATTGTGCCTTCAAGTGCCTCTATTTTATCTTGTGCTTTATTGCTATCATATTTAGAAATTCGCATGATGCGAATATCAAGTAATCTCAAAATATCATCTTCAGTGACGGCTCTTTTTAGATTTTTTACAAAAGGTTTCAATCCATCATCAACCGCTTGAATGACGCCTTCTCTCGTGGTTTCCTCTTCAATCAAACGGTAGATTTTATTTTCAATAAAAATCCGTTCAAGCGATAAAAAGTGCCATTGTTCTTCTAGTTCATGTAATTGAATTTCTAGTTCTTTTCTTAACAACTCAACCGTGCGATCCGTAGAAACACGCAACATTTCTGATACGCCAACAAAGCGCGGCTTATGCGCTTCAATCACACAACCTAAAGGCGAGATAGAGGTTTCGCAAGCGGTAAAAGCATATAAGGCATCAATGGTTTTATCAGGTGAAACACCAGGTGGTAAATGAATCATGATTTCAACCTCTGCTGCTGTATTGTCCTCAATCTTTTTAATTTTAATTTTACCTTTTTCGTTGGCTTTTAAAATACTATCAATCAAAGAAGAGGTATTGGTTGAAAAAGGAATTTGCGTAATGGTTAAGGTTTGCTTATCTACTTGGTTGATTTTCGCTCGCACGCGTACTTTGCCACCGCGTAAACCATCATTATAATTGGTTACATCGGCAATACCAGCGGTGATAAAATCTGGAAATAAAACAAACGGTTTGCCTTTGAGTATTTTTATAGAGGCATCAATTAATTCATTAAAATTATGCGGCAATACTTTGGTTGAAAGCCCAACGGCTATCCCTTCAACGCCTTGTGCTAAAAGCAAGGGGAATTTAACAGGTAAAGTAACAGGTTCATTTCTTCTGCCATCATAAGAGGCTTGCCAAGTGGTTATCTTTGGCGAATAAAGCACGTCATGCCCAAATTTACTGATACGGGCTTCAATATATCTCGAAGCGGCTGCACCATCACCAGTAAGTATATTTCCCCAGTTACCTTGGGTATCAATGAGTAAATCTTTTTGCCCAATTTGCACCATGGCATCGCCAATGGAGGCATCACCGTGTGGGTGATATTGCATGGTATGGCCAACAATATTGGCTACTTTGTTATATCGGCCATCATCTAGCTCTTTCATGCTGTGCATGATACGTCTTTGCACGGGCTTAAAACCGTCTTCAATAGCAGGCACGGCGCGTTCGAGTATCACATAGGACGCATAATCCAAAAACCAATCACGGTACATGCCTGTAACTTTTTTAATGCTACCATCAGTACCATCAAAAGCGACCTCGTAAAATTTTTCACCAGAAAAAACGCTTGCCGATTCTTCATGAGATTCATTAATATCCCCTTCAGAGAAACTATCGTCTTCTGGCGTTAAATCATCTGCTGGCAATTGAATATCGTCGTCTTCGTTGATCATTATTTTTGGAAATATTTAGAAAACGTTAAAATTAAAAAATAAATAGTTTGCATAATAGAAGATTTGGTTTTTTTTATCAAACTAGTTTTTAACAATTTCATTAAGTCTATTGAACTTCTTACCCGCATTAAAGGTTTAATGAATAAAACGTTTGGAAAATCTTAAAGTCTTTTGAGGCTTAGTGATTTGTTTTGCACTTGAGTACAAAGAATAACACTAAGGTCCAAAAAGAATACGCAAAGGTTCACAAAGTATAGTCAAAATAATCTTGAAAAAAAAGCAAGACAAATTTCTTCATCTTGCTTTTTTTATTATTCAATCATTGCCCAAATGGCAAATTGATAATTAACGTGTAAACAACAACTCTCTATATTTAGTCAACGTCCACAATTCGTCATCCACCAATAATTCAAGTCTATCAGCATGGTTTCTGATTTCATCAAAATAAGGTTTCACTTTGTTGCAATAATGATCCGCTTGTTTGGCTGCATTTTCAAGCTTGTTGGCTTTTTTTCGCTCAGTGGTCATCGCCTCAACTTTTGAATGAATACCTTCTATATGTTCAGAAATTTCTCTGATTAAGGCAATTTGCTCTTTGGCAATTTTTTCATAATCTTTACCAAAAATTTCTTTTAAACCTTTTACATTTTCAATCAAAGTGTTTTGATATTTAATGGCAGTTGGTACCACATGATTTTTAGAAATATCGCCTAAAACTCGACCTTCAATTTGAATTTTTTTGGTGTATTCTTCAATTTCTATTTCATATCTCGCATGGGTTTCAACCGCATTCATGATGCCTAGTTTTTCAAACAAATCAAGCGTTTTTTTGCTGACCTTCGCTTTCAATGCGTCTGGTGTGGTTTTATTATTGCTCAAACCACGTTTGCCAGCTTCAACTTGCCATTCATCACTATAACCATCACCTTCAAATAAGATTTTTTTGGTTTGCTTGATATATTCTCTCAAAACATTAAAAATAGCTTCGTCTTTTTTCAAATCTTTCGTTTCTATTAAGGCGTCAACTTCATTTTTAAAAGCCATTAATTGCTCTGCAACAATGCTGTTTAATGTCGTCATCGCATTCGCACAATTGGCAGATGAACCAACCGCTCTAAATTCAAATTTATTGCCCGTAAATGCAAATGGTGATGTACGGTTTCTATCCGTATTATCTAATAAAACATCAGGTAAACGCCCAACAACATTAAGTTTCAAATCTGTTTTTTCTTCTGGCGACAATTTACCTTCACTTACATTTTCTAAATTATTTAAAACTCTGGTTAATTGTTGTCCGATGAAAACAGAAATAACCGCAGGCGGTGCTTCATTGGCACCTAAACGATGATCATTGCTGGCACTTGCAATAGATGCTCTCAACAATTCTTCATGGTTTTGAACCGCTTTGATGGTGTTGATGAAAAAAGTTAAAAACTGCAAGTTGCTCATTGGTGTTTTGCCTGGACTCAATAAATTGATACCCGTATCTGTTGCCAATGACCAGTTGTTATGCTTGCCAGAACCATTAACGCCTTTAAAAGGTTTTTCATGGAAAAGTACTTTAAAGCTATGCCTTTCTGCCACTTTTTGCATCACATCCATCAATAAAGAGTTGTGGTCAACAGCTAAATTAGTTTCTTCAAAAATTGGTGCCAACTCAAATTGGTTTGGTGCCACTTCGTTGTGTCTGGTTTTTACTGGGATACCCAAAAGCATACATTCATATTCTAGTTCACGCATATAATTCAAAACACGTGGCGGAATGGAACCAAAATAATGGTCTTCTAATTGTTGACCTTTTGAAGAAGTGTGACCTAATAAGGTTCTACCAGTTGCCATAATATCTGGTCTAGAGTTAGCCAAAGCCAAATCAATCAAGAAATATTCTTGTTCCCAACCCAAAGTTGGGGTTACCTTCTTTACATTTTTATCAAAATATTTAGCCACGTTTGTCGCCGCTTCATCAATTGCACTAAGCGCTCTTAACAATGGGGCTTTATAATCTAAAGCTTCACCGGTATAGGCTACAAAAACTGTAGGGATACATAAGGTATCTCCAAAAATAAAGGCAGGTGAAGACGGATCCCAAGCGGTATAACCTCTGGCTTCAAAAGTATTTCTAATACCCCCGTTTGGAAAACTTGAGGCATCTGGTTCTTGCTGAATCAATTGGTCGCCGCCAAATTTCTCTACTGGATCACTGCCATCAAAAGAGGTTTCAAAAAAAGCATCATGCTTTTCTGCCGTTGCCCCAGTAAGCGGTTGAAACCAGTGTGTATAATGCGTCACACCTTTGCTCATGGCCCATTCTTTCATGCCTTGCGCCACGTGATCTGCAATTTTTCTGTCTAACTTCAGGCCGTTTTCAACAGCATGCATTACGTGTTTAAAAACTTCTGGTGTTAAATGTTTTCTCATGACTTTTTTACCAAATACATTGCTGGCAAAAATTTCTGATTTTTTTTCTACTTCAGAAACTTTAATTTCTGGTCTTGATGTAGCTTCTTGTAAAGCTTTAAAGCGAATTGTTGACATAAATTAATTGATATAGATTATTTCTGTACTGTTTCACAAAATTGTTAACTTAAGCGGGCATTAACCCCTTCAAATTACGGGGTAAATATAAGAAAATATTTAATTCGAAAATTATTCAATGAAAAATGCATTGGCCAAATAGTCTAGGATGACAGCTTTCTATTTCACATTTTTTTGAAAACATCCAATTCGTTCTAAAATTATAAAATTATGCGCTATTTTACAATAATACCCCTCTAAAAATAAGGGTACTTGTAAAAAAAATTATAAAATTAATCTTTTTACCTCTATTTTTTTGGTAATTATATTTTTTTTATAATTTTGCGGCGTTTATTAATAACTCACTTTTTTATTATTATGGCTAAAATTAAATTAGAGTACATTTGGTTAGACGGTTATGAACCAACGCAAAATCTTAGAAGCAAAACTAAAGTTGAAGAACATGAAAACTTTCAAGGAACTATAGAAGAACTTGGTAATTGGTCTTTTGACGGCTCATCTACTAGACAAGCAGAGGGCGGGTCTTCAGATTGTCTATTAGTACCGGTGGCCATTTATCCAGACCCGCAACGTAAAGATGGCTATTTAGTCATGACTGAAGTCATGAATGCCGATGGTACACCTCATGTATCTAATGGTAGAGCAACTATTGATGACAATGATGGTGATTTTTGGTTTGGCTTTGAGCAAGAGTATTTTATCATGGATACTAAAACATTACTACCTTTAGGTTTCCCTATTGGCGGTTATCCTGCCCCACAAGGCATGTATTACTGTTCAGTGGGTGGAAAAAACACGCATGGTAGAGCTTTAGTTGAAGAACATGCTGACTTATGTATAGCTGCAGGTTTAAATTTTGAAGGTATTAATCAAGAGGTTGCTTGTGGACAATGGGAATTTCAATTGTTTGCAAAAGGAGCGAAATTGGCTGGTGACGAATTATGGATTGCCAGATATTTATTAGACAGATTAACTGAGAAATATGGTTATTATATTGAATATCATCCAAAACCACTTGGAAAAGACATGGATTGGAATGGTTCTGGTATGCATGCCAATTTTTCGAATACAGCTTTAAGAACATGCGGAGACAAAGAGGTTTATGCTAAAATTTGTGAAGCTTTCCGTCCAGTAGTTAAAGAACATATTGACGTGTATGGTGCATATAACGACCAACGCTTAACTGGTAAACATGAAACAGCATCTATCAATGACTTCTCTTGGGGTGTTAGTGATAGAGGTGCTTCGATACGTATTCCGCTAATCACTGTGGAAAGAGGCTGGAAAGGTTGGTTAGAAGACCGCAGACCAGCATCGAATGGTGATCCATACAAAATTGCAGCTAGAATTATAAAAACGGTGAAATCCGCTAGCTAGTCTTTAAAAAATATCAATTAAAAATGGTACTTTCAGAAATGGAAGTACTTTTTTTTATGCCGTTTTTTCTTATTTTAATATAAACCAATTTTTGAAAACCTTTTATCATTGTGAAAGGTTTTTTTTATATTTTGCACTGTTTTTAAAAATCCTGTAGCAATGACTAAACATCTCACGCTTTTTATAATTTTTGCTTTTAATTTTTCTTTTCACGCGCAAAGTCTCAAACTAGAAGACATCATGAAAGGTGATGAATTTGTAGGTCACCAACCAGAAAATCCACGCTTTAGTTTTGATGGCGCTAAACTATATTTTGATTGGAATCCAAATAATGAGCTGGAAGCTTCTACCTATGCGTGGTCAAAAAGCAATCAACCCATCAAATGTTTGGGGCAAGAAGTCGCAGAAAGTCAATTGAATTTTACATACAATAAAAGTGCTGATGTGGTTTATTACATCAAAGGTCAAAGTATTTTTAAGCGATCATTTAATGACAAAAATTTGGATAAAATTTTTCAGTTTAACGGACAAATCTCCAGTTTAACTTTAAGTTTTGATGAGGAATCTTTATTATTTAAACTCAATGAAAATTTTTTTCAATTTTATTTAAACCAAGGTAAACTCCTTCAGTTAACGAATTTTGGCAAAAAAGAAAAAGTATCTAAACCATCTGATGGAAAATCTTTTCTTGAAGACCAACAGCTTGAGCTTTTTCAGTACATCAAAGACCGAAAAGCCATAAAAGATTATCAAAAAAAGAATGAAGTCAAAACTAAAGACTTTCCAAAAACGATTGATTTAGACGATTTCCAAGCCTCAACTTTTGCTGTGCACCCACAAGGGAAGTTTATCACTTTTAATCAAGTTAAATATCCGCAAACCAAAAGAGAATTGATGCAACAGTTTATCACAGAAGATGGCTACAATAAGTCGCAAAACATCAAAAATAAAGTATCAACTGCCAATTTTTTTGAATCAAAATTTACCATTTATAACGCAGAAAAAGACACCATTTATCAGCCAGATTTTAGTAAGCTCTCTAATTTTTTGTCACTTCCACCCTATTTACAAACCAAAAAAGATAAAACGCAAGACAAGCGATTTATTCATGTTAACCAAGCACTTTTCAATGCCGATGGCAGCCTATGTGTTTTGGATATTAGAAGCCAAGACAATAAAGACCGTTGGCTTGTTCAATTAGATTTGGAAAAAAATACAGTAAAAGAGCTAGATCACCAACACGATGAAGCCTGGATTGGCGGGCCAGGTATTCCTGGATATTCGCATTCAAGAGGAACATTAGGCTTTTTAAACGACGAAAAAACGCTATTTTATCAATCTGAAAAAACAGGTTTTTCACATCTTTATACTTATGATTTTTCCACCCAAAAAAAAGAAGCCTTAACTGCTGGTGATTGGGAAGTGCGAGAAGTCATTTATGCCACTAAAAAGAATAAATTTTATTTAACCATTAATAAAGAACACCCTGGGTCGCATCATGTCTATACTTTAAGCTTGACTGACAAACAGCTGAAACCATTGCACACAAAAACAGGTGCATATCAGCTCGTTTTAAGTCCAAATGAGGATGACATGGCTTATTTATACAGTTACAAAAACCAACCTTGGGAATTGTTTTATTTTAGTGAAAATGAAAGTGAAATTCAAATTACCCAATCAACGACTGAGGCTTTCAAGCAATATAATTGGCGTGAACCAGCAGTCATAACCTTTAAAAGTCAAGATAAACAAAACATTTATGCCCGTTTATATCAACCAGAAGTGACTAAAAAAAATGGCGCAGCAGTTATATTTGTTCATGGGGCAGGTTATTTGCAAAATGCACATAATTATTGGAGCACTTACCATCGGGAATATATGTTTCATAACCTGCTAACTGATTTGGGTTATACCGTTTTAGACATTGACTACCGCGCCAGTGACGGCTATGGTAGAAACCACCGCACAGGTATTTATCGCCACATGGGTGGTTTTGATTTGTCAGACCATTTAGATGGCAAAAAATATTTAGTTGAGCAATTGGGCATTGATGCGCAACGCGTAGGCATCTATGGCGGTTCATATGGCGGCTTTATCACTTTGATGGCTTTACTTAACCATCCAGGTGAGTTTAAATGCGGTGCGGCTTTGCGCTCTGTAACCGATTGGGCACATTATAATCATGGCTACACAGGCAATATTTTAAACTTCCCTGAGACCGACCCTGAAGCCTATAAAAAAAGTTCGCCCATCTATTTTGCAGGAAATTTACAAGACCATTTGATTATGCTCCACGGCATGGTGGATGACAATGTGGAATATAAAGACGTGGTGCGCCTATCGCAAAGATTTATAGAATTAGGCAAAAAAAATTGGGAATTGGCCACCTATCCTATTGAAGCACATGGTTTTAAACAGACTTACTCTTGGGTTGATGAATACAGCAGAATTCTAAAATTGTTCAATGACCAATTGTTGAAGAATTAAGTTTCACACAGTTGTATAAATTTTACTTTTTAATTGAATAAGAGCGCTTAAACGCAGATGACGCAACAAACTTTATTTCACTCAACAACTATTTTATATAGCTGTTGAGTGAACTTCATTTGTGATGAGAGGAAAAAGTGAAAATCTAAAGTTTCTATAAAATTTTACCAATTATCCCGAATTTGCAGACAAAAAAATCTGGGTTTCTATTTTTTAAATCTAATAAAAATTATTTCGTCAAACTTCTAATTGTTTCATTCAACGCTTGATTACTCAACAAATCTTCCAATTTCACTTGCATGCGATAACGCCAATAGTGCGGGAAAATAGCCGGCACATTGATGCGTTCATCGTCTTTATTGGCTCGCGTAGTTTCAGGATTCAAAAACAACCACTCTTGCAACGGAATCACAGAAAACATGGCTGGTGAATCCATGTGTTGTTTAATAATGTCATACATGATTTGTGGTTCAATACTATACGGACAAAGGCCTTGCCCACCTAATTGGTTGTAGTAATACTTTTTGGTAAACTCATGGTCTTCTTCCCACCATTGTCTGATGGTGCTCGTATCATGCGTAGCAGGCGTCACCACGCTCAAATACGGCGCATTATACGGATTATGATAAGCAATATCTGTGTTTGGCATGCGTTGTACTTGTAATGATAAAATGGCTAACTCATCCATCACTGAAGGTACGCATTTTGGCACAAAACCAAGGTCTTCCCCACAAATCAACATGTCTGTAGATTGTAAAAGCACAGGCAATTTTTCCATAGCAGATGCCTTCCATAAAACTTCTTGACGCTTAAAAAGATAATCAACATACAAAGCATCAATTTTGTGCTGAATCGGTTGAGATAAATAGCGGTAGGTATGCGTGTTTTTTAAGTTAAATCTTGGATGATAGACGGTTGCGCCATCTCTTTCCTCCTTCAAAAACAACACATTTGAGGCTAAATAAAGTAATTTATCTTTGATATGATTTTCTACTTGACCGTTTAATTCATGCTCAATTTTTCGTTGCGAATTATATGCTTCTTTGAAAGTTATTTTTCCATAAGATTCATCAAAATAAGTATTGTAAGCGTCTAAAGCATCATAACCAAAAACTTCATTAATGATATCTCTGGTAATAAAAGGTTCACAAAAAGCTTCCTCATAAAAAGGTATACCTCTGCTGTCAAATTCCGCTCTAGTTACAGGAACAGCTGGGTAAAAATATCCCATAATACCTTGTGTATGTTTGGCATCCATTCGCCAAATGCGGAAAAAGCCCAAAATATGATCAATACGCATGGCATCAAAATATTTTTCTAAGGCTTTAAAACGATTTTTCCACCATTTGTAATCATCAGCTTTCATGCGTTCCCAATTGTAGGTAGGAAACTCCCAATTTTGACCTAAAACGGCAAAATCATCTGGTGGCGCACCCGCTTGAAAATCCATGCCAAACAATTCTGGCTCTTTCCAAGCTTCAACACTATGTCTATAAATACCAATCGGTAAATCGCCTTTTACTTTAATATTGAGTGAATGGAGGTAGTCAATACTTTCAACCAGCTGCTGATCTAAATGATATTGAATAAAAGCATAAAAATGAACAGCGTTGTAATATTTACTTTTGGCTTCAAAAAAGGCGTTGACTTTCTTCTCGTCATAGCTTTTTAAAGTCTTCCATTGAGAAAAATCAACGGTTTTGTTTTCATCTCTTAAAGCACAAAAAGCGGCATAAGGTTTAAGCCAACTTTCATTAGTCTCAATAAAATTCAAGAATTTTTTATCTGCCAATAGCGTTGCTTGATGTAAATCAAAAATAGCTCTCAAGAGCGAAAACTTGGTTTCAATGACTTGTTCCAAATCAATAAAGTCATTGTTATTCATCGCTTTTTGCGCATCAATAATTTGCTTGGCTATCTTTTTGTCTAATGCATACGGCAAGCTTTGAATATTGATATAAACTGGGTTCAAAGCATAAACAGAAATAGCTGCATAAGGATAACTATCCGTCCATTTTAAATTTGCCAAAGTATCGTTGATTGGCAACACCTGAATTAAATTTAAACCAATGGCAGCGGCCCAATCACCGAGGTTCTTTAAATCTGTAAATTCACCTATTCCTAGACCATTTTTACTATTTAAAGAAAAAACAGGTACGGCTATACCTTTGATTTTTGGCAATTGAAAGTCTTGATATTTAAAATAGACATCATGTTTTACATATACTTGATTTGCCGATTTATTAGCCATTAAAACTCTATTACTGCCACCTTCTAAAAAAATAACTTTTTTATTGGCCAAATCATAAACACCGTATTTATATTCAATGTTTTTTGAAGTGTCTTTGATGTTTAAGTTTACTTCAAAAACACCATTTTCAAGTTCGCTCATCACAACTGCCTGATCAAATTGCCAACCACCTAAAGCTGGCACATTTCCAATCACGCAAAGGGTTTGATGGTCTTCAAAAAGCGGCGCATGAATACTTAATTGATGCGTAAAAACCGCCATCTGCTTCGTTTTGTTTAGCTTTCTATGCTTTTTAAACAAATTACTTCCCAAATAATTTTCTGGAAAATTGGCCTTATGCCACTCGTCAAAAATTATAAGATTTTTTTCCTTTATTGCAATTGGAAAAATACGCGTGCCCCATTCTTTTTTAGCCACACCACCTGAAGCCAATTGATAATAATAATTGTTAAATTTTGACTGGTTATCGACAGAAATTTGCCATTTGCCATTTGCTTCATAATGCATTGGCAACACTTCAAAAGTATCGTCATTGCTCAAAACGATTTCTAAATTTTCACCATAATTGGTAAAATATTCGACAATAAAAGTAAGTTTCATTAAAAATAAAAATTGATGCGTAAAAATAATAAAAATCAGCAAATAAAAACCATAAATAAAATAAAATTGGATTTGGATTGGTCAATTTGCAAATAATACCAATTGCAACAGTAAAATATGCCCAATCTATTCGACTATTTTTGTTAAAATTCATTCAAAAAATTTTTCAGTAGTGCTGCTATGCAAAAGATTTTTTGATTTAATTTTTCCTAAAAATTTACTTCGCATCTTTGGACTATTTTACTATTCCAAATGGTATTAGTCTGATGCAAAAAAGCGGTTTTTTGCTTTATAGGCTATCGCTGCCATCCCTAATGCATGTGCAGTAAAAAAAATTATATAAATTTGTTCAACCCCTTTTCCTTTATATCTTTGCAACATGAAAACAATTTGCTTAATTCCTGCTCGCCTTGAATCAACGAGGCTTCCCAACAAAATGTTGAAAAAGGTTAATCAGCATCCATTAATCGTTCAAACCTATTTATCTGCCAAAGACACTGGTGTATTTGATGAAGTATGGGTGGTTACTGATAATAAAGAAATAGGGTCAGCCATTGAAAGCATTGGTGGAAAAGTCTTTTACAATAAAAAGAATCATCCTTCAGGGTCTGATAGAATTGCCGAAGCTGCTGCACAGATGGATGCAGATTTGATTATCAATGTGCAAGGGGACACACCTTTAGTCAGTAAAGAAAATATGAATAATCTCATCAATTGTTTTAAAAATGATGACAAAAAAGAAATCTCATTAGCTTCTTTGATGACAAAAATTAGTGGAATAGAAAGTAATCCAAATGTGGTTAAAGTTATCGTAGATCAAAATGATTTTGCCATCTATTTTTCAAGGTCTGTTATTCCTTATAAAAGAGATACAACTTCAGATTTACCTTTTTACAAACATATTGGCGTTTATGCGTTTAGAAAAGAAGCCTTACTTGACTTTTCTAAAAGCGAACAAACACCATTAGAAAAAGCCGAGCTTATTGAATGCCTTCGCTATTTGGAATATGGTAAAAAAATAAAAATGGTTTATACGGATAATTTGTCAATAGAGGTGGACACGCAAGACGATTTAGAAAAAGCCATCCAATACTTTAAAGACCATCCTTATGTGGGATAAATCGGTTTTAATTGACATGATGAAAACTGAAATGCCTTTTGGAAAATATCACGGTAAGCTGATTTATCAACTACCCATGTATTACCTCGAATGGCTTCACAAAAAAGGCATGCCAAAAGGAAAACTAGGTATGCAATTATCAACCATTTATGAAATCAAATTGAATGGTTTAGATGATATTTTTTTGAAGTTGAAATAATGTTTTCCGTTTACAGTCGCAGTTGGCAGTCGCATTTTTTAAGAGCCATTAATAAAATAGCCTTGTAATCCCCCCTTCGGGGGCTAGGGGGCCTATATCTCAAAAGCGTGCTCTTGATGATTAGGCTTCAACAAATCAATGACTGATTTAACTGGGTTGAAGGTAAATAAAGGTACATCAACAAAAATGGTATGCCACTTGGCCATCGAGCCATTCCAGAGGCCGGGTAATTCATAGGCTAAATAGCTTTTGCCATTTGATTGCTTTTCAACAATAAAGCCCGTATTTTTATCTACAAAATCTAATAAATTATACTTCGTTCCATTATAGTTTTTTATTGAACACACCATGTCAACCGGATTAAAGTGTGTGGATTCATTAAAAATCTGTGCTTGCTTTTCATCTTTCATGTTAATTTGCGAAGCTTCCACAATTTGCAATTCAACATAGCCTTTGTCATTAATAACCCAAAAAGGTCCACCTCCAGTTTCACCTTCATTTCTTACCATTCCACACACGCGAATTGGTTTAAACAACAATTTATGAAGAATTTCCTTCTTGAAATCTAATTTCAGTCCATCAAATAAATCATCAAAATCAGTTTTAAATTGGTTTATTAAAAATTCTTTCAATTGACAAGCCATTTCTTCTGTAAATACAGTTTGCTCAATCATTTCCTGCATTTTAAATAGATTGCTTTGAATCTCAAGTAAAAATCCTGCCAATGCACGTTTAATTTGAAAATTTGACTTTTTGTTATGCAAACTAACATTATCTATGTTTTGAATAAAAACGATGTCATTTGCTAGTTGGTTTAGGTTTTCGAGCAATGCGCCATGACCCGATGGTCTAATTACTAATTCATTAGTTATTTTAAAAGGTTTATAGTTCTTTGAAAAAGCAAGTGTATTTGTGTAATTTTTTTGAAAACTTAACGAAACATTTATGCCACTTTCCAAATTGGCGTTAAATTTATTTATTTCATTTACAAACAAAGGTAAATGATTTTCAGAAATAGTGAAGTGGACCAGATGATTTTTCGATGGATAAATGAGATTTTTAAAATCAAATAAGTGCTCATTTATTGGCGTGAAAAACTTGTCGTTTTTTTGATGAAAGGGAATAACAGCCTTTGGTAAAGAGGCAAAATTTAATCCATTCTCTGAAATAAGAAAGTCAACCAGCAGATAGGCGCGATGGCTTTTTTCTAATTGATCATAATTAGAAACTTTTTGTCTAATTTCATTCATTAACAAATCATAAAACGAAAATTTGTTTAAAGTTAAAAAAAACAAGTTTAAGTTTTTTGCTTTTTTTCTATTGATATAGTTGTTCAAAGTTTCCTTTTGAAAATCAAAATCATTCAAAAACTCTTGCAAAAATTGAAACATTCTTGTGGCTGCACCAGATGCAGGGACAAATTTTGCTATCTGATAGTTTTCAATATTCTGAATAAAAATACTTTCATAATACTGCCATTGGTTTTCATTAAAATAATGAATGCCATCATTATGCGTGGCCATTCGATTTAATTTCACATGAACGGTCCCATTTTTTAATTGTTCTAAATGCTGATAGACTGATTGGACGGAAAGCCCTTTCGATAGCAATTGACAATAATCAAATGAGCTGATGCCGATACTTAAGGCTAGCTCTAAATCTTGTAAATAACTTTTAATTTGCTCAATTCTCTGTTCAAGCGACCCTGAAATTTTTACATAAGCTTGCCCATATTTGATTAAATAATGCTCAAAAATTTCAAGATGTTCTTCTCTTTTGTTTGGCGCATCTCTCAAATCATCGTTTTCCCAAGGAACATCAATATCAGTCAAAAAACAAAAATCATAATGATGATTTTTTGCACATTTCTTTAACCAATCTGGCGCTTCTTGAAAATAAATTTTAGCATATACAAAGGTTACAAACGAATTAGTATCACAAAATAGGTATTTGTTTGCTTGTGCAACCTTCTCATTTTCAAGTGCTAATTGCCCTTGAACAATGGGTAACAAATCTGAGGGTTCACAACCTTTTTGCTGACTATCCCATTTTTTTTGTAAATAATCACGCGCATATTCTTCAACCCAAACGCTGTCAAAAATAGTTGCCAAAGCCTTAGAAAGCGATGTTTTACCGGTACTTTCAGGCCCAACAAATGCAATTTTTAATATTTTTGTTTCGAGATGTTGTAAATTTTTATCCATTCTTTATAACCATAAAAAGCTATTACTAAAAAAATCAAATACTGTAAAGAAGTTATTGTATAACCTCTCAAAAAATAGAGGGGTATAGAAACAATATTACCAACAATCCAAAACCACCAGTGCTCTATTTTTCTTTTTGCCATGGCCCACATAGCTACAAAGAAAACAGCAGATGTAAAGGTATCGATATAACTATACCACGTATCAAATTTATTAAATATTATGTAAACAATCACTATGAAAGTCGCAGAAAATAAAAAAAACAAGAGGTAATAATAAAAATCATGCCTCTGAGACTTAGTTATTGGTCTTTCTTTCGATTGGTAATTTCCTTTAGACCACATGAACCAACCAAACAAACTTAATATTGAATAGTAAAAATTAACAATCATGTCGCCTAGTAATGACCATTTAAACAACAAATAGACATAAATAGAGGTGCTAATTAAGCCTATAGGATAAACCCAAATATTATTTTTTTTGGCAAACCAAACGCTTAATACACCAGCCAGCATAGCCAATAACTCCAAAATAATTTGATGTGTTGGGTAATCTTTATATTGCTGAAAAAGGAACTCAATCATTGAAGAAATCTAAACTATGTTCAAATGCTGTACCTATCACAACGATGTCGGCACCAGCTTGAAAAACTTGATTAATCTGTTCTTTTGATTTGATACCACCACCAACTATTAGCGGAATACTTAATTGTTTGCTAATTGCCGAAATGATTTCTAAAGGCACATGATTTTTTGCACCACTTCCAGCTTCGAGATAGACAGTTTTATAACCCAGTAATTGTGCCGCTTGCGCTGTATCAATAATCTTTTGTCTATTCCGTATCGCTAAGGGTTGCGTATGCGTTACCTTTTGAACAGCTGTTTCTGTTCCGCCTTCTATTAGTAAATAACCATTAGGGATAATTTCAATAGGATTCGCTTGAAAAAAAGGCACAGCAGTAACATGATGATTGATTAAATAATCAGGATTATTACCAGAAATTAATACATTTAGTAAAACTGCATCAAAATGACCAACTAAATGGGAAGGATGGCCTGGAAATAAAACTACAGGATAATCTAATGCCGCTTTTAAATCATTTACTAAATGGCTTGTAATTTCCATTTCACCACTACTTCCGCCAATAAAAACTAAATGAATAGGCGCTTCTGCCAATTTTTTCTTTAAATATTCTAAATCGCTAACCGTAATTTTATCAGGGTCTAGCAAAATGGCTAAAAGTTTTTTACCATTTCTTTTTGCCTCAGTTAAAATATGATAAACTTGATGATCTGCAGTCAAAATTCTAGCCTTGTTTCTTCTCCAATTGCTTCTGATATTCTTCCAAGACAGGTTTTACAGTGCTTTCTGGCAAGTCAGAAATTTTAATATACATCAGCCCGTCTACCGCATTATTAAATAGCGGGTCAACATTAAAGGAAATAACACGGGCGTTCTGTTTGATATATTTTTTAATTAAAACGGGTAATCTTAAATTCCCTGGTTCCACTTCATCAATGATTTTATCAAATTTATTAACGTCTTCCTTGGTTGAATTTAAAACAAAATCTTTATCTGCATCTTTTACTTTTACCTTAAATTCATTTTTTGGATGAATATATTGTGCTAAATAGGCATCATAATAATGCGACCTCATGAATTCTATCATCAAGCTTTTGGAAAAATCCGAGAATTGATTACTAATGCTTACGCCACCTAATAAATACTTATGCTCAGGATATCGCAGGGTAGTATGTACGATACCTTTCCACAATAAAAACAATGGCATGGGTCGAAGCTGATACTCTGAAATGATAAAAGCACGCCCCATCTCAATAGTTTCCGATAAAAAAGTATTTAGTTCAGGCTCAAATTTAAAAAGTTCAGAATTATAAAAACCTTCAACACCATATTTGGCATAAATCTGACTGCCAAGACCCATTCGATAAGCCCCTGCTATTCTTTGTGCATCATTATCCCAAAGGAACATGTGATGATAATACTGGTCATATTTATCTAAATCCAAAGAACGGTTAGTGCCCTCCCCTACTGCTCTAAAAGTTATTTCTCTCAAGCGCCCCAGCTCGTGTAAAATGTTAGGGATTTTTTCTGCTGTTGATAAAAAAACTTGATAGTTTTTACTTTCAAGCAAACTGCAATTTCCTTGTTTTAATACATTTACTTCTTCAATAATCATATCTTGATTAGAAGGACTAGCTATCTTTTTTGGTAACTTTTGGGGTCTAAAATTAGCCCCAATAAGTAGTTTGTTTCCCTTTGCAAAAGCATTAGAAAGCATATAGGTTTTACGTCTAATAAATTCGCAAAAATCATCAAGGTTTTCATACTCGTTCAATTCCTCTACAGAAATGGGCTTACCAATTCTAACTTTAACAACTTTTCGTTTTTGAGACCTCAATTCAGAAGGTATTTTGGCAGTCCGCAATATTGGGTGTATTTTAGACATCAAATAAAACAAGGGGCTATTCTTTGCATGGAAATAAATAGGCACCACTGGTACCTTAGCTTTTTTGATAAGTTTAATGGCCCCTAATTCCCAAGGTTTATCAACAATGATATTGCCTTCTTTTGTGGTAGATACCTCCCCTGCTGGAAATATACCTAAGGGATTGCCTTCCCTAATATGCAACAGTGCATCTTTAACGCCTTTTAAGCTTGACTTGGCATCTTTATGATCTTCAAAAGGATTAACCGGCATGATATAAGGCTTCATGTTTTCAACCCGATGCAGTAAAAAATTGGCAATAATTTTATAGTTGGGCACTCTTTCAAGTAACATCTTAAGCAAAATAATACCATCCACACCGCCTAGTGGATGATTAGAAACCGTAATGAATGGTCCTTCTTTTGGTAAACGTTTAAAATCTTCTTCTGGAATTTCGTATTTAACGTTTAAATCTTTCAAAACGCCTTCCAAAAAAGGCATGATCTCTTTTTGATGTTTATTATTGTCATAAGTTTTATTGGCAATTGTGATTCTTAAAACTTTGATTAGTAACCAACCAATAAAATTACCGATAAAACCAAGTTTATCAAGTTTTATGACTTTTGCTATTTCATTAGGAGAAACTAAACTCATGCTCTAGTTTTGATGAAATGCAAATATAATATTTTTTTTTAAAGAAACCAGAATTTTTTGTAGATAAGATGCTTCAGTGAATAGTCATTAGTGAATAGTCATTAGTCATTAGTCATTAGTGATTAGTAATTAGTGATTAGTAATTTATGCGCGGTATAAGGCGTTTAGGCTTAAACTTGAAATTAGAAATTAGAGGAGGCTTATCTCTGTCACTTTCTAACTTCTAATTTCCTTCCTCTAATTTCTAATATCCTTCCTCTAATTTCTATCTTCCTTCCTCTAATTTCTATCTTCCTTCCTCTAATTTCTAATTTCCTTCCTCTAATTTCTAATTTCCTTCCTCTAATTTCTAATTTCCTTCCTCTAATTTCTAATATCCTTCCTCTAATTTCTATCTTCCTTCCTCTAATTTCTATCTTCCTTCCTCTAATTTCAAAATCAATGACAGTCGCAAGACTTTTTGCAAGATTTCTTTTTGTTGAAAAAAGGTTTTAACAAAAAAAAGACTGAAAATGCTAATAACGAAAAGGCAATAATTATTTGAATCATAAAAAAAAGAGGCTTCATTTTGAAGCCTCTGTCAATTTAGTTGATAATTAATCTAATTTAAGATTGAAGGGCATACTATAAGGTACAGACACTGCTTTACCTCTTTGTTTACCTGGTGTCATTTTAGGCAGCTTAGTAAAAGCTCTCTTTATTTCTGTCTCAATTGATGGGTGAGGTGCGCGAACGTTAATAACATTAATCGTACCATCTTTTTCAATTCTAAAGCTTACTATTGAACGTCCTTGAATACCTGCCTCTTTTGCAGCCTCAGGATAGTTGAAGTTTTTTGCAAAGTATTCATTAAATTTTTTGTTCATACAAGACATTTTAGTCTCTTTTGTTTTCTCCTTTTCACAACCAGGGTAAACAGGAATATCTTCAATAATAGCAAATGGAACATCCACTTCTTCTTCTTCTTCCACAACTTCAACTTGCTTAGCCTGAACTACAGGTTTTTCAACCACTGCTTCTTGGTTTGTTTCGGTAGATTCAATTATTTTCTCTTCTATCTTTTTGTTATCTTCCACAACTTTAATAACCTCTGGCGCTGGTGGCGGCGGCGGTGGTGGTGGCGGTGGCGGTGCATTTGGTGGCAAAGTTACAGGTACATCTTCATCTAAGAAACTGTCATCAACTTTAGACATATCTGCTGACAAGTTGCGCTCATAAGATTTTAGTTCTATAGCTGCATAAGACAATAACGCCATCAGCATTAAACCTAAACTAAAATAAACAAACCCATTTCGGTTTGGATCAATTTTTGGATTTTTCTTTGGTTCCATATCTATAAAATTCGTTTGCTAAATTAAATAAAATTATTTAAAAAAAAAGTTTTTTGTGAAATTTTTAAAAAAATATGCAAAAAACGTACCAAAGGCTGAGCCTAAAGTATTTGCAGCAATATCTTTCAAATCAAAAGTACGGTAAGTTGTGAAAACTTCTTGACCTATTTCCATGAGCATCCCATATATAGAACTGAACAATACAATTATTAAAACATACTTTGCTCTGAATTGAAAAGTATTGTACCTAATACTTAACAAAAAAGCCAACCCAAAATACATCAAAAAATGGATGAATTTATCTTGACTTAATAATTTTACATCTGAAAATTTATTGAAAGATACTAAACTAACAATGAGAATTGATATTAAATAAACAACAATAGTTGTTTTTAATAAAACAATTTTTGTCACAAGTTAACCTTCAATAAGTTTTCTATAATCTTCAGGTGATAGTAAAGTGTTAATTTGGTCTAAATCTGCAATTCTTACTTTTACCATCCATCCATCACCATAAGGATCGTTATTTACGGCATCAGGACTAGTTTCTAAGGCATCATTAAATTCGATGATTTCACCAGCAAGGGGTAAAAATAAATCTGAAACCGTTTTCACAGCCTCAACTGAGCCAAAAACTTCATCTTTATCTAAGGTTTGGTCAAGTGTATCTACTTCAACATAAACAATATCTCCAAGCTCCTTTTGCGCAAAATCGGTGATACCAACTGTAGCAAGATCGCCTGTTACTAGTACCCATTCATGGTCTTTGGTGTACTTTAGATTTTGTGGAATATTCATATAAATTATATTATTAATTAACGTTTGCAAATGTATAACTTAATTAGATAATTAGCAAATTGACTAATTATCTAATTTCCTAACGAATATCTGATGGTCAAGAAAGATCTTATATTTGTTACAGGAAAAGCTGTTGATATAACTGCTTGGTTAAAAGTATGATCATAAGTAAAAATTGCGCTTAAACTCCTTGTAAAAGCATAGTCAGCTGTTAATCTAAACGACCACAAATTTTGCCCACCCCCCAATTGATTATTATCAAAATCCAAATATCTTACAATCGTTTTATTATCTCTAAATGAGAAGTTTGCCATAATATTTAAATCGCTTTTGAAAAAACCTTCTGGATTATCTGCCAATCTAGATCGGATGATAATATCTTTGATGCGATAACCCGCACCTATTGTATATTCTACACCTTGCACTTCTGTTAATAGCGCATTGTCAAAACTTAAGGACAAAGCGCGGTCTTTTCTCATTTCTGCTCTAATGTTGAATGAATTTTTCAATTCAAAATCAACCCTAATTAAAGGGTTAAATTGTTCAACCATATTGATATTACCTAATAACGTTTGCGGCAATAGATTTCCAGAAACATCTGTATTCGTTGGGTCTTGCGGGTTATTATAAGCTAAATTAGAACGATGTGCATTGATGGTATAAGAGGAACGATAGCCGTGTTCAATTGAAAAACGTTTGAACAAATCTTTCATAAATTTCAATCGCATGAAACCTGTATATTTTATATTCCAGTTTGGTAAAGGCAAATTCCTGAACGGACTAGTATTGATAGAACTAGCATCCGTGCCTAAGTAAGCTGCCATAAATGCAGACGCTAAAACTTCTTGTTGATTACGCCCAAATCCAACAGGATAACCAATATTGGAACTAGCTGGATCTGTAATTACTGGGAAGTTTGGTGTGCCATAGAATCTTTCTGCCAAACGATTGGCAACAACTAATCTATTAGATCTAAAGTCTTCAAAAGCTTTAGAGAAAACTTCATCACTTTGACCAAAAGCAGTATTAATCATAATTGTTGATGATGTAAAATTACCAAAATTATAGGGTGATCGTGAGTTATATATACCATTAGACACATCAAATTGCTCGCTAAAGTTATCTTGTCTATTCTGATCAGCCATTAAATCTATGGTTAAATCAGGAATAGGCTCAATCTTTGCTGTAAAATTCATCCGTCTAGTTTCAACTTCTGTATAGGGCATATTAAACTCTGGAAAAACAGTTAACCAACCTTTTCTTGCTGCTTCAAAACGCACATCGTCATACAGCCCTAAAGTAAAAGGCAAGCTAGGTCGAGTTGATCCAAAGAAACCTATACCTTCTAAAAAGCCAGGAAGCGAAACACCTGTATTGTGCTCATAGGTTCCTTGAACTGTTTTTATACTCATTAATAAGCCTTTAGCTGTTTTTACAAACAAATTTTCTTCAGATGTGGCTGGTTTCGGTGCTTTATTTTCAATTTTTTCGCCAGGCTTTGGTACTTTAGGTGGTTCAGGCTTAGCAGGTGTTTTTGCCTTTTTTGGCCCAGTTAAACCTACGTATTTATAAAATTCGCTCATGGTTAATGTGCTATTTATTCTATGTGAGCCCGAATTCTGAATATTATTTCCCAAATTCCATCTTTGATTATTTTCATCAACAAAATTTGACATCTGCGTGGAAGCCCTTTGCCACTGATAGTTACCCGTATACGTATAATTTGCCTTTAAGAAACTTAAAAATGGTAATTTGTTCAAAGGTAATTCATAATTCACAGTTAATTGTTGGTTATGTCTATCTGCAATACCAGGGTTAAAGTAATCATCCCAAATTACATTTTCATTATTAGGATTATTATTTTCATCAATAAAATTTCTAACAATATTATTGGTTGATGCGTTATAGTTAATTCGGAGTGATTTGGTTAGGTTAAAATTGAAACCATAAGTATAATTAAACATATAATTTCTTCTAAACAAAGGTCTCAAGGGCAAACCAAAATTTTCAACTTCTCTAAAACGCTGTCTATTATAATGTCTTATAATATTGGTATTAAAATTAATATTGGATGGCAGGTAATTTACATTAAAATCACTTAACAACTTCCAATAACGTTTGTCCTTAATTTTAGACTTTTTAAAAGGCTCAATAGGTTTATTCTTAAATGTGTATGCATAATCGACAGCAGACCGCGTCTGTTTATCTTCATAATCATCAATCTCAAAATTATGTCGTACCTCTTTATTATATGAATGAGAAAAAGTAAAATTTTCAATGTCATAAATCCGTTGCTTTTGTTGTTCACCTCTGTCTTTTCTTACACCAATAAAGTTAATACTTTGACGCATGGTATAATCAATAGCTCTATCTCTGATAATATCACGTTGTGCTTGATCAGGCGTATTTTCTATCAATTGATCCAAACGAATATCTTGATTATAAGGATCATACTCTGGGGTGATAACTTTTTCACCTAAAGCATAATTAAAAGGAATGGTTAAGCCCCATTTTTTTGGAAACAACTTCCCTAAACTAACATTAGTAACAAAATCATATTGTCTGAGATCTTCACGACTTCTTTCATTTGATTTATCTTCAAGAGCACCAAATCCGATGGTGCTCATTCTACCAGTAGCAGAAATCGTTGCAAAATCAGCTAAATTCGAATCTACATTTAATATAGCAGCCATACCGCCTTTATTGTCCATTTCAGACAAACGGAGTTCATTAAACCAGACTTCACCCCTAGTACTATGCGTATTTATTGTGCCTGTTCTGTTGTTTTTAACACCCATCATCATCATCCGAACAAAACCAAAATTTGGATTTCCTTTTATACCTAATCTTAACTTGGCATTCGTTTTATTAGCTGCACTTGGATCTAAGTCAACTTCATTAATATAAAAAATTTGATTAGGGTCGGTAGGTGGATTTTGTCTATATAGAATTTTTAACTTGGTTAACAATTCTAATTTTACCTCCATTTCATTTTCTAAAGGCCAAATGCGATCTGGTGAAGTTTCTCCCCAAGCCGTAACTTTTAAAGGCACCTCAATTTGGTAGAAGTTATCACTAAAATCATTACCAAATCTTATAAAAGCTGACATCTCATCATCTCTAAGTCTTATGTCTGTTACGTTGTCTTCAATAGCTTCTGCATGAAGAAACATTCTCATTTTTTTGAACTGACGCATATCTACATCAACAGCTTTAAAAACACCACGAGAATCTCCTGGCTCCAATCCTCCAACACCTGCGCCTACATCTCCTGGCTTTTTAGTCACTCTTAATGACAAAGATTGTTCATTTTGATTAACAACAGTGTTTTGCGTATTTAGTTGCTCACGAACAACGCCTGGCGGTAAAACATAAGGAATGGGTTGTCTCGATTGATTTTCTAAAATATTTACCGCTAAAACATCTAACTGTGTATCGTCATTATCTGGTCCAGTTGGGTCTTCTAATTCCGTTTGCATGTTGCCTTCAAACCTTCTCCAATCGGCGCGAATTAATTCTAAAGTACCCAATCGCAAAGTGATTTCATCTGTAAATCCTGTCATAAACATCCGCATAAATCGAATAGATCTGAAATCTTCTATATCGCCTTGTTTTCTGGTAAATTCAAAAACAGGTATTTTCATTTGAACCCATCTTGTTGGAATAACTTCTCCTGAATTAGTTGTTACTGTGGTTTCCTTAACATCTGTTACATAAGGTGAACCAATACCTAAACTTGGTCCTACATTCACTTCATATTCAAAATAAGCGTTGATGGTGTTCATCGTATTATCTCTGTTCACATCCTCAACATCAGGAAAAGTTGTATTACCTCGGTTGGTATCAGTTACTTCAATCGGCGTATTACGTTCTAAACCATTATAATTTTTATACCGTTGGGTTAAATTGCCACTTGCTGTTAAAAAAAATTGGTAATCATCTGCTGAAGGATCAGGTAATCCAGCAAAAGGAGGAAATTTTGCAGCCTCTTCGGCATTTGTTAAACCATCTAAACCGATATCTTGAACAGCTCTATTGCCTTCATTGGTGTCAAAAGCGTAAATTAATGATTGCGTAGCCGGTACTTTACCCCAGTTATTTTCAATGGTTGGCAAAACTGAACCCACTTCTGGCAATCCATTTTCATATTGCTTACGACCGTCTTTCAAAATATCTTCAGAAATTTCTCCTAGATTAAAAATTAAACGCCCTGTATTTGTTGTTGGATGTTCATTATTTTGATAGGGATCCATCATCCAAAATTGGATGTATTCCACATTACTCTGCTCAAAATTTGTGGTGTTTATCCCACGCATAATTCCCCCAAAATTGGTTTGCGGATCAGGAACAGCATTTGAACCCCCATAAGCTGGATTAAAGTTATAAGGCCCCCTTTCTCTAGGGAAATAAGCCAAATCTAAAGTATTTACTACTCTTGTTTCGCCTTGAATAACATCAGTAACTGGAAACAACTCATCAATAAAAACACGACGTGTTTTATTTAATGAAAAATCCGCGTCCGTCATATCTCCCGGTCTTTGACTGGTAAAAAACAATGGATCTATGGTATACCATGATAGCTTTGAACGCTTAAAGCCTCCTGTCAAGTCGTTTTCTGGCGCATTGCCATTAAAGTTATATGGAGATGTTGGTAAGCTACCAATTGGCGTTGAAGACAAACTCCATGAAAAAGGTGAACTCATATCAATCGTTGATTGAGAACCTTCAAAATCTTCAACATAAATCGTTGATTCGTTGTTTAAATCCGTCAAACTTGGGGAATCAGGTCTTAGGAAAGCAACCTCTCCCCGCAATGATAAATTTGACGCCACATCTGTATCATGGTATGGTAATTTATTCACCAACCTTGTCAAAAAAGGCACTTCGGTTGAATAATCCCCATTGAAACCAAAAATAGTATTGTTTACTGATTCTTGACCGAAAGTTGCTTTTTGGGTAAATGGTCTTTCGGACAGTCTTAAATAAGTCGCACCCAATTTGAATTTCTCATTAAAGCGATGTTCAATATCTACACCCCAAAATCTTCTGGTTTGTTGACCGAAAACCGCATTGTTTTCAACGGAAATGTTAATTGGCGTATTTGAATTTTGCAATGATGGATCCAAAATATTAACCCGACCTTGTTGATAATTTACGGTATAATCAACGCCTTCAATTAATCGTCTACCACCTGCGGTCACAATAACTGACCCACGAGGCAAATTAAAACCTCCAATTGGAATGCCTCCTCCACCAGCAGCCTTAAATCTACCTCTCAAAACAAATTTATTTTTTTCAGCATTTTGCAAAGCGCCTGCTTGTGTGCTGGTGTACATTTGCGAAAAAACATATTTGGCTTGATTAGCATTATAAGATGCCAGGACGTTATAGTCTTCGCCTCCTCCAGTGCTTAACTTATTAAACAAGTGCCTGCCAAAAGGTTCAACGGTTGTAAAAATTACGCGGCCATTTTGTGCGTCAATGGTAAGCCCTGGCATAAAATCAAAGAAGCCATCACCACCATTTTGTGGGTCATTGTTGTTATCCAATTTATCCACATTAAACACGTTAAGTAATGGCGTATCAGCCACACCTGCTGGTAAATTTAAACCACCTTGACTATTTAAATAATTCAAAGGCGCAGGGTCTAAATGCAAAACGTTTAATTTGAAATCTTCTTTAGCCAAATTAAAACCACTTGGAATTTGATAAATGTTTTTCATCATCAAATCAAATATAGGTTGACTAGCAAAAGTTAAGGTGCTTTTCAGTTTTTTCAAAATCAAAGATTGCGTGGCAGGAACACTATTTCCTGGGTCAACGACACTATTATCCACACCATCGTTTCCAAACTCACCCACCTGAAACACTTGATCACCAATGGTATATTGATAGGCGACTGCCAAAACTTCGTCATTAGTTAAACGTTGCTGAAGCGACACATAGCCTAATTGTGGATGAAAATTATATTCGTTTGGATTAAGCTTTCTTGCATTTTCTAATTTTGAGTAATGCGTACCTTCACTAACAGGTGTAAAATTGAAACCACTTGAAGCGGTTACAATTTGTCTAGCATTACTATTTAAAAGCCCTGAGCCTGTTTCAATTCGACGAGGGTCAAGTAAGTTGTTTTTATTATCGGTTGGCGAATTGGCTGGCACTGTAAAAAATCCAGTTGTTGGATTAATAACTACCACTTCTGAATCGGGTACGCCCAAACTAGGTGGTCCTTCACCTAAATCTTGTAAGGCTAAAATATTTCGTAGATTATTGCCATTTTGCCCGGGATTCACATTATTTTGTCTGTTAGTTATCCAAACTTCAACACGTGTAATTTGAACCCTACTATTAATATAGGGATATTCTCTTAAGGCCCTGTCATAATTATTTCTAAAATAATGCGATAGGAAAAAGTGTCTATCGGCGTCATAATCTAACCCAAAAATTTCAAAATCTTGAAGTGTTCCGCCGCCTTGCGCAGTAATTGATCTATTTTGAGACCGCTGTTCAGAAAAAACTGTCGTGATATGCGTTTTACCAAATTGAAATTGTGCCTTTCCACCAAAAAGATTTTGCGCTCCTCTGATCAAGGTATTATTAAGTGGCATATTTATATTTCCAAATTCAATGTTTTTAAGAATGGTATCCTCATTAGCATTTTTATTGGCTTCATTTGCTGCAGTACCTAAAGGGTTCTCAACGGCTTGCTGTCCTTTACTTAGGGCATCGCGACCCATACCAGCTGCTTGCTGTCCTTGATTTAATAAATCTCCAAATTGCCCACTAGGATTATACGATACTTTAATCAAATTTTGAAAAGAAAAGGTGGCTTGCGTATCATATTGCATATTGATATTTAATCGCGTTCCAATGGTACCATTTAAACCTACCTGAACCCTTTGGTTAAAATCAAAAGTTGTTTGCGAGCGGTTTCTTGGCGACAAAATAGGATTGTCTTGTGTTGTATGCATTAGACCTAAATCTAGCTCCACATTACCTCGAGGTGTCATTTTGATTTGATTACCGCCAAAAATGGTTTCAAATATGCTGGATCTTACATATAAGGTCGGAATCAAATCTCTTCTTTTTAAAGAATCTTTACCTTTTCCTTCTATTGCACTTATTTTATCTTTAAAATATTTTCTTATCTGTTCTTTTCTTATGATTTCATAATAAGCCTCAGGTGTTAAAATTTTGGGATAGGTGGTGTAGACTTCACCAAATTTATTATTATAAATATATTTATCGGTAACAGGATCATAGGTATATGCCCCAACAATTGATTTTGGGTTTTTCAATCTGATATTGTTGATATTATAGCCTTGCGCATTGGTGTTTACTTCTGGATCTTCATTGCTTTGCGCCAATACAAAAGTACTGCACATCAACGTAAAAAAAACAAAAAACAACTTTCTATTAATAAATCTTTGCATCGTTTAGGTTAATTATAAAACTTTAAGTGCTTCCTTAATTAATAATTCTATGGTGGCGTCTGGATGAGTTTTTAACACATTGGCCAAAACTTTTTCAGCATTTTTACTATTAAAACCTAGAACCTCCAAAGCAGATAACGCTTCTTCTTTGTTTGTATTGTTTAAAAATGCCAAATCTTCCGACTTTATTTGGTATAATTTTAACACTTTATCTTTTAAATCAATGATTACGCGCTGTGCAGTTTTAACACCGATACCTTTAATTGATTGGATGCGTTGCACATCGCCATTCGCAATACCTTGGATAATCTCCTCAGGATTCATGGAGGATAGCATGGTTCTAGCAATACTTGCACCAATGCCACTAACTGAAATCAACAACTTAAACAATTCTCTTTCTGATTTCTCGGCAAAACCAAACAAAGTATGCGCATCTTCTTTGATTTGAAGATAAGTGTATAACTTAACAAAATCGTCATTTGGCAATAAAGAATAAGTATGCAAAGAAATGTGAATTTGATAACCCATACCACTAGCCTCAATAACGACGTCGGTTGGATTTTTTTCTACTAACTTTCCTTTAATATATGCAATCATAATTTAAAATAATCTCCAAAAGTATAATATTTTAATGAAAGATAAAATTATTCCTTAAGAAATAGTTAATTAAAACTTAACGAAACCGCAATTAATCTGATTATCAATAAAAACTACAACACAATAATTCAAAGTAAAATTTTGGAATAATTTAGTTTACTTGAAACCAAAATAGTTCTTTTTTTATACATTTGTCCAATGGACATTTTATTTAAATTTTTGCCTGAGCAAGCTGTATCACCTTGTTTTGAATTGATAAAAACGAATAATGTCCATTTAAAGATTGTCAATCAAAGGCAAACCAAGCATGGTGATTATAAAAAAAAAGTTAATGGCCAGCACGTAATCACGGTCAATGGCTCTTTAAATAAATACCGCTTTTTAATGACATTAATTCATGAATTAGCGCATTTGATTGCGATAGAAAAATATGGTAACCGCATTCAATCGCATGGACAGGAATGGAAGTATACTTTTCAACAATTAATGTTACCCTATATTAAACCGGAAGTTTTTCCGAAAGAACTATTACCACTGCTAGCACGCCATTTTAAAAACCCAACAGCGAGTAGCGATACCGATGTTCACTTGGCTTATGCCCTAAAAAAATATGATGAAACACATGGTGACAACACGCATATCCACGAGATTAACAATGGTGATAAATTTAAATTTAGAGGCAGAATTTTTCAAAAAATTGGATTAAAAGTCAAAAGGTATGAATGCGTTGACCTTTCAAATGGCAAACATTATTTGTTTAATGCCAACGTGGAAGTTGAAGTGATTTAATATAAAAGTTTGTAATATTAAAAAATCAAAGCCTCCTTAATCCTAGTGAAAGCTTCTGTTAATTTATCCTCACTTGTAGCATAAGATATTCTGATACAATTTGGATTACCAAATGCTTCACCAGTAACGGTTGCCACATTGGCTTCCCCTAATAAATACATGGCTAAATCATTGGCGTCTTTTATGGTTTGACCTTTGATCGTTTTTCCAAAATAAAAAGACACATCTGGAAAAACATAAAATGCACCCTCTGGCACATTACAAGCAAAACCTGGAATGTCTTTCATTAATCCTAAAACCAAGTCTCTGCGACTATGAAATTTTTCAACCATATAATTCAACACACTTGGGTCAGCTTCAACAGCTGCAATGGTTGCACGTTGTGCAATCGAATTAGCGCCGCTAGTTACCTGCCCTTGCAATTTAATACAAGCCTTAGCTATAAAAACTGGTGCACCAATATAGCCAATGCGCCAACCTGTCATCGCAAATGCTTTGGCTACCCCATTTACGGTAATAGTTCTATCGATCATCCCTGGCAAAGAAGCTATACTGCAATAGCTGTCGGAAAAATTGATATGCTCGTAAATCTCATCAGATAAAACAATAATGTTTGGATACTTTGCTAGCACATTAACCAAATCCTGAAGTTCATTTTTGCTATAAACAGAACCACTAGGATTACAGGGTGAACTAAACCACATCATTTTTGTTTTTGGTGTGATGACCTTTTCTAATTGATCTGCGGTTATTTTAAAATCAGAATCCACCGTGGTTGGTACTTCAATTGGCACACCGCCAGAAAGTTTAATAATTTCAAAATAGCTGACCCAATAAGGTGCGGGTAAAATAACCTCATCGCCATCATTGAGCATGGCTTGTGCTACATTGTAGATGGACTGTTTAGCACCAGTTGATACCACAATATTATCGGGTTGATAGTCTAAATAATTATCTCGTTTAAACTTTTTACAAATGGCTTGCTTAAGCTCTAAGTACCCATCTACTGGTGTATAGGTACTATAATTTTCATCTATAGCTTTTTTGGCGGCTTCTTTAATAAAATCTGGCGTATTAAAATCAGGTTCACCTAAACTTAAGGAAATAATGTCTTTGCCTTGTGCTTTCAAATCTCTGGCCATAGCAGCCATTGCAAGGGTTTGAGAAACTTGGAGATTGTTTATTTTATCTGATAACAAATGGTTCATGTAATCTTAATCTAAAAAATTGAAAAAATTGTATAAAATCTAAAAAATAAAACAAAAGGAAACCTAAATAAATTGCACGTTATAGTTTATATATAATTCAATATACATTATACAAAACATAAAAACTATGCCATTTGAGGTTGTCTGCCTAAGTCCTTTAAATGTTTAAAATGCGCAATTATAGCTTGCCTTGTTGTTTTAAATTCATGATAAGGTAAGTTAAATTCTTGCGCTGTTTCCTTTACAATTTTTGCAATTTTGCCATAATGCACATGGCTAATGTGTGGAAAAATATGATGCTCAATTTGATGATTTAAACCACCAGTAAAATAGTTTACCAACCAATTTTTAGGGGCAAAGTTTGCTGTTGTAAATAATTGGTGAATTGCCCATGTATTTTCCATCATACCTTCCTCATCAGCTTCTGGATTAACGGTTTCCTCAACCACATGTGCTAACTGAAACACGATGCTTAAGATTAATCCTGCTGTGTAATGCATCACTAAAAATCCAAGAATAACCTTCCACCAAGAAACCCCAACCACCAGCGGCACAACGATCCACATGGAAAAATAAATGACTTTAGTTATGGCTAACAAACTCCAATTCCACGTCGGATTAGGAAATTTGCCATAAGACAAACCTCTTTTAATGTAGCGGCGCATTTGCATAAAATCTGTAGTAATGGCCCAGTTGAAAGTTAACAAACCATATAGAAATACTGAATAATAATGTTGAAAACGATGAAAACTATACCATGGTGCTTTTTTAGAAAAGCGAATAATTCGACCTGCATCTAAATCTTCATCATGCCCCATAATATTCGTGTAGGTATGATGCAAAACATTGTGCTGCACCTGCCAATTATAAACATTGCCACTCAAAATATAAATAGACCCACCCATAATCTTATTTAACCAACCTTTTGAAGAATATGAGCCGTGATTGCCATCATGCATCACATTCATTCCAACGCCAGCCATACCAATCCCAATAACAATATTCAACAACAAATAAGCCCACCAAGGCATATCCATGGCAATCATAAAAAAATATGGGGTCAAAAAAATGGTAAACATCACGATTGTTTTCAGATGAAGTTTCCAATTACCTGTTTTTTTTGTTATATTATTTTCTTTGAAATAATCATTAACACGCTTGTTTAACGTTCTGAAAAATTTCGCACTGTCATGTGCTGGGAATTTTGGTATAGTTGTCATCTAAAAAAAATTAAAGTGCCAAAATTAAACAATTTTTCATTAGCCTATTATTTTTTTTTGTTTAATTTATGCTAAATTTTGTTATTTTTGTTATTTTTTATCAATGACCATCTTATTAAAATATTTTAAAAACCTTTTTCCTCAACAAATTGAGCAATTTGCAGCCCTTGAACATTTATACAAAGATTGGAACAGCAAAATAAATGTTATCTCGAGAAAAGATATAGATGAACTTTATGAACGTCATATCCTTCATTCGCTAGGCATTGCAAAAGTTCATCAATTTTTGCCCAATTCAAACGTTATGGATGTCGGTACCGGCGGTGGCTTTCCAGCTATTCCTTTGGCGATCATGTTTCCGGAAACACAATTTTATGCCATAGATGTCATTGCAAAAAAAATAAGAGTTGTGCAAGAAATAACAGCAGCTTTAGGCTTAAAAAATATAAAAGCAGAACAAAAAAGAGCCGAGTTGGTTAACCAAAAGTTTGATTTCATCATTAGTCGGGCAGTGACCAATATGCCTGATTTCGTGTCTTGGGTGAAAGGTAAAATCAAAGCACAGTCTTTACATGAGAGGAAAAATGGCATTCTGTATTTGAAAGGTGGTGACCTTGCTGAAGAATTAAAAGAATTTCCACAAGCACAAACTTATAACCTTAACGAATTTTTTGAAGAAGAATTTTTTGAAACAAAAAAGGTTGTTTATTTGGAATTTAACAAATCGCATTTAAATCTTTAAAAAATTCTTTTTTTGCGTTTATGCTCAACAAATATTAATGTTTGAAAATTCACTCAATCATGTCCCTATAGCTATAACACAAAGTTGCTCAAATTATTTAACACAAAGAGGCACAAAGCGTTATCAAAAGAATTAATCATTATTTTATTAATCAACCTAAAGAGTTAGTAATTTATTTTTTTAATTTTGAAAAAATTTTGTAACTTTTTTGAAACTGTTGCGTATAAGATAAGAATAACAAAACCCGTCTAGAAAACATGAGACAATTAAAAATCACCAAGCAGGTTACCAACAGAGAAACTGCGTCCTTAGATAAGTATCTTCAAGAAATTGGTCGTGTAGAATTAATCACTGCAGATGAAGAAGTTGAATTGGCTCAGCGCATACGTGCTGGCGACGAACGTGCTTTAGAAAAGTTAACTAAATCCAATTTGCGTTTTGTGGTATCTGTTGCCAAACAATATCAAAATCAAGGGTTGACTTTACCCGATTTAATTAATGAAGGTAATTTAGGTTTGATCAAAGCTGCTCGTAGATTTGATGAAACAAGAGGTTTCAAATTTATTTCTTATGCCGTTTGGTGGATTAGACAATCTATTCTGCAAGCTTTGGCGGAGCAATCACGTATTGTTCGTTTACCTTTAAATAAAATCGGTTCAATTAATAAAATCAATAAGGTTTATGCTTTATTAGAACAAGAAAATGAGCGTCCACCGTCGCCAGAAGAAATCGCTAAAGAACTAGACATGTCTGTAAATGATGTGAAAGAATCTTTAAAAAATTCTGGTCGTCATTTATCCATGGATGCCCCTCTAGTTGAAGGTGAAGATTCCAATTTATATGATGTCCTTCGTTCTGGTGAATCACCAAACCCTGATAGAGAATTGATTTTAGAATCTTTGCGTATAGAAATTGAACGTTCACTTGAAACCTTGATGCCAAGAGAAGCAGATGTTGTTCGTTTGTATTTTGGTCTTGGTGGTCAACACCCGATGACGTTGGAAGAAATTGGTGAAACCTTTGATTTAACACGCGAACGTGTTCGTCAAATTAAAGAAAAAGCTATTAGACGTTTAAAACATACCTCAAGAAGTAAAATTTTGAAAACCTACTTAGGTTAAGACATTAAAAATTCTATTTTAAACAAAAGACCTAAAGTAATGAGCTTTAGGTTTTTTTTTAAAGTAATTTAATAAGGGTGTTTTTAGAATCCTTAAAAAACCATTTTAAAACTTGTCTTAAAACTTTCTATTTATTTGTAAAATAATGGCAATTTTTTTTATATTTGCCAAAATGAAAATATTTAGTTACATATTACTTTTTTATTTTGTTGCGTTCTCTATTTCGCCGACAATTATTTCATTGTTAAAAAGTAAATATGAGATTTCTAATTATTGTAATTTACCTGAAGAACAAAGTCAAGAACAAAAAGAGGAATCGACAAAAAAAACATTTGAAGGTTTTAATGAAAAATCATTTTCTTGTGATTTAAATCAATGCCAGTCAAGCATTAAATACAATTTTAGTTCATTTTATAATGAAACATTAAATTGTAATTTTCATTGTAATATCTTTATTCCACCTCCAAAATTGGTATAAGGAAACCTCTAGAAACTCCTTTTTATTACGAAATAGTCTTTTAAAAAATAAATTCGTTATTTTTTAAATTTGTTCCTAAATGTAGCAATGGCTGCACCTTCGTCCAATTTCAAAAAATGTCTCTTTCTTTTTTCAAAATCACTATTTTTCATAACAAAACGAGTTTTTAGAGGTTCTCTTAATTTTTTAGTTTATTATTTAGTGTTTTAGTGTTTTAATATTTTTAAAACATACTCAAATTATTAACAAATTAAAATTTATATAAAATGTTTAAACATTTAAAAAATGATATCCCTGCGAGTATTGTAGTGTTCTTTGTAGCTTTACCTTTGTGTTTAGGTATTGCATTAGCAAGTGATGCACCACCACTTTCAGGCTTAATTGCAGGAATTATTGGCGGTATCGTAGTTGGTTATATTAGCAAATCAAAAATTGGCGTTTCTGGTCCTGCTGCAGGTTTGGCGGCCATTGTTGCAGCAGCAATCGGCACTTTAGGGTCTTTCGAAACATTTTTAGTAGCAGTTGTTTTAGCTGGTGTCATTCAAATTATTTTTGGTATTATAAAAATGGGGGTCATTGGTTATTTTTTTCCAAATAGTGTAATTAATGGGATGCTTTCAGGTATAGGAATTATTATTATTCTTAAACAAATACCTCATTTATTTGGCTACGATAGTGAACCAGAAGGAGCAGATTCTTTTATTGAAAAAACTGGTGAAAATACTTTTTCTGCTATACTTCATATCACAGAAAATATTACGCTTGGTTCCATGATTATTGGATTTTTAGGTCTTGCAATTATTTTATTTTGGGACAATCTTCTAGCCAAGAAACATCCATTCTTTAAGTTATTACAAGGTTCATTAGTTGCGGTTTTTGTTGGAACAATTTTACAAGTCGTTTTTAGTAATTATCAGGAATTAGTCATTGCAGGAGAGCATCTTGTTCAAGTTCCTGTTGCAGAAAAAATATCAGATTATGCTGGTTTTCTTACTTTTCCAGACTTTTCACAAATTTTGAACCCAGATGTAATTGTAATTGCTTTTACACTTGCACTTGTAGCCAGTTTAGAAACCCTGCTAAGTGTTGAAGCGACAGATAAGCTAGATCCGGATAAAAATGTAACACCTACCAATAGAGAACTTTTTGCACAAGGTTTTGGAAATATTTTTTCTGGTTTGATAGGTGGTTTGCCTATTACGCAAGTTATTGTCAGAAGTTCTGCCAATGTTCAATCCAATGCAAAATCCAAATTTTCAACTATTCTACATGGGTTTTTATTGTTAATCTCAGTACTATCAATTCCAATGATTCTTAATCATATCCCAAAAGCAGTTTTGGCATCGGTATTGATTTTAGTTGGTTATAAATTGGCAAAACCTGCATTATTTAAAAAATATTTTAATTTGGGGTGGACACAATACTTACCTTTTATTGTTACCATTCTTGTTATAGTTTTTAAAGATTTGTTATGGGGTATTTTTACAGGTTTAACTATAGGAATCTTCGTTGTTCTTTACAAAAGTTTTCAAAATTCTATGTTTTTACACAAACAAGACATTGAAAATAAACATGAAATAGTAAAAATAAGATTAGCGGAAGAAGTTACTTTTTTAAATAAAGCTAAGATTAGAAAAGAATTAAGCGAACTTAAAGAAAATTCAAAATTAGAATTAGATGTAACCAAAACAAAATATTTAGACCATGACGTTAAAGAAATATTAGAAGATTTTGTTATTCAAGCTAAAAACAAAAACATACATGTACATCTTATTTCTGAAAGAGGAAACGTAGAAAACCCCAGTTCATTTATAGAATTTTTCAAACTTAAAAAAATAATCAATAATTAATATACCATGAAAACACTTACTAAAGAGCTTCAAGCTCAAATAACGCCAAAAATTGCGTTACAACTCTTAAAAGACGGTAATAGAAGATTTGTGCAAAATCTTCAAGCACATAGAGATTTACTAGAACAAGTGAATGTAACCAGCGATGGGCAATTTCCCTTTGCCATTGTTTTAAGTTGTATAGATAGTAGAACCTCTGTAGAATTAATTTTCGATCAAGGCCTAGGAGATGTTTTTTCTGCACGTATTGCAGGAAATATTGTAAATACAGATATTCTTGGCAGTATGGAATTTGCCACCAAAGTAGCTGGTTCTAAAATTATCGTCGTGCTAGGTCATAGCAAATGCGGTGCTGTAAAAGGGGCTTGCGACCATGTAGAAATGGGTAATTTGACAGAGCTGTTAGCGAAAATTCAACCTGCCATTTATGAAGAAAAAACTATCCAAGAAAATAGAAATTCTTCCAATAGTTTATTTGTAGAGAATGTTGCCGCTATTAACGTAAAAAGAACAGTAAATAGCATCATTCAAAGAAGTCCTATTATCAAAGAAATGATAGATAATAAACAAATTGGAATTGTAGGTGGTATGCATAATCTAGATACTGGCGAAGTAGAATTTTATGAAGATGCCATGTTTTTCTAATATTTTTTTAGGAGCTAAAACACGGAAAGGAAAAAGTTTTTTATCTAGTTTTTAATCAGATTCCTGTCATTTTTAACTATGGTTAGACTCATTAAGTGCGTCTAACCATAGGTAATTGGCTTTATATTATAATGTCTAATTAATAAGCCTCAAAAAATAGATGTCTAATGACATTATTTCTTTCTTCCCGCAAATTCATGCTTAGAGAACGGTTTATGTCCTTCAATACCAATAATTTTTACAGTTCCACCATTGTTTTCGTAATTTACTTGGAATAAATGTAAATTTTCCATCACAGAGTGGTCAACGATTTTGGTTTTTTTTAAATCTATGGTAACATCAAATCCATATGGAATTTCTTCGAGTTTTCTTTTAATTCCTAAATAATTAGAAAAAATTGCAGCTTTATTAATTTCAATTAAGTATTTATTTCCTTCAAAAGAAACTACTGTTGGCACTTTGAAAAATGATGATAGTGGAGCTCCATTATACCAATGAATAATCATCTTTAAGATAACACCTGCTAATATACCTAGTAATAAATCCTCGAATAAAGTGACTATAATTGTAACTAAAAATATGGCTAACTGTTCTTTTCCAATTTCAAAAGTATGTCTAAACTCTTTAGGATGAGATAGCTTTATACCTACAGCAATTAACATAGCTGCCAATGCGGCATTCGGAATTAATTCTATGAGTGGTGTTGCAAATAACAAAAACAACAACATAAACAATCCATGGAAAAAGTTTGCCCAGCGTGTTTGCGCACCATTATTTACATTACTTGAACTTCTTGCAACTTCAGAAATCATAGGTAAAGCCCCAAGAATGGATGTAATGGCATTTCCAATGCCAACTGCAATAAGGTCTTTATTAGTATTTGATTTTCTTTTATAGGGATCTATTAAATCAACTGCTTTTACAGTAAGTAATGACTCAATGGTGCCTACAAGAGCAAACATAATTACATATTTTATAAAAATAGGGGTTTGACTTAAACCATCAAAACTAATGTTTATGGCCAAATTATCTATTAAATTGCCTACTTTTACCAAGGCATAGGGCGGTTCCGTATGTTTAAAATCCATAATCAATTCTGCTGGAATAGCAAATAATAAAACAACTAACGGTGCAGGAATCATTTTAATTTTACTATTTTTAATTTTTTGCCAAAACAACATGATTCCTAGGCAAACTACGCCAATAAATGTAGCTTTTATATCCATATTCATAAAGAAAAACGGCATTTTCATAATTAATTGAAAAATAGATAGTCCTTTAGTTTCAGTTGGGTTGATGTCTAACAGAACAGGCAATTGTTTTAAAATAATAATTATGCCAATGGCAGCCAACATGCCATGAATGGCAGAAAGCGGAAAAAAATCTGCTAGCTTTCCCATCTTAAATATACCTAGTAATATTTGTAGCAAACTTGCTACAAATATAGCACCCAAAGCTAGTTTCCAACCTATTTCGCCACCGCCAAATTCAGCAACAGCTCCTGCAACTATTACTATAAGTCCAGCAGCCGGTCCTTTTATAGTAAGCCTTGAACCGGCAAATATTGACACAACCATGCCACCAATTATTGCTGTTAAAAGCCCCATCATAGGTGGAAAATCAGATGCTTTGGCAATACCTAAACTTAAAGGCAATGCCAATAAAAATACAACGAAGCCAGAAATGGCATCTTTAGAAAAGTTTTGTTTTAGTCCTGCAAATCCATCTGCAGGGATTTTTTTTAAGTTCATAAATTTATGATTTAGATGTTTTAATAAAAATTGAAAGTTATTGTTATGAAAAAAAATGTTTAACCAGATTTATTAGCTATATCATGATAATTTTTTATATGTGGCCCTAAGAAAATTCTAGCATACATTTTGATGGCGGCTATACCTGTTACTACAAAACTTATAGAAACAAAAGCAGCTAATAAAAATTGATTTTTGTGAATATGACTAAAGATTAAATCTTCACCTATAAATGTGGTAGTAATTGGAAAACCGGCGACACCTAATATGGACAGTAGAAATAAAAATGAAAACTTAGGATGCTCATAGACGTGTCCGTTGTAAGCATTTAAACTCAACACTTTTTCAATTTTCAATAATTGATACAAGGCCAAAAATCCTATCGCGCCAGCAATCACAACACCATTTAGGTAAAAAACCAATTCTTTCGTTTCTATTTTTTCATTAAAAATGATGGCTAATGTTATCCAAAAGTGATTAATAATGAGCAAAAACAAAGCAATAAATGGATTTTTTCTTTCCGAAAATGCTTTAAAAACCATGATCATTCCAATGAATGTGAATATGGTTGGAATATTTTCAACCAAATATTTTGGCAAAAATGATTGATGATAATAAACGTAAATTCCCATAAAATATAAAGGCGCAAAAATAACCGCTAACCATTTGAAGTTTAAAAAAGAGAATAGGCTCGCACCCTTTTTTAAGGGTTGCCAAATAATTAAATGAAGAAAATATTCTAAGTTAAACTCCTTTAAACCCAAAACATACAAAGTATTTCTTGTTTTGCTAAAATATTTATTAGCCTGTGTTTTGGGTATAAAATTGTAAAATTGCTCCCTAATTTTATAAATGACAATTGAAGGGGAAATTAACAATTGATAAGTGCGCAAAAAAGCATTGCCAACGAAATGAAACAAGGCTAAATATTCTAAGCCTAAACCAATTTCAATAAAAATAACACCAATTTGAGAAACCGAACTATATGCAATCTGACTCTTTACTGAAGATTGCACTTTTGCCATATAATTTGCCATGATAGCCGTTGTTAATCCCATTAAAATAATGGCAATTCTCATAAATAAAATACTTTCCCAAAAAGGAAATGTCCTAAGCAATAAAAAAATACCTAAATGTACGGAAAGTGATCCATAAAAAATAGCACTGGAAGGCGTTGGGCCTTCCATAGCTCTTGGCAACCAAGTTGAAAAGGGAATCTGTGCAGATTTTACAGCTGCAGCAAGTGCTAAGCACAAAGAAATGAAAATAGCAAAATAATAATTTTCTTGGAGGTGAAAAAACAACTGATCAAATTCTTCAAGTTGAATAAAAGTTATGTTTTCATGAAACAAATGATGACTTCCCCACATGGCCAAAATAATACCTATATCGCCTATTCGATAAATAGAAAACACTTTAACGGCATTTTTTACAGGTAGATAGCGTTCGCGATAAAAAGCAATCAGCAAAAATGACGACAAGCCTAATATTTCCCAACCCAAAAATAAAGTCTCAAAATTTCCTGATAAAATGGTGATATTGTATCCCAAATAGAAAAACAAAATGGTGTTGAAGAATCTTTTAAACCCTTTCTCTCTGTGCAAATAGTTTCTGCTGTATTTCACCACAAGGTAGGTCAATAAATTACCAACCAAAAGATAAACCGCCGTAATGTTGTCAAAAAAGAAATCAATAAAAAACTCATAATGATCTGTTTTAACAATGGTAATTTCCTTTAAGTTTAATAAGGGTCTGCCCTCATATAACCAAACGCAACAAAACACGATGGTGAATAATAACTGAATGAACACAAAACCACTCGTTGTTTTTGAAATTAATTTTTCATTCTTTTCAGGAATCAAAAATGACATCGCAAAAGCAAGTAGCGGCAAAAAAATAAAAAATTGTAAATACCAGCTCATGGTTTAATGATTTAAAATTAATGATGGTATATTCTCTGAGTTTTTTTCGAAGATAGTTTCCAAAGAATCAACTTGAGAAACGTCTTGATGCAAAGGTGTTCTTTCTATAAATATCTCATTTTCGAAAAGATATTGCTTTTTGCTTTTTGGATCAATAGCTACTAAAACTATCCAATCATTTTTATACCATTCATAAGTGTTGGTGTCTTTTTGAATAGTTTTTAATACGATTTCAGGAAAATGCTCCACGACGACCATTAACCTTAAGGGGTCATGAACTTCTATCATTTGAAAAGGTAAACCTGTTCTCAAATCGCCTTCTATACCATTTGCCACGCCCAAAAGGCCTATGACATTGTGTGGCAATTTAGTCCCTGCACCAAGTTTTTGATTATCAACTCTTGAAAAATAATATTCCAAGTTTATACCACCACACACAGGTGCAACTGCCTTTAATATGCCCAATAAATAATTGCCTTCTAGATCAGTTTGATAATTATAGGAATTTAAGAACGAACGCCTATCTAAAAAAACATCTTTAGTTAAGGTTCTATTACCTACAATACATAAACAATTGGTTGCATGATTAAGCTCAGGTCTAGGTTGAAACAATGAAACAGATCTTTCCTTTACTTTTTTGTGGACTTGGTCTAATGGTCGGCTTGTATCAATACTATCAAATCTTCTGGATCTTTCCTTGGCATTTAATTGCAAGGCTTTTTCAAAATGTTTTTTATGGATTTGATGTGCTTGTAAATCAACATTTTTATCAAAAAACAAGATTTCATCTCTTGTCGTATCATGTAAGGCCGCAATAAATAAAGTAGACGCAGGAATGGAAATACCTCGCTGTCCTAGCAATTCTCGAACTTTTTGGTGATTGGCCATAAAGGAAATCACTTGCGCATTAATGTTGCCTGGTCTACCACTACAAGCACCGCAGTCATAGCCGGCATAATGCGTATTGTTTACACTGGTTGCACCATGAGAAACAATATATATTATTTCAGGAAAATCTGAAATCAGTCCAATGCTTCTTAATAAACCTTCTACTCTGGTAGTCATTTCATCTAACTTAAAGCCAATTTGTAAATCATTTTCAAAACCATCTTTTTCATCAAATTCAATGGAAAAAGAGGCATCAAGATTAGTGTGCGAAAAAGAGGCAGCCGTTGCGGCAGAAATTTTTGGTCTGAAAATACTCATAAACAACTGAATAGCTGCATAAAACCCCAAAGTTTGCGCGATTAACCAACCCAATAACAAAGAGTGTGTATATTTATGATAATGCAAATCTTTGGTTTGCTTTTTAGCTTCACCGATTTCTTTTATTAAATATTTTGGTGTGACTGGTGCTGGACACAATTTGGTGTAAAATTTGCCATTCAAAGGTTTGTAAAAAAATTCAACATTAAAAAAACCCGCTGTACCAAAGGTTTTTACGTTTGTCGCCGAGTGTTCAAGGTTTCTTCTAATGGAACATTCTCTATCATCTATACAAAACAAGGCTGCAAAACTGGTTTCTTTTTTAGTTTTCTCTTGTTGATTACTAAAATCTAAAACGCCCAAAACTTGATCATAATAGGTCCATTCATAACTTTTCTGCCATAAGGCTAAAACTTCAAAAAGCTCGGTTTTTTCAACGGTCTCAAATAAATAGTTAGGATTAATGGTGACTTTCAAACCTAGTGGCATCCAAATCTCTCCAAATTTAGCATCCAAAGTATCTATTTCTAATAACAATTCTAGTAGAATAAAATCTTTTAGTGATATTTTTCTGTTATCTAATAAAGTGGTAGGATTTTGTTCAATTACCGACACCATGCCACTCCAACCAGGATGGGTAAACTGCTGATCAAACAAATATCCTTCATAATACAAAGGATTTGCTACCACAATTTTTAAAAGATTTTCGATACTGAGATCTTCTTGATGTAGCAATCTTTTAGCTCTATCGGTCTTAAAAATGCTACTATAGCTGTTTGTTTCAAGCCATCGTATCGCCTCAAGAAAACTGGCTTCAGATTTTGGAAAATCCCAAATACCAATCCCTTGGTCAAGAAAATTACTGACCAACCTTAACAGCATCACCTGTACTGATTTTTCTAGATTTATTTGGTAAAATCCCTTCCATTGCTTCCGCAAACTACCAATTCTTGGCTCGTTTTCTAAAGCAAACGTCTTTTCTGTTAAGTTATAAAACCATTCTTCCGATGCATGTCTTTTGTATTTGGCTAAAACATCTCTAACAATTAGCTCATTTATCTTATTTTCTTTAAACAACCTCCTAAATTCAGGTAAAGGCAAATAAGTCTTGTAATCAAAGATGGTATGCGCTTTTTGCATGGCTTCAAAAAAATTATATTTTTGAAATGCATGTAAAGTATTGTGATGTACAAAATCTTTTAGAGGATTTTGCGCAGGTAAATAATGTGATAATTTGTGAAGAACTTTTTCTTCATCAAATATATTTTCTACAGTCATTTAAGTAAAATTTTTAAAAAAAAATAGTTCGGATAAGCGCCATTCATTCATCATTAATTTAATGCTAAATCAAGAGATTTATAATAAATTCTATAACGATTGATCCTGACATAGGTCAGCTATCAAGTAATGGCTAGATAAAACTAAAGAAAAATTAGATTTACAATTTCAATGCGCAAGGATTGGCATATAAATTAGCATTTATAAAAACACTAAGCAGATGACATTGAATTGAATAAATTGAGCTTGCACACTTTAAGTAAATGCCTAAAAATCAATAAAATTTTTACAAATGAAATTTTAATTGACAATATAAAATATTGAGGGATACTTTATGGTTAGGAGCAAAATCAAAATAACTTTTTGGTAAGGTAAAAAAGTAAGAAAATTGATTTATTCTATGGTTTGCAGTTCGAAAAAAAGCACCATCGAATGCTTCTATTTCCTCTTCAATTTCAATTTGTTCATTATTAATTAAAAATTTAGAACTAATTGATTTTTCAATTTGCTCCTTATTTTTTGAAACATGATTTACAACTAAATCAGTATTATAAGCAAAATGACCAATACATATTGCATAAACTAAAAGGAAAAAATTAAAAAAATATTTTAATAAGACAATCATTAAAACAAAATATTTGACAAAGGTAACCAAAATGATTTCACTCAGCTCAGCATTTTTTATTTTTTTTGATTTTTTGAAAAATTATAATAATTCCAAACCATCAGCAATCAATTTTTTAACTTCTGGTCTAGAAATTTTTAGTTGATTGAGTTCCGCCATTAATACTTGTGCTAGATCACTTTCTTTTGCTTTTGCTAACTCTAAAAGTTCAAGGCGAGCCAACCAATCTTCCGGATGTGATTGCAGGTCATGATGAATCTGATTTAAAGTAAATTTTGTAGGTTTATTTTCTCTGATATTTCTAATACCTTCGTATAATTTTTCTAAATCTAATTGTTTATCGTCTTTTTGATGCTTAATGGTTTGGTTAGCTGAAATATGGCTAACCAAATTAAAACTATTCACATCTGCTGGCCCACTAAAGGCAGACACGACTTTCTTGCCAATTGCCATGTCATAAATGCCCCATTCTGGTTTAAATAATATGGTTTCACCATGTTTAACCGTGCAATTTTTTAATTTAATGATCATAATTTCACCTTGCAAATTGCGTGTACCTGTAATAATTTCACCAGAAACATGAATATCACCTTCAAACGCTAAGGTCACGCGTTCGGACTCATAAACATCATAGGCGCGCAAATCTCGTGGACTCATGTCTTCAATGGCGAGGTTTATACCCTTTAATCGACCGATTGGACTACCGAAACCATGCGCATGATAATTGATACCATGACCAACAAGTTCTTTGTTTCTATAAGCTAAAGCTGTTTCGCCTGTTGTTTGCACATAGACCGGCTTCCCCTCATTTGAAATAACATTTGAAAAAACGCCCGAAATCTGTAAACCCGTAGATAATTCAATGGTCCCTAATGCCTCAGCCGCAATTAATTTTTTAATACCACTTAATCCGCCCGTTCGCAAAGCCATCGTATTGGCAAATTCTTCTAATATAAGGCTCAAATGGGCAAAATCTGGCGTCACATAGAGCTGCGGCTGTGGCTTGGTTATATCAAAGCCCATATCTGCTGCAGAAATATCGTAAGGTATTTTTTTTACTTGATCCGTCATACACCATTCACTTTCGCCTATTGATGACAATAGGCCAGCGCCGTAAATCTTCGGGTTTTCTATTGTACCTATTAAACCATATTCAACGGTCCACCAATGCAGATTGCGAATTTTTGCCATTTCTGACATCTCCCCTACTTGATTTTGAAGATCTAGAACGGCTTGCTCAGCGGCATCAATATCAGCTTGAGGTGTTCCTTCGGCTTCTTTCAATATGGACAATAACCTGATGGCTTCATACATGTCATAATCTAATTTTGAAGAAATCGCTTTTGAACCAATCTCACCAAATCTTCGCAAATATTCTGCATATTCTGGATTGGCAATGATTGGGGCGTGACCCGCTCCTTCATGAATAATATCTGGTGCTGGCGTATATTCTATATGTTCTAATTGTCTAATATCTGATGCAATAACCAATACGTTATAAGCCTGAAATTCCATAAAGGCATTTGGTGGAATAAAACCATCAACGGCAACAGCTGCCCAACCTATTTCTTGCAGAATTCTGTTCATGCCATACATGCTTGGAATATGGTCTATAGAAATACCTGTTTTGTCTAAGCCTTCCCCATAAGATTCATGGGCCACTTTTGACAAATAAGAGACATTTTTTCGCATCACATAACGCCAAACTGCTTGGTTAATGGGCGAGTAATCGGCATAATTTTGTGGTTTAATATATTGTCTTAAATGCGCTGGCAATTTATCCAGTAAGGGATTTGACACAATTGATGTATCCATTTGTTGTGTGTTTTTAGGTGGTGTAAAGATAAAAAGAAATTAGAAATTAGAAGTTAGAAATTAGAGGATATTTAAAAGTTTAAAAGTTTCAAGTTTCACCTTCTACTTTCCTTCCTCTAATTTCTAATTTCCATCCTCTAATTTCTAATTTTTCATTATCTTGCACCATCAAAATCTACTCTATGTCAGAAAAACCAAACGAATCAAAATCATTATTTACTGAATGGCTTGAAAAACTGCAGCAAGAATCTTGGCAATTAGAATTGCTTATTTCTGGGTTTGCTTTATTTGGTATTTATTCTTCAAGAGTTCTTATCAAGGATTTATCTTTTTATATTGAAAACAATATATCTGGCGAACTAAATGCCTTGGCTTTTTTGATTTTATTTATTATCAAGTCTGGTTGGATAATTTTCTTTGTCAATTTAATTATTCATGTGATATTAAGAGGTCTTTGGATTGGTGCCATTGGTCTAAGATATGTTTCCCAAGAAATAGATTATGATGGTTTAAATTATTCTGAAGTATTTACTAATTATTTAAAAAAGAAAGTTGGCAGCTACGATGATTTTATTGAGAAGTTAGAAAAAATATGTAGCGTTATATTCGCTTTCACTTTTTTGCTATTTGCGCTGTTTGTTTCGCTGGTTTTTTTTACCATTCCAATCATTCTCGTTCGAATAGTTTTAGAAACTTTTTTAGATAGTTTAGAATTAAACATGATAGTGGGCTTCTTTGCTATTTTTTATAGTGGCCTAGGGTTTTTAGTTTTCATTGATTTAGTTACGCTCGGTGGTTTTAAAAGAATTAAAGATCAATCCATTAGTAAAATCTATTTATATATCTACAGGTTTTATAGTTTTGTTACATTATCGAATTTTTATAGACCACTGCTTTTTAATTTTATTGATAATTCTTACACTAAAAAGTTGTTTTATTTATCGATTCCTTATATTTTTTTCATCATTAGTGGCAATGCATTTTTTGAAAATACTTTCAATCCCTTTATGCCTGATGAAAAAACACTGAGAAAAGGTGGTCTGATTTTAGAAGATGGAAAATATGATGATTTAAGATTGACAAAACTTCAAGAATATCCAAATGAAGAAAGAAAAATGGTTAAAACCCATCTGCCAAAAATTAGCCTTGAGCATTATCATATCAAAGACAAATTTTCATCAGTGTTTTATAGGATTGATAAAGATGTAATCGATATTTTAGAAAAGTCAAATAAAGCAAAACCCTATAAATCCAGAGGTTTATCTTTTGCACTATTTGGCAACGATTATGAAAATGACAAAAAATACAGTCAAATAGAAAAGCAAAAAGGCGATGCATTAGCTAAGTTATATATAAGTAGGAGAACATTGGAAAAAGCAAGCAAAAAAAACAAAGTTGATTCAATTAATATTTTGATTGAAAAAACAGCTAATAAATATGATGCGCTTTTATCAAATAATAAAAAGCAGAAAGCAGAAAAAACATTAAATTTAATAAAAGAGCAGTATGAACTTTCTATTGCTGATCAAATAGTTAAATATGAAAATTGTTTTTTTTATTATCATCCACATTATAATGAACAAGGCATCAAATGTATTTTTGCCACAGACTCCTTAAAATCTGGCAGTCATTTAGTTAAAATTAAATTTTTAGAATTTGCCAAAATGCCTGATAACTCATTTGAATTAAGCAAAGATTCAATATCTTTACCCATTCTTAAATATTAAAACTTAAAACTATGAACAAACTTCAACCTTGGCTAAAATATGGTGTTTTCTATGCCTTAATTATGATTGCTTTAAGCTTATTCATTATTCATGTTTACTATCTCGGCATGTGGATAATGATGGCCGCATCATATGTGATCCTATTCTTCTTTTTCTTTTTAACTGCTAAAGCTTATAAGGCGCAAAACGGTGGCTTTTTAAGTTATGGTCTAACCTTAAAATATTGTTTTTTTATGGGAATGTTAGGCTTTGCGATTTTGACATTATTTAACATCATCAATTACAATGTGATTAATCCTGAGGCTGCACAATTTCTAACGGAGAAAACCATGGCAGGTGTTGAATCTACCTATAGAGCCATGGGCATGTCTGAAGATCAAGTTATTTTAGCGCTTGAAGCAGCGGAGAAACAAAGCGGAGATGCTTATAGTGTATCTGCATCATTATTGGGCTTGGTAATGTCTAGCATCGTTGTTTTAATCTTGGCTGCACTAGGCGCATTATTCTTAAAAAAAGAAAATAAAGCTGTTTAAAAAATGACCCCATATAAAAAGAGGCTGTCCAAAAAGTAAAAATCAACGTAAAATTTGTCACTGCGACCCCGCAAGTTTTTGGGAGAGAAGTCTCGTAATCTGATATGTGTTATTTCTCTCCCGAAAACTTTCGGGATCGAAATGACAAAACCATCGACTTTTCGGACAAACTCTTTTTTATTTTTTCCAATCCAACAAATCACTTGTACCCATAATTTTTTCAATGGCTTTGACTGTTTTTGGCACAAAATCAGTCAGGTTTTCGTGGCCTGTTTCAGTAATTAAAATATTGTCTTCAATACGAACACCAATACCCCACCATTTTTTATCAACTGCACTATTTTCTGGAATATAAATTCCTGGTTCAATGGTAATAACCATGCCAGGTTGAAGGGTATTCATTTCCCCACGATCATGCACATCTAAACCCATGTGGTGACTTACACCATGTGGAAAAAAATTATGCCTCACGCCAGCTACAACCAGTCCTAATTCAACTAAACCCTCATTAATCACCTTGCGACAGGCTTGGTCTATTTCTCTAAAATTTGCACCTTTCTTGGACACAGCGAGACCTGCTTCTAAAGCTTTTAAAACCAATTCATAAATCAGTTTTTCCTCGGTGTTAAACTTGCCTTTCACTGGTACTGTCCGTGTAATATCAGCGGTATAATTTCTATGTTCGGCTCCAACATCCATCAAAACCAACCGATCTTGCAGATTTTTTTTATCATTGGTTATATAATGCAAAATACAGCCATTACTACCAGCACCTACAATTGGTAAATAACCATAATCTTCACTGTCCATTTGACGATGAACAAACTCGTGTACTCCTTGAATTTGTCGTTCAGAAACGCCTGGTTTAATAGCTTTCATCGCAGCAATATGGGCTTCACCAGAAATTTTAGCGGCTACTTTTATCAATGCAACTTCTTCCGCTGTTTTTATGCCACGTAGTTGTTCTAACCAATTTTCTAATTGTGAGGAGTTTGAATGAAGATACTTTTCTTTAAACTTAGTGATGAAGTTATTCATGACCTTTGAACCTTGACCATTCAAATGCGCTACTGAAACATAGGCTTTGTCAAAAGTATAATCAATAAATGGCAGCTCATTTAAATTAGAATTTGCACGAACATCCGTAATGCCTGAAATAATTTTTGCGCCTTCCTCCCCGATCATTTTGCCATCCCACATTTCTTTTCTTGGATTTTTTGGCGAAACATAGAGATATTCTTTTGTCTGATTTTCTTTTTTTGTTAAAATGAGAATCACATCTTGTTCATTAATGCCGGTGAGATAATACAAATCTGTATTTTGCTTGTATCTAAAATGGGTATCAGCAGATCGCACTTGATGTGGATTACTTACCATAAAAACCAAACTGTTATCCGGCATAAGCTGCATGAGTTTTTCTCGCCTTTCACGATGAAATTCTGCAGATAAACCAGATTCATCTTGCGAAAAAGCCAATACACTAAAAAATAAGAACAAGGTTATAATTATCAGTCGATTAGTTTTCATAAATTAGTTTTTAGTTAAATAATTATCTATTTGCTCATGGGCTATTTTCTCACCTAAAGCAATAAGCTCTTTGGCTTTATAAAATTCAAAAATACCTGATGCATCATTTGGTATATCAATAACAATATTTGGTTGATGAATATCTAATTAGAGCTTGACAATTTTATTAATCATCGCTGAGGACGTAAAATTCAGCAAATCATAATAGCCGATATTATCTTGTGTTGGTGTCTTTTGTTGCATTGACAACGCTTTAAACATCCTGGTAAAATAACTTCTTTCCTCTTCTTCTCTGGTTTTAATCACTTGCCCGCTACTTTGTCCATGTAAACTAACCACAACCAAAAGGTCTCCTTTTAGTCTTTTAACGTGATCCATTGGCATGGGATTTAAAACACCCCCATCAACCAACCAAGTGTCTTCATATTTTACAGGTGTTAACATGGCAGGAATAGAAATAGAAGCCCGTACCGCCTCATAAAAACTTCCGGTTTTAAAAACCACATCTCTTTCATTGAGCAAATCTGTTGCCACCGCTGCAAAAGGAATTTTCATGTTTTCAATGTTTTCGTCAGGTATGATAGCTTTCATTTTATCAAATACTCTATCACCCTTAATTATGCCATTTTTGTTAAAGGTAAAATCGAGTAAACCCCAAACACTTTTCATATTGAGTGTGGAAACCCAGTCAACATAGGTGTTTAATTGGTTCATGGCATATAAACCACCAATAACAGAACCTATGGATGACCCTGCCACAGAAGTTATCATAAAACCTCTTTCTTCCAAAGCTTTGATGGCACCAATATGCGCTAATCCCCTAGACCCGCCGCTAGATAAAACCAGAGAGACATTTTTTTTATTCATAAATCAAATATTTTTTTCTCATGGCTTTAAATGCTTCTAAGCCATCTTGCCAACTCGCTCTAATATCGGCCTCAGATAGTCCTAGTTCAATCTGTGTTTTCAATTCAGATGTTCCAGACAGTTTTATAAAAAAATTATTGAAAAAATCAGTTTTATTTTCTGTGCTATTAAACGCATCTATTAACCACTTAATTTCAAGTTGTTTAAGCTTTTCTGTGTTTTCCAAATTTTCTCCATAGCAAGGCACACCCTTATGCAAAGGGTCTTTAGCACCAAAATTTGGTTGTGGTATAAATGAAAAAGCTTTATCTTTAATAAAGGGTGAGCCATAAATTTGAAATTGCTTTTCTGTCCCCCTGCCAACACTAACATTAGTTCCTTCAAATAAACATAAACTCGCATACAAATTTATAGCCTGATCATTTGGTAAATTGGGAGAGGGTCTCACTGGCAAAGAATAGGATGTATTTCTATGATAATTTGCTAGAGGAATAACCTTCAAATCGGCATGTAAGCCATCTTTTAGCCATTTTTCACCATTAATCATCTGCGCATACTCACCTATGGTCATACCATGTAAAATTGGTATGGGATGCATGCCAACAAAACTTTTATTTTTCATATCCAATACTGGTCCGTCAATAACGTGTATATTTGGATTGGGACGATCTAAAACGATAACTTGTATGCATTGTTCCGCACAAGCTTCCATTAAATAATGTAGTGAAGAAATATAAGTATAAAACCTAGCGCCTACATCTTGGAGATCAAAAATAACAACGTCAAGATTGTTAAGTTGTTCTGCTGTAGGCTTTCTATTACTGCCATATAAGGAAACAATTGGAAGTCCAGTTTTGGTGTCTTTCCCATCTTTGATAAGTTCACCTGCATCTGCAGTGCCTCTAAAACCATGCTCTGGCGCAAAAATAGTGGTTAAATTCACACATTGGTCCATAAGAAAATCTACCAAGTGCGTCAGGCTATCGTTTAGATGAATAACTGATGTTTGATTAGTTAAAATGCCAACTTTTTTTCCTTCAAGTTTTGGTAGATATTCAGGCGTATTCTCTGCACTTAATACAAGTTTTGTGTATTTTTCCTCTTCAATTAATTCAAAAGTAGGTTTGTTTTTGTAATCATCTTTAATTGGCTTAACTGATTTACAAGCATAGAGTAAGATAAACAAAAAAAGCAAACCAATTATTCGCATGATATTCCAATAATTTTGGTAAAAATAAGAAATGTCAATCAAAAATAATGCAAGTTTTCAAATTTGTTAAACAAACTTAAGCAAATCTAACAATAAAATAATTTTTCTTACCTCTTTGCAATAAAACAAATTCATCATTAATTAAATTGGAAGCAGACAGTCTATAATTTTCATCAACTTTAGTTTTGTTGATGGCAATAGAATTATCTGCTAAAGCCTGTCTGGCTTCTCTATTCGAAGGCAAAAATTTTGTTTTTTCAACCAATAAAGAAACCATGTCGATGCCTTCTTTTAAATCATCTTTATTTAATTCTGCTTGCGGCACGCCAACAAATAGTTCCAAAAAAGTGTCATTATCCAATTTTTGCAAATCTTGCTCGCCTGCTTTTCCAAATAAAACATTTGAAGCCAAAATAGCCTTATCTAAGTCTTCTTGGCTGTGAACAAACTTTGTAACTTCATCAGCTAAACGTTTTTGAAGTAAACGCATACCTTTATCTTCATTATGTTGTTCAACTATTTCATTAATAGTTGCTTGATCTAAAAAGGTAAAAATCTTTATATATTTTTCCGCATCTTCATCACTCACGTTTAACCAAAATTGATAAAATTTATAGGCGGAAGTTTTATCAGCAGTTAACCAAATATTACCGCTTTCAGATTTACCAAATTTTGATCCATCAGCTTTTGTGATTAAAGGACAAGTTAAGGCAAAAGCTTCCTTGCTGGCTTCATCTTTATCAACATTCATTCTTCTAACCAACTCTGTACCTGTGGTTATATTTCCCCATTGGTCTGAACCACCCATTTGCAATTTGCAACCGTAGGTTTTATGAAGGTGGTAAAAATCATAGCCTTGAATTAATTGATAGGTAAATTCTGTAAAAGACATACCAACCGCACCATCATCACCAGCTAAGCGCTTTTTGACAGAATCCTTGGCCATCATATAATTAACAGTGATACGCTTACCCACATCACGGGCAAAATTGATAAACGAAAAATCTTTCATCCAATCATAGTTATTCACTAAAATTGGTGCGTTTGTAGCTTGCGAATTGAAATCTAAAAACTTCCCTAATAGTTTTTTTATACCATTAACATTTTTGTTTAAAGTCGTTTCATCTAAAAGATTTCTTTCGTCTGATTTGCCAGAAGGATCACCAATCATACCAGTTGCTCCGCCAACCAAGGCAATAGGTTTATGTCCAAAATTATGCAAATGAACCAATAAAATTATTGGTACCAAACTGCCTATATGCAATGAATCTGAAGTTGGGTCAAAACCGATATAAGTTGTAGTAGATTCTTTCAAAAGTTGTTCTTCTGTTCCAGGCATCATGTCATGAACAAGGCCTCTCCATCGCAATTCTTCAACTAAATTCTTCATAATTTATCTAAAATTTTGCAAATATAAGGAATGTGTTGTTTTTAAAAAGTTTTTTTTTAATCTGATTTTGAATTAAAATGTATTTTTGCAAACATGAATAGGTGGGTTTTTTGTTTTATTTTTTTATATCATTTTTTTTTGTTTGGGCAAAAATCCCGCGAACAAATTGACCTTTTGAATCAAATCATTTCAAAAAGAGAAAACCACATACTAAATAAAAGCAAAAGCATTAAATGGCAGGAGTATAATCAAAGTTTACTGACATCTGACGTTGACAAAATCACAAAACTTTTTGATACCATTTGGAGAAATAAAGAAAAAGGTAAATTTAAAGTAGATTCATCTAGTTATAGATTTAAAAATTTTAATCAAAATAAACATTTTTATCAAAGTGAGGCTAATACCAATCACGAACGAAAAAATTTTAAGCATCGGAGCATCATTACTAAATATAAAGTTGGCGGGTTTGAGCAGCCCATATACGAAACATTAGCGCTTGAACTTTACAGTAAGAGTGTTTATGACAATACTTTCTATTTTATGCACAGCCAATTGGCTCATCCATTATCTAAAATAGGATTGAAAAAATATCGCTTTGAAGTTCAAACACAAGAAGATGTTTATGTAATCTCTTTTAAAGGGAATAACAGCAGAAAAATATATGGTTATTTTGTGATTGAAAAAGATAACTTAAACATCAAGGAGGCGGTTATACAAAAAGATGGTTTTCTAAATATCAAAACGAAATACACCAATATTTACAATGAAAATTACAATACTTGGCTGCCAGCAGAAACGATTTTGACGATTAAAAAAGGTGCAAGAGACAAAGATTTGTCCTTGTTTGGTAGCCTTGTTTATTTGAGTAAAGAAAGAGAAAAGCAATATTTTTCAGATTATCTATATTTTGAATCCTTTTCAAATTATTTAAATTTTAAAGAAGAAGATATTGTCACTAACAAAAAAAAATATATTGCCATTGATTTTGAAATTAATGATGATGAAAAATTTTTAAGGGATGAAAATAAGTATTTAACGGATGCACGAAATGAAAATACTTATGCTATTCTCGATAGTTTGTCGCAAGTAAATAGTATTGAAAAAAGAGTTAATATTGTAAGAAGATTTTATGAAGGCTACTATCCAGTTAAACAAATTGATATTAATCTTAAGCGAATTATAAATTTTAGCAATTACGAAGGATTGAGATTAGGTTTAGGCATTAAAACCAATCAAAAGTTCTCTAAAAAATTTATGATAACCGCACATGCTGGTTATGGCTTTAGAGACCAAAAAATGAAATACTTCTTAGAAAAAGCCATGAGAATTGGTTCGTTTTCTGACACATGGTTAAGCGTTTCTTATGAAGATGACATTAGAGAAATTGGTTTTAGCAAATTCAATACGGACTATGATCGTTACATTTTCCTTAACCTGAGGCCGTTAAACCTAACTACTTTCTATGCGCAAAAAAAAATAAAGGGACAAATGACGACAAAAATAATTCCTAAAACTTTAAGTGAATTTAGTTTGTCATATGCAGAAATTGACCCTTTGTTTGATTATCGATTTTTAAATAGAGGTCAACTATATGAAAATTATAATATTACGTCATTAGAAATTTCATTGCAATGGAATCCTTGGGGTAAATATATGCAAACGCCAACAGAAAAAGTTGTTTATAAAAATGGCTATCCAAATTTTTCCATTCAATTTGCACAATCATTATCAGGTTTCAAAAAAAATGATTTTAATTTTCATAAAATAGATTTTAAAACCAACTACAGAAAGAAGTTTTGGAATAAACATGAATTAAAGTTTTTTCTTCAAACGGGTGTCATTTTTGGCAAAACACCTATAACTCATACCTATTCCGTTTTTCCAAATAGTGGAGCGAGACCAGAAATTTATAATCGTTTTGATTTTAGTGGGAAAAATACTTTTGAAACCATGCGACGAAATGAATTTTTTTCAGACCGTTTTATTTTTACAGAAATAATTTATGAAATACCAACCCGTATTAATAGACGATTTCAACCTATTTTTGGGTTTGTAAACAGGTTTACGATTGGCAATATGACTGATAAAACCAACCATTTAGATTTTAATTTTAATACCATGGAAAAAGGTTATTTAGAATCTGGCGTTGAAATTTTTAACATCTACAATTGGTTTGGCATATCTGCTCTTTATCGGCATGGCGCCTATAGTTTACCTAGCTTTGGAGAGAATTTAGCATTGAAATTAAATTTTAGAATAGTTCTCTAGTAAAAAATAATTTTCATTGGTCATAAACACACTAAATTTCACTATTTTTGCAATCTTTATTAAATTCTAGTGAATAAATTATTCTCGATAGGTTTTTGGGAAACCATTGCTCGGCTTATTTTGCGCAATCGGCTTATTATTTTATCAGTAATTTTTGCTGCAACTGTTTTTTTTGTTTTCCAATGGAAAAATATCCAGTTTTCATTTACAGAAGCCAATTTATTGCCGAAAGACCATGAATCAAATATCGCTTATGACAAATTTCTTGAAAAATTTGGTGATGAAGGTGACTTGATTATTTTATCTGTTAAAGACCAAAATTTCTTTGACCCAAAATTTATAAAATCTTGGCATCAACTCATGCAATCATTTGCTAAAAATGGAAATGTTGAGAACGTCATGTCACCAGATAATCTAAAAGTTCTTAAAAAAAACAAACTAGACGAGACCTTTGTATTTGAAAATTTCTTGGATCTGTCAAAAATTGATGACCAAAATTATCTTCAAAAAAAAGAAAAGCAATTCTTTCAAGAATTACCTTTTTATGAGCAATTAATTTTTAATAAAAAAACGAAATCATTTAGGGCGGCTATTTATCTGAAAAAAGACATTGTTAATACAGAGAAAAGAGAAAAATTTATCACGCAATTTTTAATTCCACAAATTAAATCCTTTGAAAAAAATGTAAAAGTAGATGTTATAGTATCAGGTATGCCATATGTGCGTACATTGAACTCTTTAAACATTATCAATGAAATGAATATCTTTATATTGGTTTCATTGGGTGTAACCTCTCTAATTTTCTTTTTGTTCTTCAGAAGTTTTAGGGCAACTTTTATTTCGATGAGTATAGTGATTATATCGGTGATGTGGTCCTTTGGCATACTTGGTTTATTAGGTTATGAAATTTCTGTATTAACAGCAATTATTCCACCTCTGCTAATCGTCATTGGTATTCCAAACTGTATATTTTTAATCAACAAATATCAACAAGAAATAAAAAGTCATGGCAATCAGGCCAAGTCACTTCAGCGCGTCGTTTCTAAAATTGGCAATGCGACCCTCATGACAAATTTGACTACGGCTGTTGGTTTTGCCACATTTATTTTTACAAATAGTCAGCTGCTCGTTGAGTTCGGTGTTTTAGCCTCAATCAATATACTTTTGCTGTTCTTATTGTGTCTGATGGTCATCCCGGTAATCTACAGCTTTATGCCGCTACCGAAAGAAAAACACTTGGAGCATCTTAGTAAAACTTACTTAAACAAATTTGTAAAATGGTTAGAATTTGTCGTTAAAGAAAAAAGCATAACTGTTTATATCACCACGTTAGTCCTATTGATTTTCAGTATTATTGGTATCTACTTGATTAAAATTTCTGGTGGCCTGCTTGATGATATGCCAAAGCAAGCAGATTTTTTTAAAGAAATTAACTATTTTGATGAGGAGTTTAATGGCATTATGCCTTTAGAAATTTTGGTTGATACTGGTCAAAAGAAAGGTGTAATGAAATCTAAAACCTTAAGATTGCTTAATGAATTGGATGAAGAAATTAGAGAATATCCCGAATTGTCTAAACCGATCTCCATATTAAATGTCATCAAATATTCTAAACAAGCCTATTATAACGGCAATCCAGAATACTATGAATTACCAACAACGCAAGAACAAAGTTTTATATTAAGTTACGCCAAATCATCCATCAAAAAAGGTGACAACAACCTTTTGAAAGCTTATGTTGATTCCACAGGACAATATGCAAGGTTAACAACTTTTATGAAAGATGTGCCTGCCGAAAAAATGGTTGAAGTTCAAAAAGGTTTACAAAAAAGCATAGATAAAATTTTTAAAGACAAGCGATATAAAGTTTCCTTTACGGGCAAAGCGTACGTTTTTCAAGAAGGCACCAATTATTTGGTTAAAAATTTAATTTTATCGCTTGGTTTTGCCATTTTAATCATTGCTGGATTGATGGGTTACTTGTTTAGAAATTTCAAAATGATTGTTATTTCATTGATTCCAAACATATTACCTTTAGCGATAACTGCAGGTTTAATGGGATTTTTTGACATACCGCTAAAACCTTCAACCATCTTGGTATTTAGTATTGCCTTTGGCATTTCAGTAGATGATACCATTCACTTTTTGGCAAAATATAGACAAGAACTCAAAGCCAATCAATGGCGAATTAGAAAATCTGTGATCAATGCCATTAGAGAATCTGCGGTGAGTATGTCGTATACTTCAATTGTTTTATTTTTTGGTTTTTCAACCTTTATGATATCAAGTTTTGGTGGCACAGTTGCCCTCGGAGGATTAGTCTCATTGACCCTAATTTGCGCCATGATTTCAAACTTGATTTTGCTGCCTGTACTCTTACTTTCTCTAGAAAAAACCATAGCGAATGAGAAAGAATTTAAAGAACCCAAAATTGATATTTTGACAGACAATCAAGTCTAATAAACTTAAACTTGTATTTGCTTTTAAAGAAATATTCTTTAAAACAGGCCTTTATCGTCAGTTAGTTGATAACCTTCATCAATGATAAGATCTGAACCCATAGCTGCTTGAACAGCTAAAAAATCGCAGCGTTCATTCATCGGGTGGTTATTATGACCCTTAATCCATTTAAATTCAACTTCATGCTGCCGGTACACCTTTAAAAAGCGTTGCCAAAGGTCAGGATTTTTTACATCTTTAAATCTCTTCTTTTGCCAACCAATAATCCATTTCATATTAATGGCGTCTACAACATATTTAGAATCAGAAACAATCAACACGTTTTGGTCTGGCTTATTAATTTGCTCCAAACCCACAATAACTGCCAAAAGTTCCATGCGGTTATTTGTTGTTTTAACAAATCCTTGCGACAATTCTTTTTTATAATCGGTATTTTCAAGCATCATCACTACGCCATATCCACCTGGCCCTGGGTTGCCACGTGATGAACCGTCTGTGTAAATGATGATTTTATCTGACATATCTATAACTTGTTCAGTAACTCCAATACCACTTTCGGAAAATATTCATATTCCAAATCTTGAACCTTTGTAGCGATTTCATCTGCTGTTTGACAAGGAGAAATATCAACTGACTTTTGAAAAATAATTTGTCCTTCATCGTAATGTTCATTCACATAATGAATGGTAATACCTGTCTCTTTTTCGCCATTGGCTAAAACAGCTTCATGCACATGATGACCATACATACCTTTGCCTCCATATTTTGGCAATAGCGCCGGGTGTATATTTATAATTTGATTGGGATAGGCTGCTGTTAATGACTCAGGCACTTTCCATAAAAAACCAGCTAATACTATTAAATCAGGCTTTTCGAAAGCTATTAACTGACTAACCAAGCCGCTATTTAATTGATTTTTAGTAAAAACATGACAAATAATATCTAATTGATGCGCTCTTTCTATAACTTTGGCACGTGGATTGTTTGTAAAGATAGCTGCTACTGAAAAATCAGAAAGTTCTTTAATTTTTAAAACGATGTTTTCTGCGTTAGAACCGTTGCCAGATGCAAAAATGATTATTTTTTTCATAAAATTGATAAAAATTGTATGGCAAAAAAACAAATAAAAAACGAGAAAATACAAAGGAATACGAAAGATTTTATTTTTTTTTACGATCAAAAAATAATTTATTAATAAAAAAAGAGGGATATTAAATTAAAGTTTTTTATTTTTGCCCTCGGAATAAACTTAAATTTATAAAACTATGTCAAGCATTTCATCAAGAGTAAAGGCTATTATCGTTGACAAACTAGGAGTTGACGAAAATGAAGTTGTATTAGAAGCTAGCTTCACTAACGACTTGGGAGCAGATTCATTAGATACTGTAGAATTAATCATGGAGTTTGAAAAAGAATTTGATATTCAAATCCCAGACGACCAAGCAGAAAATATTGCAACAGTTGGTCAAGCAATCACTTATATTGAAGAAGCAATAAAATAAGACTATCATATTGTTATTTTGTAAAAAATATCAAAAACAATTATTGATATAATTATTTTTTTAAAAAATCACCTTGAAATTTTTATAGTTTCAAGGTTTTTTTATATTTTCGTTTCCTGAATACTTTCACTAAATAAACTTAAACAAATATGGCATTAAAACGTGTAGTAGTTACGGGCTTAGGTGCTTTAACACCTATTGGCAATAATTTGTCTGAATTTTGGGAGGGATTAATATCTGGAAAAAGTGGTGCAGCGCCAATCACCTACTATGATACTGAAAAACACAAAACCAAGTTTGCTTGCGAAATAAAAAACTTCAATATTGAAGATTATATAGAAAAAAAAGAAGTTAAACGACTTGACAAATTCGCGCAATATGCAATTGTTGCAAGCGAAGAGGCTATCAAAGATGCTGGTATAACGCCAGAAAACGTGAACAAACATCGCGTTGGCGTTATTTGGGGCGCAGGTATTGGTGGCTTGCAAACTTTTCAAGATGAAGTCATGTACTATGCTAGTGGCGATGGCACACCTAGATTTAATCCGTTTTTTATCCCAAAAATGATTGCAGACATTGCGCCTGCACACATTTCCATGCGCAATGGATTTATGGGGCCAAATTACACAACAGTTTCAGCCTGTGCTTCTGCAGCTAACGCCTTGATAGATGCTTTTAATTATATCAGATTAGGTATGTGCGATGTTATTGTTTCAGGAGGCTCTGAAGCTGCTGTAACCATTGCTGGCATGGGCGGTTTCAATTCTATGCATGCCCTATCAACTAGAAATGATAGTCCAGAAACAGCCTCAAGACCTTTTGATGCCACGCGTGATGGTTTTGTCTTAGGTGAAGGTGCGGGAGCACTTATTTTAGAGGAATATGAGCATGCCGTAGCTAGAGGCGCAAAAATATATTGTGAAATTGGTGGCGGTGGTTTGTCATCTGATGCCTACCATTTAACGGCTCCTCATCCTGAAGGGATAGGCGTAATTGCTGTTATAGAAAATACGCTTAGAGATGCTGGTTTAAGTCCTGATGCTATAGACCATATCAATACGCATGGCACTTCAACACCATTAGGTGACGTGGCCGAACTTAAAGCGATAAAAGCAGTTTTTGGAGAACATGCCAAAAAAATCAATATCAATTCAACGAAATCGATGACTGGCCATTTGCTAGGTGCTGCAGGTGCGATTGAAGCGATTGCATCAATTTTAGCAATCAAATATGGTATTGTGCCTCCTACAATCAACCATGAAGTTGCAGATGAGAATATCGATCCTGAGTTAAATTTAACGCTTAATGTTGCTCAAAAAAGAGAAATTAATGTCGCAATGAGTAATACTTTCGGTTTTGGCGGACATAACGCTTGCGTTCTATTTAAAAAAATATAATAATTCTTAAATGAAATTTTTAGGCAAGTATCTTAACAAAAAAGCTAAAGTTTTAAGTCCTGAAGTACTAGAATTTCAATCAAAGTTATCAAAAATATTAAATTTCATGCCTGGTAATATGTTACTTTATCAGGCTGCTTTTACGCACCGCTCCAAAAATTTATTTGATGAAAATGGTAATCCATTCAGTTATGAACGACTAGAATTTTTAGGAGACGCGATGCTCAATTTAATTATCGCAGAGCACCTATACCTCCAAGTCCCGCATGCAGACGAAGGCTATTTGACAAAAATGCGCTCAAAAATAGTATCTCGTGAACACTTAAATGAATTGGGAAAAGATCTTGATTTATTGCCTTTTGTGAAATCAAATATTCATGCAAACCAAACTGGCGATAACATTTATGGCAATGTTTTTGAAGCACTTGTAGGTGCCATTTATTTGGATAAAGGTTATGAAAAATGCCATCTTTTTCTGCACGAAAAACTAATTTTGCCTTATGTTGATATCAATAGATTAGAAGGCAAAGTTACTAGCTACAAGAGCTTAATCATAGAATGGTGCCAAAAAGAAAAGAAAAGGTTTTTATTTGAAAATGTAGACGAAGTAACCTCCGAGACTCAAAAACATTTTACAACCAAACTATCCATTAATGGTCAAATAGTTGCAAAAGGCCGAGCAACTTCAAAGAAAAAATCTGAAGAATTGGCAGCCAAAAGAGCATTTTATGCTTTTCAAGATAAAATTGTAAGAAAATAAAAATATCAACGCAAACGTTTTAGAAAAACGCAATACGTTAATTATTGTTAAATATTCAAAAGTGAACCTACATTTTTGTTATTTTTACACCTTATTATAATTAAATTTTGTATGTCTGCTAAAAAAATAATCTTATCCTTCGAAGATGACTTTGAACTAGATTATCATATTTTAGCCCTGCATACTTCAATCGAAGATTTTCGTCTAGCTTTTCATCTCAATAGAACTTTATCCATATTTTTTCAGAGAGAGGAAAAATATAGAATATGTATAAATTCCAATGAATATGCAAATCCACGCTTTTATTATTCCTTTAATGACAAACATGAATTTATTTCATACTTTTTGATAGAGAACAAACATCAATATAGTCAAAAAAGTGAAGCTGCTGGGCTATTTGCAGATGATGAAATCATTACGGACACTTACTTTATTGAAAATGATAGAAAGGCAAATTTTATCCTCATTTTAAAAGGTGAGTCCATCGATTACAAAATAGCAGAAATTTCTAAAAAATTAAAAAAAGAAAATTTTATTCGATCAATATACATTATACCAACTGATAAAATAAAAAATAAACACTATTACGATTTAATCGCTTAATAACTTCAAATTAACAGATGAAACTAAATAAAAAAACAAAAATAGTTGCAACACTTGGTCCCGCTTGTAGCACAAAAGAAACTATAAAAGCAATGATAGAGGCCGGTGTCAATGTATTTCGCATCAACTTTTCTCACGCAGATTATGAAGATGTGCAAGATCGAATTGACATTATTAGAGAATTAAACCAAGAATATAACTTTAATACGGGCATTTTAGCCGATCTTCAAGGACCTAAACTTCGGGTTGGGGTGATGAAAGATGATATTGTTGTTAATGTTGGTGATGAAATTATTTTCTCAACTAAAGAAGCATTTTTAGGCACCAAAGAAAGAGTTTATATGAAATACAAAACCTTTCCAATGGACGTAAATCCTGGCGAAAGACTTCTTGTAGATGATGGTAAATTGATTTTTGAAATATTAGAAACTGATAAAAAGACTGAGGTTAAAGCCAAGGTTATTCAAGGTGGCCCATTAAAATCTAAAAAAGGGGTTAACTTGCCCAATACGAAAATATCGCTTCCTGCACTAACAGAAAAAGACATTAGTGATGCTATTTTTGCCATTAAGGCTAAAGTGGATTGGATGGCTTTGTCTTTTGTTAGAACACCCCAAGATTTAATTGATTTACAAAAATTAATCGAAGAGCATTCAGACCACAAAATTCCAATCATAGCTAAAATTGAGAAGCCTGAGGCCGTTGAAAACATCAATAAAATTGTCGCTTACTGCGATGGTTTGATGGTTGCACGCGGAGATCTCGGCGTGGAAATCCCAGCTGAGGAAGTACCGCTTATTCAAAAACAACTGATCCATCGTGCAAAAACGGCAAGAATTCCTGTTATTGTGGCTACACAAATGATGGAAACGATGATCACTAGCCTAACCCCAACAAGAGCTGAAGTTAATGATGTTGCCAACTCAGTAATGGACGGTGCAGATGCTGTGATGCTTTCTGGTGAAACTTCCGTAGGTAATTATCCTGTGCAAGTGATTGAAACCATGACAAAAATAATTAACTCCGTGGAGGATAGCCCACTTATTCAAGTGCCACAAACGCCGCCTGTTGTAAGGACCAGTCGATACATCACTAAACAAATATGTTATCATGCGGCATTAATGGCCAACGAAATAAAAGCAAAGGCTATTTGTACATTAACTAATAGTGGCTATACAGCCTTCCAAATATCTGCTTGGCGACCAAATGCCTTCATTTTAGTATTTAGCTCTAATCGAACCATTATGACACAATTAAGTCTGCTTTGGGGTGTTCATTGCAAATTTTATGACAAATTTGCTACAACTGATGACACCATTGAAGACGTGAATCTAATAGCAAAAGATAGAGGTTATGTAAAAAAGGGCGATATGATGATTAACCTTGCTGCTATGCCAATAGGAGAAAAAGGAATGGTCAACACACTTCGTGTATCAGAAATAATGTAAAATGCGAGATGATTTAACTAAAAAAAGATGGGAAACTATTGTTAATAAATTGTCTAATCAATTTGCAGATGGTGACCCCCTTGATTTGGATGCTATTATCTATTTAATTGGTATTCAGGAATTTGGAAAAGTACATGAGACATTTAAAAAAGATGACAAAGTAAACCTCATGCATATAGCCATTTGCAAGCTTTTAGAGCCTTTTGGATACTACGCTTTTGATTATACCGATGCTGACGGTTGGCCACATTATAATCTGACTGAACCTTTACCAGCACTAAAGGCTGGTGAACAAGCGATATTAATGAAAAATGCGATTATTCAGTATTTTCTGGAAAGAGATTTTATTGAGTGATTTAAGTCTACGTTTTATTAGCGATAAAAATAAAACACAATGGGCTTCAAGCCCATAGGCTTGATTAAAAGACTGAAAGTCTGTTAGGTTGAGAACTATTTTTTGTCTCTGAATTTAATATAAATACTGTGTAATCATTATAATCTGTGCAATCTGCGTTTAAAATTTTTTAGAAGCTAAAAGCCAAATGCACTAAAAGTGCCTAGTTTTAACTATTTTTGTGACCAATAAATAAGCTGCAGTCTTTGTCATTCCGACGAAGGAGGAATCACATCAAAAATCATAGTTATCATAAGTGTTTTCTAATTAGGTATTAAACAACCTTTGTCATTGCTTAGCCAGTGGGCTTTAGCACGTGCAAGACGGCGGAGCAATCACATAAATCAAAATTTTTTGACTAAACAAAATAGACCATTCTAACAAATAAAATTAATTTAAAATCTTTAAATTTGTTTTTTAGCTTTTAACTGAAGTTTTTATTATACTTATGATAGAATTTATAGAGGTAACCATACCTACTATGTTTATATCATAACAAATCGCTATAGAACAACATTTTATATTGGTGTTACTAACAATTTGCCAAGAAGATTAAATGAACATAAAGAAAATATTGAAAAAAAAATTATAACATTTGCTTCAAAATATAATTTACAATTTTTAGTATATTATGAAGAATTTTCTTGGATACAATTAGCAATTGCAAGAGAGAAAGAATTAAAGGGATGGAGAAGAGATAAAAAAATAAATTTAATCCAAACATTTAATCCAAAATTTGAATTTTTAAATGATAGGTTTAACTTAAGAAATGTGATTCCTCCTTCGTCGGAATGACAAAAATCATAAATTGAACTACTATAAAATAATGTTTGTTATAAATATTATAACTAGAGTCTGCTGAATAAGTCGACAAGAATAATTTAACATTATACTTTGTCATTCCGACGAAGGAGGAATCACATTAATCATACATTTAATTTCAATAAAAAGAAGTTTTTATAATTTACATATTTTGAGATGCAAGGTTTTTGAATAGATTTTTTATTTTTTCTTGCACTTAATAAAACAAACACAACAAATATCACTTACCAATAAAGAAAAGTTTGTTTTTCAGCAGACCCCAGCTAGAACAGTTCGCTTAAGCTTGTTTTTTTTAAGCTGTTTTTTGCTTTAAAAGGCACAAGGTTTTAAATACAGACATTTATCGTCTGTACTATCGCTACTATCCCTCATGCAGGCTCCCTGCAATTAAAAAAGTATAGGATTAACGAAAAGTCTCATCATAAAACTCATAACTTTCCTTTACAATTCTAAGCGCATCTTCTCTACCCAAAAAATTGTCTATCACAACGGTTTTATTTTCTAGTTTTTTATAATCTTCAAAAAAGTTTCGCAATTCAGCTAAGGTGTGAGGTGGCAATTCTGAGATATCATTAATATGCCTGATACTGGGGTCTCCCGCGCAAACAGCAATAATCTTATCATCAGCCTCTCCCCCATCTAGCATTTGCATCACGCCTATCACTTTTGACTCAACCACACACATGGTTTCAATTTTCACTTGCGAAATTACCAAAATATCTAAGGGGTCTCTGTCTCCACAATAGGTTTGCGGAATAAAGCCATAATTGGCTGGATAATACATGCTGGATGAAAGCACACGATCAAGTCTAAGCATCCCACTAGCTTTGTCTAATTCATATTTTGCTTTTGTTCCTCTCGGGATTTCGATGATGCCATCAATAATTCCAATTTCGTCTAAAGGGGTTCTGTTCACGTGGTGCCACGGATTAAAGTAATCTTCTTTCATGAGATGTTGTTTAAAATGACAAAGATAAATGACGTTTACCTATAAAAAACATAATCTTTAGATAAAATTTAAAAAAAAGTTCTACATTTGCGCCAAGTTTGATGGTTGTTTGTATGAAATTTTCATGCCAACATTAAAAGGGAATTCGGTTAAATGCCGAAGCTGTACCCGCAACTGTATGCTATCAAACCCAAATTTCGTTTGAGAAATTTGGGTTATACTTGGTTTTATCCCCTCATATACCACTGTTTGCGCAAGCAAATGGGAAGGTTCAAAACCAAGATGCAAGCCAGGAGACCTGCCTCAAGACAAAAATAATATTAAACTTTCGGGAATAAAAGTTTTAATTAATGACCAGAGTATATGTTTGTTTATTGGCTATTGTTGGCTTGAGTGTTGCAATTAACGCCCAAAGCGATACCTTGTCTTTGCCCGAAATTACGCTAACTGGTAAACTTCTTAAAGATTTTTCTACACAGCAAAATATCAAAGTATTTAATGAAGCACAAAGAAAAGCCACACCAATTGGTTTGGTTAACCTTTTGCAAACCCAAGCCAATATGTCTATGCGAGAAAATGGCAAGGGCGGTGTGGCATCGCCATCATTTAGAGGAACAACTGCTGCACAAACGGCAGTAGTTTGGAATGGCATCAACATAAACTCGCCTCTAGTAGGTCAAATAGACTTTAATCTCTTAAATACCTCAGATTTTCAAGAAATAGTTGTAAAATCTGGCGGTGGCAGTTCTCTTTTTGGCAGCAGTGCCATTGGGGGTAGCTTACATTTAAATACAGTGCTAAGTCAAAATAAACAGAGTCAACATCAATTATCTGTTTTAGGCGGGAGTTTTGACACCTATCATGCCAATCATCAATGGGTGCTAGGGAAAAATAAATGGGCTTTTCAATCTGCTCTTTCATACAATCATTCGCAAAATGACTATCCGTATATAGGCTTTACCAATAAAAATGAAAATGGGCAATTTCAAAACCTCAGCGCAAATTTTAGTGCGAGTTTTGACTGGAATAGCCGCTTAAAACTTATTTATCACGGCTATCTTTTTGATGGGTTCAGACATTTTTCAGGAACTTTATCAAGCGTGGGAAAAAGTAAATATAAAAATACCGATAGCAGACAATTATTAGATGTGATTTACAATATCAATAAAAACAAAAAATGGCAAAGTAAATTGGCCCTATTGACTGAACAATTTGATTTCTATGAAGATTTCAATTTTGAAAGAACCTCAGATGGACGTGCTAAAACCTTTTTAAATCGGCATGAATACTTCCATCAAATCAATAAAAAAATGGGTTGGCATGCCCAGGCTGAATACCAATATCAATGGGCTAGCGGCAGTCAAATTGAATTTGCAAATAGACATACTGCTGCTTTTGCGGCAGCTTTCAAACATCAAATCATTGATGCCATCACTTATGATATTAGTCTTCGCTTTGAAAAAACAGATCTTTATCAAGCGCCTCTATTGTACAGTTTACAAGCCAAATGGCAACCAAAAGAATTTTATACGTTGCGAGTAATGCATTCAAAAAACTTTCGAGCACCTACCTTTAATGACCTATTTTGGCCTGGAAGTGGCAACATTAACCTTAAACCCGAACAGTCACTTCAATTTGATGTGGCACAAGATTTTAATTTCAACAGCATTCAATTAACTTTCAATTATTTTCACAATCAAATGACCGATATGATCAGGTGGCTACCAAATAATCAAGGTTTTTGGCGCCCATTCAATACCCAAGCAGTCGAAATTAATGGCTTAGAAGGTCAAATGAAGTGGAAAAAAAATATTGAAAATTTGTTTGTTACAGCTGAATTGCAATATGCCTATACCTCATCTGTTGATCAAGAAACGGCTAAACAATTAATTTATATACCCCGCCACCGCTTGACGTCGCAAGCGCAAATCAATTATAAAAATTGGCGGTTTATGCTTCAAAATATGTTTAATGGTGCTGTTTTTACAAATGCTAGTCATACTGATTTTTTGAAAGAATATGCTTTTACTAACTTTTTTTTGACCTATGATTTTCAAAGGATATTACCACTTTCATTACAATTTCAAGTCATGAATGTAGAAAATCAATTTTATCAAAATGTGGCATCGAGACCTTTACCTGGTAGACATTATCAATTAATTTTAAATTTTAAATTTTAAATTATGTTTTTCAGCACTTGTTGTCATTCCGACGAAGGAGGAATCTCACCAATTTTTATCAATTTTTAGATTTTTATTTTTTAAATTATTTCATATGAGAACAATTAAACAAATTACATTTTTATTTTTAGTATTTATTAGTATCATTTCGTGTACTGATGACCAGGTTATTTTGCCATTAGGTGCTTACGAGAGGGGCTTCTTTATAAGCAATGAAGGCAATTTTGGCACTGATAATGCCGAAGTAAGCTTTATTTCAAATGATGGTCTTATAGTTAAACAAGATGTTTTTAAATCCGAAAACAATGGTGCCATTTTAGGCAATACCTTACAAAGTATAGCCTTTCATCAAGACAAAGCTTTTTTGGTGGTAAATGGTTCAAATAAAATTGAGGTTGTTAATCGTTACACTTTTAAACGTATAGCAACTATTAACACAGGATTAAATAATCCAAGATACATGGTCTTTATGAACAACAAAGGCTTTGTAACCAATTGGGGCGCGGGTAGCAATCCAAATGATGATTATGTGGCAGTAATCAATTTATTGACTTATACTGTAGAGTCAACCATTCCAGTCGTTGAAGGACCAGAAAAAATTATTGCGCATAATAATATTTTGTATGTGGCGCATCAAGGTGGCTGGAGTTTTAACAACAAGGTTTCTGTGATCACAAATGGTAATGCCGTTAGCCAAACGTTAACCGTTGGTGACGTACCAAAAGGACTAGGCGTATTTAATAATCAATTGTTTGTATTATGTGCAGGAAAATCTTCTTGGCAACCTGGTGGTGAAACGGATGGCGGTATTCATGTGGTCAACTTAGCAAATAATACAGTGGCCTTATGGCATACTTTTGAAGGTGCAAAGCCAAATCATATGACCATGGCTAATAATGATATATATTATAGCAGAGGGAACAAAATATTTAAAACAAGTGTCAATGATTTAACCTTCAATAGCCAAGAAATTTTAGATGCTACTGCTCAAAATATAAATATTTTATATGGCATGAGCGTGAGTCAAAATATGATATTTGTACTTGATGCAGTTAATTATACTGGCAGCAATGGTAAAGTACTTTTTTATAACAAGGCTGGAAGCTATTTAGGTGCAAAGGAAACTGGCTTATTGCCAAATGGTGTTGGCTTTAATTAATACCAATTATACGGTATAAATAATCTAAAGATGTGCCACGAGAGAAAGCGAACTGTTAAAGCCATATAATTTTTACATAGAAATTATTCAAAAAAACTTTGCATAGCTGGTCTATGGACTAGAGCGCATTGCTGGCAAAGATGAAGCAAGTAGTTTTTTATAAATTATAAGAAAAAGAAAATAGCAGATTGGGTTATTTAGAACTTATAATTGGCTTTAGTAACTGCAATTTAACATTGTTATTGAAATTTGACATTGTTATTGAAAATATTTTGTTAACATCATCTTTAAATTCAGCTTTTTTATGCTATTTTTGCACCAAATTTTTAAGTTCATAGCCAGTGTTAACCAGAAGACATATTAGAGTTAAAGTATTTCAAACCTTATACGCCATGAGCCAAACAGGTTCTGAAGATTTAACCAAAGCAGAGAAATTTTTAGAAAATGCCTCACAGGCTTATGAAGATTTACATCTCATGATGCTTGCCATTTTTGTAGAACTTAGAAAAAAAGAAATTGAATTTCAAAACCTTTATAAAAATAGTCACCTCAAAGCAGATGATTTTGAAAAAAAACTGACGCAAAAGTTTATTGAAAACCAAGCCATTACGCTCATAGAAAGCAGTAAAAAATTTCAAGACAAACTTGAAAAAAGACATATTAGGGTCTGGAAAGACAATGATATGGCTGTATTAGAGTTGCTTAAAAATATGAAAGACAGTGCTATTTATGACAAATACATCAGTTCTTCAACCTCATCCGTAGCAACAGATACAAAGTTTTTAAAAGAATTATTCGAACAAATCATTGCACCCTCTGAAAAGCTTTTTGACTTTTTGACAGATCAAAATATTTATTGTGCTGACGACTATCCATTAATTAACACATTAATTTTAAAATCTTTGAATAAACTAGAAGAAGCTGCTTTTTTTAGATTTTCAGATTTATATAAAGATGAAGAAGATGCGGCCTTTGGAAAAAAACTTTTGCATAAAACAGCTTTAAATCAAAAAACTTTACAAGCTTTTTATGAAGGCAAAACACATAATTGGGAATTTGATAGAATTTCAATCATAGATATCACTTTGCTCAATATGGCCTTGGCAGAGTTTTGTTACTTTTCATCGATACCAACTAAGGTAACCATTAATGAATATGTGGAAATATCAAAAGAATATTCCACAAAAAACAGCTCACTTTTTATTAATGGTTTATTAGATTTTTTATTAAAAAACCCTGAAACTAATATCAAATTTCAAAAAACGGGCAGAGGTTTAATTAGCACATCAAACAAATAATTTTTATTTAATATGAGAGTTTTATTTTTTATTTTAAGTTTTGTTATTTTTATTTCTTGTAAAGAAAATGCTTCAAGTAAAATTAAACCAGATGCTGAATCTGTTTCTTTAGATTATTTAGAAGACAACAGACCGATGGATTTGGAAGAAAATTTACCTGAACGCCAAAATTTGCCAGCCGTGCAGGATGGTAAATATCCCGTAATGGTTTTTGAAAAAGAAACGCACGATTTCGGTGAAATGAAAGATGGTGAAAAAAAATCTTATGACTTTTGGTTTACCAATACTGGTGAAGCAGATTTAATTTTGTTAAAGGTTCAAGCTTCTTGTGGTTGCACTACACCATATTATGACAAAGCACCTATTAAACCAGGAAAAAGAGGAAAAATTACAGCGGAGTTTGACAGTACTGGTAAACCTGGTAAAAACTCAAAAAACATCAATATATCAAACAATACAAAAGATGGTAGTCAAATGATTACCATAAAGGCGAATGTAAAAGGAGCGCCTGCGCTTGCACCAGCACTAGCTCCTGGAGCAGTAGATAAAGGGGCCGCAACTGGCAAAAGTGAATAACATGGCTGCTTTCACATTAAACATTAAAATGCAGATGATAAATGTCTGCATCAATTAAGACGATGAATGTCTTAACAGGAACAAGCAAAGCTTGGTCTTGACCTTATACTATTTAAACTTTTAATTTTAATATAATATGGAACAATTTGCAGGCTTATGGCCATTTTTATTAATGTTTGTGGTGATTTATTTTTTTATGATTAGACCACAACAACAACGTGCTAAAAAAGAAAAAGCCTTTGAAGAAGGCTTAAAAGTTGGTGATAAAATCATTACAAAAAGTGGTATCCACGGCAAATTAGCAGAAACTGCTGAAGCTACGGTTGTTATTGAAACAATGGCTGGAAAAATCAAAATGGAAAAATCTGCCATTTCAATGGAATTGAGCGCTAAATTGGTTGAGAAGAAGTAACTTTTTAAAAACCACATTTAAATTAAAACTTGTCATTAAAAGACAAGTTTTTTTTTATGTATAAAAATATTATATTCGCATAAATTTAGTACCAATGGATTTACCACATTTTGAATTGCCTTTTTTCACAAACTTACTAATTTTACTAGTTTCCGCTAGAATTTTTGGTGAAATTTTTGAAAGATTTAAGCAACCAGCCATGATAGGTGAGATATTGGCTGGAATTATATTAGGGCCAAGTCTTTTCAATTTTATTCATAGAAATGAGGAAATTAGAGTTATATCAGAATTAGGAATATTTCTATTAGTTATTATCGCCGGTTTAGAAATAAATATTGAAGATATATTAAAGTCTTTAAAAGGGAAAAATATAGTTATATCGATAATGGCTTTTTTCTTGCCTATTTTTTCGGGGATTGCTGTTGGTTACTTTTTTGATCAAGACATGATGACCTGCGTTTTTATAGGTCTTTGTGTGGCCATCACCGCACTACCTGTAAGTATTCGCATTTTAATGGATTTGGGAAAGATTAACTCAGATGTTGGACAGAAAATAATTTCTGTAGCTATTTTTGATGACGTCTTAGCATTAAGTATTCTTGGTGTTTTACTAAATATTAAAGATACTGATCGATCGCTCGAAGCGGTTATGAAAGCAGGTGGCATGTCATTAATAAAACTTGTTATTTTTATTATTGCCTTAAGTTTAGTTTATTTATTAATTAAAAAATTACTGAAAAGAGGTAATTATTTAGAATTGTCCTTAAACCACTTGCTTGGCATTTTAAAAGGAAAAGAGCCATTGTTCGCCCTTTTCTTTGCCTTTGTTTTAATATTTTCAACATTTACAGAATCTTTAGGCTTACATTTTATAGTTGGGGCGTTTTTTGCAGCAATGCTTTTAAGTGATAATTTAATTGGTCATGATAATATGAAAACCATTGAAAAAACAACAAGCAATATGGCTATGGGATTTTTAGCTCCTATATTTTTTGCAGGAATAGGTCTTGAATTCAATTTTTCATCCATCGAAAATATTGGACTGCTTATTGCGGTTATTGTTGTTTCTTATGGGTCAAAAGTCATCGGGGGCTATCTAGGCGGCGTTTTTGCTGGTCTTTCGCAACGAACCTCTTGGACATTAGGCATTGGATTAAATGCAAGAGGAATCATGGAATTAGTCATCGCAAATATTGCCTATAAAAATGAACTGATTAGTACAGAAGTATTCTCAATACTTGTTATTATGGGCGTATTAACCACATTGACAACGCCACTCATGTTGAAAAAAGCATTCGGAAAAACTAGCTGATTAAGGCTTCAAAATCATCCTCACTCAAAATAGGTATGTTTAGCTGATTGGCTTTTTCCAATTTGGCCGGCCCCATATTATCACCTGCAATCACATAATCTGTTTTTGAACTAATGGAGCTGCCATTTTTGCCACCATGTGCTTCAATGATGGCTTTTATTTCATCACGGGAAAATTTTGTAAAAACACCCGAAACAACAAGCGTTTTTCCTGTTAATTTATCGCTTATTTGGATATCGTTTTCTACTATTTTAAATTGCAAACCGCAGTTTTTTAAGCGATTAATCAATACAATATTTTCAGATTTACTAAAATGTTCAACCACACTTTCCGCAATCTTCTCCCCTATTTCATCAACCATGGTCAATTCCATTTGATTAGCTAGCATTAAGGCATCAATATTTTTATAATATTTGGCTAATTTTTTGGCAACCGTTTCGCCAACATACCTGATGCCAATGGCAAATAAAACCCTTTCAAAAGGCACTTGTTTAGAAGCTTCTACACCTGCCACCAGATTTTCTGCACTTTTTTGTGCCATTCGCTCAAGCGGTAAAATTTGGTCTACCTTCAAATCGTATAAATCGGCATAGTTATTTAATAGGTGATTTTCATGCAGTAAAGCCACAGTTTCATCGCCTAAGCCATCAATATTCATGGCTTTTCGTGAAATAAAATGTTGAATTTTTCCAACAATCTGTGGTTTACAACCACTTTCATTAAGACAATAATGCTGGGCTTCACCATCTTTTCTCACGAGCGCTGAGCCACATTCTGGACAATTTGTGATATAAACCGTTGGTTCAAGCTGGTTTCCTCTTTTGGCTACACCTATTATTTTAGGAATAATTTCTCCGCCTTTTTCAACATAAACCTCATCACCAATTCTTATATCTAATTTAGTAATTTGATCGGCATTGTGCAGTGACGCTCGTTTAACAACAGTACCCGCCAATTGAACGGGTTTCAAATTAGCGACAGGCGTAATGGCACCTGTTCTGCCCACTTGATAATCAATACTTTCTAATATGGTGGATACCTGTTCGGCTTTAAATTTATAAGCAATGGCCCATCTTGGTGATTTTGAGGTATAACCTAATTCTTCCTGAAACTGCAAGTCGTTTACTTTAATTACCACCCCATCTGTTTCATAAGGTAAGTCGTGGCGGTTAACATCCCAATAGGCAATATAGTCCAAAACCTCTTGCAAATTATTTGTCAATTTTGATTCCTTCGGCACTTTAAACCCCCAATCTCTAGCAGCTTGTAAGGCTTCAAATTGGGTTTTAAATGGTAAGTCTTTCCCAACAACAAAATACAATAGGCAATCAAGTGGACGTTTAGCAACTTCTGCACTGTCTTGCAATTTTAAACTGCCGGAAGCCGTATTTCTTGGATTGCTATAAGGTGTTTCCCCTCGCGCTAAAAGATCTTCATTCATTTTATTAAATCCCTCCAAAGGCAAAATAATTTCACCTCTAATATCAAATCTCGCTGGATAATTCCCTTTTAAAGTTAATGGCACTGATTTAATGGTCTTAATATTGTTGGTTACGTCATCACCCTGAATACCATCGCCACGGGTTATGGCTCTTAACAATTTACCATTCTCATAAGTCAAACTGATTGAAGCACCATCATATTTAAGTTCACAAGTATAACTCAACTCTGCACGACCCAATTGTTTAATTAATCTACTTTCCCAGTCTTGTAAATCTTCAGCATTGTATGAATTATCTAAGGAATACATCCGATAATCATGAACAATGGTATTGAAATTTTTTGTAATTGTACCACCCACACGCTTGGTTGGCGAATGGTCATCATCAAATTCAGGATAGTCTTTTTCTAAACTTTGAAGTTTTACCAACAGTTGATCAAAATCATAATCTGAAATTGAAGGTTGGTCTAACACATAATAATTGTGATTATGTTCATTTATTTCCTCTCTAAGTTTTTCTATTTGCTCCTTTGTTGTCATGATTTTAAAACTTGATTCAAATCATTATAAAATTCACCTTTACTCAAAATAGCCCCTTGCTGAATGATATCAAAAATAACTGCATTTCTTGCTTTATCATAAGTTTTCTTTCCTTTTTGAATCACAACCTCATCCGCCATCAAATGATTAACCAACCACTCTAAACCCTTGGTTGTCATCAAATCAATGGCTTCATCATGAACACTTATAACGATGGATTGAATCGCATCTGGCAGACACTCAAACAAAAAAATATGGCTTTTAGAAAAATGATCTAAATATTTGGCTTGATTAAGCACACCATCCCAAATGACATCTGAATAAATGTCAAGTGTTTCTTCAGCAACTTGAGGCTTTTCAGCTTTAATATTATCCCATTCTTTTTTATCAATGGATTGAGAAGCCAAAAATGTGGCAAATTCAGCATGCAAGGATTCAAATTGTTCTTTGGTTAATCGGGCGTATTTCATCGTTCATTTCAAATGACAAATATAACAATTTCTTTATCCCAAATGGAATAGTAAAATGGTCTAAAGATGCGAAGTAAATTTTTAGGAAAAATTAATTCAAAAAATCTTTGCATAGCAGCGCTACGGAACTATTTTTTGAATTAATTTTAACAAAAATAGACGAGTAGATTGGGACTGTTTTATTGTTCCAATTGGTATTATTTGGAGCAATGTCCTGCCATCCGTTTTAGCTGGTTTATCAAAGCCTTTTTTTGATAGGTTATGCCAAGAGCTTCTATCGTCGCTTTGGCATAACTACAAAAAATAGGCTTTGACTTCACCAAGTCATAGATACAGATATTTATCGTCTGTACTATCACTGCTGTGAGCGACGACAAAGAGTCTCCATGCAGGCATATACCGCCTGCATCAGGGCTAAAACTTGCGAACCTATCAAGCTTTCAAAATAGATAAATATCGGTCTAAACAATCCTTTTCAGTATTTACAATAAGTTGAATAAAATCATCTTTATTGGCTGTAGTCTGACATTTTTCTAAGGCTTGATAATAGGCTGTTCTAGAACCATAATCACCTTTTAAGTTAGCAATAACAAAACCGTGTTGCATCAAAATAAGATTCATTATTAGCCTAGACGTTCTGCCATTGCCATCAATAAATGGATGAATCGTCACTAATCTTTCATGCATTTCGGCTGCTAAAACAACTGGATGACTAGTGTTTCTATTTGTGTTATACCAAATAAACAAATCTTCCATTTGCTTGGCAACCAAATATGGTCCTGGTGGGACATGCGAACTCCCTTTAATCATGACCTGCACTTTGCGATACTTTCCTGCTTCTTCTGGATAAATTCCGCGCAAAATCAGGTGATGAATTTGAAGTAAATCTCTTTCTTTCAAAACATAATTTGGTTTGGCTAAATCCTTAATAAAAGCAATCGCTTCTTGATGATTGATAGCCTCTAAATGCTCGCGCATGGATTTTCCTGAAATAGTCAACCCTTCATTAATCACCAAATCGGTTTCATTGAGTGTTAGCGTATTACCTTCAATTTTATTGCTCTCAAAAGTATATTCTAAATGCAAAGCTTCATGAATTCGAAAACTATCTAGATGCCTTAGTGCATTCAAATTGGCCTTCATCTGATCAAGCGACTTAATGAGTGCTTTCAAATCTGAAGATAATTCATCTCGCACAAAACCGCCATAATTGCCATACTCTTCTTGAACCATATTGATGGCTTCATCTATGTAGGCTTCTTGCGACAAAAGCTCATAAATCTTAGCCTTCAACCAAAAAACTTGCGCTGTTTTAAAATCTAAATCTAAATGCGAAACAAGTAAATTTAAATGCGCTTTGGTTGGTAATCTATCACCATTTTCATAACGACTGATTAATGAAGAATCAACAGCCAATAGCGCAGCTAAATCTTTAATTTTTAAAGATTTGGCTTGTCTATTTTCTTTAATGTATTGAAAAATGGTTAATGCTTTCATTTTATGACAAATATAAACATGACAAAATTAGTCATTTTTTTTATGTAAAAAAAATTCAAACCAACTTTTTTTTAAAAATTAATTTGAATTTTTATGATTTAATTGATTTCTGCCGATAAGCCAGCATCTAATAATTGCAAGCACTTGGGTTTAAGTTCGTCATAAGAACCAGTCTTTACGCCACATTTTCCTTTATAGTGAACAATCATCGCGCATTGCTCCGCTTGTATGCTGTCATGTTCACAAACGCGAATCAAGGTCTCAATTACATGATCAAAGGTGTTCACATCATCATTATAAAGAATTATTTCATGATTTGAAGCTGTGTCTTCTGAAATTTTGGTTTTCTTTTTAACTTCGGTTATTGTACTCATTCTAATTATTTTAATCAATAGATTGGTATTTTAAACTTACCCACTGGTTTCTTTCAAATTTACGTTCTAATTTTAAGCCAATTGTTTCGCAAGTTTCATTAATAATGGCAACATCTGCTTCATAAAATCCGCTCAAATAGACAATGCCGTTCACATTCAAACAATTATTATACCATTTTAAATCGTTCAGCAAAATATTTCGATTAATATTGGCAATAATCACATCGTAGCGTTGGTCTTTTAGCATACTGGCGTCGCCTTGATAAACTTTGATATGTTCGCAATTATTTCTGTTAATGTTTTCAACCGAATTTTCGTAACACCATTCATCGATATCTATTGCATCAATAGGTTTTGCACCGCGCATTTCTGCTAAAATTGCTAAAATTGCTGTGCCACAACCCATATCAAGCGCAGATTTATTGGTTAAATCATCTAGCAAAAGATGCTGAATCATCATGTGCGTGGTTTCATGATGACCAGTTCCAAAACTCATTTTTGGCTCTATAATAATATCATAAGTAGCGCTAGTTTTAGGATGAAAAGGCGCGCGAACATGACACAATCCGTCAACATCAATCGGATTAAAATTTTTTTCCCATGCTTCATTCCAATTCACTTGTTCGATCACTTCGACCTCATAAGTGCATTCAAAATTCTCATCATTTAGAATAAAAACATCTGCCAATAAGTGGTCATGCCAATCTTCATTTTTAATATAGGCCGACAAACCATTTTCTGTTTCTTCAAAACTATCAAAAGGTTTGTCTTCCAAAAGCGCTAGAAGGATTTCTGCGCCCGGTTCTTTTGGTGAAATTGTAAAGTGAATTCCTAAATATTGCATGCTTGCTATTTATTTTATGTTTATTTCTGCCTTAATACTTAATACTACTATCTTGATACTAAAAACCCTACTCCATTTTCAATTGAAATTCAAACCATTGTTCCTCAAGTTCCTCAAGTTTTTTGTTTATTTTCTCCAATTCTGCAGATTTTTTTAAAAGCGCATCATCAGTCAACTGCGCATTTTCAAATATTTTAAGAATTTCTGCCTTGTTAAATTCATTGTTTTTGATCTCTCTTTCAATTTTAGTAAATTCTTTTTGATCAGCAAAACTTAACTTCTTCTCTACTGCTTGTTTTTCTTTCCAATTGTTCTTCTCTTTAGAATCTGATTTCTCAGCAGGTTGACTATCTTCATAAGTTCTAAAATCTGAATAGTTACCAGGAAAATCTTCTACCACGCCATCACCTCTAAAAACAAACAAATGATCAACAATTTTATCCATAAAATAGCGGTCATGCGAAACAACAACCAAACAGCCGGGATAATCTAATAGAAAACTTTCCAAAACATTTAGCGTGACAATATCTAAATCATTTGTTGGCTCATCTAATATCAAAAAATTAGGATTTTGAATAAGCACCGTACACAAATACAAACGCTTAAGTTCACCTCCACTCAATTTATCTACAAAATCATATTGCTTTTTTGCATCAAACAAAAAACGCTCAAGCAGTTGACTTGCAGAAATAATCTTACCTTTTTTAAGCGGAATATATTCGCCAAATTCTTTAATGATATCAATAACTTTTTGACCCAGTTTGGGCTGAATCCCACTTTGGGTATAGTAACCCATTTTGATGGTTTCGCCTTGTATCACTTTTCCAGAATCTGGCGTTAAAGTTTTGGTTAAAACATTTAAAAAAGTAGATTTTCCAGTACCATTTTTACCAATAATGCCAATGCGTTCACCGCGCTGAAAATCATAAGTAAAATCTTTAAGAATAATTTTATCGTCAAAATTTAAATTGAGTTTATGGAGTTCCACTACTTTTGAACCCATACGCTCCATGTTAAATTCAATTTCAATCACATGCTCCTTTCGCCTAGATAGGGCCTTTTCTTTAATTTGATAAAAATCATCAATACGCGATTTAGACTTCGTTGTCCTAGCTTTTGGCTGTCTTCTCATCCAATCCAATTCTTTAACAAAAAGGTTTTTAGCCTTATCTATAGATGCATTTTCTGCTAATTGACGTTCTTCCTTTTTTTCTAAATAATAGGCATAATTTCCTTTATAACTATAAATTTTGCCGTTTTCTAATTCAACAATTTCATTACAAACACGCTCCAAGAAAAAGCGGTCATGCGTAACCATGAAGAGTGTTAATTTTTCACTTTTAAAATAATTCTCAAGCCATTCAATCATTTCTAAATCAAGGTGATTTGTTGGCTCGTCTAAAATCAACAAATCGGGCTTGTTAATTAAACAAAGTGCCAAGCTGAGTCGCTTTTTTTGTCCGCCAGACATCTGACTTACTTTAAGATCAAGATCATTCAACTTCAACTTGCTTAAAATTTGCTTGTAAAGTGTTTCAAAATCCCAAGCATGGTGCTGGTCCATCTCATCCATGGCTTTTTGAAGTTTATCATAATCCTCGGGATTTTTTAATGCTTTTTCATAATTTTCAATGACCTTCAAAAACTGATTGTCTGACGCAAAAATGGCTTCTTCCAAAGTTAAATTCTCATCAAAAAGAAAAGTTTGAGATAAATAGCCTATTTTGATTTCTTTTCTCTGAACCACTTGACCTTCATCTGGCGAATCAATGCCCATAATAATATTCATTAAGGTGGTTTTGCCTGTTCCATTTTTGGCAATAAAGGCAATTTTTTGGTCTTTATTAATACCAAAAGAAATATTTTTAAAAATCAATCTTTCGCCAAAGGATTTTGAAAGGTTTTCTACTGAAAGATAGTTCATGAAAGAAATTTGCTGCAAAAGTAGGGAAAAAAAGCTATTTTTTTATAAAAATCAAGTTGTGCTTTTATGTTAAACTTTAATTTTTAAAAGCAATCTTAATTAAAATACTAAACGAGAAGTTACTCTTGAACAAAAAAATTATATCTTTGTCACTTAACTTAAAAAATACTACTATAATGGGTTTAAACAAAAATAAAGTCTTGGTCATAGCAACATTCGTCATGATAATTATGGGATTATTGATTATTGGCTTGGGGATTTTTAGATATGCTGATGAAGTTGGGTGGGGATTTGGCGCTATTGGCGTAGGATTTTTAGCCATTGCATGGGTTTTTGATTCTCTCAAAGGTAGGGTGTAAATATGATACAGATGAGAAAGACATACTTGTATTTTGTTCTGATTGCTGTTGTTTTTTTCTTCATTGGTAGATTTTCAAACAAAGTCACCGAAAAACCACATTATCAAGAAATACAATATAATCATTCGAAATCAGCCGAAGGAACTCAGGACAATAGATCTTTTGATCAAAAAAGTATTGAAAAAAAGCAAACTGCTGAACTAAAAACAGCAGAAATTCTATCATCTCAGGCAGGCGTTCCTCAAAAAGCCTTAGAAGTATTAATTTATATAAGAAAAAACAACAAAGCGCCAGATGGCTATGTTGGCGGGAGGACCTTTCAAAATCGAGAGCGTTTGCTGCCTCAAAAGGATGAAAATGGCGATAGAATTGTATACAACGAATGGGATATTTACCCCAAAATAAAAGGTCGAAACAGAGGTGCGGAAAGGTTGGTTACATCAGACTTTAGTGCCTATTACACTGGAGATCACTATCGTTCATTTATAAAAATTAAAGAATAATGTTTGTAGCAGACTTAAATCAAGCCCTTTATATTGATGGCTCAAAATGTATGACCAAAGAAGACATGTTTGAAGCATTTAGTGATGTTTTAGATTTTCCTGACTATTTTAGTAATAATTGGGATAGTTTTGAAGAAATTATCAATGATTTAGATTTGGGTAATAAAAATATTATCTTGCTCAATGCCGAATTAATTCTACACGAAGATGAAGAAAGCTTTGAATTACTTTCTGACATTTTGCACCAAGCCAATGGCGAACAGACCTATACTTTTCATTACTTAGCCGCTTATTAAGATATCTTTTATGAAATCGCCATTAACAAAAAGTTTTGAGTAAGCAATTGCAAATGCTTCGCCAATTCGAGCAAAGCTCTCGGGTCACTGAACACAAATAAAAAATAAATGCAAAGTGAAGTAAACACCAATGAAGATTAAGCGATTCCTCCCGATAGCTATCGGGAGACCTTTAAAAAACAATAATTATCAACATATGAAAAAAAATCTAATCGTTTTTGGTTTAAATCTTCTAGCCTTTTTGATTATATTTTTACCATGTAGATTTTTCATTTTGCAGAATTTTTTTGGTGATAATCCATTAGCAATTTCGATAGTCAGCTTTTCTTTAAGCGCAATACTTTCTCCAAAGTTTAGCTTATATCCCAAAACAACTGCAGAACAATTATTAATGAAATTACCCTTTATTAAAAGACCATATTTGTTTAATTTATTTAAAAAAATGAAATGAAAAACTTGCTATATCTATTTGTTTACTTCTTAATTTTTCCACTTTATGCCCAACAAAACTACCAACCGGTATTAGAGTTATTATTTCAAAATAAAAGAACTGAGGCCAGACAATTATTTGATAAAAACTTTTCAAAAACTAAAAACAATAACCTTGAGCTGCTGCTTATTGATGTATTAATTGACCAAGAAAATGGAAAAGTCCTATTTGATGATAGTTTTTTAAAGCAAATAGAAAAATTTCCAGAAGCCAAATATTATGTTGCAGCCTTAATAAAAGAAAATTTTATTTATGGCGATGTCAATGAGGATGATTACAATGATTTAACCTTTTTAAAGGGTGATTTTTTAATCAACTCGCCCAGTTTTAACCAGCTACCAATAGTTGTTTACCGAACAGCTGTAGCTGAACAAAAAAAAAGAAATTTTGATAAATCTAATCAACTTTTTAATCAATTAAATACTATTGTTAAATGGCAAAGATGCGGCGTTTTTGAAAATCTTAATGGTAGCGGCATTCATACTGAATACGAGCCAGAAAGCTATGCAAAAAACGATAAGTTTTTTAATACAAACAGCAATGGTATGGTTGGCTGGTATAATCCAGTAAACCACAAAGACGAGGGCTATATCATTTATTATAATGAAAAAGAATATGGTTCAGGCATTATGTATGCCCAAACTTTTATTGATGCTCCTGAAACCAAAAAATATCTCTTGCGATTTGGCGCATCGGCTGCCATTAAATTCTTTCTAAATGATGAAGAAATTATTTTAAAAGAAGACATCAGTAGCAATAATTTAGATGCTTTTTTATATGAAATAGAGCTTGCTAAGGGTACCAATAGATTACTTGTAAAACTTGACGCTTCAAAATCATTGAACTATTTTTCAGCTTCAATTCTTCAATCTAATGGTCAAGTAGATAATGATTTGGTTTTCAATGACAGCTATAAACCCTATCAACGTTTAAACAATCAAATAATTATTCAAAAAGACCTTGATTATGAATTGTACTTTAAAAATTTGTTGGCGAAAGACCCGAGCAATTTGTTGAATCGATATTTATTGTTTAATGCTTATGCCGAAAATTCAAAAAAAGAACTAGCTCACGAAGTTATTGAACCATTGGAAGAAAAGTATCAAAAAAGTTCATTCTTTCAAGGTCTTCTAATGCGATATTATAGCATGGAAGAAGATGACAATAAAGTTATAGAAATATCGAAAAATATAGAACAAAACGACCCTGCCTATTTTTTGAATACCTTTGTAAAAATACTTGATCAAGACTGGATGTCAAATGCCAATCAAACAGAATTTGATAAATATTATGACTATTCTAAAACATTTATTTCGCCTGGTGCAAAATATTTGCTCGAATTTATGAATGCCGCTAAAGAATCAAATATAGAATTGATGTTTGAAAAATATGATTTAGTAAAAATGGCCTATTCAAATTCAAGCCAAATGGCCATTGCTGAAGCCAATATGTACAAACAGTTAAAAAATGACAAAGACAAATATTTAGAATTATTATTGGCTTTTGATAACCAATATTATGATTATGAAGTTGATAATAGTATTATTAGCAGTTACAGAGAACTTAATAAAAAAGATAAAATTAAAGAGCGACTAGAAAGCAATATTTTGAATAATCCAAACATTAACTATTTAAGGACTGATTTGGCTAATGAGTATGCAAAAGCTAGCGAATATGACAAAGCCATCAAATTGATTGATGAAAATATTGCCTATTTTCCCTTTTCTTTTTCTAATTTTCAACGAAAAGCGGAAGTGCTAAATTTAATGAAAGACAAAGTTGGTGCAGAAAAATATTATAAAAAAGTGCTAACCCATAATTCGTCAGACACAAAAGTAAGAAAAGAATTGTATGAGATTTTAAAAATTAAAGATGAAATTGACGAAGTTGAAACTAAAAATTTTTATGACCTAATAAAAAAACGTAGGAACACCAGCCTGAAAAGTGACGCTGGCGTGACCATTTTGCATGACGAACAAATCATCAATATCTATCCTGAAGGCGGAAGAAAAATCAAGGTAAATTATGTTTATGAGGTGACAAGTGAAAGTGGTATTGAAAATTTAAAAGAATATGCTTTAGATACTAGTTCACTTAACTTAACAAAATCTGAAATTGTTAAACAAAATGGGGCATTAATGCCTGCAGAAGACAATGGTAATATGTTAGTTTTTACTAATCTAGCGGTTGGAGATGTCATTTATATTGCTTATGATTACTCTGAAAATTCTTATGGTAGATTTTATAAAGATTTTAATTTATCGCACCAGTTCAATGGCAATTATGCTACAATTGAATCAGTATTGAAAATTATTTATCCAAATGACGTTAAATTTCAAACAGCTTTTATTAATGAGCAATTGCCAACCATAGAAAAGAACTTAGGTTCAAAAATTGTCAAAGAATGGCGAAAAGAAAATGCACAAAACTTACCAATATATGAATCCTATGCACCAGCTTATGCAGATTTGGTTACCACTGCTCAAATAAGTACCATAACAAACTGGAATGAGATAGCCAATTGGTATGCAGATTTGGTAAAAAAAAGCATGAAATATGACAAAGTAACAGAAAAGGCCTTCCAGCAAATATTTCCTAACGGCTTCAATGACAAAACCGATTATCAAAAGGCATATGAGATATATAAGTATATTGGCCAAAACATTACCTACAGTTTTCTTGATTTTAGGCAAAGTGGTTACGTGCCGCAAAAACCATCAAAAACCATTACCACAAAACTCGGCGACTGCAAAGATTTATCAACACTCTTTGTAATTTTAGCCGAAAAAGCTGGCATTAAAGCCAATCTGGTATTAGTTTTGACCAATGACAATGGTTTTAAACAATTACCATTACCATCGAAGCAATTTAACCACTGCATTGTCAGTGTTCAGATTGAAGGTCAGCAGTATTTTTTAGAAATGACTGATGGTTACCTGCCTTTTTTAGCACTACCTACTTCTTTATATCAAGCTAGTGCATTGCAAGTGTATTTTGATAAAAATCTTAACGAAAAAGCGAATCTAATTGCAATTCCTTATAGCAATAACCTACAAAATCAATTTAAAAGTTTATCTACGGTTCAGATCAATGACCAAGAAAAAATCTTTACAACACAATTTACATTTAAAGGTAATTCAAAAACCTATTTTAATGAAATATTTTCTGAAAAAACCAGTGAAGATGTTAGAAAAAAAGATTTAGAAAATTATCTTAATGGTGCAATTGCCAATACAACAATCCTTATGGATTACAAATTAGTGAAAAACGATAGATTTGACGAGGACATGATTTTTGAAATAAAGTTCAAAATTAAAGAAAAAACACAAAAACTAGGTAGCCTACAAATTCTAAACTTAAATTTTGTTGGACAACCATACAATAATGAAATTATTTCATTAGAAAACAGAAGTTTTGACATCAAATATGTCTATTATGAAGGTGTTAATCTTTATGAGACAGAAGTAATTTATCAACTTGCAGAAGGTCAAAACTTTATTGAAATACCCGAATCAAAACAATTTAATTTTAAAGAATTGTCTTATGAGTTAAAATTTGATTTAATTTCGCCAAATCAATTAAAGGTTAATCGTATAGCCAACATCAAATGGGATGATATCGCCTCTAAAGACTATTCAACTTATAAAAAATATGTTGAAGGCATTTTAGAAAGTGAAAAACAAATTGTGGGGTTTAAATAAATTTTTTAAAATTGAAAGCAAAGTATCTTTTAGTGGCATTGTTGTTCTGTATGATTGCTTTTTCACAAAAAATGCACTATCAGAATTATGACGTTTCTAGTAAACTAGGCATGACAACTAATAATATTAACGACTTAATCATTGATGAAAGCCATTTTATTTGGGAAGCCACTGAAAATGGACTATACAAATTCGATGAAAAATTATCAATCAAAATTCCTGGCACTAAACCCAATGAAAAAATACTAAAATTATCCCTGTTCAACAACGAATTATATTTTTTAACGAGTTTTAAAAATATATATATCGTTCAAAATAACCGCGCAAAGATAGTTTATGATCGTAACAATCCTTTAAAAAATATTTCATTTGCAAAAATAAATAAATTTATTGTATCGGATAAAAATGCTTTTTTTTTTGCGGGAGAAAAAATTATGCATTTTAAAGATGGGAAAACAAATTACTATCAAACGCTGATTTATGGGCCAAATCACATTGGACAAAATATAAACGGCCAATGGACAAATGCCGGTAAGTTGGCATTGGATTTTGGAATTATTCAAAATTTAGCTTGGTTTAATGAACCACATTGTTTTATTGAAATCGTGGAATCAGATATAGGTCTATTTTTTTTAAAAAAGGGGAAATCAAATGAAGTCTATCAGTTGACTGGCAAGATTCTAAAAAAACATGTACTACCTCAGATAGTAGAATATTTGACTGTTGATAATAATAATCAAATATGGGTTTCTTTTGTTGGCAATACCCTTTACAAATATGATGAAAATTTTTTAACCTCTCACCTCCAGCTCAATAAAGTAAAGGGGAAATTGGTTCTAGACCAAACGGGCAACATTTGGTTTGGTTCAATAAATAAAGGACTTTTTAAATTTTTCAACACCAATATTCAAATCTTTTCAGTGAATGAAGCAGAAAATTTAAAAAATCTTTACTTTCTTAACAACAATAAAGCCTATCTGGAAACTAATGACAACGCCAAACAAAGTTTTAATCTGGGTTCAAATACATTGAACGAAAATGAAACAGAATATTATGAGTTAGACAAGTTTTTAAAACTAATCATATTAAAAAATAACAAAATAGAATTTAAAAACTATATTAAGTTATTCTACAAAAACAACTATTTAGCTATTAAAACCATTCAAGGTATTAATGACCAAACTTTCATTATTTCAACAAGTCACAAGATTTATAAATATAATCTTTTAAGTGCTGAACTTGAATTAATCTATAAACACAAAACAATCATTAACGATTTTTTAGCGCTAAATGATGATTTGATCTATATGGCTGACCAAGGTCAGGCTTATGCTTTCGATATAAAAGAAAAAAAGTTAAAAAAAATATTGCCAAATACTGCGGTCAATAGAATTAAAAAAAGAGGAAACATACTGGTTTTTGCGACAGAAAAAAAAGGTCTAATCTTTTATGATGTCAATCTAAATAAGATTAAAGATATTGAAAAGATTTTAGACAATTCTGGTAAAATTTTTCCCATTAAGGATATTGAAATTGATCAAAACCGTTTGTTTGCCATTACCCATAATGGCTTGCATGAATACAGTTGGTTTAACAATTTAAACAGGAAAAATTTTTACAACACGACCAATGGATTGCCACAAAATGAAGTTGAAGATATTCAAATATTCAACAATAGAATTTACGGTATCACAAAAAGTCATTTCTTTTTGTTTGACCTGCTCAATTCATCATTAGATAAAGACTATGTGTTAAATAATCCAACCATAGAAAGAATTCAATTTGGTGATACTATCCTTTATGATTATAACAATATTGATATCGATTTTCGAATTGGTATCATGCAAATAAAAATAAGCTCACCGTTTAATTCAAATAATGATCGGGTGAAATTTCATTATAAGCTAAATGGTTTTGACAAAAACTGGAAAACCTCACCTGATGGCTTAATTGAATACACCAATTATCCAACTGGCAATCAAACACTAGAATACTATGCCTCCTTGGATAATGGCGAAAAAAAATCTGCTATTAAAGCGTTAAAATTTAATATTTCTCAACCTTTTTGGTTTTCGGACTGGTTTAGATGGTCCATTTTTTTGCTGCTTTTTATTTTAATTCTTGATGCATTTACTTTTTCATTTTATGTTAAAACTAAAGAACTAGAAAGAGACAAAGAAATTGTAGAATTTCAACAAAAAGCTTTACGTGCACAAATAAACCCACATTTCCTATTCAACGCTTTAAATTCAATACAAAACTTTGCTTTTAAAAATGATGTGGTGCAATTAAGTAACTATATAGAAAAATTTGCCACCTTAACACGATCTATTTTAAAACATTCTGAGAATGAATTTATTACACTAAAACAAGAAATTGATGTTTTGAAAAACTATATGGACATAGAAAAGCTAAGATTTCAAAATTTTAACTATAGTTTACTAGTTGATCCTGTCATTGATGATGAAATGATTTTTGTGCCAAGTTTACTTTTACAACCAATTGTAGAAAATGCCATTTGGCATGGTTTTCAAAATTCACCGAAATTTGGTGAACTCAATTTAAATTTCAGCATTAAAGACAATTTATTGAAAATTGAAATTGAAGACAATGGCGTTGGCAGAAATTTTAAAACCAGAAAAAATCATGAATCAAAAGGCATGTCACTGATTGAATCTCGACTTAAACTGCTAAATGATCCAAAAGCGCAATTAAGAATTATTGACAAAACTAAGGCAAATGAGAATCTTGGTACAATTGTTGAAATTTTTATGCCAATTCTAAATATAGAAAATACAAAAAAAATTAAAAAACCTTTACATATAGTTATGTATGGTATGATTAAGGATTTTTTAAATAAATTTAACCGCTAAATGTGTGCGTATGAAGGTCATAATTATTGATGATGAAAAGTCAGCCAGAGAAAACTTAACTTTAATGTTAAATCATCTCAAAACAGATATAGAAATAATTGAAGCAGATAATGTGTTAAGTGCGCATCAGTTAATTGTTGAACATGAACCTCAGGTTATTTTCCTTGATATAAATATGCCGCAACATGATGGTTTCGAGTTATTCGAGCTTTTAAATACGGACAATTACATCGTAGTGGTGGTCACAGCAAATTTGTCTCATTCCATTCCTGCCATACAAAAAAAAGTATTTGACTTTCTCTTAAAACCTTTTGGTTTTACAACTTTAAAACAAAGTTTAGATCGCATTGATATTGAGCTCAAAGCGCGTCTTCAAAAGAATAAAAGCGAGAACGTGCTAGAGGCAACTTTTTCTGAAAAGTTAAAAATTAAAACTAAAACTGAATTGTTTTTTGTTGACCCAGAAGATATTGTTTATTGTGAATCTGACAACAATTATACCTCTCTCTTTCTTAATAATAAAAATAAAATTTTTATTTCAAAAACCATTAAACTCCTTGAAGAAGATTTAAAACAACCATTCTTTTACAGGGTACATAGAAGTTTCATTGTAAATCTCAATTATGTAGATTCATTTAACTCTTATCTGTCAGTAATAAAACTTAAAGATAATTCTCAGATTCCAGTATCTGACCGCAAGAGGAAAGGTTTTCTTGAATACTTTAATAATTTTAAACAATAAGTGACTTATCCTTTCACCATTTGCTAAAACCCAGCAAGTTTGAATTACTTCAATAAAAAAAAACACATTATTGGGATAATGTGTTTTTTATGTCATAAATAAATTAAATAATTTACTAATCATTTGTGTGTGTGTGTATCAACTATGAATTGAACTGATTAGTGATACAAATATATATTAATACCCTTCCAAATCTATAAAATTATGTAAAAATGACATTCTATTTAGAATACGCTCTTATTTGTTTAGAATACGCAAAATCGCTTTCATAACAAAAAAAAACACATCACGGGCGTGATGTGTTTTTCTTGTCATAAATAAATTAAATAAATCTACTAATCAAGTAATGTGTGTGTGTGCGATTCAATTATGAATGATTAGTGATACAAATGTATAGTAACTGAGGGCATTTATATAAAAAGTAATAAAAAAACAGTTGCTTTTTTAGATTACGATAACCAAAAATTAGAATACGCTAAAACTGTTTAACTGAAAATGTAAAAAAACTAGGTGTCAAATAGCAATCAAGTGATAGCAAATACTAATAAAGACTGCTCTTATATTCGAAAAAATAGGGTAGTTAATTGAAGCCTAATGACTAAGCAAATCTCTACTGCTTATAACAAAAAAAAAGCAGACTTAAAAAAGTCTGCTTAGTGGGCAATGAGGGATTCGAACCCCCGACCCTCTCGGTGTAAACGAGATGCTCTGAACCAACTGAGCTAATTGCCCTTATTGTACTAGCTAGCGGATGCAAATATACAACAGTTTTAATTTCTACCAAAAAAAAACAGGAAAATATTTAAAAAAAAATTAATCTATTAAAAATCAATACAATTTTCAACTTAAAAATAAAAAAAATAAAAAAACAACTACTTTTGCCTTTATTTTATAAGCATGAAAAAAATAGAAAACGCAGATTTAGATAGAATTTCAATAGAAGAATTTAAGACTATTAAAAAATTACCAATAACTATTATTTTAGATGACATTAGAAGTTTGCACAATGTAGGTTCAGTCTTTAGGACCTCAGATGCCTTTTTGATCAACGAAATCATACTTTGTGGCATTACCGCTTCACCGCCAAACAAGGAAATTCATAAAACAGCCCTTGGCGCTACTGAAACTGTAAATTGGCAATACCACGCTTCAATTATTGAAGTAATCCAGCAACTTAAAGAAAAGAACTACAAAATCTTTGCTGTTGAACAAGTGGAAAACAGCATCAAACTGAACGATTTTAAATTGAACCAACAAGTAAATTACGCATTAATTTTCGGCAATGAAGTAAAGGGTGTAGCTCAAAAAGCGATAAACCTATGCGATGGCGCTATTGAAATTCCACAATTAGGCACCAAACATTCACTCAATATTGCCGTAAGCTGTGGTGTTGTAGTCTGGGATCTATTTCAAAAATATCTCAAAACAAATAGGATTTAGCGCTTTGAAAAATAAATTGTTATAAATTTATAATATTAATCAAATTTGTTGTTTTAATAAATTTTATTAATCATATCTGTCTTTTTGTTTTATGAAACACGCTTCAAATATATTTTTGCCCTCAAATTTTTAAAACAATATTTTTATGTGTGGTATAGTATGCGCATTTGATTTAAAACAAAAATCAGAAACCTTGCGTTCGCAAGTATTAGAAATGGCTAAAATTATTCGTCACCGTGGACCAGATTGGAGCGGTATCTATAGTGATAATATGGCTATTTTAGCCCATGAACGCTTGGCTATTGTGGACCCAGCATCCGGCAAACAACCTTTATTAAGCCCAAACAAGCAACTTATATTGGCTGCAAATGGCGAAATCTATAATCACCAAGAGCTACGCAAACAGTTTAAAGGCAAGTATGCTTTTCAAACCAAAAGTGACTGCGAGGTTATTTTAGCACTTTATCAAGAAAAAGGTCCTGATTTTGTTGATGAACTTAATGGTATCTTCGGCTTTGCCATTTATGACGCCGAAAAAAACGACTACTTTATTGCTCGTGACCACATGGGCATCATTCCTTTATATATGGGCTGGGATCAAAATGGCACCTTTTACGTAGCTTCTGAACTAAAAGCTTTAGAAGGCTATTGCACAAAAATTGAACTTTTTCCGCCTGGACATTATTTACATAGCTCAACAGGCGAACTTGTTAAATGGTACCACCGTGAATGGGTAGATTTTGACGCAGTGAAAAATAATGAAACCAATATGAATCAACTGCGAGACGCCCTTGAAGCGGCCGTTCATCGCCAGTTGATGAGCGATGTACCTTATGGTGTGCTACTATCTGGTGGTCTAGATTCATCAATTACCTCTGCTATTGCTAAAAAATTTGCCAAAAAACGTATAGAATCTGGCGATGTGGCAGAAGCATGGTATCCGCAGTTGCATTCTTTTGCAGTTGGACTAGAAGGTTCGCCAGACTTAGCTGCAGCACAAAAAGTAGCAGAACATATCGGCACCATCCACCATGAAATAAAATTCACCATTCAAGAAGGATTAGACGCCATCAAAGATGTGATTTATCAATTAGAAACTTATGACGTGACCACCATAAGAGCATCAACGCCTATGTACTTAATGGCTAGAGTAATTAAATCCATGGGTATCAAAATGGTTTTATCTGGAGAAGGATCTGATGAATTATTTGGTGGCTATTTATATTTTCACAAAGCGCCAAATGCAAAAGAATTTCATGAAGAAACAGTAAGAAAATTAAGCAAACTTCATATGTATGATTGTTTGAGAGCCAATAAAAGTTTGGCGGCATGGGGCATAGAAGGTCGCGTACCTTTTCTTGACAAGGAATTCATCGATGTTGCCATGCGCATCAACCCACAAGATAAAATGATAACCAAAGACAAGATGGAAAAATGGGTGCTTCGCAAAGCTTTTGAAGATGTGCTACCTGCAAGTGTGGCTTGGCGTCAAAAAGAACAATTTAGCGATGGCGTAGGCTATAGTTGGATTGATACCCTTAAAGCTATGGTCAACGAAATAGTTACAGACGATCAAATTTCTAATGCCAAATTTCGCTTTCCAATACAGACGCCTATGAGCAAAGAGGAATACTATTACCGAAGCATTTTTCATGATCATTTTCCAAGTGATACTGCAGCCTTTAGTGTGCCTCAGGAGCCTAGCGTGGCTTGCAGTACCAAAATTGCCTTAGAATGGGATGAAGCCTTCAAAAAAATGAACGACCCTTCCGGTAGGGCCGTGGCTAGTGTTCACGAAGAAGCTTATGATAAGGTTTAAAAGCTAAATCCAGCTTTCCACTGCAAGTCCGCAACAAAAAAGCCGTTTTTGTAAGCCGTTTTTCAAGCTTCGTAGGTCGCTTTCAAACGTCAACAATAACAGGCTTTTTTGTTTTGCGGGCTTTTCGCTGCAATCTGGGCTAGGCGTTCCTACAAACAAAAACACATCCAATTTTGAAGTTGATCTGTTTTTATATTTAGGGTCTGCTGAAAAACAAACTTTTCTTTATTGGTAAGTGATATTTGTTGTGTTTATTTTATTAAGTGCAAGAAAAAATGAAATAACTATTCAAAAACCTTGCATCTCAAAATATTTAAATTATAAAAACTTCTTTTTATTGAAATTAAATGTGTGATTAATGTCATTCCGACGAAGGAGGAATCACATCAATACTTGCGTTTATGTGATTCCTCCTTCGTCGGAATGACAAAGATTACTGTTAAATTATTTTTGTCGACTTATTAAGCAGAACCTATTTATGTAAAAAAAATCTTTTATAACTCAAACAGAACTGTTAAAGCATAAGTATTTAAACGATTGGATAAAGAATAAGCATTAATACTATCCGCCTGAAAAAATTTATTCTGACTTGTTCTTGACATGGTTGCGACTGCAAAATCCACTTTTGTGTTGCCAAAATTATAGCCCAATCCTCCTGAATAACTCGTTAAATCGCCCATAATTGCAGTGTTTTCATATGGCGAAGACTGCCATCTATAACCACCTCTCACACTTAGTTTTTTATATTTATATTCGCCTCCTACCCTAACATCATGAGAGACCGTAAATATATTTTTAATGGAATTATTTAAAACGGTATAGTCCGTATTGCTGCCAGAAAAACGCATTTGTGAAAAATCTTTATAACCATAATCAAAACTCAAAATACCTTTATCTGAAAACAAATAGGCCAAACTCGCACCGATTCTACCTGGGGTTTGTATGCTATATTCTGGCAAAATGACATCGCCTGTGTTTCTAGATGAACTCTCTAATGAATTGCCATTGGTGTGGTCAACATAACGCGAACTAATCGACTGGTTTAGAATTTCTTGTACATTCATCCAAGTTGGAGATTCATACGATAAGCCTGCTCTTAAATCAGGTGTAACCTTATAAATACTTCCTATTTGCAAACTAAAACCATTAGATTGAGAAAACAAATCGTAATTAAAAACAGTGCTTCTCAAATTTTGGTTTGGATTTGTCAGATTATCATGACTTTCCCTAAATGTCTGTAAACGATTTTGTTCAGAATAATGTAAATTTATGTTGGCCCCAATAAATAGTCTATCTTTAATTTGGGAAGCAAAATTAAAAGTAAACTTTCCGTTTTGTCCAGAATTTGATATAACATTGGAATGATTTAAATTGTTTTCTACCACATTACTAACATAAGCCGTGTTATTTGGGTCATTTGCGTTAACAGGATTTATCATAAAACCACCATAGCCCAACCAACCTTGTAAATCATCAAATCTGGTAATATTTGATGCAGATGGTTGCGTATACGTACTCAATCTGCCTCCGTTTGCAAAATTTAAGAAATAACTCGCCAACGATTGGTTTGGATTAACCCCTTGTGTGAGGTGATTATTTCTAAAGGTTGGATTATTCTCAAAATTTAAAGCGATAGAAAATTTTTTCATCACAGCATCGGGGTTTTTAAAAACAAAAACCGCACCTGCTTGATTCAAATCAGAAAAAGTTTCAGTAGTTGACCGCGATTCACCAAAATACTTATTGTTGTTTCTATTAGTATAAGTACTTAAAGTTACACCAAATTGATTATTAATAAAAACTGCACTTCCAGCTGGATTCACATTAATCGCGGATAAATCGCCACCTAAAGCGCCAAAAGCACCGCTCATAGCTTTAAACCTTGCGGTGCCACCAAAGTCATCAAGACTATAATTTAAACCATCTATAGCGTCTTGAGAAAATCCAAACGCTACAAAAAACAAACTCAACATTGAAAATTTCTTTGTCATCTTAAAAAATTGTTTAAAAAAGAGGATGGAAAAATAATCCATCCTCATCTATATTTAATACACGCTAACTTTTATAAATCTAACTTTAAAATTATCCGCGACCGCCGCCTCTACTGCCGCCGCCCATACTACCGCCACCGCCTCTACTGCCGCCAAAAGACCCACCACCACTACTTCTTGAGGGTGAAGAACTAGGTGGACTATATGATCGTGAAGGTGCCGAAGAAGGCTCATAGCTTCTTGAAGGTGCAGAAGTTCTACCACCTTGATTTGAAGGAACAGATGATCTACCGCCTTCATTTGATGGTGTATATGTTCTAGTAGGTCTACTAGTTGGTTGATTACTTACTCTTGAATCATCATATCTACTTTCTCTACTGCTTGTTGGTCTAGTGCCTGTTGGTCGGGTTGTTACACCATTGCTATCGCGAGAAACTCTACCTGCCGTGCGATCAGTTTCAAAACGTGACGATGTTCTACTGTCGCTTAATCTTGAACCTGTAATACTTCTGTCATTGCTTAATAAAGAACGGCCATTCATGCCTCTGCCGCCTTCTGGAATTAAAGATGTTGGTCTTCTACCAGTGTTTAGCGCATGACCATGTTGCCAGTTGTTAAAACCCCAACCAGGTGCGCACCAATTGTTCCAACCGCCGCCCCAGCCCCAGTTATTCCAGCCCCAGCCGCCGCCCCAACCAAAGCCGCCTCCCCAGCCCCAGTTGTTCCAGCCCATGCCCCATCCTGGACCCCAGAATGGATCATACCAGCCGCCCCAACCAAAGCCCATATTCCAGCCCCAGTTGTTCCAGCCCCAGCCAAGGCCGCCGCCCCAACCCCAGTTATTCCAACCCCAAGAGTTATCATAAACGTTTACATTAACAACCGTTGGGTTTGAACCCCAACCGCCATTATTGCGTTGCTCAACAACAACTATACTATCATTTGGGGATTTATAATTGTCTACATCAGTTAATACTTCAGCATTTTCTTCACTTATAGAACGAAAATATTGTTTGTAAACACGTGCATTTGAATTGTTTTCAACACGCGCTTGTCGATTACTATTAATATCGTCCTCATAAAAAGATGAGTTTTGATACGAACCACAAGAAACTAAAAACAACAAAGCGCTTGAAAGCAACAGCATGTTTTTAATGTTTAACGATAATAAGTTAAAATTTGCCATATCACTTAAATTTAAATTTTTAATTATTACTAAAAAGAGTATTTTTGCCTCCGTAAATATACTAAAAATATTTGCAATAACTATGCCACAGACAAATATGAGTAAAAATTTAACAACTAGAGCCGAAGATTATTCCAAATGGTATAACGAAATTGTTACCAAAGCAGATTTAGCAGAAAATTCTGCCGTGAGAGGCTGCATGGTCATTAAACCATACGGCTATGCCATTTGGGAAAAAATGCAACGTCAATTGGATCAGATGTTTAAAGACACTGGACATAGCAATGCCTATTTTCCGCTATTTGTTCCTAAGAGCATGTTTGAAGCCGAAGAAAAGAACGCTGAAGGCTTTGCCAAAGAATGTGCAGTGGTTACGCACTATCGTTTAAAAACCAATCCTGATGAGAAAGGCAAACTGATGGTTGATCCTCAAGCTAAACTTGAAGAGGAACTAATTGTTAGACCTACCTCTGAAGCGATTATTTGGAGTACCTATAAAAACTGGATTCAATCTTATCGAGACCTACCTTTGTTAATTAACCAGTGGGCAAATGTTGTGCGTTGGGAAATGCGCACCCGGTTATTTTTAAGAACAGCTGAATTCCTTTGGCAAGAAGGTCATACTGCACATGCCACGAAGCAAGAGGCCATTGAAGAAACCGAACGCATGATGCACGTCTATGCCGATTTTGCTGAAAACTTCATGGCTATTCCAGTCATAAAAGGACTAAAAACCCCTTCCGAGCGTTTTGCTGGTGCAGAAGAAACCTATTGTATAGAAGCCCTCATGCAAGATGGCAAGGCTCTACAAGCAGGAACATCACACTTTTTAGGACAAAATTTTGCCCAAGCTTTTGATGTAAAATTCACCAACCAAGAAGGCAAACTAGAACATGTTTGGGGAACCTCATGGGGTGTTTCAACGCGTTTAATGGGCGCATTAGTGATGACGCATTCAGATGATAAGGGCTTGGTTTTGCCGCCAAATTTAGCACCGATTCAGGTTGTTATTGTCCCAATCTATAAAAATGATGATGAACTATTTGCCGTTTCAGAAGTAGCAGAAAACCTTAAAAAGAAATTGGTTAATCTTGGCATTTCTGTCAAATATGATAACCGCACCACGCACAAACCAGGATTTAAATTTAATGAATATGAGCTTAAAGGTGTGCCCATCAGACTAGCTATTGGTCCAAAAGATTTAGAAAATGGCACCATCGAAATTGCGCGACGTGATACATTATCAAAAGAGGTTATAGCTCTAGATGAAGCCATTGCCTATATTGAAAATCTATTGTCTACAATTCAAACTGATTTATTTGAAAAGGCTTTAGCCTATAGACAATCTCATTTAACAGAGGTTAACTCTTTTGAAGAATTTAAAAACGTGCTAGAAAACAAAGGCGGTTTTATTTCCGCGCATTGGGATGGTACGGCCGAAACTGAAGAACGCATTAAAGAATTAACAAAAGCAACAATTCGTTGCATTCCAATTGATGTCAAGGAAGAATTGGGCTCTTGTGTATTAACCGGTAAACCTTCAAAACATCGCGTGTTGTTCGCAAAAGCCTATTAATCGCACCTTGTTTGTAAACTAAATCAAAAAAAATATTTTTTTTTCATTTTTTTTCTTGCAGATAAAAAAAAGTGTATTATCTTTGCACTCGCTTAACAAAAGATATAAGTTCTTAAGTTAATGGCCCGTTCGTCTATCGGTTAGGACTTCAGGTTTTCATCCTGGCAAGAGGGGTTCGACTCCCCTACGGGCTACAAAACATGTTTTAAGTGAAATCACTTAAAATTAGATTTTTTAAAAATAATTTTCAGAAACACAACATTATGGCAAATCATAAGTCAGCATTAAAAAGAATCAGAAGCAACGAGAAAAAACGCGTGCTTAATAGATATCAACACAAAACGACGCGTAATGCTATCAAAGCGTTAAGACACTCAACTGATAAAATTGAAGCTGCTGAAAGATTAGTGAAAGTTATTTCGATGATTGACAAGTTAGCTAAGAAAAATATCATTCACGATAACAAAGCGTCTAACTTAAAATCAAAGTTAACTAAATTGGTTAATAAATTATAGTCGATTAATCGACTAACGCAATATATAAACTCATCCGTCTCTGCAGAGACGGATGAGTTTTTTTTTAAACAAATAAAACTTTTTCCTAAAACCCAACCAATTATAAATAGCCAAATGTACTGGCCTATTTTTTAGTTCTACTTAAATTACAAGTATATTATTTCAAAACCAGGCACATCACTCACTTGGTATTGTGTGGTGAGACTACTGTAGTTTTTTACTTTTTCAATCTCGTTGACGCGATACATCATGGTTAAGGACGTTTCATTTACCCCACATCGTTCTTCTCCAAATACGCAAATATTGGTAGATATGGCAATTTTATCAAAGTCCCTTTTGTCGTCTTGCGTCAATGCTGTTTCAAGTACAGGAAATTGCAGGTTATTGCCTTTATTTTTCAAAACTTCCTCTTTATTTAACAAGAATATGGTGTTTTTTTCGATGTAATAATCTACTTCAGGATCCACGCCCATCATATAATCGCTCTGTTTTTTGCTATTAATTAAGCATAAATCTAATTTAATTTCTTGTGGCAACAAAATCACTTTTTCATCCAATTGTGGTAAAAGGTTATAGGTTATAGCCACTTGTTGCTCTTTTACCAAAGCGTTTTGTAGACATTCAAGCAATATAATATCGATGGTTTCAGGACTATTAACTTGAAGCTGCGCCGCGTCTTCAGAAATTATTTGCTTAACATATTCTTCAACGCCAAAATTCTTAATGGTTTGTTTCAGGCAATCTACCGTAAAAGGGTTAATCTCAACCAATATTAACTGCAATTCTTCAGGCTTAAAAAGAGTCGTAAGTGGCATAACCAAAGTTGCGAAAGGACCAGTACCAACATATAAAAGGGTTACCGGTTGGTTTTCTTTTGCTGCCAACTTTTCTTTAATCGCAAGATAGGTGCCTCTAATAAATTTTCGGGTTCGTACAATGTCAACCACACACAGCTCAGCCCATTTTGGACCAACTGCCTTGCCCGTCATGTGGTGTAAGTCCTTTTCATAAGCTACATGGTCTTTATCGATGCCAGAAACTTTTGCGAATAGATCTTTCAATTCAAAAAGTATAGCCCTTAAAGGCCCAACGGTAACCTTTTCATCTATTATACTTTTGGTTATATTTGCTAAGCTTTGATGGTCGTCGTTTGGTGAAAGCATTTAATTTTTAAAATTTATTGGTTTATATATTTGTCGGCAATGATTTAAAAACAAATATATAATTATTTTTGGTTTATCAAATATTATATGACATCAATAAAAGACAAAATCTTCAAACCGCTACAACCATGGCTTTTCAAAATAAAGTAATATATTTAAACAAACTATTGAGAAAATTCTATTTTTTTTAAAAATTTGTTATTTTTACAAAAACAAATCACCTCATTAATGGAAGAATACGGAAAAATCTTAGTGATTGCCATGCCTGCTTTTTTGCTCTTAATTGTCATAGAAAAGCTCTATGGCCATTTTAAAAATAATGATACGGTACCAGTGATAGATGCAATTTCTAGTTTATATTCTGGTGTAACCAATGCTGTTAAAGATGTTTTGGGTGTCTCTTTAACGCTTATTTCTTATGATTATTTAGTCACACATTTGGCTTTCTACACTATTCAAAGTTCATGGCTAATCATCGCTACCGCTTTTATAGTAATTGATTTTTATGGCTATTGGACACATCGGTGGGCGCATCAAATTAATTTCTTTTGGAATAAACACGCCATTCATCACAGTTCAGAAGAATTTAATTTACCTTGCGCACTCCGGCAATCGGTTTCTAGTTTTGTAAATATCTTCACCTTTTTGTTGATTCCAGCCGCTTTGGTGGGCGTGCCAAGCCGAGTGATTACCATTGTTTTGCCTTTACATTTGTTTTTGCAATTTTGGTATCATACCAAACACATTAAACGAATGGGGTTTTTAGAGCACATTATTGTAACACCTGCTCATCATCGGGTTCATCATGCCATCAACCCGCTTTACATGGATAAAAACCATGGCCAAATTTTTATTTTTTGGGATAAACTTTTTGGTACTTTCCAAGAAGAAAGAGATAGTGAACCGCCTGTTTTTGGCATCACACGTCCAGCGCATACATGGAATCCAATCGTGATTAATTTTCAACATCTTTTTTTGTTGATTAAAGATGCGTGGCGAGCAGAAAATTGGTCAGACAAGTTTACTATTTGGTTTAGACCAACTGGTTGGCGTCCCGCTGGTTTTGAAGAAAAATATCCTGTGCATAAAATAACAGATATTCATTATTTTGAAAAGTATAATCCGCAATTGTCAAAAAGCTTGTTTAATTGGTCTGTTTTTCAATTTTTTGTTTTGTTGCTGTTTACTTTTTATCTCTTTAATCATATTGCACAAATTGGTCTAACGGGTATTTATATGTATGGCTTGTTTATTTTTACGCAAGTCTATTGCACAACGGAGTTGATGAACAAAAATAAATGGTCGATTTTATACACCGTGCTATCAAGTCTTTATGGTTTGGGTTTGTTTGTTTTTGACAGCAATTGGTTTGGTTTGGCCAATCTGCACCAATTTTTACCTTATTTAATTAGTTTTTATTTGATTGGTCAGGCTTTTGTGGCTTATGTATTAATCGATAAAAAGTAATCCTTTTTGATATTTGGGCGTTCGAGCGGGTTTTTCGCTTTAGCATATTTGTTTTGCTTCGCACAGTTCGGCCTGGCCTCGAGTCAAGCGGTTTTTTTTAGCCGTGTCAAGAGCTTCCTGCGGTCGCTTTGTCACAGCTACAAAAACTCGCTTTCAACTGCACATGCCTATCGCTACAACCCCTAACGCAAAATTGTGCAAATTATACTCATCCCTGCAACTAAAAACATTAATCTAAAAACGCTTGATGATGTCTATGATTTTTCTCGCAGGTTCTCTTATTTCAACGGCCTTGTTGACAATTTTGTATATTTAAAATTCGTATATTAACTTTAGAAAAATATATCGGAATCAAATTTAAAAACTTTTCTCTTAATACTTTTCTTTATCTTTGCTATTCAATCTCAAATCATGAAGCATTTTATCATTATATTTTCAGTTTTCAGCTTGATTGCCTGTCAAGATAAAAAGGCAGAAATGGTGCATGCTGAGGTTAAACAACCCATTGCCATTGTTATCCATGGCGGTGCAGGCACAATTTTGAAAGAAAACATGACCGATTCTTTAGAACAAGCTTATCTCAGTATTTTGGATCAGGCGGTTAGCAAAGGCTATCAAATGCTTGAAAATGAAAAAAGTAGCTTAGACGTGGTTGAAGAAGTAGTTAAAATATTAGAAGATAGTCCTTTGTTTAACGCTGGTAAAGGCGCTGTTTTCACCAATGATGGCAAACATGAACTTGATGCAGCCATTATGGATGGTTCCAACCAAAAAGCTGGCGCAGTGGCAGGTTTAACCCGTATAAAAAACCCTATTTCTTTGGCGCGCTTAGTCATGGAAAAATCTGAACATGTGATGATGATTGGTCAAGGTGCAGAAATTTTTGCGGAAGCTCATGGTATTGAATTTGTAAACCAAGATTATTTTTATACTAAGGAGCGCTTTGAGGGTTTGAAAAAAGCGCAAGAAGAAGATAGAATAATGCTAGACCATCATAAAAAATCTAAAGACGAAAAATTTGGCACAGTTGGTTGTGTGGCTTTAGATAAAAATGGCACTATAGCAGCAGCAACCTCCACTGGCGGGATGACCAATAAAAAATTTGGTCGTGTAGGTGATGTGCCAATCATCGGTGCTGGAACTTATGCAAAAAATAAAGTCTGTGGCGTTTCTGCAACAGGTTGGGGGGAATTCTTTATCAGGAATGTTGTGGCATATGACATAGCTGCGCAAATAATGTATCAGTCAAAATCTTTGCAAGAAGCTGCAAAGCATACCATTTTTGAAAAAGTTGGCAAAATGGGTGGTGATGGTGGCATCATAGCTATAGATGATCAAGGAAACATAGCCATGGTTTTCAATACGGCGGGCATGTATCGCGCATCAATTAATAATGATAAGAAAAAATATATAGGTATTTATAAAGACTAGAAATGAAAATTAAGTGTTTACTTTTAGATACTGATCTCACTAGTGTTAATTTGCTCACTAACCAATTAAGGGAACACTACGCATTTGAATTAACTCATATTCTGTCTAATGTTTTGGAGGCCAAAGACATTCTTATTAATAATAATATTGACTTAATTTTTATAAACATTGACCTTGGTTTCATTAATGCTTTTGAATTTTTAACAACGCTCAAACAAAAACCTCAAGTTGTTTTTATTAGTACTTCGGAAGAATTTGCTTACCAAGCCATAGAAAGTGATGCCATTGACTATCTGCTTAAACCATTAGATGTAAGTAGATTATCCATTTGCCTTTATAAGTGCATCAGAAGATTTAAATCTATTTGGGAAGATGATGATGAAACTGGCAATGAAACCTTAGTCGTCAAACATGAAGGCAAAACCATCAAGATTTCTTTAAATAAAATTGCCTATATTAAAGCATTTGGTGATTATCTAAGAATTTATGCATCCAACTTTGATTCCTATTTGATACTTAAAACAATGAAAGATATTGAAAAAATATTACCAGCTGATATTTTTTATCGCGCTCAAAAATCATATATCGTCAATATTCATAAAATTACAAAGATAAACTCACGAAGTTTATTTATAAATGACTATGAAATTACGATGAGTAGACAGATTTCAAAGGAGCTGCGCGAAGCATTCAAAAATCTTTCGCAACTTTGAAAAAAGCAGTATTTATTGGTACACATTTTCCAGACGCTACTGCAACAGCTGCTGGCTGGCGAATTATACAAATTATTGAAATCCTTCAAAACAATAATTTTGAGGTTCATTTTATTGCCACATCAACCTTGTCAAATATTAATCTGCCAGCCGGAATCCATCCGCACCTAACCAAGATTAATTGTAACAGCTTTGATTCATTAATAATAGACATAGGCCCTGATCTGGTGTTTTTTGACAGATTTATGTCTGAAGAACAATTTGGCTGGCGTGTTTCAGCATGTCTCCCAAATGCTGTAAAGATATTAGATAGTATAGACTTACACTTTTTAAGAAAAGAAAGAGAAGATTTATACCTTAAAAATCAAATGTCTGAAAAATCTAAAACCATCTTTTTTCGAGAAATAGGAAGTATGATGCGTTGCGACCTCACAATTATTATTTCTTTGTTTGAACATAAACTGTTGATTGAAAAATATAATTTTTCTCCAAATCAACTGTTTTATTTGCCCTTTATCAGCAAATCTTTAACACCTCCTATAAAATCATTTGCAGAAAGAAAGCATTTTGTTTTTGTTGGTAATTTTTTACATGAACCAAACTGGCAAACTGTTTTGGTTTTAAAGCAGATTTGGCCAAAAATAAAGCGCTTACTTCAAGATAGTGAATTACACATTTATGGTGCTTACATGCCCGAAAAAGCCAAAGCTTTAGATGATAAAAAGCAAGGATTTTTAATGAAAGGTCATGCGGAAAACATCAATACAACCTTTGAAAATTATAGGGTTTTGCTTGCGCCTATACCTTTTGGTGCTGGTTTAAAGGGCAAGCTTTTTGAAAGCTTTTGCTATGGTCTGCCAAATATTACGACCCCTATGGGTGCAGAAGGCTTGTGTTTTGACAACCTTTGGAACGGATTTATCGCTGATAATCAAGAAGCAATTGTTGAATTGGCGATTAAACTATACCAAAACGAAACCGTTTGGAATGATAAGCAAAAAAATGGCTTTCAGATCATTGCTAAACATTTTAATTGGAACACTTTTGAGAAACCTTTTATTACTTTCTTAAATCATTTGACAGTGGATTTAAGAAAACATCGCGCATCAAATTTTATGTTTGGTGTTTTTAACTATCATATGATGCAAAGCACCAAATTTATGAGTAAATGGATAGAAGAAAAAAATAAATTTGGAAAAGATCTCCAAGCCCCGCATGAGTAATAATTTCAGTGGCTTTTTATAAAGGCCAAATCAGGAGTCAAGGCAAGGGTGTCCAAAAAACTATTTTAGAATGACTTTGAAGGTTTTAGTAGAAGTCCCGTCGCTAACTTTCAAGAAATATAAACCTGATGCGTTTTGAGATAAATTGACCTCATTTTGTTGTTCGACAGTTTGCACCAATTGTCCCAAAGTGTTATATACATTAATGGTATAATTGCCAACATCACTATTAGAAATATAAACAAAATCTGAGGTTACCGTCGGATAAACGACTATTTGATCAATACCAGATGTTTGATTACTTAAAACATTCCAAGTATCGATGGCTGGCTGTCCAGTCCAAATAAGAGTGGCTAAATAAGGATTGTCAATAAATGGATTTCTGTTACCTTGATAACTAAATATGACATTATTTCTTCGTATTTCGTGCTCAGAAACAGGGTCTTCAGCATTCCATTTTAGAAAAAGATCAGGCATATCAACAGCGAAAGTTGCAAGGCCAGTCCCTACATCTGTTGGTGCGCATTGCGATGGATAACGCAAATACATAAACATAATTACGCGCGCGACGTCACCTCGCCATTCTTCGCCAGGATAATATGAAGTGGATCCCAATGAATAGGAAGCAGGCGTATTGGGGGCATCACCATACATTTTATTTCCTCTTGAACTATTCCTAAAAGCATCGCAGGCTCTCAAATTAAATAAATCTGCACCCGCAAATTCAGTCCCCAAATCAGGTGTTCCTAGCGACCGAGGAAAAATATGCTCTCTATTCCACAAACCTGAACAAGACGATGTATGACAAGTTAAAAACTTATCCCTTGTTCTATCCGTTTGAAAGTTACCGTCAGTATCATCAAAACCATAAACTAATAAAACATTGTTGGATGTTACGTTTACAAGATCAGCTTCTCTGATTGCGGTCCAAGTATCAACGCCTCCGGTAAATGTATAGGGCAAAATCGTGTGATTGGTTGCTACAACCAATTGATGAAGTTCATCTTTTAGATCATTTCCTGTTTTTGTGAAATCAATATTTTGATAATAGGCAGGAATCTGCGCGAAAATTAATACTGGAAAAAATAGAAAAATGGAAAAAACCCGCATAGTTTTGATTTAAAAGACCTAGCAAATGTACAAAACTTTACTATTAATGATTGAAAAATAAATTAAATTAAGATTAATTTTTAAAAAGTTCAAAGGTTTCAATGACAACTTCTTCATTTTTTTTCATTGACAAATAAATTTTTAACTCATTTTGCTTTCTAACGAAAGTAATCCCTTTAAAATAAGCAGCTTCCTTTTCAAGTTTAATGAAGGGAAAAATGGTCCAATCATTTTTGTCTTCCCATGGCGATAAATCTTTATTAAAGTGTTTTATTTTTAGATAGATATTATCCTCCAATTTTTCTAAGACCATATATTCAGTAAAAATAATATTGTTATACATATGAAATCTAAAAACGCCATGCATGGTGTTGTCTATTGCTGGCAACCATAATTCATCGCATTGACCGCCCAGACCAGAACCTTTCCAATGTGCTGCCAACCAATTAAATTGGTTAATATTTACAGCTATATGATCTTCTTTAAGTGTTAAATCAGATAAAACTGTTTGCGATAGCGCCAATTGACATACAAAAAAAATAGCAAGGATGAATTTCATAATAATGATTTTAGATAAAAAAACCCTCTTATTGAGGGTCCGATTATTTATTTTTAAAGGGATTGCTTATAAACTTTAAAATAATTAAAAACTATCCCATAATTTCTTTTACTCTTTTACCAATTTCGGCAGGCGAGTCAACCACATGTATACCACATTCACGCATAATGCGTTTTTTAGCTTCGGCAGTATCATCAGAACCGCCAACAATTGCACCAGCATGGCCCATTGTTCTACCTTTTGGTGCAGTTTCTCCAGCGATAAAACCAACAACTGGTTTTCTATTGCCATCAGCTTTCACCCATTTGGCAGCATCAGCTTCCAATTGACCGCCAATTTCTCCAATCATAATAATACATTTGGTTTCATCGTCATTCATTAAAAGTTGAACCGCTTCTTTAGTCGTGGTTCCAATAATTGGATCGCCACCAATACCAATAGCAGTAGTTATGCCTAAACCTTGCTTAACCACTTGATCAGCAGCTTCATAAGTTAAAGTTCCAGATTTAGAAACGATACCAACATTTCCTTTTTTGAAAACAAAACCAGGCATAATGCCAACTTTTGCTTCTTCAGGCGTGATAACACCAGGGCAATTTGGTCCTATCAACCGACAATTTTTACCTTTAATGAAATCATTCGCTTTAATCATATCTGCCACAGGAATACCTTCTGTAATTGTTATAATTACTTTAATGCCAGCATCTGCAGCCTCCATAATTGCATCAGCAGCGAAGGCAGGTGGTACAAAAATAATCGTCGTGTCTGCACCAACTTGGTCAACAGCATCTTTTACCGTATTAAAAACTGGTCGATCAAGATGCGTGGAGCCGCCTTTACCAGGCGTAACACCACCAACAACATTTGTTCCATATTCAATCATTTGAGAAGCGTGGAAAGTACCTTCACTACCTGTAAAACCTTGAACAATTATTTTTGAATTTTTATTTACTAATACACTCATTGTGGCATGTTTATTTAAATGATGTGCAAATTTAAACTAATATTATTAATTCTAAAAATAAATAAAGTTAATTTACAGAAATAAACGCCGATGTCTTGTAAGGATATGAGGTCATTCGATAGTTGATAAATGTATAAGGATATTTCCGTTCTAATTCGTTGGCTAATTTTATTAACACCCTTTCATCAGGTGGTACAGGTACATTTAATTCTTTCAAAGACCAGTAATAGGTACTTATCATTTTTGAATGAGGACAATGCCGTTAGGAATATTTTGAAAACTGATCAATCTCAACAGTATTTCTACTTTTACAAACAATCAACACTTTGTTATCTCCGGTATAAAGTTTAAACGACATATAACTAGGCCAGAGTTTAAACGAATTCAATCCCGGCAACAAAACCAATGATAAAATAATGATGGCGCTTCTTTTCAAAAATAAAAAAGCTTTAAAATCAATAATAGGATGATTTTTTAAAATAAACAAATACCCTATCATTACAAAATTCCATGGTATGACTACATGGTTTATATTAGCCAATAGTGGGCTTAAAAAGACAATAATTAAGCAGTGCATTAACATGGCTAGGGCCACTACATAGCGTCGGAATTTGCTTAAAAACAATAAACTTAAGCCTAACAAAACTTCTATCAATGCTAAAAGCAAACCAGCATAATGTAGCACTGGCGTTTTAACTAATTGAGGCGATATAGTTAAAGTTTTCTTTAAAATTAATTCATCCCAAATATTATATAAATAAGCCCCGTTAAATTTATAAAGTCCACTAAAAAAGTACGTGCAACCTATTAGCAAAAGCAAGGCAGAGAAAAAATATTTAGGCATTTTAAAAAAAATAATGGCAAAAAGCAAAACTAGCATGTATTGATATTGCCATGGTTGCGAACGCAAGTCATCAAGTAAACAAAGAAAAAATTCAAAAAGTAAAACAAAAATGAGATACCATTTCTTTCTTCCAAAAAAAACTAGGCCACTAATTAATAAAAATGAAGTGTAAAAAAAAAGGCTATGAAGCGGAGAAATGATTTCAAAAAAATCAATGGTTGGCACTAAAGGCATCAACCGCTCATTGTGCCATAATTTTAGGCTTAAACTTTTTGAAAAAAGCCAGCCAATTGCACTGAAAATTAAAACTAATTAAATTTGATTTATTAATTTAAACCTTAATAAGTAAGATTTTAAATAAATCATTTCATTAAAGTGTATTTTTTTTGACGTTCTCAATCAGCTCAGGAAGATTTCTAATGAAAGCCAATTCTTTAAGTTTTACTCTTGCCTCCTCTGCAGGTGAGCCAAAGTAAGTTTTGCCACCTTCAATTGATTTGGATATGCCTGATTGGCCTTGAATGACCGCTTTTGCACCAATGGTAATAGCTGAATTTGTGCCGACTTGTCCCCAAATGGTCACTTCATCTTCTACGATTACGCAACCTGCTATGCCAACTTGTGCTGCAATTAGACATTTTTTACCAATGATAGTATCATGACCTACGTGCACTTGGTTATCAATCTTTGTGCCCTGACCAATAGTTGTTGAAGCGGTTACACCTTTGTCTATCGTGCAAGAAGCGCCAATGGTTACGTCATCCTCTACTAAAACATTCCCACAGGAAATTAAGGGATCAAATCCTTCTGGTCTCTTTTTATAATAAAAGGCATCTGCGCCTAAAACACTATTTGCGTGAATAACTACGTTATTGCCGATGACCGTATGATCATAAATCGTAACATTAGGATGAATCACACAATTGTTACCTATTTTCACATGATGACCTATAAAAACTTGCGGTTGAATAACTGTATTTAGTCCAATAATTGCTGATTCAGCTATGGCAGCATTTGCCGGTCGAAAAGGTCTAAAATGTTTAATCAGTCTATTAAAATCTCTGAATGGATCATCAGAAATAAGTAAAGCTTTTCCAAAAGGGCAATCAACTTTTTTGTTTATTAAAACGATTGTTGCTTTAGACTGCAAGGCTTTATCATAATACTTAGGATGATCAACAAAAACAATGTCTCCAGCTTCGACCATATGAATTTCATTCAGACCAAGAACTTCAAAGTTCTTATCACCAACAAATTCACAATTTAAAATTTGTGCAATGTCTTCTAATCTATATCTATTTTCGAATTTCAAAATGATTTCTTATTTATTGATTCTTTCAATATATGCCCAAGTTGCTGTATCAATTTTAATTTTATCACCTTCATTAATAAATAATGGCACATTAACCTGCGCACCAGTTTCAACGGTTGCTGGTTTGGTTGCATTTGTAGCGGTATTACCTTTAACTCCTGGCTCAGCATAGGTTACTTCAAGCACAACAGAAGCTGGCATATCAACTGCAAGCGGTAAATCTGTTTCAGTATTTATTTGAACCATTACATGCTCACCTTCTTTCAACAATTCAGGCGAATCGAGTACATCTTTGTTTATCGTAATTTGTTCGTAAGATTCAGTATTCATAAAGTTGTAATCCTGTCCTTCAGCATAGAGAAATTGAAAAGTATGTGTTTCAACGCGAACCGTTTCAATTTTATGTCCCGCAGAAAAAGTATTTTCTAATACTTTGCCATTGGTTAATGATTTTAATTTTGTTCGAACAAATGCTGGACCTTTGCCTGGTTTAACGTGCAAGAATTCAATTATTTTATAAATATCATGATTGTGTTTGATACAGAGTCCGTTGCGGATATCAGAAGTATTTGCCATTTTATTGTTTATTGTGTGATTGTATAATGTATTATTGTATAATTTAATAGAATGTTTAAAGTAAGTTAAATCCTTTGAAGTTATAGAGGTTTAAAAAAAATTAACCAAAATTACTTCCGGAAAAACCTTTCATGATGCCACGAGACGAGTTTCTAATAAATTGAATAATTTCATCACGTTCGGGCGTCGCAAGCATATCGGCTTCAATAATTTCAAGGGCTTGTGATGTATTATAGTTCTTTTGATATAAAATACGATATAAAGATTGTATTTCGTTAATTTTTTCTGAAGAAAACCCTCTTCTTCGTAAACCGATGGAATTAATACCAACATATGACAATGGTTCTTTTGCCGCTTTAGTAAAAGGTGGCACATCTTTTCTAACCAAAGCACCACCAGAAATCATAGCATGATCACCAATATGAATAAACTGATGAACAGCAGCTAAACCTCCTACTATAGCAAAGTTACCAATTTCTACATGTCCAGCTAATGCTACGCCATTCACAATAATTACATTATCACCCAAATGACAATCATGCGCAATATGTGCCGTAGCCATAATCAAGCAATTTTTACCTATTTTGGTAACGCCAGAGGCATTTGTACCTCTATTAATGGTAACACATTCTCTTATGGTTGAATTGTCTCCAATTACAGCTAAGGAATCTTCACCACCAAATTTTAAATCTTGTGGTATGGCAGAAATTACTGCACCAGGAAATATATTGCAATTTTTTCCTATTCTTGCGCCTTCCATAATGGTCACATTAGAACCTATCCATGAGCCTTCACCAATTACAACATTGTTATGAATGGTTGTAAATGGTTCAATAACTACATTTTTAGCAATTTTTGCGCCGGGATGAACGTAGGCTAATGGTTGATTCATACTTAACTTCTTTTAACGATTTGAGCCATCAATTCGGCTTCTGAAACTAATTTTCCATTAGCATAAGCGTAAGCTTGCATATGACATATTCCTCTGCGAATAGGTGAAATTAAATCTAGCTTAAAAACCAAAGTATCACCAGGAACTACCGGATGTTTGAATTTAACATTATCAATTTTCATGAAAAAAGTTAAATAATTCTCGGGATCTGGAACTGTACTTAGAACTAAAATTCCACCGGCTTGTGCCATAGCCTCTACTTGCAAAACACCAGGCATAACCGGAGCTCCAGGAAAATGACCTACAAAAAATGGTTCATTCATGGTTACATTTTTAACCCCAACCACATGCTTGTCTGATAATTCTAATATCTTATCAACCAACAAAAAAGGTGGACGATGAGGTAGCTTGGCCATAATTTCATTAATATCCATTAAAGGTTTGGCATGAAGATCATAGGTTGGCACAGCGTTTCTTTCGTCATTTTTTATAATTTTCGACATTTTTTTTGCAAACTGTGTATTCACAAAATGCCCTGGCTTGTTCGCGATGACCTTGCCTTGAATACGTCGGCCAATCAACGCTAAATCCCCAACAACATCTAGCAATTTGTGACGTGCAGCTTCATTTGGATAATGCAGGGTCAAATTATCTAAAATACCATTGGCCTTTACTTCTATTTTATCTTTTTTAAATGCACTCTTGAGATTTTTCATAGTCGATTCAGAAATTTCTTTATCAACGTAGACGATGGCATTATTCAAATCACCACCTTTAATCAAACCACTATCAAGCAACATTTCTATTTCATGTAAAAAGCTGAATGTTCTCGCATTGGCTATTTCAGACTTAAAATCCTTTAAATCATACATATTGGCATTTTGTGTACCTAAAACTTTGGTTCCAAAATCAACCATAGTTGTTACACAATAATGATCATTGGGAATAATGGTTATTTCACTACCTGTTTTTTCATCAGTGTAAGAAATAACATCTTTTACCACATAAATTTTCCGATCGGCTTCTTGATCAACTACACCAGCTTTTTCAATGGCTTCAACAAAAAATTTGGAGGAACCATCCATTATAGGTGGTTCAGAAGCGTTTAATTCAATAACTATATTGTCTAAGTCGCAACCCATACAAGCTGCAAGCACGTGCTCACAAGTGTTAATTTGAACGGTATTCTTTTCAAGATTTGTACCTCTTTGCGTATTGACAACATAGTTAGCATCGGCTTCGATAACTGGGCATCCTTCCAGATCTGTCCGAACAAAACTAAAACCAGAATTAATATTTGCCGGTTTCATTGTCATGACAACTTCTAAACCGGTATGCAATCCTACACCAGAAATGGTAATTTCCTTTTGTAAAGTTTTTTGCTTAATAGTCATTATAGTCTTTTTTTGATATTTTCTATATCGCTTGCTAATTTAGGTAAATTCTTAAAATATATAAATGATTTGCTAAAATCCGAATAATTAAAAGCCGGAGAACCTTGAACAACTTCTCCATCTTTCAAACTTTTTCCTATACCAGATTGCGCTTGTATTTTTACATTATTACCAATGGTAATATGACCAACGATACCAACTTGCCCGCCAATCAAACAATTTTTACCAATTTTGGTTGAGCCAGCAATTCCAGTTTGCGAAGCTATCACTGTATTTTCACCAATTTCAACATTATGAGCTACTTGAATTTGATTATCTAACTTGACCCCTTTTCTTATAATCGTAGACCCTAGTGTTGCGCGGTCAATGGTCGTACAAGCACCTATTTCTACATGATCTTCTATAATGACGTTACCAATTTGCGGTACTTTATTATATGTGCCATCTTCAGAAGGGGCAAATCCAAAACCATCGGAGCCAATTATTGTTCCGCCATGAATAACACATTGTGTACCAATAACCGTTTCAGAATAAATTCTAACACCAGAAAAAATAATAGTATTATCGCCAATAATCACATTGTCACCAATAGTACAATTAGGATATATCTTCACGTTATGACCTATGTTCACATGTTTTCCAATCGAAGAAAAATGACCTAAATAAAAATCCTGACCATAAGTAGCGTCAGCATGAATAAAAGTATTTTGGTCGATGCCAGATTTCATCAATTTGACCTTATTATAAAATTCTAAAAGTTTAGAAAAAGCTTTATAAGCATCTGCTACTCTTATTAATGTTGCACTAATTTCCTTTTCAGCTATAAAATCATGGTTAACAATAACAATCCCTGCTTGAGATGAATAAATAAAATTAGCATATCTAGGATTTGCCAAAAAAGTTAAGTCTTTTGGCGTGGCTTCTTCTATTTTTGCAATGTTTGAAACCTCAACCTGAGCATTACCCTCAATTTGACCTTCTAAGATACCTGCAATTTGTTCTGCACTAAAATTCATTTGGCAAAAATAGTAAAAAAAAGATATTATATAATATGTATCGACATATTTTACTTTTTGACCAACGAACAAGTACTAAAATTGCCCAAATTAACCATTTTTTTCGTTAATTTTCCTATCTCTTTTGCTGTAGAAATTGTGAAAAACTAAATTCCTTCAAAAAAAGTAAAAAGCGGTTAACCAATGAAATTAATATAGGTTTTTTGTTTTGGAAGTTTATTTTTAATGTATAAAATTTAATGGTTTTACATATTTAGTATATTTGTCCAATAAATCATGAACAATCGAAAGATATTATTGCTTTTTTATTGTTGTTTTTACAAAAGAATTGACCATTGCATTTAGCAATGGTATTAATGATTTTTTAAACTTTAATAGGTTTGATCTGAAATTTAACAGTAGAACGACCCTTCAAATTTTTGATAGATATGGCAATTTATTAAGGAAATTTACTCGAATACTTCTGGTTGGGATGGCACCTATAACAAGGTCATACTGCCATTAGCTGATTATCGGTATTTTGTTAATATACCCTATGGTAATGCATTGAAAGGTCATTTTTCGATGAAAAGGTAATTATCTTTATTGAACACTCACTTTAACATGAAAATAGGACTAGTTACTTGCAAAGAAATTGAAACACTCTTAGAAGCCGATCAAGATTTAATCAAATTATTTGGCTATAAAAACCACGACGCAATGGCTGTTGTTTGGAATGATATGACTGTTGATTGGCCAAGCTTTGATCTATTGATTATTCGCTCGACTTGGGATTATTATTTACACTTTGAGGCTTTTGAAAAATGGTTGATGTTAATAAACAATCTAAACATTACCTTATGTAATACTGTAGAAATTATTTCAGAAAATAGCCATAAATTCTATCTGAAAAATTTGCAGAAAAAAGGTGTTCAAATTATTCCAACCGAATTTTTAGACAAAACTGATCATTTAGATTTATCTTTAATTCATGACAAGGATTGGCAAACAGCCATCATTAAACCTGCCGTTTCTGCTGGCTCCTTTATGACTGAAAAATTTAATAAAAAAGATATACTTTCTACTACTGCAAAATATACTCAAATAGTCAAGACCTGCGATTTATTAGTTCAAAAATTTATGCCAGAAATTGAACTATTTGGTGAAGTTTCATTAATCTTTTTTGGAGGTGTTTTTTCACATGCTGTTAAAAAGATGCCGCACACGGGTGATTTTAGAGTTCAAGTGCAATTTGGTGGACAATATGCGCGATTTTCTCCAAAACCCTCAACTTTGCAAATAGCTGAAAACATTTTAAATACTTATACAGTCACGCCAATTTATGCAAGAATTGACGGCATTGAAACAGCCAGTCAATTTTATTTAATGGAAGTTGAACTCATTGAACCAGATTTATATTTTAATATTGTGCCGGAAGCGAAAGGACGATTTGTGGATTGCGTTTTGGAAAGGTATAGCACTAGAATTTGAAAAAAAGTTCTTGAGAACCAGTCATTATTATTTTTAACTTTTGTGTAAAACTATTCTCTCGCAAAGGCGCAAAGTTTCTTTGCATAGTGACCAGTTGCGTTAGGGATAGTAGTGGCAGCCTTGTGCTGATGAAAGCGAGTTTTTCATAGTTTTTATTGGCGACCTAAGAAGCCGAAAAAAGCTATAGAAAAACCGCTTGAGACAAACAAGCTACAGCGAATAGCCCGCTTGAACGCCCTTTTTGAAATTAGAAGTTAGAAATTAGAAGTTAGAAATTAAAAGCTAGAAATTAGAAGTTAGAAGTTAGAAATTAAAAGTTAGAAATTAAAAGTTAGAAATTAGAATATTGATTTTTGTAATTGTTATTGCCATTGATCTTTACGATTGTAATTGTCATTGCCATTGCCACTGAACTTCTCAAACGAAATCCTCATCATCAAAACCAATTAAATATAAAGTGTCTTTTGCCCTAGTTATGGCCGTGTATAACCAACGGTAATAGGCAATATTTTCACCATCTTGCAGATAGGGTTTTTCAACAAATACTTTAGACCATTGGCCGCCTTGTGCTTTGTGACAAGTGATGGTATAGGCATATTTAACTTGCAATGCGTTATAAAAAGGATTGGACTTTACTTTTCGCAGGCGATCAATATGTCGGGGTAAATCTAAAAAATCTTCATAAACCCCCTCATAAAGTTTTTGCGCTTCTTCATTGGTTAAAGAGGCACTTTCGGAAGTTAAAGTCTGCAATAAAAACATGGTCTCAAAGGGTTGAATATCTGGATAATCAATCATGGTCACTTCTGCTTGAATAAATTCAAAACCGTACAGGTCAATGAATTTTAAAATCTTATTAATTCTTATGATGTCGCCATTGGCTACAAAACTATCATTTTGATTTTCAGTTAACCAATAATAATTGTTTTTAACAACCATCAGCAATTCACCGGGAGAGACTTTGTTTTCTTGGTCTAAAATACGATACCGCAATTGTTGATTATATGAATTGGCGCGTTTGTTGGTTTTTACCACAAAACAGCTTTCATCTGGACTATAATCTTGATAGGCTGACAAAAAAGCCTCTTGAATTTGATCGCCATCTTTTAATCTGATGAGATCCGTAAAACGCTTTAAATCAAATTGAAATTTATCAATCACTTGGTTTTCTATTTTTTGACGAAGAGCGGTTGCATTATATAAAATACCTGAATCTAAAGCTTGACGCATAACCTGCGTTAACTGAGAACTCATGACCTTTAAATGATATTTTCGCGCCATAAAATCTAATGATAAAACCGGGCTTTGCTCAACTTTTACTGGAGGTAACTGCGCTTCATCACCAACAAAAAGCACTTTACAATTTTTACCATGTTGCACATAAGTAATAAAATCATGCAAAAGCGTTCGTTCATTGGCCAAAAAAGAATCTTCTATCATTGAACTTTCATCAACGATAAATAAAGTATTAATGTGTTTGTTTTCTTTTAATTGAAAATATAAGCCTTCTGGAGAATTTGAAGTGTAATATATTTTTCTATGAATGGTACTACTTTCCTTCTTTGCATAATTAGCCATGACTTTAGCCGCTCTGCCGGTTGGTGCTAATAAAATACTTTTAAATTGAAATTGCTCAAGCGTTTTTACAAGGCTGTGAATTAAAGTCGTTTTGCCAGTTCCTGCATAACCCTTTAACAAAAAAACCGTCTTCTTGTCGTCAATTGTCATGAATTTAGAGAATTTTAAAAAAAAATCTGCCTGATTTGAGGTTAATTCAAAAGGGAAGTTTTTATTTAAAAGATTGAAAAACAAGGGTTCGTTGATCATAACAATGGAAATGGAAATTAATTTTCAAAGATATTGATGTTTTTTTTGATAAAAGTTTTTGTACAAAAAAAAAAATTGTAGATTTGCCTATCTAAAATGTAACACTTCATAATTATGATACTTATTTCTGTTTTATTGATTTTAGTTGTTCTGATAATTTTTGCTATTATTAAATTTTTTGATAAGCAAATTAATTCAACATTAAAACCAATTTTAATTATTGCGTCTTGGTTATTAACCTTCGTATTTGGTTATTTAATTTATGACACCATTCAAGAGCCTATTCGTTTTGATGAATTAAAAGACAAGCGATACACGGCAGCTGTAAAAGCGATGATTGATTTGAAAACTGCACAACAAGCTTATAAAAGCAAAAGAGGAAAATTTACAACCAATTTGGATTCTTTAATTAATTTTATCGAAACTGAAAAATTTGTTATCATTGAAAGAAGAGATACCGCGGTTATTGATGCTGCTAAAAACGCTAGATATGGCATTTCAGTTGGTGCAGATGGTGTAGGAGGCTATTTTAAAGACGTTGTAATAACCAAAGAATTAGGCCAGATTTCTGTCAAAGACTCATTGTTTAAAGGTTCTGACAGATACAAAAGACTTGATCAAGCCATTATTCCTGGTATCAAAGATCCAGTTAAAATAGAAATGAAAACGGATGTATTAGAAAAAGGTGAAGGAGAAATAAAATTTAAAGTGCCTGTTTTTGAAGCAAAAATTCACAAAAACAAGTTGTTGGCTGATCAAAATCAACAATTTGTAAAGGACGAATTGAAGTTAAAATCTGTTGAAGGCATAAATGGCGAAGAAATAATTTTAGGTAGCTTAGAAGAAACTAATCTTGTTGGCAACTGGCCAAAAAAATATGGTAGAAACGAATAGTTCCATACTCAATAAAACTTATAAGAAATTGTCCATTCAAGTACATTTGAATGGGCTTTCTTTTTGCGTAAAAGACCAAATAACAAAGACCATAGAAGTTTATCAAGAGGCCTCTTTTGAAGCCTTTGACAAAGCGCGTAGTATAGAAGAAAATTTAAAATTGTATTTATCGGGAATTCCTGATCTTCAAAACAAAATGGACGAGGTCCTTATTTTGCATGATAACGTCATGAATACGTTTGTGCCAAAAAGTTTATTTGATGAAAATTATTTAGGCACTTATCTTCAATACAACACCAAAGTCTTTGACACAGATTATTTTACCTATGATCAAATAGAAAGTGCAGATATTGTTAATGTTTACATCCCTTACGTAAATTTCAACAATTTTTTTATTGAACAATTTGGTTCCTTTGAATACAAACATCTATCAAGTATTTTTATAGCTTCAATTTTGGAGAAATATAAAAATCATCATGATAAAATGATGTTTGCCTACATTCAAAAAAATTGTTTTCAGTTGATTGTTTTAAATGAAGGTCGCCTCCAATTACATAATCATTTCAATTACAAAACCAAGGAAGATTTCATCTATTATATTTTGTTTACTGCTGAACAACTGCATTTAAATCCTGAAAATTTCAAGCTGGAACTCTTAGGTGAAGTAAATGAAAATGACGAGCTATTTAAAATGGCTTATACCTACATCAGAGAAGTTAAACTTTTTGAAGCCGAAGATCATTATAAAAGTTCATTTTCGAAAGCGATTAACAGAAAGCACAATCTTTTGTTTGAATCATGAGAATAATATCAGGCAAACATAAAGGCAGAAAAATATTGCCGCCAAAGGGTTTACCTGTGAGACCTACCACTGATTTATGCAAAGAAAGTCTTTTCAATATTTTGCAAAATCATTTCTATCTGCATGAGGTCAATGTTTTAGATTTATTTGCTGGCACAGGCAATATGAGTTATGAGTTTTCATCCAGAGGTGCCATACAAGTTACGGCTATTGAACAAGATGCCAAATGTATTAGTTATATCAAACAAACCACAACGCTACTAGATTTGTCTATAATAGCTATAAAAACAGATGTCTTTCAATTTTTAGAGAAAAGTCAAGTAAAGTATGATATTATTTTTGCAGACCCACCATATGAAATGGCTTCTGCACATTTTTTAGGTATAATTGAAAAGGTCTTTGAAAAAAATATGTTGAACGACAATGGGTTTCTGATTATTGAACATAGCAAATATACCGACTTGAGTGAACATCCTCATTTGTTTGAGCAAAGACAATATGGCGGAACAATATTTAGTTTTTTTGAAAATAACCTGCTAGAATAAATTTCATAACCTATATAAATTCCTATGAACAAAGAAAAACTTAGGTCGTTTTTTACAAACAAAAAATTCATCATTGGTTTATGGCTTGTGATGTCGGTAGTCACTGGCCTAAAATGCTATTTAACGCATAATCCTTCTGAAAATAAATTAACCTATAACAATTATAATATTTTTGCGGGTGTTTATCATCATACTTTAGAACAAAAACCACTTTATCCTGAGTATCCTGAGGAGTATTTTGATTCAAATTATTATGGTCCGTTTTTCACCGTGATTATTGCACCCTTTGCCATAATGCCAGATTGGCTAGGTATTGTTTTATGGAACCTCGCAAATACTTTATTATTGGCATTTGCACTTTTTAAACTACCGATAAAAGAAAGTCATCAAGTAGCCATTGCCTGGATAACTGCACATGAATTACTCACCGCTCAACTGGCACTTCAATTTAATGTTGGCATCGTAGGGCTTATTTTACTCAGTTTTATTTATAATGAAAAGAAGCAGCATTTTTATAATTCCTCTGCCATAGTTATAGGCTTATTAGTAAAATTATATGGTATAATTGGACTAACCTTTTTCTTGTTTAACAAAGAAAAACTAAAATTTATTGCCATATTTTTATTGGTTTTAATTTTAGGTTTAATTTTACCATTACTAATTACAACTGATGAATTTTTAATTCAATCGTATAAAGACTGGTTTAACTCGCTGGTTTATAAAAGCAGTTTTAATGAATCTGTAAGCGATATGGCAAATATTTCTGTCATGGGCTTTATGAATAAATGTTTTGGTATTTATATCCATGTGTTAGAGGCTGTTGCTTTTGGTGCCAGTGTTTTACTTTTTATTTTGATTTATAAAAAAAATTCATTTGAAAATTTAAAGTTTAGATTATACATTCTTTGCTATTTATTGCTCTGTTTGGTGCTATTTAATACAAATGTTGAATCTCCAACTTATATTATTGCCTTCATAGGCGTTGGCATATGGTTTACAGAAACCGAAAAAAACAAATGGACCATTTTCTTGTTAATTTTTGCGCTTTTGTTAACAAGCTTTTCGCCTTCAGATTTGTTTCCAAAGTTTGTGAGAGAAACCTATGTTAAACCTTATGCGCTAAAAGTAGTTCCTTGTATCTTTATTTGGCTTGATTTAACTTATCGTTTAATCTTTGAAAAATTTAATGATTCATTAATTTCAATTAAATCAAGCGATGGAAAACAATAGTTGGGAGAACTTCTGGAAAAATCATGCCAGTAATTTTGATACAGTCATGTACAAAGCTACGCAATGTTTTGCAGAAAGGTACTTAAAGAAATTCCCTATTAAAGCAGGTGATAGATTATTAGATTTTGGATGTGGTCCAGGTTTTTTCTTGCAATTTATTCCTAAAGATATTTCATTTGCACTGGGTGTTGATATTTCTCAGAAATACGTAGATGTGTGCAAAACAACCTTTAAAAATAATAGTAATTTTTTATTTGAAGTCAATAAAGTTTATCAATTTGAAGAATTAAAAAAGAATATTGCCTTTCATAATATAAACAAAATTGTTGTTTTAAGCGTTTTTCAATATTACCCGTCTACTCTTGAAGTAGAAAAATTCCTTAATATTTTAACTGATAAGGCATTTAAAGACAAAAAAATCGAATTGGTTATTGCTGATATTTTACCTCCCAAGCATAACCTTTTGAAAGATGTAAAAGATATTGCGATTTATTCACTTAAAAATCGATATTTTTTCGATTTTATTAAATTTGCATTTCATACCGCTTTTTCAAAATATAATGCCAAAGATTCAGCTGCGCTTCTTAAGATTTCGCCACTTTTTTTTAAAGCTTATGCCGAAAAAAATGGGTTGAACTATAAAGTAATAAATGATTTAACTTTACATTCTGGTAGGTATACTGTGCAAATTGACTTTAATAGCCATATTTAATCTATTGTACGCTATCAAAATTTATACTATTTTTATAACGATAAAATTGTATTTTTGACTAAACAAAAAACACTTCAATGCAAAAAAAAATTACAATAGTCATTCCCTCATATAATGAAGCTGAAAATATTTTAGCCTTATATAACGAAGTTGAAAAAACATTTTTAAATCTGAATTATGATTGGACCATTATTTTTATTAATGATGGCAGTTTAGATAATACAGAGAATATACTTTATGAACTTTCGAAAAAAAAATCGAAATTAAAATATATAAATTTTTCTAAAAATTTCGGTAAAGATAATGCCTTAAAAGCGGGAATAGATATTGCAAATAGTGACATAGTTATTACGATGGATGGTGATTTACAGCATCCTCCCTCATTTATAAATTCATTTTTATTAAAATATGAAGAAGGTTTTGATATTGTTTATGCCTACCGAAAAGAAAATCCACATGTTGGAATTGGTAGCAAAATAAACTCATTTATTTTTTGGAAAATCATGAATCTGCTATCTGATATTAAACTTGAAGATGGTATTTCAGATTTTAGGTTAATTAATAAAAAAGTTGTCGATGTTTTAAAAAACATGAATGAAAACAATCTTTTTTTTAGAGGGATGATTAAATGGGTTGGCTTTAAACAAGCAAATATTGAATATGTACCAGATAAGAGAAACCATGGTGAAACTAAATATTCAAAAAAAGCATTAATGAAATTAGCTATCCATAGTATTACTTCATTCAGTTTAAAACCTTTGTATTTAGCCATATATAGTGGATTTATTTTTTCACTATTATCATTATTGTATGTTCCTTACATTATAATTTCATTTTATTTCGATATTGAAGTTTCTGGATGGGCATCGCTAATAAGCACCGTGGTCTTTTTTGGCGGACTGAATCTTACAGTTTTAGGAATTATAGGAATTTATATTGGAAAAATGTTTATTCAAACCAAAAACAGACCCAACTATATTATTAGAACTAGTAATATCGATGAATAAGTATAGAAAAATATTGCTAAGTTTTGACATTGAAGAATTTGATATGCCTTTTGAATATCAAAGAGAGGTTTCCTTTGAGGAGCAGATTGCCATTTCAAAAGCTGGTACCATAAAGATTTTAGATATTTTAAAAAAACACAACGTTAAGGCAACCTTCTTTTCAACGGTTATTTTTGCACAGCAGGTAACAGATGTGATTAAAAGAATTATAGAGGAAGGTCACGAATTGGCATCTCATGGTTATCATCATTCAAAATTTGATGCTGGTGACTATGCAAAATCTAAAGAAGCTTTGGAACTAATTTCTAAAACTGAAGTTGTTGGTTTCAGAATGGCACGCATGCAACCTGTAGATGACCAATTAATTGAAGAGGCTGGCTATTTATATAATAGTAGTGTTAATCCAACATACTTGCCTGGTAGATATAACAATTTACATGTTTCGAGAACCCTATTTAAAACCAATCAGGTTTGGCAATTGCCAGCAAGCGTTACGCCATATATGAGATTCCCACTCTTTTGGTTGAGTTTTCATAATTTACCAACTTTTTTATATCAAATGTTATGTCAATGGACATTAAAAAAAGATAACTATTTAAACATCTATTTTCATCCGTGGGAGTTTATGCCAATCAATGACAAACGTTTTAATTTCCCTTCTTATGTTAATAGAAATGTTGGCGACAAAATGTGTGAGCGATTGGATAATTTAATTTTTTCTTTACGCGAAAATAATTTTTTGACTATTAAAGAATTTATCAACAATCAAGACCATTCCAAAAACTTTTCTAATTGAATGCTTTTCAATCGCGGTGCATCTTTATTCAACTGTTCACCATTGATTACTTTTTCATATAATTTGAGATAATCTTTTGCCATTCTATTGGCATTGAAATTTTCTTTTGCATAGTGGTGACAAACAAATGGGTCAAACTTTTTAGTTTGCATGGCTAAAACCAACTCATTACCATCATTTGACAAATAACCAACATGTTCACTTACTAATTCGGGCAAAGAACCGTGTTTAGTGCCAAAAACAGGACAGCCAAAATACAAGCTTTCGATAATAGCTAAACCAAAAGGCTCATGCCATCTTACGGGAAAGATTAAACCTTTTGATTGACTTAATATTTGTGCTTTTTCTTTATTGTTAACACTTTTAAAGAATTTAATTCTAGGCGAGAAAGTAAATCTTATACCCATAGAAATATTAAAACGAATGCCGCCTAACACATATAATTTTTCATTTTTTAATTTCAAAATGGTTTTTATTGCACCCTTTACATTTTTCAGTCGCCAAGCAGCTTTTCCCAAAAAGTGATAGTAAATTCTATTTTTATTTAATGCTGGCAAAGGATAATCATCCCAGTCTAAACCATTATAAACAAAAACATCACTGCTATATCTATTGGCATGATTTTTTGAGATAAAAACCATGTTTTTGTTAAAGTCAAAGGTTTCATTAGTATTGCCATGAAAGGTTATAATATATGGAATGCCGATTTGTTCTAAACTACCATCATCATAATTAGCATGAATAACATCAAAACTTTCTTTGATTTGCTCTGCGATGCTAAGGTTTTCATCTATCTCTATAATTTTTGCGAATTCACAAGTAGAACCTTTTTTTACTAAATAATGTACATCGTGTCCTAATTGGTGCAATGCTTTTCCCAATCCCCAAATCACACGTTCAGTACCTCCATAGGCAATAGCAGGAATAATGGTATTATTAACGATTATAATTTTCATGATTTAAGAATACATCTGTTTTCTCATTTCCCTAATTTTTTCATCGTCCAAATACTCATCAAAAGTCATGTAACGATCAATAATTCCTTTTGGTGTAATTTCTAAAATGCGGTTGGCAACAGTATGCGCAAACTCGTGGTCATGCGTTGTAAAAAGGACAGAGCCCTTGAAGCTTTTTAAAGAATTATTTAGCGCTTGAATTGACTCTAAGTCTAGGTGGTTGGTTGGTTCATCAAGCATTAATACATTGGCTCTTATCATCATCATCCGAGAAAGCATGCAACGCATTTTTTCGCCTCCAGACAACACACGACCTGTTTTTAAAGCTTCCTCACCTGAAAAAATCATTTTACCTAAGAATCCTCTCACATAAACTTCGTCTCGTTCCTCTTCTGTTTTACTCCATTGTCTCAACCAATCAACTAAGGTTAAATCATTTTCAAAAAAAGCATGGTTATCGCCAGGTAAATAAGATTGATTAGTGGTAATACCCCATTTAACTTCCCCCTTATTTGGTTTTAAATGATCGTTTAAAATTTCATAAAATGCAGTTGTTGCCCTAGAATCTTTTGAAAAAATCAGCACCTTATCACCTTTGGCCATATTTAGGTTTACATCTTTAAAAAGTGTTTCACCTTCTAGACTATAGGCTAAATGTTCCACATGTAAAATTTGATCACCCGCTTCTCTTTCTTGCTCAAAAATTATGGCAGGATATCTTCTACTTGAAGGTTTAATGTCATCAACTTTTAGCTTTTCTATCATTTTCTTACGAGAGGTCGCTTGCTTTGATTTGGCCACATTAGCACTAAAACGTCTGATAAACTCTTCTAATTCAGCCTTCTTTTCTTCGGCTTTCTTATTTTGTTGTGAGCGCTGTTTTGCTGCTAATTGACTACTTTCATACCAAAAGGTATAATTGCCAGAATAATGGGTGATTTTTCCAAAATCAATATCAGAAACATGTGTACAAACAGCGTCTAAAAAGTGACGGTCATGCGAAACAACCAAAACCGTATTTTCATAATTAGCTAAAAAATTTTCTAACCAGCCGATGGTTTCAAAGTCCAAGTCGTTGGTAGGCTCATCCATAATCAAAACATCAGGGTTGCCGAAAAGTGCCTGAGCCAAAAGTACACGGATTTTGAGCTTACCATCCATATCAGCCATCAGGGTATAATGAAACTCGTCATTAATTCCCAAATTACTAAGAAGAGTAGCGGCGTCAGTATCAGCATTCCAGCCATTCATTTCTTCAAAAATAACTTGCAACGCACCTACTCTATCAGCATCTTTGTCATTAAAATCTGGCTTGAGATAGATGTCGTCCATTTCTTTTTTTACTTCATAAAGCTTTTTATTGCCCAACATCACCGTTTCGATAACGCTGTTCTCATCAAACATATTATGATTTTGATTGAGAACAGACATCCTCTTACCTGGCTCTAAAATAACGCGTCCAGCCGTTGGGTCCATGTCACCAGATAAAATCTTCATGAAAGTAGATTTTCCAGCGCCATTTGCACCAATAATCCCATAGCAATTACCTTGGGTGAAGGTTACATTGACTTCATCAAATAATATTCTTTTTCCAAACTGAACGGATAAATTTGAAACTGATAACATGTTAAAAAATTAAGGTTTGCAAAAGTAATGATTAAAAATTACTCCTGCAAACCTTAAAAGCGGTCAATACTTTATTAAAAAAGTTTGTCCATGGCCCGTTTACGCTTTTCTTAGTCGCTTTAATTCTTCTAACAATCTGACGTTTTGAATTTCTAATTCAATGTCGTCATTTTTGCGTTTAAATACAAGAAGTGCTAAAACAACATAACTAAACAATGCGCCAATGGCAAATGCCAAAATAAACATCAAAAAAGTTGCAGTCATAGTAAAAGTAGTTTTAAAGTTATTAAGTAGTTTTGTAGTTTATTGTTTTAGTTTAACTGATGTAAAAATAACGAAAGTACTAATTTTAAATTTTGCAATAAGAAAAATTTAACTTTCGTTAAGCAATGATAAAATTAATTCTTTAAACAAATACAAAAGTTGCTGTAAAGTTATCAACGATTAATTAACATTGAGCCAGCGTCTTCTATAAAACTAAATTTTGCGCAAACTAAAATGAACTATTTTTTGCCCTTTGTAGCTTTCTTTAACTCTTCTTTACCAGGTAAATTTAATTTTTCGGTTAAAACAGTTATTTCACTTAATTCAAAATTACCTTTGAGCGATAATAAAATCGATTCTTTGTCTTCAACAAGCATAAATAGCTCTTTGGTCACACCGCTTTTAAAATAAACTTTCACATTTTTGCCAGATTCATTAACTCGCATCAATTCTTCAAGTTTATTATCTGCAATATAATTCTGACCTGTAGTTTTAAATTCTGCTGCTAGCTTTGGGTTAGACGTTGTAAAAACGGTCAACTTATCTAATTTCTTTAATAAATTCATATACATCTTTACTTCTTCATCTGCGCCGTCAATTTTCATTTTACTCATCATGTCAAACATTTTTTTGTTGACTATATATGATTTAACTGAAGCATTATCTTCAAATTTTTCAAATTGCGCCTGACTATTTAAACCTAGGAGTATAAAACTAAGGACGATTAATTTCTTCATGGTTTTTGTTTTTAAAAATTTTACTTTTTACTTGTTCGTATTCATTTACCCTATAAGTAGCATTTTTCATGCCAGTGTTACATTCTTTAGAAATAAAATCCAACGTTTGCTTAGTGAATGCAAATGCCTCCTCTGCGTTGTCAAATGTCCCTACTTCACTTTCATCATCTGCTGATTTTTTCTGACAACTATGCGCTAACAAGCATCCAAAACTAATTAAAACCAATAACTTAACAAAAAATCTACTTAGTAAAACATTTTTAAAATTCTTCATAAACTGCAATTATTATTTGACAAAAATATATATTTTTACAGACTATTAATGGTTTTAATTTTATAATTTTATGAATAGCCAGAAAATCCTTTTGTTTTGCCTCTTATCATCTTTTTTATTTTCATGTAGCGATGACTTAGATGACCAAAATTTTACCTCTAAAACAGATATTAATGATTTTGTTTGGAAAGCCATGAATGACTATTATTTCTGGCAAAAAGATGTGCCAGACCTTAATGATAATAAACTCCTTGATGGAAGAGCATATGTTAATTTTTTAGAATCTTTCTCTAGTCCTGAAGCACTTTTTGACCAAGTAATTAAAAGACCAGACGATCGTTTTAGTCTCATCTATAGCAACTATAATGAACTAGAACAATTGCTTTCAGGCACAAATAAAACAAATGGCGTAGAATATGGTATCAATAGAAAACAATCAAATCCTGATGTGCTTTATGGTTGGGTTCGCTATATTTTACCTAATTCTGACGCATCTAGTAAAAATATTAAAAGAGGGGATATTTTCTATGCAGTAAATGGCACACCTCTAACTATTTCTAACTATAGAGGTCTTTTAGCCCAAGATAATTATACGCTTAGTATGGCCAATTTTGACAATGGTAATATTACGCCAAATGGCCAGAGCATAGCTTTAACAAAAACTGTATATAGCGAAAATCCTGTTTATCTAACAAGTGTTTTCACGCATCAAGCAAAGAAAATAGGTTATCTGATGTATAACGGATTCTTTAGTAATTCTGAAAATGCACTAAACCAAGTATTCGCAACATTCATAGCGCAGGGCGTTACGCACTTAATTATTGATTTAAGATATAATCCTGGTGGCTCTGTATCAACAAGCGCGAGATTGGCAAGCATGATCAACAATAGCTTTGCTGGTCAAGTTTTTGTTAAACAACAATGGAATGAAAAGGTCATCAACTTTTATGCATCGCAGAATAATTCAGAAATTTTTAATACCCGTTTTCCTAGTACAACTAATACTGGTCAAGCCATCAATAGTTTAGGCCTTAATCATATCTTTTTTATCACTTCCAGGAGTTCGGCATCAGCTAGCGAACTGCTCATCCATAACTTAAAGCCATTTATTGGCGTGACTCAAATCGGTCATACTACAACTGGTAAAAATGTAGGTTCTATTCTGATGTATGACTCACCTAACTATAGTAAAAATCATTCAAAATTGAATCGAAGCCACAACTATGTTTTGCTGCCAATTGTTTTTAAATCAGCCAATAGAGACGGCAATGGCGATTATGCGAATGGCATAGAAGCGCAAATACCATACATTGAAAACATAGCAAATTTGGGTGTTTTAGGGCAAGAATCTGACCCGCTTTTACATATTGCCTTAGAACATGTGAGGGGACGTAGCATGAGTAACATGCCATCAGGAGAAGTATTCGAACAAATTTCTGATTCAAAAACAGACCGCAATCTGCCAGGTATGATTTTTGAAAATTTTGATTTTTAATTTAATAATTTGACACTTCATTTTTTGATTAAATTGCAGTAATTATAAGACCTTTTTTATTGTTGAAAAAGTTCTACAAAATTGTTAACTTTTAGTTCTTATGTGCTATTTAGTCTGTTGATTTTTGTGTATTTTTGCGCATGCAACACACTGTACTCATTTTAGATTTTGGCTCCCAATACACACAACTTATAGCTCGAAGAGTTAGAGAACTCAATATTTTTTGTGAAATATATCCTTATAACAATCCACCGGTAGATATTCATACTTTTAAAGCTGTTATCTTGTCAGGTAGCCCGTTTTCTGTGCGTGCAGAAGATGCGCCTCATCCGGATTTAAGTCAGATCAAAGGACATTTACCACTACTCGCAGTTTGCTATGGTGCCCAATATTTAGCACATTTTAATGGTGGCGAAGTGGCCCCATCTAACATCAGAGAATATGGCAGAGCTAATTTGAGCTCTATTCATCATGAAAACGCACTATTCAAAGATATTCCGCTTAATTCACAAGTTTGGATGAGCCACAGTGATACGATAAAAAAATTACCTGAAAATGGTATAAAATTAGCCAGCACCAAAGATGTTGAATTTGCGGCGTATCAAATTTCAGGTGAAGACACCTTTGCTATTCAATTTCATCCTGAAGTTTATCATAGTACAGATGGTTTACTATTGCTCAGAAACTTTCTTGTAAACATTGCCAAACTTAATCAAGACTTTACACCAGTTGCATTTGTTGAAGAAATAGTGGCTGAACTTAAAGAAAAGATTGGCACGGAGAGGGTCGTTCTTGGTTTATCAGGCGGCGTTGATTCAACTGTTGCGGCCGTTTTACTGAATAAGGCTATTGGTAAAAATTTATTTTGCATTTTCGTAAATAATGGCCTTTTAAGAAAAAATGAATTTGAAAGTGTTTTAAAACAGTATGAAGGCATGGGTCTAAACGTGAAAGGTGTCGATGCATCTTCCCGCTTCTTAGATGCCTTGAAAGGCATTAGTGAACCTGAGGCCAAAAGGAAAGTCATAGGCAATGCATTTATTGAAGTTTTTGATGATGAAGCGCATTTACTCGAAAATATTAGCTGGTTGGGCCAAGGTACTATATATCCAGATGTTATAGAATCCATATCCGTAAAAGGACCATCTGCAACCATAAAATCTCACCACAATGTTGGTGGATTGCCTGATTTTATGAAATTGAAAATCGTGGAACCTCTGCGGATGTTGTTTAAAGATGAAGTGCGACGTGTTGGTCGTACGCTTGGCATAGACGATGAGCTTTTGGGTAGGCATCCTTTCCCGGGGCCAGGTTTATCAATTAGAATTTTAGGCGACATCACACCAGAAAAAGTACAATTATTGCAGGAAGTTGACCATGTGTTTATTCAAGGCTTAAAAGACCATCATTTGTACGACAAAGTTTGGCAAGCAGGTGCTATATTATTGCCTGTCAATAGCGTTGGCGTGATGGGAGATGAGCGCACCTACGAAAAAGTTGTTGCCCTTAGAGCGGTAGAATCTACAGACGGTATGACCGCAGATTGGGTTCATTTACCCTATGATTTCTTAATGAAAATATCTAATGAAATCATCAATAAAGTGAAAGGGGTTAACCGGGTTGTTTATGATATCAGCTCTAAACCTCCTGCCACCATTGAATGGGAATAAAAATTGTCCAACAACCGCTTATTGTTTTAAATGAAAAATTTTTTTAATCAAGTAAAAAAACGGCATTAGATTTGAATTAAAGACCATCTGACTATAAAACATTTGTAAAATGAAATTATTTAAACCTGTATTAGTTATCTTTTTTTTGGCAAATATCTTTCTATATGCGCAAAATGACTATATCAATCATAAAATCGTAAAAGGAGAAACACTAACACAAATTTGTGATAAATATAATGTTAATTCTCAAGAAGTTTTAAAGTTAAACCCTGATGCAGCATCTGGTTTAAAAGAAGGCGCTTTTTTAATTATTCCCAAATTAGCGCCTAGCAAAAAAACTAGCACCAATGAAAACGAAACGCAACAAGGTTCTTCAAAAACTCATCAAGTTGCAGATAAAGAAACACTTTTTAGTTTATCAAAAAAATATAATACTAGTGTAGACGAATTGATTAGACTAAATCCCGAATTAAAAGACGGTTTAAAATCTGGTCAAACCATTATTGTAACAGCGTCAAAAGTTGAGCCTCCAAAAAAAGAAAGCGCTTCAAAAAGTAATGAAAGTAATCAGAAAGAAAATGCTAAACCGGAACCATCGAATAACGCCTTGTATGTTGTTAAATCAGGTGATACGAAATTTAGTCTAGCCAAAAAATTTGGCCTTACTGTAGAAGAATTAGAAAACCTAAATCCTGAAATAAAAAATGGTTTACCAGTTGACTTTAAACTTATAACAAAAAAAGGTCCTGCTAAAACGAAAGAACCTGAATCACAAAAAATTGAAACACAAAAGACTGAAGCATCAAAAGTTGAAACGTCAAAATCAGAAACATCAAAACCAGAAAAGTTAGATTTAGGTAAAAATCAATTAGTTGTCAAAAAAGGCATGACGCTATTTTCTATTGCGCAAGACCATCAAACGACCATTGAAGAGCTAACCAAAATTAATCCTGCCTTAAAAGATGGCTTAAAAGAGGATATGGTAATCAATTTACCCACATCGTCGAAAACATCATCTAAGAAAGAACTTTCAAACACTTCCCTTTCTTATGCCGTTTCGAAAAGGATTGCTATTTTAGTTCCTTTTAATCAAGTGGATAAAACCAAATTAGAAGCGCAATTGAGCAAAGACAAATTTTTAAACATGGTGGCAGACTATTATTTAGGAACTAAAATAGCCATTGATAGTGCGAAAACTAAAAAAATAGCGCATCAAGTTGAATACTTAGATTCAAAAGAAACCGCTACTAGTTCTGGCGTAGACGAACTATTTAATAGTGGAAAATTAAACAATTTTGATATCATTATTGGTTGTTTTTATCCAGCAAATAATGACCGCTTGGTCGACTTGTTAAAAGATAAGCCAACTATTATCATTTCACCGATAAGACATCAAGAAACGTCTTACCCTACTTTGGTTGAAACCATGATGAGTAGAAATGAACTGTATAGCGAACTTTTAAATTATTATAAAAAACCTAACCATCAACTCATCAGTTTGATTGACAGTAAAAAAAGTTTAACCTTGGCCTTTTTTCAAGCGCAAAATAACCTGTCAACTTTTAAAATGGAGGATAAAGATCAATTTAAATCAGAAGGTTTGATGGCAGCTTTAGACCAATCAAAAACCAATATTATCTTTTTTGACTCTGAAAGTTTAAATTTTTTAAATAAAATAAATCAGTTAGCAACTGCGCTAAAAATTGAAGGTTATACCATACAATTGGTTGCGCTAGACTTTAATTCAACACATGAAGCAGATTATGTTTTTAGTGATTTTGTAAAAAATGAATTGGTTTATGTATCAACCTATGACAATAGAGACACTGAAAAAACAAAAATATTTGACAATAATTATAGAAAAAAATTTAAAGGCATGGCCAATCAATTTGTGTTTAGAGGATTTGATATAGCCTATGATACTTTTGAAAGAGCAGCTAAATCAACCCAGTTTTTGAATACTTTTGATAAATCCAGCGAAAGATTAAACACAAGCTTCAGTTACGCTCAAACGGATGAAAAAGGTTTTAAAAACAAAGCGTTCTATCTTTTACAATTAAAGAATAATAGCATTTTAAAAATTAACTAATGACTTCTGAAGTGATCTATCAAGGTGGTTTACGCACCATATCTGTTCATTTGAATTCTAATAATCAGATAGTAACTGACGCGCCAATTGACAATCATGGCAAGGGCGAAGCTTTTTCTCCTACTGACATGGTAGCCAATTCATTAGCAACCTGCATGATGACCGTTATGGGCATAAAAGCTAATGATTTAAATGTTGACATTGAACAATCAAAAGCCAATGTGACAAAGGTCATGGGGCCAGATCCAAGAAGAATTATCAAAATCATCATAGATTTTGAAATGATTGGTGCATTAACAAAAAAAGATCAAACAATTTTGGAACGAACCGCTCAAACGTGTCCAGTTATGTATAGCCTTCATCCTGACATTGAAAAAGAGATTAGTTTTAAATGGATCTAGCGCAATAAAAATGATTTAAATAAATTATAATCATTTGCCATAACACTCGTTCCGCCAAATTTTAAAACAATCATAATTCCGTTTGATTTTGAAAATTGTGCAAAATTATAAAAACAAAAAAAAATATAAGCTTAAAACCTAAAAAAGATTTAAATAATTATGAAATATTCATGAAATGATTAATTTATTAAACAAAATTTATAAAAATATACCCTTAAAACACCTTTTGGTATCTCAAACCTAATTTTTCTAATTTTTAATTTTTTTATAGATTTCAAATCCTGTAAAAATCAACATTATTTTAACTAATGTTACTAGCAGACATGCATAAAAAAAGTTAATTTTACATTTTTTAATATTAAATCACTAAATGGCAAAAAAAGTTGCGATAATCGGTTCTGGCATTGGCGGTCTCGCTTTATCTATACGCTTGGCGCATCAAGGTTTTTCTGTTACTATTTTTGAGAAAAATAGTTATGCGGGGGGAAAATTAAGTGAAATGACAATCAATGGTTATCGGTTTGATAAAGGCCCATCATTATTCACTATGCCTCAGCTTATTGACGAACTTTCAGATTTATGTGGCAAAGATTTAAAATTAGACTATCAAAAATTAGAGACAATCACCCATTATTTTTATGAAGATGGCACAACTTTAAAAGCCTCTGCAAACCTTGATGCTTTTGCTGAAGAGGTACATTTAAAACTTAATGAAAAGAAAGAAAGTGTTTTAAAATATTTGAAAAGAAATGCTTTTTATTATCGCACGACTGAAGATGTGTTTTTAAAACAATCCTTGCATCAAATTAAAAATTTTATCAATTTAAAAACGGTAAAAGGTATATTATTTGCGCCATTTTTAGGCTTATTTAGCACGATGAATCAAAAAAATGAAGCTGCTTTCTCTAATCCTAAAACGATTCAGCTTTTTAATAGATATGCTACCTATAATGGCTCAAACCCTTATAAAGCGCCAGGATTAATGAATATGATTTCGCATTTGGAATTTAATTTAGGTGCTTATTTACCGCAAAAAGGGATGCACCAAATAACGACACATTTGGTGCAATTAGCAGAAAAGTCTGGAGTTGTTATCAAATACAATGAAAATGTAGAAGCCCTAGAAGTTGATCAAAATAACATCATTCAAGCCATTAGAAGTAATGGGATTTCAACTGCTTTTGATATCATAGGCAGTGATGTTGACATGCATGTTTTATACAAAAAATTGCTGCCTAGTAAATTTACGCCCAAAAAACTACTTAAACAAGAGAAATCAAGTAGCGCCTACGTTTTCTATTGGGGCATTCGTTGCGAATTCAATTCGTTAGGGCTTCATAATATTTTATTCAGCAAGGATTATAAAAAAGAATTTGATGCTATTTTTTCGGAGCAATCACCTATTGATGACCCTACCATTTACATCAATATTACTTCAAAATATTGTAAAAATGATGCCCCAGAAGGTTGTGAAAATTGGTTTGTGATGGTCAACGTGCCACATAACAGAAAACCATCAATTGACTATGGCGCCGACTTGAGAAAAAATGTCGTTTCAAAAATCAATCGCGTGTTAAAAACAGATATTGAGCAATATATAGTTGCTGAAGAAACTTTAAGTCCATTAGATATTGAAAATCAAACGTCTTCCTTCGGTGGTTCACTTTACGGCAATTCGAGTAATAATAAATTTGCGGCGTTTTTAAGGCACGCCAATTTTTCTTCAGAAATAAAAAATTTATTTTTAGTTGGTGGTAGTGTGCATCCTGGTGGTGGCATTCCCCTTTGCTTGTTAAGCGCAAAAATAACGAGTCAATTAATAAAAGAAAAAGCAAAATAATGACAGCTAACCAAAAGAATTACCTGCTTTACTTTTTGATTCTAGTTTATGTCTCAGGATCTATTGGGTTTGTGATGAATCCATCATTCTTTAGTCCATTTACGCCTTTTACACTTTTGTTTACAAGCTTTGTTTTTTTGATTTTTCAGCCTGGAAAAAGTTTTAAGTTCACTATTACATTTTTAGTCATTGCTTTTTTGGGTTATTTAGCAGAAGTTATTGGCGTAAAAACAGGATTAATATTTGGCAATTATACTTATGGCAATAGTTTAGGTTACAAACTATTTGAAGTGCCGTTGGTTATTTCGATCAATTGGGCGTTGCTAATTTGTGCTAGCATCATCACCATAAAAAAGTTTTTCAACAACAAATGGGTTGTATTATTGCTCGCGGCTATTTTAATCACACTCATTGATTTATTGATTGAACAAGTGGCATTTAAACTTGATTTTTGGTCATTTGCTGCAGGTATGCCAGGTCTTCACAACTACATTGGATGGCTAGCAGTAGCATTTTTTTCGCCATTATTTTTTTATGAAACCATTATCAAAGGACATTTTAAAGTTTCATTAATTATTTTAATTTTACAAATTATATTTTTCTCTTCATTATTTTTATTTTATTAAGTATGGAAATAGCCATTAATATAGGAATTGTTTTAATTACTTTCATTTTGACTGAGTTTTCTGCTTGGGCCAATCACAAATATATCATGCACGGTATGATGTGGTACTTTCATGCAGATCATCACAAAAAAGATCATAAAAGTTGGTTTGAGCGCAACGATTTATTTTTTATTATTTATGCTCTTCCGAGCTGGCTGTTAATCATGTATGGCATGCAAAATAACTATGCTTGGTATACTTGGGTTGGCTTTGGCATTTTACTCTATGGTTTGGCCTACTTTTTTGTGCACGATTTAATTATTCATCAACGATTTAAAGTTTTTACAAAGAGCAAGAATATCTATATTTTAGCCTTGAGAAGAGCACATAAAATGCACCACAAAAAAATAGGTAAAGAAGACGGCGAAAGTTTCGGCATGTTAATCATCAAAAGAAAATATATTTTAGATGCCATTAAGCAAGCCAAATCGTTATGAGTCAAATTACTACTTGTACATTTTTTAAACTCAAGGGATTTCAAAACAAATTTTGGGCTTTTACGCAAATGCAATTAGGCCATGCGCAACTTAAAAATATCAAAGGATTAATTTTTTACAAATTGATGGGCTCTGGCGCGGAAAATGGCTTTAGTTCTGTCCCTAATTTTGGCACCTATGCTTTATTATGCATATGGGAAGGTGAAAAATATGCAGTAGATTATTTTGAAAATAATGCCTTTTTTAAAAAATATGAATCTAAAAGCATGGAAAGGTTTACTGTTTTTGCCAATGCTGCTGAAGCACATGGACATTGGGACAAGCAGCAACCTTTTGAGTTTAATGCCACATTGGTGCGAAATCAACCAGTCATGGTATTAACAAGAGCAAGTATTAAATGGTCAAAGCTAATTTCTTTTTGGCGCAGAGTAGGCCATGTGAGCAAAAGTTTGGAATCATATAAAGGACTTGCCTTGTCAATAGGAATAGGTGAATGGCCGCTTATTCAACAAGCCACATTAAGCATATGGAAATCTCAAGCGGAAATGATGGATTATGCTTATAAAAACAAAAATCACAGGGAGGTTGTACAATTGACCAGAAAGCTAGGTTGGTATAAAGAAGAACTTTTTGCCAGATTTGTTCCTTTTAAATATAGTGGCCAATGGAACGGCGTTGATATTGCGCGTTTTTTAAAAATGGCGGAAAGTCCCAACTGATATTGGTTTTTCATATACAATGAATTATTAAATCCTATTTTAAAAAGATTTTTCATATTTTTGTCAAAATTTAACTCATGCGTATTGCTCTTATTCAAACCCATTTATATTGGGAAGATGTTTCCAAAAACATCGCTCATTTTGATGAAAAGCTAAAAATTATTCATGACGTAGATTTGATTGTTTTACCTGAAATGTTTACCTCTGCTTTTACCATGAATCCCCAAAAGGTGGCACAAAGCATGGATGGTGAAGTCGTTCATTGGTTAAAAAAAGTAGCCAAACAAAAGCAAGCTGCCATTTGCTGCAGCATGGTAATAGCCGAAAACAACAATTTTTTTAACCGCTTTTTGTTTGTTAAACCAAATGAAACCATTGACTTTTACAATAAAAGACATTTATTTACGTTAGCCAATGAACACTTGTTTTATACAGCTGGGAAAGAAAAGGTAATTATCAATTATTTAGACTGGCGCATTTGTTTGCAGGTTTGTTATGATTTAAGATTTCCTGTTTTTTCTAGAAATCAAAACGATTATGATATGCTTATTTATGTCGCCAATTGGCCAAAAACGAGAATAAACGCTTGGGATGCTTTAATCAAAGCTAGAGCCATAGAAAACATGAGTTGCGTTGTTGGTGTCAATAGAATTGGCGAAGACGATAACAAGTTGACCTATGTTGGACATTCTCAAGTGGTGAATGCCTTAGGCGACTACTTGCTACCACCTTTTGAAAGTGATGAAATTAAATCCGTCACACTGCATAAAAATGAACAAAACGAAACTCGAGAAAAATTACCTTTTTTAAACGACAGCGATGACTTTCAGATTATATAGCTTACTATACTTTTTTATAGCTTTGGGCATTGGCTGTCAAGAAGGAGCTGAGGAAACTATCTCAAAAAATGCTTCTCAAAAAAAACAAAAAGATGTTTTTGATGATGTTTCAAATCATTGGCAATTTACACCCAAAACGCTTAATCCTGAAGCACAAGTATATTTATCAAATTGGGAAGAATGGCGAGTTTTTAATGAAGAAGTTTCAAAAAAGCCAGTAGCCACTATTTCTGCCTTTCAAAAAAAATCAAAAAGCCTCACCGAAAAAGTAGCCGCCTTAGAAACTACTTTGCCCGAGTTTTATCAAAAACAAGAAATTAAAGCCCGATTAAAAGTCATGATGAGTCATTTTCAAGCTTTAGAGATGTACATCCATTTGGATAATATTCCCATAAAAAAAGTGAAGTATTATTTAGATGAAATCAATAAAGAGTGGCAATCAATTACTGATAAAATGAACGAAATACAATACAAAAGTGTTATTCCAAATGAGGAGGGCGAAGTGCTTTTGTTGCAAAAAAATGACACGCTCACTAAAAAATAGACTGGATTATTGTAAATAATTTTTATGTTTGAAAAATATAATTAACTTTGAACTTTTTAATTTTAAATCATATGAAAAAACTTCTTCTTTTATTTGTGTTTGGTTTGCTTTTTTCTTGTGAAGCAGTTGGAGATACAAATAATCCAGGTTTTCAAATTGAGATTGATGGCGTCACTTGGAACGCTATGCAAACAAAAGCCATTCGCAATGCTAATGGTACTATTCTGATCCGCGCTAGTTCAACAAATGAAGTCTTTGAAATTTTAATACCAAGCGCCAATGTTGGTGATTATGTTTTAAAAAGCTCAGGCACTGCTGTTGCTACCTATAACTATAACCTTGACAACGTAAATTTAATCTATACCTCTTATACAACACCACCAACTGGCACAGTAAACCAATTTCCGTCAGGTGGATCTGGCTTTATAAAAATCAGAACAAAACCAAAGCAAGATGCTGGTACAATTTCAGGTGAATTACAATTCCAAGGTAAACAAACAATCAACAACCCTGCATTTTTGGAATTAAGAAATTTCTACAGAGGGTCTTTTTATAATATTCCCATAGAACCAGCACCATAAAAATTAACAATCATAAAGTAAAAATAATTTAACAGCGTCTATCGACGTTGTTTTTTTTTATTTTTACTTCATGAAATTTAATGAAAACTTTTTACACTTTATTTGGCAACATAAACTTTTTGAAAGTAGGTATTTGCAATGTACGGATGGCTCAACATTAGTCATAAAAAATGTCGGCAAATATACCCAATTGTCAGGACCAGATTTTAGTGAAGCACATATTTATATTGCCCACCAATTATGGGTAGGTTCTGTGGAAATACATAAACAATCTTCAGAATGGTATGACCATCAACATCATTTAGATTCTGCCTATAACAATGTCATTCTCCATGTGGTATGGGAAGATAATCAAATCATCTATGACCAGAATAATAGAGCAATAAACACACTTTGTTTAAAGCCTTATGTGTCCAAAATTTTATTAGACAGATATCAGCAACTGATGGCTGATAAATCTTGGATTTACTGCGAAAACCAACTGAAAGATTTACCTGAGATAGTAAAAGTTAACACCTTTGAAAGCGTCTTTATTGAGCGATTATCAGAAAAAATTAAGCCCTTTGAAACAAGCTTAAATTCATCAAAAGGTGATTGGGAAAAGGTTTTATTTCAATATCTCATGAAAGCTTTTGGTTTAAACATTAATGGTGAATCTTTTTTTGAAATAAGTAATCAAATAAACTTTGATTGGATTAAAAAGGAAAGGCATCAAATCAGCCATTTAGAAGCTTTATTCTATGGACAAACCCAAATACTAAACCAAAATCATGAAGATCAATATTTTAAAACCTTAAAGCGTACCCATGAATTTTTAAAAGGAAAATATCAATGCAACAGACACCTGGTTAATGTTCATTTTTATAAATTGCGACCAGATAATTTTCCGACAATTCGCTTGGCACAATTGGCTCAACTTTATCATCAAGCGCAACATGTTTTTGAAAGTCTCATCAAAACGGATTTAAACGCAACCAAAAATATTTTAAAAACCATTCATGTTTCAGACTATTGGCAAACCCACTATGTGTTTGATAAAGTAGTCAGCAAAAGAAAACATCACTTGTCTGACGCATTCATCGAATTACTTTTGATTAATGTCATTTTGCCCATGAAATTTTTCTATTTCCAAAATCAATGTAAAGATTTATCAGATGAAATTATCAGTGACTATGCTACATTAAAAAAAGAAAAAAACAGTATTATTGATAAGTTTGACCACCATGGTTTGCCAGCTGAAAATGCTTTAGAATCGCAAGCTTTAGTTCATTTAAAAAAGCATTATTGCGAGAAAAGACAATGCTTACATTGTGTGATTGGCAAGCATTTGATGGGGAAAGCCCCCTAGCCCCCGAAGGGGGAACTATTTGATATCTAAACTACATTTGATTTACTTTTTTTAAAATTAATTGCTCAACTTCCTCAGTTTGCCAATTTTTCTTGACATTTTCAATTTTTAACACTTCTTGCATGATGGCGTTTTGCTTGTCTCCGATGGCTAAAGCTTCTGCATAAGGCTGGCGACTAAAAGTCACGCGACTATACAATGGCAACCATTTATCTGGGTGCTTTTCGGAAAACCATTTTTCAATTTTCTTCTGCAAAATAAAGTTTTCATCTGCCGTCATGGTGCTCATTTCAATGAAATTTCTGTAAGACAGTTCTGCAATGGCATCTGCATTTGGTTTTCTCGAATTTTCGTAAGCTTTAAAAATAGCTTCCCAATCATCACCATATTTGTTCATCATTTCATTTAAGACCGTGATATCCTCAAAACCAGCGTTCATACCATGTCCATAAAAAGGGACAATGGCATGACAAGCATCACCAATAAGTGCCACTTTATCGGAATAAGTCCATGGAAAACATTTCATCGTGACTAAAACGGAAGTAGGGTTGTTAAAGAAATCTTCAACCAAATCGGGAATAATGTCTTTGGTATCTGGAAAATGTTCAGCAAAAAACGCTTCAACAGCATTTTGATTTTGTAAGGCTTCAAAGGAATTTAGACCTTGATGTGGCATAAATAGTGTACAAGTGAAACTACCATCTAAATTAGCTAAGGCCATCAACATAAATTCCCCTCTTGGCCAAATATGAAGAGAGTTTTTATCTAAGCGATGGTTGCCATTTTTGTCCGCTGGAATATGAAGTTCTTTATAACCAATCTTCAAGAATTCTTGCGAATAATTAAACATACTTTGACGTTGCATGCGGTGTCTAATTCTTGAAAAAGCACCATCTGACCCAAAAACCATGTCATAAGGTAATTCTGTCCATTCGCCTCTTTCTGTTTCGCCTTGATGTAGCGTCGCATCTGCTAAAGTAATGTCCCAAATTTTGTGATTAAACTTAAAATGTACGCCTTCTCTTTCAGCTAAATCCACCATTTTTTTGTTTAATATCCCTCTTGACAATGAATAGATATATTCGCCATTCATTCCATAATACTGATAATTAATAGGCTGATTGCCAATATGAATTGCGCGTTTATCAACAGGAATACCAATGCTTTTAATCTCTTCCGCTATGCCAATATCTTCTAAAGTTTTCCAACCTCGATTAGACATCACCAAATTAATAGAACGACCTGTAAATTCTACAGTTCTTATATCAGGACTCCGGTCAATTAACGTGACCTCATGGCCTGCCCTTTTCAAATAAATAGAAAGAACTGTGCCAACTAATCCAGACCCAACAACGGCAATATTTTTTTGCATGCGATTCAATTAAAAGACAAAGATAAGGATTATTGTGTATTTTTGTTGTCAAATAAATTTGAATTCCAATAGACAATGAACTTAATCACTGGCGCAACAGGTTTAGTGGGTGCACATTTAGCAGTCTTGTTACTCGAAAAAAAAGAGACTGTTAAAGCCCTTTATAGAAGTGAAAATAAAATTAATCAAGTGAAGTCATTTTTTGAATTATATCAAAAATCTGATCTTTTTGAAAAAATTGACTGGATAAAAGGCGATATATTAGATATTCCTTCCTTGGAAGCGGCTATGCAAAACGTCAAATATGTTTACCATTGCGCAGCGCACATTTCTTTCGATCCTAGCGAGGCTGATCAACTAACCCAAGTAAATGTAGAAGGCACAGCCAATGTGGTTAATATGGCTTTGAGTACGGGCGTGGTTAAACTTTGTCATGTTAGTTCTATTGCAGCTTTAGGCGATCCCAAATCTGCCGATGAAATAGTTGACGAAAATACTGACTGGGACGCAGCCAAGCCTCATTCCGACTATGCACTATCTAAATATGGCGCTGAACATGAGGTTTATAGAGGTTATTTTGAAGGTTTAGACATGGTAATCGTCAATCCTGGCGTTATACTTGGCGCAGGATTTTGGCAGCAAGGTAGTGGGGTTTTATTTGACCAAATAGCTAAAGGGTTGCCCTTCTATTCTAAAGGCCAAACTGGTTTTGTCAGCGCATGGGATGTTGTACAAATCATGATTATTGCCATGAATTCTCAAGTCGTTAATGATCGCTTTATTATAATTAGTGAAACAAAGACTTTTGAAGATATAGCTTTTAAGATTGCCGATGCCTTAGGCGCCAAAAGACCTCGATTTGAGGCCAAACCATGGATGACAACTTTAGGCTATAAATTAGACTATTTGATTAGCAAACTTCTTTTTAAAAAACGTCATTTATCTCGAGCCATGGCTAAATCTATGCATTCTAAAGAAAATTTTTCAAACCAAAAAGCACTTCAGGCTTTTGATTTTGCTTTCGAAAAAATTGATCAAGTCATTTTGGAATTGGCGAAAAAGTATAGGTCATGAGAGTATTAATCATTCTGCTATCTTTAATTTTTAGCTTAAGTTTTTCACAAAATCGCGAACTAAGCATCATCCCTCAACCCAAAAAGCTAATTAAAAATGAAGGTTTTTTTATTTTAAATCCATCAACTTTAGTTTCTGCCGAAGCCAATACCTTTGAAATAGACTATCTTATCAAGTCCATTCAAAACCAAACTGGACAAATTTTAAACGTCAAAAAAAAATCTAAATCAACCCAAATTATTTTTAATAAAAACAAGACCTTAGCTGAAAATGCTTATCAAATAGATATCAATAAAAATAGGATTATTATTGAATCATCCTCATCAAAAGGACAGTTTTATGCCATCCAAAGTTTATTGCAGTTGATACCTTTCGAAAAGAAAAAGGAGATAAAAATACCGTGCCTGACCATTTACGATGAACCAACTTTTGCATGGCGCGGTGTGCATCTAGACGTTGGTAGACATTTTTTTGATACGGCTTTCATAAAAAAGTATATAGATTTTTTAGCCACTTATAAAATGAATACGTTCCATTGGCATTTGACTGAAGATCAAGGTTGGCGTATTGAAATTAAAAAATATCCTCTGCTTACAGAAATTGGCAGCAAAAGAAAAGGCACCATGGTTGGTCATTATGTTGATCAAACCTATAATGACATCCCCTATGGTGGTTTCTATACGCAAGAAGAAATCAAAGATATAGTCGCTTATGCGGCGCAACGACATATAACCATCGTGCCAGAAATTGAAATGCCAGGTCATTCTTTGGCCGCACTAGCTGCTTATCCGAATTTGGCTTGCACTGACGGACCCTTTGAAGTAGCAAAAGGTTGGGGTGTTTTTGAAGATGTATTTTGTCCTAAAGAAGAAACCTTCACTTTTTTAGAAGATGTTTTAGCAGAAGTGATGACATTATTTCCTTCAACTTATATACATATTGGTGGTGATGAATGTCCGAAAACAAGATGGAAAAAATGTGTGCATTGTCAAGCTTTAATTAAAAAAGAAGGCTTAAATGATGAATATGAACTGCAAAGTTATTTCATCAAACGGATAGAAAAATTCTTGAATAAAAACGGCAGAAAACTCATCGGTTGGGATGAAATCTTAGAGGGTGGCTTAGCTCCAAATGCAGCTGTGATGAGTTGGCAAGGCGAATCTGGCGGCATAGAAGCTGCAAAAAAAGGACATTATGTGGTGATGACACCAGGCTCACATTGCTATTTTGACCATTACCAAGGTGAACCCAAAAATGAGCCCATAGCCATTGGTGGTTTTACAACTTTAGAAAAAGTTTATCAATATCAACCCATCCCAAAAGAATTAAATGCCGCTGAAGCGAAATTTGTGATGGGTGCGCAAGCCAACTTATGGACAGAATATATGCCAACAAAAGCGCAGGTTGAATACATGTTGTTTCCTCGACTTTTGGCCTTATCAGAAGTTGTCTGGGGAACTGCTAAGCCAGACGCGTTTCAAGCATTTCAAGCTAAAGTTATTGAACATTTTAAAAGATTCGACCAGCAAAAAATCAATTATAGTCGGTCAATTTTTGGTGTTACTTTGTCCCCAAATATTAAAGAAAATCAATTATTTATTGCACTAAAATCACTTGACCCTAAAAATATCAAATATACGCTAGATGGTTCAACGCCAAATGCTAAAAGTATGTCGTATACTGAACCTCTATTAATTGAAAAAAACGCTACTTTACAAGCCGCCTATTTTGAAAATGATCAGATTTTGAGTCAAGTCACCATGCAAAATTTTTATGTCAATTTGGCTACTGCTAAAAAGGTCAGTCTTTTAAATGAGCCACACAAAAATTATGCTATAGGCGGTGCCACTGCACTAGTTGATGGCATGAAAGGTGATACCAAACGTTATGGTAGAGATTGGCTTGGCTTTTTGGGAAAAAATTTTGAGACCATTGTAGATTTAAACGATGAAATAACCATTAGAAAAATACAGCTTGGCTTTTTAGAAAACAAAGGTAGTTGGATTCACTTTCCAGTAGAAGTCAATGTCTTTAGCTCAAATGATGGTGAAAACTTTCAGAAAATTTTGACAATGAGTAGCCAGGAAGTGATCAAAAACAATGGGCAAATAATGGCTGAATGGCAGCCTTTTAAAGCCCGCTTTGTAAAAGTAGAAGCCAAATTTTTAGATAAAATTCCAGCTGGTTTGCCAGGCGCTGGAAACAAAAGTTGGGTATTTGTTGATGAAATTCAAATTGAATAAATCGCAACGTTTAATGTTTTTTGAAATTAAATTGTATTTGAATTATATTTTTTTTTTTTATAAATTTACTTCAAAATCAACTAAAATGTCCAATAGACGTCAATTTATTAAAAAATCTGCCTTTGCAGCGGTTGCCATTGGGGCTTCAAATTGGCCTTTGCAAGCATCTGAAAAATCAAATACCATTGGTGTTATTTCCAAAAATCAGCCCATTGTTTTATCGACTTGGAAAAACGGTATGCAAGCCAATGAAGCGGCTTGGCAATTTTTAGGTCAAAATGGTCGGGCATTAGATGCTGTCGAAGCTGGCGTAAAAATTAATGAAGCAGACCCAAATGATCAAAGTGTAGGCTATGGTGGCAGACCTGATCGAGATGGTCGAGTCACTTTAGATGCTTGCATCATGGATGAGTTGTCAAATATAGGTGCAGTAGCTTGTTTGGAACATATTAAACATCCCATTTCTGTGGCTCGAGCCGTCATGGAAAAAACACCACATGTGATGCTAGTTGGTCGTGGCGCTTTAGATTTTGCATTATCTCAAGGCTTTAAAAAAGAAAACCTACTAACTGAGTCATCAGAAAAAGCTTGGCGTGAATGGCTAAAAACAAGCCAATATAAACCTATTGCTAATATTGAAAATCATGACACCATTGGTATGATTGCCATGGATGCGCAAGGCAATTTATCTGGGGCCTGCACCACAAGTGGCATGGCAAATAAAATGCACGGCAGAATTGGTGATTCGCCTATCATTGGTGCCGGACTATATGTGGATAATGAAATTGGCGCGGCAACTGCTACGGGGCATGGTGAGGAAGTGATTAGAATCTCTGGTAGTCATTTAGTGGTTGAATTGATGAGACATGGCTATAGCCCATTTGAAGCCTGCAAAGAAGCTGTGATGCGAATCATTAAATTAACCAAAAACAGACAAAAAAGCTTAGACGACATTCAAGTAGGTTTTATTGCTTTGAACAAAAAAGGTGAATACGGCTCCTATTGCGTGCAAGGTGGTTTTAATTATGCTGTAAAAACTTCAAATGAAGTTAAATTGATTGATGCCGACTATTTTTTAAAAAAATAGTAAAAAATTTACTTTTTTAAATAGGAAATTTTTAACTTTATACAAATTTTCAATTCATGCAAATTCATCATATCAGTGCCGAATGTTATCCTGTTGCCAAAGTTGGCGGTTTAGCCGATGTTGTTGGTGCGCTGCCAAAATATCAACGTGAAAAAGGACATGATGTTAAAGTTTTTGTTCCAAAATATGACACCAAATTTGTACAAAAAAACACATTTGAAGTTATTTTTGTTGGCAGCATTCAGTTTGGTGGTATGTATTATCCTTTTTCAGTGCACGTTGATAAATCTAATCAGTTGGGTTTTGAATTGCATTTAATTTCAATTCCTGGACTTTTTGACCGACCAAATGTTTATAGTTATAGTGATGACACCCAAAGGTTCTTTGCTTTTCAATTGGCCTATTTAAGCTGGGTGAAATATTCAGGCATCTATTTGCCAGACGTGGTGCATTGCCATGACCATCATACGGGTTTGATTCCTTTTATGATGAAGTATACTTATATGTTTAATTTTTTAAGACAAACACCCTCTATTTTGACCATCCACAATGCACAATATCAAGGCTGGATGTCAAAAGATTTATACCATTATTTTCCCACTTTTAACGCAGCAGATTTTGGTATGTTGGAATGGGAAGGCGTCATTAACCCTCTGGCTTCAGCCATAAAATGTAGCTGGCGTTTTAGTACGGTATCTTCCTCCTATTTAGAAGAAATCAAGTATAAGGCCAATGGTTTGCAAGACATCATCAGGGCAGAAAGTTATAAAGCCAGAGGCATTTTGAACGGTATTGATGTGGAAGTTTGGAATCCTGCCACAGACGCCTATTTACCTTATCATTTTAATAAGAAAACCGTTAAAAAAGAAAAGTTTAAAAATAAAGCACATTTGTGTAAAACCTTTGGTTTAGACCCTAAAAAACCTTTATTCGCCTTTATTGGTCGTTTGGTGCCCGACAAAGGTGCTGATATCATCGCTGAAATTTGTTATCAAGCTTTTGCGTATTATAAAGACCAATTGAATATAATTGTATTAGGTTCTGGCAATGACCATGTGCAAAATCAACTGGAAACTGTTAAACAATACTATCCAGATCGATTCGCCAATTTTACGGGTTATGATGAATCACTTGCGCACCTCATTTATGCGTCAGCTGATTTTCTACTCATGCCGTCGCGCGTTGAACCCTGCGGTTTAAATCAAATGTATGCCTTAAAATATGGTACAATTCCAATCGTTAGTCGCACAGGTGGTCTCAAAGATACCATTCTTGATATAGGCGATAGTGGTTTTGGTATTTGTCATGACCATACCTCTGTTTCTGATGTCATGCATGCCATATATCGCGCCATCAAACTTTATGAAGACACAAAATTTAAAGATAAAATCGTTCAATTTATCATGGATATCGACCATAGCTGGGAAAAAGTAGCAGATGAGTATGTAGACATGTATAGATTTTAAAGAATGAAATTAGAAATTAGAAATTAGAAGAAAAACAAATAATTATAAACAGATGAAAAACCTGCGCCAATTGTTATTTAAATAAAAATCTGCAAAAAGAGGTATTTCTCCCGATAGCTATCACGAGCCCAATAAAAACTATTAAAGATAAACAAAATGAAACAAAATGCATTAGCCATTATTTTAGGTGGCGGCCAAGGGTCAAGACTTTATCCATTAACTGAAAAACGTTCAAAACCTGCTGTTTCTATTGCAGGAAAATACCGATTGGTAGACATTCCTATTTCTAATTGTATCAATTCAGGCATTTCTAGAATGTTTGTATTGACACAATTTAATTCTGCTTCATTAAATAAACACATTAAAAATACTTATCACTTTAGTCATTTTAGCACAGCTTTCGTTGATATTTTAGCAGCCGAACAGACCATTGATAATGCGGGTTGGTTTCAGGGCACAGCAGATGCCGTGCGTCAGTGTATGCAATATTTTTTAAATCATGATTTTAAATATGCCTTGATATTGTCAGGTGATCAGTTGTATCAAATGAATTTCAATGAGATGATTGAAGCACACGAAAAAGCTGGGGCAGCCATTTCAATTGCAACTCTCCCTGTGAATGCTAAAGACGCAACAAGTTTTGGTATTTTGAAAACCAATGACGAAAATGTCATCACGTCTTTCATTGAAAAACCAAAAGCTGATTTATTGCCAGAATGGACCTCTGAAGTTAGCGAGGAAATGAATGCACAAGGGCGAAATTACTTGGCATCTATGGGTATATATGTGTTCAACAAAGACCTATTGGTCGAGTTAATGAAAGACCAATCAACGACGGATTTTGGCAAAGAAATCATTCCAAATGCCATCCAAAACAATAAGGTACTCAGTTATCAATATGAAGGCTATTGGACTGATATTGGTAATATCGACTCCTTTTTTGAAGCTAATTTGGAATTAACAAATGACATTCCACAATTTAATTTATTTGATAACGAACGAAAAATATTTACCAATGCCCGCGTTTTGCCGCCAACCAAAATGACTGGTGAAACACATATTCATCAATCCTTAATTGCTGAGGGCGGTATTATTGTCAATTCGTCCATTAGAAATTCCGTTATTGGTATTCGCTCTAGAATTGGCGCTGGTACAATTATAGAGAAATCATTTATTATGGGGTGCGATTTTTATCAAGATATTTCTGTGATTAAGGCAGAAATTCAGAGAGGTGAAGTGGCTATGGGCATTGGCGAAAATTGTTATATTTTTCAAACCATTTTAGATAAAAACTGCCGCATTGGCAACAATGTCCGACTTAATGGCGGTGTGCACTTACCCGACAGTAATGACCAATTAGTGACCGTGAAAGACGGTATTATCGTGGTCAAAAAAGGCGCGACTTTGCCTGATGGCTACACCTTGGGCTAGAAGAAATTAATTGTTTTTTTGGAGCGAAAGGCTTGGTCTTTATCTTTGAGCGCCATTCCTGTGCCGACGATAATTGTCGGCATAGAGGCATTTATCGCCTCTGCTTTCCGCTTTAGCTTTTTATGCGCGCAAAAAAGCACGCATAAAAAGGCTACCGCTTCAATCAGGGCTAAACCGCTGTGGTGATTACCTTATTTGGTAAGTTTTTGCAGCGGGATGATGGTTTCAACCTTTTGACCATATTTGGGTTTAAAATGGTCAAAAAAAGATAAATCCCATGAGTCGTTTAGCTAAACAGATATCTTCTGGTAGGCCTTTTTGGATAAAATATGATTCATAATGGTCTCGGTGGCGCCGCCATGTTTAACCACAAAATCGCTGGCCAATTGGCCGCATGCTTGTCTTAATTTTGGTGAAGTCATCAACGCATCAACTGCTTGTTTTAGTTCCGCTGGCGTATTTATGCTTTGACATCCTTTTGATTGAACCAATAAAATAGCTTCCTGAAAATGATCATAATTTGGCCCAATAATAATTGGCACGCCAAAAACAGCTGGCTCTAAAACATTGTGCACCCCAGGTTGACCAAAGCCTCCGCCAACATAAACCATATCGGCATAACGATAAACTTGGGTTAACAAACCTATGGTATCTAAAATCAAAACCTCAAAATCAGCTAAATTGCTGCTATTCATCTCGCTATATAAAATGGTCTTTTTTTGGATAGCTGCTTTTAGCACTAAAATGTCATCTTTTTTGATGTTGTGTGGGGCAATAACAAATTTAAAGGCATGTGTGCATTGGTTAATCATTTCAACCAGCAAATCTTCATCTTTTTTCCACGTGCTACCTGCCACAAACAACGCTTGATCTGCTTTAAACAAGCGCATAAAATCGAGTGTTTGTTGCTTTTGCAAAATTTGACTTACCCGATCAAAACGGGTATCGCCACTTTTGGTGACATTCAAAAAGCCCAATGATTGCAGCAAGTTTGCCGACTTTTCATTTTGAACAAAAAAGTGATTAAAAGTTGTGAGTAGTTGCCGATAAAAACCGGCATACCATCTAAAAAATAATTGCTTTTCTCTAAAAATACCAGAAATCAAAAAGGTCTCGATTTGTCGCTTTTTTAATTGTCGTAAGTAGTTCGGCCAAAATTCGTATTTAATAAAAAAGACCATTTCTGGCTTCACCAATTGCACAAATTTCTTAGCCTGAAAATAGGTGTCAAGGGGCAAATATAAAGTGCAATCGGCAACAGTATTATTTTTCCGCACCTCAAAACCAGAAGGTGAAAAAAAAGTCAGTAAAATCTTGTGTTGAGGCAATTGCTTTTTTAACGCTTCCATCACAGGTAAACCTTGTTCATATTCACCAAGAGAAGCCACATGAAACCAAATAATCTGGTCAGTAGACTTCAATTGGGTTTTTAATTGCTGAAAAACATTTTTTCGACCATCAACAAATAGTTTTAGTTTGGGACTAAACATGGCCAAAACTGGCAAAATCCAAGCGACAAGTTGAATAATTAACTGATAAATCCAAATCATTTGACAAAGTTAATGAAAATTTAGAAAAGGCTTGTTAATTATAGTTGGTATGGCTATTTTTGAAAAATAATTAAAACGCTTTAAAAATAATTTTATCAATGACCATGATCAAACTCATTTGGGATTTTAAAGGTCCTGAAGCAACTAAAATAGCCGAACACCATGCCATTCATTTGCGAGAATTCATTATGAAAGAACAACTAGAAAACATGACTGTTGGCGAAGAAGCCATCAATGAATTTCATCATATGGCCTTTGTTATAGTTGAAGATAAAGACATGATTATGATGCGAGATGCTTTGAGACCTCATCGGGGTGAATATGTGTAAAGAAATAAAAAAAATTACTAAACCATTTTTTCAAAAACCTCCAAATTAATCCCATCAAAACTGGCGAAAACCATAGTAGGATGCGAATCTTGATGAAAAAAATTTCCATCTTTATCAATAGCAATGGCGCCGGCAAAACCATCATAGGGTTTTAATTCGTTAAATGTTTTGTCAAAAGCATCTTTTAGTGTAAAGCCATCGGTCACCCTGGTTACTATTTTAGCAGCAACAGCACCACTGACAATATCTTCTCCAACACCCGTGAGACTAACGCCACAAAAAGCATTCACATAGTTACCAGCTACTGTAGCTGAATCTGAGACTCTTCCAGGTATTTCAAAACCTTTACCTCCTGTAGAAGTTGCGACAGCAAGTTTGCCATTTTTGTCTAAAGCCACACAGCCTACTGTACCTGTACCAGTAGATTTTAGTTTTTCTTCAAATTCAAGTCGGCGTTGTGGAATTTCAGTTGAAAATTCTTCAAAACCATGTTGTCTCGCAAAGTTTGTTGCACCACTGCCACCTAATACGCGGTCATCAACAGTCATGAGTTTTTCCGCAACAAGTATCGGGTTTTTTACATTTTCAATGTTGATAACGCCGCTAAATTTTTCGGTATCCCCAGCCATTAAAGAAGCGCTCATTCTAATTTTTCCATCACTTTGAATCTGTGAACCGATACCAGCGTTGAACAAGGCATCATCTTCCAATAAAGTCACAGCATAGACAACGGTTTCCAAAGCTGTGTGTGTCTGCAAATATAAATGTGCTGCTTTTACAATTTGTGTCAAAGCTTGCTGCTTAGCTAGTTTGGTTTCTAAATTTGTTGACGATTCAGAAAAAAAACCGCCATGAATAATGACTTTCATAGCATTAAACCTATTGCGAAGCGTGAATGGTCATTTTATAAGTACTCAAATCAAAAGTGTCGTTCATACTCATCACATGAGTCACCAGATGATTGATAGAAATCGGTTGACCAAGGGCTACTTCGGTCAAATTGGTATCTTTTATTTCTCTGCCATCAACCAAAATAACTAATCCAGAGCCAATAGCTTCCATGTCATTGTTGTTTTTGATTAATAAACCAGTGTCCTCACCAAGTCCAATACCCAAAAGTCTAGGATTGCCAACCACCGCTTGAAATAATCGACCTATTCGACCTCTCTTCACAAAATGGGTGTCTATAATCACATGATCAATTAATGACAAACCACTAGAAATTTTAACTTCGCCTTTTAACAAAGCTTCGCTGCTACTGCCTTGATAAATCATATGATTTGATGCCGCTGCCGCACCAGCTGATGTACCTACATAAATAAAATCTTCGTTTTTATACTTATATAACAATTAATCATGAAATTTGGTACCTCCCAAAATAGAGGATAAGCGTAGCTGATCGCCGCCTGTAAAAAAAACAACATCTGCATTTTTTAACCGTGTCATAACCTCTTCATCATTGGCTTGTTCACGGGTCTCAATACCTAAAACGTCTGTGTTTTTTTGCGTCTAAAAACTGAAAAGCCTTGACGTACTCTTGCCCAACTTCCTTAGGAATACTGGAAGCTGTGGTAATGATTTCAATTCTAGAATTTTCTTTATGTTTAGATTCCTTGATGATTCGCTTTAAGATGCCTTTTTCAAAAAAATTAAGATTCTTTTCAACGTCTTTATCAAAATTTTTTTCAGTGAAACTGCCCTTATCGACTGCTCCTCCTATGATGATTAATTTTCCAATACCACTCATTAAATAAAATGATTACCCCCAATTAATATTTAAATGTCAATTATAATTAGCAAAAATAATAAATTAAAAAAATTGATGGCCGTTTTAAACTATTTTTTTAAAAATTTAAAAATCTAAAGATTAATAGTCGTGAATATCTACCTTTTTATAAATTTTAATAGCTTGACATACAGCTATTATTAGCTTCGAAATAAAAAATATTATTTTTTAATAAAAATTAATCTTTTATGCTAAAAAATATTATTTTTAACAAATATTCTACCATTAATTAACCTAACGCTATTAAAACAATGAAATTATTAAAAATTCAAGCACTTCGTGGGCCAAATGTTTGGAGTATCAGACGAAAAAAACTGATTCAAATGCGTCTGGATTTAGAGGAAATGGAACAGCAACCTACGGATAAAATCCCAGGTTTTAGAGAAAGGATAGAACAAATGTTTCCCACAATGATTGAGCATAGATGTTCAGAAGGTTGTGTTGGTGGCTTTTTTATGCGTGTTGAACGCGGTACATGGATGGGACATGTTATTGAACATATTGCCCTTGAAATTCAAACCCTAGCTGGCATGGATACTGGCTTTGGCCGTACGCGTGAAACTAAAACACCAGGGGTTTATAATGTGGTTTTTAGTTATACTGAAGAAAATGTTGGTCTATTTGCTGCCGAATCTTCAGTAAGAATTGCCGAAGCCTTGATTGCTAATCAACCTTATGATGTGGAAGCAGATATACAAAGAATGCGTGAAATAAGAGAACGCGTTAGACTTGGTCCAAGTACTGGCAGTATTGTTGAAGAAGCTGTGAATAGAGATATTCCTTGGATCCGACTAGGCACAAATTCATTGGTACAATTAGGTTATGGCATCAATCAGATGCGTTTTCAAGCGACCATCACTTGTAAAACCAGTAATATAGCTGTTGATATCGCTTGTGATAAAGAGGAAACCAAACGCATGTTGAGTTTGGCATCCATTCCCGTTGCGGATGGTGACATTTGTGTGGATGAAGAAGATTTGGAAAAAACCATAAAAAAAAATTGGCTATCCGATTGTGATCAAACCGCTAGATGGCAATCATGGCAAAGGTGCTTCCATTAATGTCAAAACATGGGAAGCTGCCGCAGAAGGCTTGCAACATGCCAAAAAATATAGCAGAAGGGTCATTGTAGAAAATTTTATCACAGGTTTTGACTTCCGGGTTTTAATTATTGATAATAAACTGGTTGCAGCTGCAAAAAGAGTTCCAGCACATGTGGTTGGTGACGGCATCAACAGTATTCAGCAACTCATTGATATTACTAATCAAGATCCAAGAAGAGGTTATGGTCATGAAAATGTTTTAACCGAAATTTTGATTGACAGAGATTCTGAAGATTTACTTGAAAAATATGGTTATACCCTTGAAACGGTTCCTAAAAAGAAAGAAATTGTTTATTTTAAATCTACAGCTAATCTAAGTACGGGCGGCACTTCTGTTGATGTCACCGACATGATGCATCCTGAAAATATTTTTTTGTGTGAACGCATAGCCAGAGTAATAGGTCTTGATATTTGTGGTGTGGATATTATGGCAGAGAATTTAACACAACCGCTAAAAGAAAATGGTGGTTGTATTTTAGAAGTGAACGCTGCGCCAGGTTTCAGAATGCATTTGGCACCATCTGAAGGTTTACCCAGAAATGTGGCTTCACCTGTTATTGATATGCTTTATCCACCAGGTAAAGAAAGTCGCATTCCGATTATTGCCGTTACTGGTACAAATGGTAAAACCACCACCACCCGATTGATTGCACATATTGTAAAAAATAACGGTAAAATTGTGGGTTTTACAACTTCTGACGGCATTTATATTCAAAACCATATGATGGAAAAAGGCGATACCACTGGGCCAATTTCCGCTGAATATATCTTAAAAGATCCCACGGTTGAATTTGCCGTTTTGGAAACCGCTCGTGGTGGTATTCTTCGCTCTGGGCTTGGTTTTAGCAGATGTGATATTGCGGTGATTACAAACATTGCCGAAGACCATTTAGGGATCTCAGATATTCATACTTTAGAAGATTTAGCGCGTGTAAAAAGTGTAGTCACAAGAAGCGTTAAGAAAGATGGTTGGGCTGTGCTAAATGCGGAGGATGAGCAATGCGTAAAAATTGGCGAAGCTTTGGATTGCAAAGTGGCTTACTTTAGTTTGGATGAAGACAATAAGCTCATCAAAAAATTGAGCAAAGAAGGCAAGATTGTGGCTGTTTATGAAAACGGTTTTATTACGATAAAGAAAGGTGAATGGAAAATACGCGTAGAAAGAGCTACCCATGTGCCTTTAACGCTAAATGGAAAAGCTAGGTTTATGGTGGCCAATGTATTAGCTGCCACATTGGCAAGTTATCTGTGGGGCTTTAAAACAGACGACATTAGTTTATCCTTAAAGACATTTATTCCAAGTGTGGCGCAAACCCCTGGCAGAATGAACATCTTTGAGTTCCGAAAATTTAAAGTTCTTATTGACTTTGCCTATAATCCTGCTGGATATAGAGGCATTGAGGACTACCTTCATAATATTGATGCCACTAGAAAAATTGGCATCATAGCAGGTGTTGGCGATAGACGTGATGAAGACATTAGAGAATGTGGCATGATAGCCGCACGAATGTTTGATCATATTATTATCAGACAAGAAAAACATTTGAGAGGCAGAACAGAGCAAGAAATCATCGATTTGATATTGGAAGGTATTGCTAAAGCCAATAGCCAAACCACTTACGAAATTATTCCACTAGAAACTGAAGCCATCAAACATGCGATAGCAACCGTTGAAGATGGTGCTTACATTATTGCACTAAGTGATGTGGTCAATAATGCCATTGAAATTGTACAAGATTACTTGGATAAGGAAAATGAAACTTATAATGTTTAATTTTTTATCTGAGTAAAATTGATTTCTCGCGAAGGCGCAAAGACGCAAAGCCCTATTCTGATGAATGGGGCTTTTTTTATATTTAGTTAATACTTAAATTATATTTTAAAGATTGAATAGGTATCTCGCTTGAAGGTGCTGCGTTAAGGATGGCAGCGATAGCCTTGTGCCGCTGAAAGTGAGTTTTTCTTGACTTTTTGTGGCGACCAAAGAAGCCAACAAAAAGTTATAGAAAAACCGCTTGAAGCCAACAAGCTATAGCGAACAGCCTGTTAAAACGCCAAAACAGTTCATAAAAAAAACGCCAATGAAAAAACACTGGCGTCTTTATTTCTATAAATCTTATTTTTTATAAGTGAATGACCTCATCATAGGCGGCTGCAACAGCTTCCATAACGGCCTCACTCATGGTTGGGTGCGGATGAACCGCCTTTAAGATTTCATGACCAGTAGTTTCCAATTTTCTGGCAACAACTGCTTCTGCAATCATGTCTGTAACCCCTGCCCCTATCATGTGGCAACCTAACCATTCGCCGTATTTGGCATCAAATATAACTTTTACAAAACCATCTTTATTGCCGCTTGCTGAAGCTTTACCAGATGCTGAAAAAGGAAATTTGCCCACTTTGATGTCATAGCCTTTTTCAATGGCTTGTTTTTCAGTTAAACCTACTGACGCAATTTCTGGTGAGGCATAAGTACAGCCAGGAATGTTGCCATAATCTAAGGCTTCTACATGCATGCCAGCGATTTTCTCAACACATAAAATACCTTCAGCCGAAGCAACGTGTGCTAAGGCTTGACCGGGTGTTACATCACCAATGGCATAATAACCTGGCACATTGGTTTGGTAAAAGTCGTTAACTAAAATCTTATCTCTATCAGTGGCAATACCTACTTCTTCAAGACCAATATTTTCTATATTTGTTTTGATACCAACAGCACTCAACACAATTTCTGCTTCTAAAGTTTCTTCGCCCTTTGCGGTTTTAACAGTTGCTTTTACGCCATTACTTGTTACTTCAACTTTTTCAACAGAAGAAGAAGTCATGATTTTTATACCCGCTTTTTTTAAAGATTTTTCAAATTGTTTAGACACCTCTTCGTCTTCTACAGGTACAATGTTTGGCATAAATTCAACGACAGTTACGTCTGTACCCATCGAGTTATAAAAACTAGCAAATTCAACGCCAATAGCCCCTGAACCTACAACAATCATGCTTTTTGGTTGTTTAGGCAAAGTCATGGCCTGACGATAACCGATGATATTTACACCATCTTGTGGTAAATTTGGCAATTCGCGTGAGCGTGCACCTGTAGCTATAATGATATGATTGCCCGCATAATCGGTTTTGTTGCCAGAAGCGTCTGTTACCTCAACCTTTTTGCCAGCCTTAATTTTACCGAAGCCATTAATCACATCAATTTTATTTTTTTTCATCAAAAATTGAACGCCTTTGCTCATGCCATCAGCTACATCGCGGCTGCGTTTTACAACAGCGCCAAAATCTTTATCTACATTGTCTGCCATAAGGCCATAATCTTTGGCATGCTTCAAATAATCAAAAACTTGCGCTGATTTTAAAAGGGCTTTAGTTGGAATACAACCCCAGTTTAAGCAAACACCTCCCAAACTTTCTTTCTCTATTATAGCGGTTTTCAAACCTAATTGCGAAGCTCTAATGGCAGTTACGTAACCACCAGGACCACTCCCTAAAACGATGACATCGTAGTTCATGTTGTTGATTTTTAAATTGAATGCAAATTTAAGATATTTTCTTTAAATTTGTCAAAATTAATACTTATAAATTAAGATGAAAAATTTGTGCTTTTTGTTGTTTTTTGTTTTGTCTTCCCAAAATGTGTTTTCTCAGGAAGAAGAAAATGATCTAGGAAAACCAGTTCAAATAATAGAAGACATGCCTGTTTATAAAGGTTGTGAAGGTAATACAGCAGAATTGAAAAAATGCTTTCAACAAAAATTAACAGAACATTTTTCTAATCATTTTAGATATCCAAAAAGAGCAAAAAAATTAGGTGTACGTGGTAGATTTATTGTTGTTTTTGAAATTGATGTTGAAGGTCAATTAAATGTAAAAGAAGTTAAAGGCCCTGATCAAGATCAATTGATTGAGATGGAAATCAATCGTGTTTTTTCAAATTTTCCAAAAGTAATACCTGGCAAATTTATCGGTAAGCCCGTCGCTGTCAAGTATTCTATGCCAATTAATTTAAAATTGGATTAATTTACTATTTCGTCAGAAATAACGCCATCAATTTCCGGAAAAGCATAAAAATATTTGATTGTTGGCTTTGAAAATTGGCTATATTTCATTTGTTCGGAGAGCAAAACCAAATCAACTATTTGACCATTTTTCATTAAAATATTAATAGGGCTATTTTCTTTATTATAGGTTAAATTTTTGATTTTTCCTTTGAGGAAGAAGTACTTGAGCTCTTCCTCAGTTAAATCAAACTTGCCTTTGATGTATTTTTTTTGCTGGTCAATGACTGATTTATCCATTTTGTCATGACTGATTTCAATTTTAAATAGACGTCTATTAATAATTAGACTAGAAGTATAGGACAAAACAAAATCATCATGGTGCTGCCAGTGCTTAACAGCACTCATGATGTCAACGTCATCCAATGACAAAAACATATTTAAGGCCTTTTCATCAAATTGTTCAATGCTAATATTTTGATTAATAAAAAAGCGTAGTGCTTTTGAGCAGTCAATCGTTTCGCCTTTTTGAAGCAAAAAACGGGCTCTTTTGAGTAAATTTTCAAGCATGAGTTCTGCAACCAATGAAGTTTTATGCAAATAGGCTTGCCAATACATCAAACGTCTGGCCATTAAAAATTTTTCAACAGAATAGAGACCCTTTTCTTCAATAACCAATTGATTATCATAGACGTTTAGCATTTGTATTAAACGATCAGAATTGATATTGCCTTCTGCAACACCTGAATAAAAACTATCTCTTTTGAGGTAATCCAATCTATCCATATCAAGCTGGCTAGAAATAAGTTGATGCATGAATGGTCGGTCATATTTATTGGTAAAGATTTGAATGGCTAAATCTAATTGACCTTCAAATTTTTTGTTTAGTAATTCCATAATCATCAAAGAAACTTCTTCATGATGAATATTTTTCAAAATAGCATTTTCTAAAGTATGTGAAAATGGCCCATGTCCAATATCATGCAAAAGAATAGCAATATATAAAGCTTCCGCTTCTTTGTCGGAAATCTCAATGCCTTTAAATCTCAAAACTTCCACCGCTTTTTGCATCAAATGCATGGCACCCAGCGCATGATGAAATCGGGTGTGATTGGCGCCAGGAAAAACCAAGTTTGACAAACCCATTTGCGAAATTCGCCGTAATCTTTGAAAATAAGGATGTTCAACGATATCAAAAACCAAAGGTGTTGGCATGTTGATGAAACCATAAATGGGATCGTTAAATATTTTGAGTTTGTTTTGGTTCATAAGACTAAGTTTTATCATCAAAAAGTATTTCTAAAGTTTTAATAGCGATAAACATTTTTTGACTATCGGGTAATTTAATAAAATCAAATTTTGTATAAAAATCTTCGGCTTCTTTGTCAATCGGGTCAACCACCACTGCAAAAGACCCTACTTTTTGTGAAATCTCATAACTTCTTTTTAGTGCATCAATTAATAATATTTTTCCTATCCCTTTTCCTTGATAATTTTTGTCAATTGCCAATCTGCCAAGCAAAGTGGTTGGAATAGAAGTATAGGATTTTGGAAGTTTATTTATTATATTTTCAGGAAAGCTATTTAAACCAACACTTGCGTTTGAAAGGGTATAGTAGCCTTTAATCCTATTTGTTTCGTTTTCAGAAAAAACAAAACAAACAGCTAACTTTCTTTTGATATCTTGACCTGCTTGAAATTTTAAATAATTTGTAAGTAATTCCTTACCACAATCAAAGTGTTCTTTTTGATGCTTTTTATCTAAAATCTCAATCATTGCTATTTGTTGAATTTTCTTTAAATGCTTGGTAATCCTCAAAAGCGCCTTTTAAATTTACTGAAGGTTTTTTAGGATTTACAATGGCATCAAAAAATATTTCGCTATCCTTTTCAGATGCAATTATTTGTTCTTTTTCTTTGATGATTTCTTTTGCTTTTTCTTGAACAGTTAAAATTACAAAATCAGTTAAGCTTCTAAAACCACCTAAATAGGCAGCTTTCTCAAGAAATTGTTTCTGTTCTAAAGGTAAACGTGCATCGAATCGGGCTTCCTTTTTTACTGTCGAACTCATGTTGATATAATTTACGCAAATGTACGTAAATTTTCTGGACTTTTGAAAAAAAGTACGGATATTTTAAGTACAAAATTGGTTTGGCCTAAATTACCCCAAAACCTGAAATTTCGCAAACCTCAACAACAACTTCTTGGCACCGCCCACTTCAAAAAGTATTTCGGCTTTTTTATCTGCACCAACACCTTCTAATGCAATGACTTTGCCTTTGCCAAATCGCTCATGCATCACCACGTTCCCCACCGTCAATTTGTCGTCAAATAAATTGCTTGCCGTCCTGATTTGGCTGTTGATAGGTTTTAATTTTCTGATATTTGGTTTATCCGCTGGGTTAAAAACTATTTTTGGTGGCGGACTATTTACTGGCTTGTTTTGACGAAGTTTAGATTTATCTACATCGCCAAAAATATCTACATCCATCATCGGTTTAAAACGATAGCCGGTTTCTATAGGGTTTATATACTCTAAAAAAGCATCATTAATTTCCTCAATGAAACGAGAAGGTTCACAATCATTCAAGTTGCCCCAACGGTAACGTGATTGTGCATAAGTCAAATACGCTTGATGTTCAGCTCTGGTTAATGCCACATAAAACAAACGACGTTCTTCTTCGAGTTCAGTTCTTGAGTTTAAGCTTAAAGCACTTGGAAACAAATCTTCTTCCAAACCAACAATAAAAACATGAGGAAACTCCAAACCTTTTGATAAGTGGATCGTCATCAAAGATACACGGTCGTCATCTCCTACTTCCTTGTCTAAATCTGTCGCCAACGCTACATCTTGCAAAAATTCTTCCAAAGAGCCAGTTGCGCCATCTATTTCTTTTTGCCCTTCAATAAAATCTTTGATACCATTGAGTAATTCTTCTATATTTTCCAGCCGAGCAATGCCTTCTGGGGTGCCGTCTTTTTTAAATTCTTGAATAAGTCCGGTTTTTTTAACCACCATTTCTGCCACATCAAAAGCGTTTTGATTTTGATTAACAATTTGAAAATGCTTAATCATGGTCATGAAATCTTCTAAACGATTCTTGGTGTTGCCTTGAATTTTTAAATCAATTTTATCTAAATTTTCAATGACATCAACGATAGGTCGCTTGTAATGATTAGCAGCAACAGTTAGTTTATCAAGTGTTGTATCACCAATTCCTCTTGCAGGATAATTGATGACACGCATAAAAGCTTCCTCATCTTTCGGATTAATAATCAAACGCAGATAAGCCAAAACATCTTTAATTTCTTTGCGTTGATAAAAAGATAATCCCCCGTAAATGCGATAAGGAATATCTCGCTTCCGCAAAGCATCTTCTAAGGCCCGTGACTGCGCGTTGGTGCGATACAAAATGGCAAAAGAACCATTTTTGAGTTGCTCTCGCATTTTGGTTTCAAAAATAGTGGACGCTACAAATCGTCCTTCTTCATTATCTGTAATGCTGCGATGAACCTTTATTTTAGGTCCATCAGCATTATGTGTCCAAACCACTTTATCAAGTTTGGTTTTGTTTTTGTCAATAACTGAATTGGCCGCTTCAACAATATTTTTAGTCGACCGATAATTTTGTTCCAATCGAAATAACTCGACCCCTTCATAATCTTTTTGAAAGTTGAGAATATTATTGATATTTGCCCCTCTAAAAGCATAAATACTCTGCGAATCATCACCAACCACACAAATGTTTTGGAAACGATCTGACAAAGCTTTCACTATTAAATATTGCGAATGATTCGTATCTTGGTACTCATCAACCAAAATGTAGCGGAAACGGTCTTGATATTTCGCCAAAACATCTGGAAAACGATTCAATAATTCATTGGTGCGCAACAATAAATCGTCAAAATCCATGGCACCTGATTTGAAACAGCGATCCACATATTCTTGATAAATTTCGCCCAATCGTGGCTTTTTGCTCATGGCATCGGCCTCCATGAGTTCTGGATTGTTGAAATAGGCGCGCACCGTAATCAATGAGTTTTTATAAGATGAAATGCGACTCAAAACCTGCTTAGGTTTATAAACATCCTTATCTAATTGCTTTTCTTTAATAATCGCCGTAATCAAACGCACACTATCTTGCGAATCATAAATGGTAAAATTGGACGGAAAGCCCAATTTCTCACCTTCAATACGCAAAATTTTAGCAAAAACAGAGTGAAAGGTGCCCATCCACAAATTTTTAGCCTCTGCCCCACCGACCACTTGCGCAATCCGATTTTTCATTTCTCGCGCAGCTTTATTGGTAAATGTAAGCGCCAAAATATTAAATGCGTCAACGCCCTGCGCCATCAAATAAGCAATGCGCATGGTGAGCACGCGCGTTTTGCCAGAACCTGCGCCGGCAATAACAATCATAGGGCCATTCACTTGTAAAACAGGCGCACGTTGCGCTTCATTAAGTTGGTCAATATATTTGGCGAGAGAGTCATTCATAGCTTGCAAAAATAAGAATGTTTTTTGGGCTTTCAAATATTTTTTTTGGAGCAATTGGCTTCGGACTTTTTTATGAGCTTGGTTCCTGCTTTTCGCTAAACTCCCCCTGGCCAAAAGCAAGTTTTGCAAAATGTTTTTCCAGCTTCTATGGTCGCTGTCAAACATTAGCAAAACTAAGCTTTTAGACAGGCGGCGGTACCGCTTCAATCAGGGCTAGCGTATGGGGTTGGTTTTTATCTAGAAATATTTTTATTGCAAGATATAATTTATCATTAAATTTGTCACATGCAAAACACCTCCAAAGACCCCCTTCATGGCATTACGCTTCAGCAAATTGTAGAACAATTGGTTGACTTTTATGGTTTTGATACTTTGTCAGAATTAATAAAAATCAAATGTTTTTCAGATAATCCAAGTGTGAAATCAAGTTTAACTTTTTTGCGAAAAACACCTTGGGCCAGAAAAAAAGTGGAAGATTTGTATGTTAAAATGGCCATAAAAAAAACCTAGTTTTGCAAACCCAATAATCCATAGAAAACGATATAAAGATTCTTCACAGTTTTTTGAATATCGTGCGTTTTTCTTTTGATTAAAGAACTTTTTCGCTATTAAAAAAATTAATTACTAAGTGGCGCGCAACAGTTGTAAAAAAAACTTAAAGAAAATCGTCTCTTCAGGATTAAATCATATCTTTACTCCTTAACCCAATAAATGATTACATGCAAACGAAAATCAGCTTAATTTGGCTTTTTTTTTCATTTTTTGTTTACGCCCAAACCACACCACCAGTTTTGAGTGCAACTGGTAATCAAATATATTGTCCGCAATCAAACATTCCAATCGTGCAAAGTTTTTCAATTGCTGGTAGCAGTAGTCAAACCCTTGAAGCCGTTTATATCCAAATTTCTATGGGCTATGTTTTCGGGCAAGACCTTTTGACTTTGACTGGCAATCACCCCGAAGTAAGTCCTTCTTGGGATGCCAATTTGGGCAAACTAACGCTGTTTGCTCTGAGTGGGTCTGCAAGTTACACTGACTTTACTGCAGCTGTGCAAGATGTGGTCTATAGCAGCAGTGCACCAAATCCAACGGGAAACCGCACATTCTCAATCACTATTGGGTCTGCTAATTTTTTGCCCTCAACCGGTCACTATTATGAATTTGTGCCGAGCATCGGTATTTATTGGCCAGATGCCAGAAATGAGGCTGCTAATCGCATGTATTTTGGTTTGCAAGGTTATTTGGCAACCATTACTTCAATGGAAGAAGTGCAAATTACCTCCATTCAATCTACAGGTGCTGGCTGGATTGGCGGCACCGATGAAGCAGTTGAAGGCGTCTGGCGATGGGTAACAGGACCGGAAGCTGGCACTATTTTTTGGAATGGTGGCATCAATGGTAGTTCACCTACTTTTGCTTTTTGGAACACCAACGAACCTAACAATGCTGGCCCAGAACATTATGCGCATGTAACAGCACCCAATATTGGCTTAGCAGGCTCATGGAATGATCTAAGAATAACTGGCGATCCTTCGGGTGATTATCAACCCAAAGGCTATGTTGTTGAATATGGCGGAATGCCTGGAGATCCTGTTTTACAAATATCAGCAACAACTTCTCTAACAATGTTTACGTATCAAACGGTTGATGGTTCGCGCTGCGATAACGGTTCGGTTACGTTGCAGGCTTCTGCGCCAAATAGCACCATTGATTGGTACACCACACCAACTGGCGGTTTGCCAATTTTTTCAGGAAATGTTTTTACTACGCCTATTTTAAACGCATCGACCAATTATTAGGTGGCCATTAGTTCACCTGCTTGTACTTTAAATAATCGGGTAGTTGTTACAGCAAATATTTATACCAATCCACAGTTCACCGTTTTGCCAATAATCCCAATTTGTCCAGGTTTTGTTGGCTTGGTTGATGTGGTTACTAGCACAGGAATAATTAGGTGGTTTGAATCACCTACTGCCACGGCTATTTTATCAGTTGGCAATCGCTTTTTTTCTCCTGCTTTATCCCAAAGCACCACTTACTATTTTGAAATTGACAACAATGGCTGTTTGTCCCAAAGAGTTGCAGTAACTATCAATGTTTTACCCTTTCCCGATTTGACACCAGAAAATTTTGAAATCTGCGAAGGTCAAAATCAAGTGTTGATTGGGGGTTCAAATGCATTTACCTATTTATGGTCAACTGGCGCAACCTCACCCAGCATTACAGTCAATCAAGGCGGAACCTATTCTGTAGACGTCAATAGCAGTGATGGCTGCATAGGCAATAAATCGTTTACTGTTACTACATTCAGCCAACCTATCATTGATGAAATACTGGTTGATTTTGAAAAAGTTACAATTTTAACCTTAAACCAAGGTAATTTTTTATATTCTATTGATGGCGTAAATTATGGTCCATCCAACGTGTTTAATTTAACAAATGGCGGCTTTTACATGGCATATGTGAAGGATGTGAACGGTTGCGGTATCGTCACCAGACCCTTTGTGTTTTTGTCTATTCCGGCCTTCTTTACCCCAAATGGTGATGGTCAAAACGATGTTTGGGTGGTGAAAGGTTTACTTTTTATGCCAGGTTCACAAGTCAACATTTATGATAAATACGGTAAGTTGGTGGCCGATTTCAACGAAAAACAAGCATGGAATGGCACCTATAATGGCCAGCAATTGCCTTCAACTGACTACTGGTATGTGATTACGATTCCAGAAACGAATCAGACTTTTAAAGGCCATTTTAGTTTAAAAAGATAAGGTTGAAATAATGATCATTATTTTTAAAAGTTTTACTTAAAATTTACTGATTTTGAGTGGAGTTAAGTTTTTTCGCAACCTGCGCAGCAAAAGACTATTGATTTTCAACATAATATGCAACGTCTTTCAAAAAAACGGAATATCATTTGAGAGGCTATTGGCGTTTTAGATAGCGCTTTTGGGCAACAAATGACGGAAATAACATAAATTCCGTCAACAAAATGACGGAAATGATATAAATTCCGTCAGTAATGTGACGGAAATCATAATTTTTTATATATTTGCAGCAAATATTTTTAGCATGACTAATATTTCGCGGGCAACAGAAAATTTATTTTATAAAAAGTTAAAACCAAATAAAGTACTTGTTTTGCTTGGCGCTAGACGCGTTGGTAAATCATATTTAATAAAAAAAATTAGAGATCAATACAAAGAAAAAGTTTTGTATTTGAACGGTGATGATTTAGACAGCCATGCCTTATTAGAGAAAAGGAATATTGAAAATTATAAGCAAATTCTAGCAGGCGTAACATTATTAATTATAGATGAAGCTCAGGAAATTCCAGAAATAGGAAAGAAATTGAAATTAATGATAGACGAAATTATTGGCTTAAAAATTATTATTACAGGATCATCTGCATTTGATATTAATAATCGGATAGGTGAGCCTTTGGTAGGTAGAATGACCATTTTAAATTTGTATCCTATATCACAGCATGAACTTTTAAAACACGAAACATTTTTAGAAACACGCAGTCGATTAGAAGAAAGGCTAATTTATGGCAGTTACCCCGAGCTTTTGTCATTAAAAAGCCATGATGATAAAATTGAATATATTAGAAATTTGATTCACAGTTATTTATTGAAAGATATTTTAGCCTATGAAGGCATAAAAAAGAGTGATAAAATCATTGCTTTGTTACAAAAATTGGCTTTTAGAGTTGGTAGTGAAATTTCTGTTGACTCCCTTGGAAGAGAATTGCAAATCAGTAAAAATACAGTTGACAAATATTTAGATTTATTTTCAAAAGTGTTTATTGTCTTTTCTGTTAGTGGTTTTTCGAGAAATAGAGATAATGAAATTACGAAAATGAAAAAATGGTATTTTATGGATAATGGTATTAGAAATGGTTTAATTCTTAATTATTCGCCCTTATCCTTAAGAACAGATGTTGGCGCATTATGGGAAAATTATTTACAAGCAGAACGTGTCAAGTATTTGTCTCATATTGAGTATTTTCCTCATCAATATTTTTGGCGTACCCACAGCAAACAAGAAGTTGATCGCATTGAAATCTATAATGATAAAATATCAGCCTTTGAATACAAATGGCAAGAGGTTAAAGTAAAAATTCCACCTCAATTTTTAAACGCATACCCTGAAGCAAGTTTTGAAGTAATAAATACTGAAAACTATCTAAAATTTATTTCAGATTAATTATATTCGCCAAAATTTAAAAAACCATGAACACGCAAAAATTAGTTGAAATACTCTTATCAATTTTACCAGCCATTCTAGTGGCTGGCGTAGCCTACAACATCATCAAAACATTTTTTGACAATGAAGAGAAAAAACGCTTTTTTGATTTACAAAAGGATGTAAAAAGAGATATATTGCCCATCAAACTGCAGGCTTATGAGCGCATGGTGTTATTTTTAGAGCGCATCAATCTCAATAAATTGTTGTTTAGAATTGCACCAACTACTCATGATAAAAATGATTATGAGCATTTACTCATTGCACATATTGAAACAGAATTTGAACACAATTTAACGCAGCAGATCTATTTATCTGACGACTGTTGGAGCGCAATCACCACCGCTAAAAACGCTTTGATTCAAAACATTAGAAAAGTAAACATGAAGCCAGAAGTTACTGACGCCCAAAAACTCCGTGAAGCGTTGATTAGTGATTTGCTAGAAAGTAGTTCACCTTCTTTTATTGCACTTTCGGTGGTTAAATCTGAAGTGGCGCGCTTATTGGGCTAGTAATCATAATCGCCTTCATAGCCAAAGTCGCCAAAGCTATCATCACCACCAAAAATATCATCTTCATCTTCAAGGTCAAAATCGTCCTCTGAAAAGCCATCATTGGTATATTTTTCACCTTCTTTTTCATCAAAATCAAAGTTGACATCATTGGCACTTTGTTCAATTTGTCCAACGGCAAAAAGTAAGGCTGGGTAAGTTTCTCCTACTTGCGACTCTTCTATGGCTGCTAATTCAACCAAGAAGGTCCACATATTCAAGAAATCATAAACATAGATGATTTTGGTTTGTTTTTCATATAGCAAATCTTCTAAAGAAAAATCTGTCATGCAACGCATCTCGCCTGGTTCATCGCCCGTGTCAAACAAGGGGATTTCATCTAATTGATTCCAGCTATCATCACAGGTATAAAAAGAAGCCATTTCGCCACCTTCAAAACCAAAAGATTGGTAAATGGTGTTGTGAAAGTCTTCAAGATTTGTGCTGCTTTCTATAGCGATATCTCTAATAACATCCTCTTCTTGGTCTAAAATGATACGGAATTTATAGATACTCATGCGGTTTTAATTTAAAATGCAAAAGTAATTATTTTTTCTTGCTGAGACGTAGAGGTGCGAAGTTTTTTTATTAATGTGACGCAGATGTTTTTAACCGCAGTAAGTATTTTTTCTCGCAGAGGCGCAGAGACGCAAAGTTTTTAACTATAAACGATATTTTCTTTTAAAACGAAAAGCCCTAGCCCCGGTGCAGACGATAAATGTCTGCACGGGAATAGCTTCTGATAAATTTTTTTATAACAAATCAAAAAAAATCGTATATTTGCACGCAATTAATTTTCAATTGCAAACCATGAAAGCACATGCTTCAAAAATCGTTGGTGAAGGTCTTACATACGACGATGTTCTGTTAATACCAAATTATTCAGAAGTTTTACCGCGAGAGGTCAGTACCCAATCTAGATTTTCAAAAAATATCATCCTCAATGTGCCTGTTATTTCTGCAGCTATGGACACGGTGACCGAAAGCGCTATGGCCATTGCGATGGCACAAGAAGGCGGTATTGGTGTCTTGCACAAAAACATGTCGATTGAAAATCAAGCGTATGAAGTACGAAAAGTGAAACGTGCCGAATCGGGCATGATCATTGACCCAGTCACTTTAAACATGGACGCCAAAGTGGGCGATGCCAAATACGCCATGAAAGAATATGGCATTGGTGGTATACCCGTTGTTGATGAAAATGGTTTGTTGAAGGGTATCGTCACCAACAGAGATTTGCGCTTTGAAAAAGACAATGCCAAACCTATCGTTGAGGTGATGACCACCCAACATTTGGTTACTGCCAAAGTGGGTACAACCCTGCAAGTGGCAGAAGGTATTTTGCAAGAAAACAAGATTGAAAAATTACCCGTTGTTGATGATCATTATAAATTAGTGGGTTTAATAACCTTCAGAGACATTACCAAATTATCTCAAAAACCACATGCCAATAAAGACAAATACGGTCGTTTGCGCGTGGCTGCAGCCATAGGCGTGACGGCAGATGCGCTTACAAGGGCTAAAGCTCTTGTAGAAGCTGGTGTGGATGCCATCATCATTGACACGGCGCATGGTCACACCAAAGGTGTGGTGAGCGTTTTGAAAGAAGTCAAACAAAATTTTCCGCAAATAGATGTTGTTGTGGGTAATATCGCTACGGCCGAAGCAGCCCTTTATTTGGCAGAAAATGGCGCAGATGCCGTGAAAGTTGGCATTGGGCCAGGTTCTATTTGCACCACCCGCGTGATTGCAGGTGTTGGCTTTCCGCAGTTTTCCGCCGTTTTAGAAGTCGCGCATGCCCTAAAAGACAGTGGGGTGCCAGTTATTGCAGATGGCGGCGTTCGCTATACGGGCGATATTCCTAAGGCTTTAGCTGCTGGCGCAAGTAGCGTGATGCTGGGTTCATTATTAGCCGGCACCAAAGAATCCCCTGGTGAGACCATTATTTTTGAAGGCAGAAAATTCAAATCCTATCGCGGGATGGGTTCGCTAGAAGCCATGCAAGAGGGTTCTAAGGATCGCTATTTTCAAGATGTGGAAGACGATGTGAAAAAGCTTGTACCAGAAGGCATCGTTGGTCGTGTGCCATACAAAGGCGAACTCAATGAGAGCATGCAGCAGTTTGTTGGCGGTTTGCGTGCCGGTATGGGTTATTGTGGGGCTAAGGACATTCCTACTTTGCAAGAGACGGCGCGTTTTGTGCGTATCACGGCCAGTGGTATAGGCGAAAGCCATCCGCATAATGTAACGATTACGAAAGAGGCACCGAATTATTCGAGGTAAATCCTATTTTAAAAATATAGTATCTAAATGATATTCTAAAAATTCTTTTTTGGGCAGGTATTTTAATGGTTCAATTATTTTTTGGTTTTCAAAAGAACCAAAATGATTAGAATAAATAGCAGTTGATTTTTTTGTTTAAAATTTACCTAAAAAAGCATTGATTTTTGAAAAAAAATGATTAAAATTGCAAGAAATTGTAAATGTAATATGAATTTTATAGATTTATTTGCGGGAGCAGGAGGGCTTTCTGAGGGTTTTATACGAGCTGGTTTTCAATCCATTGCTCATGTTAAAATGAACAAAGACGCTTGTGATTCTATATAGAGAAGAACAGCTTATCACTTTTTATAAGTAAATAATTGAATTGATGAATATTTTGATTATTTGAAAGATAAAATTTCAAGAAAAGATGCTTGGCACAAAATACCTGAACATTTAATAAAATCTTTAATAATTAATGAAAAAAATCGAGGTAGTTGCAGCAATAATATATTTTGAAGATAAAATTCTTTGTGTACAAAGGCCTAAAAATAAGTTTCCATATATTTCAGAAAAATTTGAGTTTCCTGGAGGAAAAATTGAAGAAAACGAAACTAAAAAAGATGCATTGAAAAGAGAAATATTTGAAGAGTTAAATATCTCAATGAATATAAAATCCTTTTTTATGACGGTAGTTCATGAATACCCAGATTTTGAATTAACTATGCATACTTATAAATGTGAAGTTGAAACGAAAGAAGTTTTTTTAAATGAACATATATCGTTAGAATGGTTAAATTTAAATGAGTTACAAAAACTAAATTGGGCAGCTGCAGATATTCCAATAGTCAATAAATTAATAATGAATGAATAACCTAAATGAAATTTTTAATAAAAGTCTACAAACAGGTTATGTAGATAAGACTATTATATCTGATGAAAATTTTCATCCCGAATTACTTGTAAATCAAAAAAATCCTCCAAAAAAAGTTCTATTAACTTTATTAAAAGAACTTGAAGACTGTGAAGAGTTCTATTTTTCTGTTGCTTTTGTTACCACAAGTGGTGTTGCTACGATAATTAATAAATTACAACAACTAGAAAAACTTAATGTCAAAGGACAAATCTTAGTTTCTCAATATTTAAATTTTTCACAACCTGAAGCTCTTAAAAGATTAATACAATTTAAAAATATAGATTTACGTATTACAACAACTGGTAATGCTCATTCAAAAGGCTATATATTTAAAAAAAATAATCATTACAATTTAATTGTTGGAAGTAGTAATTTGACTGCTCAAGCACTGACAACAAATAAAGAATGGAATATAAAAGTATCAGCACTAGATAATAGTGGTATTGTTGAAAAACTATTAAATGAATTTCATTCTGATTTTGAAAAAGCGACAGTGGTTTCAGAAGAATTCATATTGTCATATAATGAAATATATCAAAAGCAATTTCTTTTAAATAAAAATAATAACCTTGAAATTTTAACTGAAGTTCAAGAAACTATTACTCCTAATACAATGCAAAAAGAAGCATTGGAAAACTTAACCAAATTAAGAGAAGAAAAAAAGAACAAAGCTTTAATAATTTCAGCAACAGGAACAGGAAAAACTTTTTTATCAGCCTTTGATGCTATAGCATTTAATCCTAAAAAATTGTTGTTTGTTGTTCACAGATTAACTATTGCAAAAAATTCATTAAAAACATTTAAAAAAGTTTTTGGAAATGATAAATCCATGGGATTATACTCTGGCGACAAAAGAGATTTAGATTGTGATTTCGTTTTCTCTACAATTCAAACCATCTCAAAATCTATACATTTTGAAAATTTTACAAAAAATCATTTTGATTACATTATAATTGATGAAACTCATAGATCTGGTGCTGATTCATATTTACGATTACTAAATTATTTTGAGCCCAAATTCCTTTTGGGAATGACAGCAACTCCTGAAAGAACTGATGGTAATGATATTTTTAAATTATTTGATCACAATATTGCATATGAAATTAGATTGAACAAAGCGATGGAAGAAGAAATGCTTAGTTCATTTCATTATTATGGGGTATCTGATTTAGTAATTGATAGTAAGGAAATAGAAAAAAAAACTGATTTTAATTTACTTATTTCAAGTGAAAGAGTTAACAGGATAATTGAGAAAGCAAATTTTTATGGAAGTGATAATGGAATAACTAGAGGCTTGATCTTCTGCTCAAGAATAAGTGAAGCCATCGAATTGGCAAATTTATTTAATTCAAAAGGCTTTAAAACAATTGCACTTACAGGTGATAATTCAGAAGAAGAAAGAGCTAAGGCAATTGAAAGTTTAGAATCAGATAATTTAAATGAAAAGTTAGATTATATTTTTACTGTTGATATTTTTAATGAAGGAATTGATATTCCAAAAATTAATCAAATTATAATGCTTCGTCCTACTGAATCTTCAATAATTTTTATTCAACAATTAGGCAGAGGATTAAGAAAAATAGATGGGAAAAGTTATTTAACTATCATTGACTTTATTGGAAACTACGAAAATAATTATTTAATTCCTGTTGCATTATATGGAGACACATCATATAATAAAGATACTTTGAGAAAATTAATTAGCGAAGGAAGTAGAATGATTCCTGGTTCTTCCACTATAAATTTTGACGAAATAACAAAAGAAAAAATATTTCAATCTATTGATTCTGCTAACATGCAATACTTAAATGATTTAAAAAAAGATTATAATCTTTTGAAATTTAAATTAGGTAGAATCCCAATGATGATGGATTTTATTGAACATGGTTCAAGAGATCCTTTCTTGTATGTAAATTACTCAAATTCATATTTTAATTTTATCACTAAAGTTGAAAAAGACCTTAACTTCGAGTTAACAAAAGAACAAATCAATTTATTAGAGTTATTTTCTAAAGAAATCAATAATGGTAAAAGAATTGAAGAATGTTTAATTTTAAAGTCATTGATTGAAGACAAGATAGTTGATTTTGAAATTATAAAAAAATTAATTATTTCAAAATATAGTTTCTATATTTCTAAAGAAACATATATATCATGTATTAATAATCTGAACTTTAAATTTATTAGGAAAGAACAAAATATATTAATAGAACATGAAAATAAATTAATCTTTACAAATTCTTTTAAAAAAATACTCCAAAATAAACCATTTAAAATTTATTTAAGTGATAGTATCGAATATTCAATTTACTCATATAATAAATTATTTAATAAAGAAAAATTCCACAATGGATTCGTTTTATATCAAAAATATTCAAGAAAAGATGTTTGTCGAATATTAAATTGGGAATTAAATGAAGAAGCAACAGTTTATGGATATAAGATTAGTAAAAACTCATGCCCAATTTTTGTAAATTATCATAAAGAGGAAAACATTGCGTCTTCAACTAAGTTTCCTGAAAAATTTCTAAATTCTTCACAGTTTTTATGGTATACTAAACCTCAAAGGAGATTGACAAATACCACAATTATGGCAATTAGAAATCATGACAATTTATTACGACTTCCACTATTTATGAAAAAACATAATGGAGAAGGAACGGACTTTTATTATATGGGAGATGTAAAACCTATTGATGATTCATTTGAGGAAACTACTATAAAAAATGACAAAGACAAAGAAGTTCCTGTTGTTAAAGTAATTTTAGAAATGACAAAACCAGTAGAGGATTCAATTTATAACTACATAACTTCAGCTGACAAACCTTCTGACGATTCAATTATTGAAGACATAGAAACTTCAACGAATGAAAATGTATTAAATAACTTTATTCCTTTTTATGATTTTTATGCAGCAGCTGGTACGTTTAGTGAAATGCAATCTGAAAAAGATTACACATTAATTGAAATACCTGAAAACATAAAATATAAAGACGATTATTTTGCATGTAAAATAGTCGGCGAATCTATGAATAGAGTTATTCCCAATGGTTCAATTTGTTTATTTAAACCAGATTCTGGTGGCAGTAGAAATGGTAAGATTGTTTTAGTAGAAAATATAGATATTCAAGATACTGATTTCAATTCTGCATTTACAATAAAAATATATTCAAGTTTAAAAGAAACTACAGAAGAAGGTTGGAAACATACCTCTATTGTTTTGAGACCAAACTCATTTGATTCTTTATATACAGACATTGTGATTAATGAAGAAAATGGTAAAGGAATGAGAGTTATTGGAGAGTTTGTTACAATTATTTCAAATTAATGAAGTTTGGATTTTACTTTTAGATTTTTAACTGCCCAAACCTCTCCCCAATCGCCAACCCCTCCAAACCAAAGGTAGCAACGATATCCTCAAAAGCTTTTCTAAAAGAAAACGCACATAAATAGTCCAAGGTTTTACTTAACTTCCTCAAAATCCGAAACACTGTCTCAGATTTCTTTAGAAAACATTACCGAAATATTTTCGCGGAAATCTGCAAAAACAAAATAATTGATAGTGCCAGTTTTATCGTTTAGCATCTACACCTAAGTGGTGTTGCTTCAAAATCAATATTTGTATAACAGAAAATGATGTCATATATTTACTCATTGAAGAAATGTAAATCAATTTTAGTTTAAAACAAGTTAAAAGTCTCATGCCAAATGGAACTACCAAATTCTGAATTTATCATATTCAAAACCCAAGACGAAAAAATATCGGTAGATGTTCGTTTAAATGAGCAAGATGTTTGGCTTACACAAGATCAATTGGCTTTGCTTTTTGGGGTAGAACGACCCGGTATTACACAACACATAAAAAACATTTTTTCAGAAGGCGAATTACAAGAAATTTCAGTTAGTAAGAAATTCTTACGAACTGCTACCGATGGTAAAAAATATAGCACCAAACACTATAATCTTGATATGATTATTTCATTGGGGTATCGTGTTAATTCAAAAATTGCTACGCAATTCAGAATTTGGGCAACCACGCGCCTTAACGAATACATTCGCAAAGGTTTTACTATGGATGATGAGCGTTTAAAAAATTTGGGAGGTGGCGGTTATTGGAAAGAACTTTTACAACGCATACGAGACATTCGTGCTTCCGAAAAAGTATTTTACCGTCAAGTGTTAGAAATATATGCCACAAGTATTGATTACGACCCAAAAGCAGCTGTTTCCATTGGTTTTTTTAAGAAAGTACAAAATAAAATTCATTATGCCGTTCACGGACAAACAGCAGCCGAAGTTATTTTTAATCGTGTAGATGCTGAAAAAGAATTTTTAGGACTGATGTCTTTTTCAGGTGAACGTCCTTATTTAAAAGATGTAACCATTGCTAAAAATTATTTAGACGAAAAAGAATTGCGAATATTGGGACAAATCGTTTCTGGATATTTGGACTTTGCCGAACGCCAAGCCGAACGGGAGCAAGCCATGACAATGAAAGATTGGGCAGAACATTTAGATCGTATTTTGACAATGAGCGGAGAAAATTTATTACAAGGCGCTGGAGCTATCAGTCACGAACAAGCGATTGAAAAAGCATCTTCCGAGTATAAAAAATATCAACAAAAAACCATTAGCGAAGCAGAAAAAAACTATTTAGAAAACCTGAAAGCGATTGAAAATAAAACAAAAAACAAGAAATAATGGTAAAAGCTGTGAATGAGCAATGACTAGAAACTAAACCACTATGGACTAGAAGTCCATAGGTTTCATTAGCAGACTGAAAGTCTATTAGATTGAAAACTAACTTTTTTTTTCACTGATTTCAAGATAAGGACTGTGTAATCTTTATAATCTGTGAAATCTGTGCTTAAAATTTTTAGAAGCTAAAAGCAAAATGCACTAAAAGTGCATAGTTTTAACTATTTTTGGAACCAATAAATTACTCAAATAAAAAATAATCAGTCATTTACTGTTAATTTTATTGAGTAAATAAAGCATCTTTTAAGAAAGGCTCAATATGGCGTTGTTCGTTCTGTAAATTCTATTATGGTTCAAACTTATTTTGAACTAGGCAAACGCATTGTTGAACACGAACAAAGGGGTAAAGATTATTCCGATTATGGTGCATATTTACTTGATAGACTTTCCATTGAATTATCAAATGAGTTCGGGAAAGGTTTTTCTAAAAGAAAACTTGAGCTTATTAGAAAATTTTACCTTACTTATAAGATTGCGAAAACACCGTTTTCGCAATCTATTGGATGGTCTCATTTTTTGGGGTCAGAAACAATTTTAGGGGATTACTTTATAAAAAACCTAAATCACAAATTCTAAAAAAACCTAACCTTTACTAAAGTATCGTTAATTTTGATAAACGCACGGTACCAACAGTGGTTTTATTTTGTATTTTAGCCTAATGAATCAGTCATTTGAAATCATCATTGTTGGCGGTGGTTTAGCAGGTTTAACTGCTGCCATTCATTTGGCAAAGTCTGGCAAAAAAGTCGCGCTGTTTGAAAAAGAGCACTATCCAAAACATAAAGTTTGCGGTGAATACATTTCAAATGAAGTCAAAAGCTATTTCAACTGGTTGGGCATTGATTTAGATGTTTTAAATCCAGTAACCATTAATAAAACACAAATCTCCATTGCTTCTGGTCAATCTATTTTTGCCAATTTGCCATTGGGTGGTTTTGGCGTGAGTAGATATGATTTGGATCATCATTTGTGCCAAAAAGCACTTTCTTTAAATGTTGAATTTTATTTTGAAAATGTAACCGAAATCAATTTTAAGGATCATATTTTTAGCATAAAAACTATTAATGAACAAGCCTATTTTGCACCAATCGCCTTAGGTTGTTTTGGCAAAAGATCAACTTTAGATTTTAGTTTAAAAAGAAGTTTTCTTCAAAAAAAATCACCTTGGTTAGGCGTAAAATCACATTTTCAAGGCCATTTTCCAAGCGATTTGGTAGGTCTTCATCATTTTGAAGGTGGCTATTGCGGGGTTTCGCATGTGGGCAAAGACACCATCAATATTTGTTATTTGGTGGCGTTTAAAACTTTTCAAAGGTTTAAAAACATTCAAGATTTTGAAGAAAATATTTTAAAATCAAATCCACATTTAAAAGAAATTTTATCTCATTGTCAACCGATTTTTGACAAACCCTTAACGATTAGTCAAATCTCATTTGAATCTAAAAATCCAGTTGAAAATCATCTCTTGATGCTTGGTGACGCTGCTGGCATGATTCATCCCTTGTGCGGCAATGGCATGGCGATGGCTATTCACAGCGCCAAAATAGCCTCTGAACAAGTTTTGAATTTCTTGAGCAGTAAAACAACTCGCCAAGAAATGGAACACCAATATCAGCTGGCTTGGAACAAGCAATTCAAAAAAAGATTACTTTTTGGAAAAATGCTATCAAAAATATTGCTGAATGACCATTTAAATGCCATCGTTATGCGTATAGGTTTAAAATATCCAAGCCTGATTGCATTTCTTATTAAAAACACCCACGGCAAACCCATTTTATGAAGTTAAATACCAAATATAGAACGCTTGATCCTGAAATAATGGACGATTTTTCGCTCACAGGTGAAACTTTAAGAGAAGCTTTAGACAAAATAGCTTCAATCAATAAATGGTTGGGCGGCAATAGATTAATCATAAAAAGCATTGAAGAATTAATAAAGAATAAACAATTTAGCGCACCCATTACCATAGTTGATGTGGGCTGTGGCAATGGCGATATGTTGCGCGCCATAGCTGATTATGCTAAGCAGAACCATTTGAAGGTAAAATTAATAGGTATTGATGCCAACGCTTTTACCATTGACTATGCCATTAAATGTTCAGCAACCTATGCAGAAATTTCATATCTTTGTTTGGATATCTTTTCTGAAGAATTTAAGGCCATAAAGTACGACTATTTACTATGCACGCTAACTTTACATCATTTTAGTAATCAAGAAATTAGTGATTTGCTTAACCTATTTTATAAAAATGCCGCCTTTGGTGTGGTGATTAATGATTTACAAAGAAGCAAATTGGCTTATAGACTGTTTCAATTGGTTGCCGTGGTTTTTAATTTAAATGACATGAATAGAAAGGACGGATTAACGTCAATTTTAAGAGGGTTTAAAAAAAGTGAACTTTTAGCGTTTACTAGGTCATTAAATCCAACGACATATAAATTATCGTGGCAATGGGCTTTTCGTTACCAATTGCTTTTAATAAAAAAATAAAATGAGTGTAAAAATTATAAAGGTCACAACTGCATTGCCTCCTTTCTCTAGAAAAACAGAGGAAATTCTGCCATTTATAGATTTATGGTTGGATGGAAAAGACGACAGATTTATTAGAAAAGCTAAGAAAATTTTTGAAGGTGCCATGGTTGATGAACGCTATTCCATCATGAGTCCAGAACAGGTTTTTTCAAAAATGACTTTTGAAGAAAGAAATAAAATGTATAGCAACGCCGCCCTAGAAATGGGAGAAACTGTCTTGCGCCAAGCGTTGAATGAAGCCAATTGGCAACCAAAAGATTTAGATTTTATCATCACTGTGAGTTGTACAGGCATTATGATTCCATCGCTAGATGCTTATTTAATTAACATTTTAGGACTTAAACAAAATATCATTCGCTTGCCAGTTACAGAAATGGGATGTGTTGGCGGCATTTCTGGGTTGATTTATGCCAAAAATTTTCTCAAAGCCAATCCCAATAAAAAGGCAGCTATTATTGCTTATGAAAGTCCAACGGCTACTTTTCAATGGGATGATCATGCCATGGCAAACATTGTGAGTGCTGCTATTTTTGGCGATGGCGCAGCTTGTGTGTTGTTGTCTTCATATCCAGAAGATACAGGTCCAGAAATTGTTGCTGAATCGATGTATCACTTTTATGACCAAGAACACATGATGGGTTTTAAATTGGTGAATAGCGGTTTGCAAATGGTGTTAGATGTTGAAGTGCCAGAAACCATTGCGGCTCATTTTCCAAATTTTATTTATCCTTTTTTGGCAGAAAACCAATGTAAAATTGAGGATTTAGACCATTTGATTTTTCATCCAGGTGGAAAAAAAATTGTCAATACTGTAGAAGACATATTTTTAAAACTAGATAAAAACATTGACGACACCAAGGAAGTGCTTCGTCAGTTTGGCAATATGTCTAGTGCGACGGTCTTATTCGTCTTAAAAAGCATCATGGAAAAAAATCCAGCCAAAGGAGACAAAGGCTTGATGTTGAGTTTTGGACCTGGATTTACGGCACAAAGAATTTTATTATCATGGTAGGAGAATTTAAGCAAGATTGGGCGATTATTCTTGGCGGGAGCAGCGGCTTAGGCTTAGCGACAGCTCATAAATTAGCCAAGGAAGGGATGAATATTTGTATTGTTCATCGTGATCCTCGTGCCAGCATGGCAGTTATTGAAGAACAATTTGAAAGCATTAAGAGTCAAAATGTTTCATTTGTTAGCTATAATATGGATGCGATTTCTGAAGAAAAGCAACTTTTTTTTATGCAAGATTTTAAAGCTAAAATTAAAAGTGATAAAGTTAAATTATTGGTTCATAGTTTAGCAAAAGGTGCATTAAAATCAATTATTGAGGAACAAAAACTTACTTTAGAAGATTTTCAAATCACTAGCCATGCGATGGCATTAAGTTTAATTTCTTGGACACAAAAGTTACATGAAAATAACTTTTTTGGAGATGATAGTCGGATTATTTCATTTTCAAGTGAAGGTAGTTCTAAGGTGATTCCCAATTATGCAGCGGTGAGTTTAGCGAAAGCCAGTTTAGAAAATTTATCGCGATATATAGCCGTTGAAATGGCCAAATATGGGATTAAGAGTAATATCATTCAAGCGGGAGTTACTGATACTCAAGCTTTGCGGATGATTCCAAATCATGATAAAATAATAAAAATGAGCCTGATACGAAACCCATATAAAAGACTAACAACCCCAGAGGATGTAGCCAATGTGGTATATCTTTTGTCTAAAAAAGAAGCCTTTTGGATTAATGGTTCAGTCATAAAAGTAGATGGTGGTGAGTCAATCGTTTAAAAACATGGACATAGAAAATATCATTAAGAAGTTACCCTACGCCAAACCTTTTTTGTTTGTAGACACCATTGAATCTATCACAGAACATGCGGTAGTAGGCACTTTTAGATATGATGAGTCTTTAGATTTTTATAAAGGTCATTTGGTCAACTTTCCTATTACGCCTGGTGTTATTTTAATTGAAACCATGGCACAAATTGGCTTGGTTTGTTTAGGGATTTATTTGCTGAAAGAACAAGTTACTAGCGAAACAAAGGTCATGATGTCCAATGCCTCAATAGATTTTTTGAAACCAATTTTTCCCAATGAAAAAGTAACCGTTTACTCAGAACTACAATATTTTAGGTTTAGAAAAATAAAATGCAAAGTAAGGATGGAAAATGAAAAGGCAGAAATAGTCTGTCAAGGATTTATAGAAGGATTTGTCATAAATAATAATCATGCAACATAGAGTAGTCATCACAGGTTTAGGCGTAGTGGCACCCAATGCGGTTGGAATTTCATCTTTTTTGAAAGCCATTCAAGAAGGGAAATCAGGTATCAGACATGATGCTGAATTGGAACACTTGAAATTTTCTTGCCAAATTGCGGGCAAACCCATTATATCTCAGGAGATTATTAATGCTTGTTTTTCTGAATTAGAACTCAAAAATTTTTTAGCATCTGGCATTTTATATGGTGTTATTGCGGGCATGGAAGCTTGGCAACAAGCGGGTTTAAACATTTCAGATTTAGCAACACCAGATTGGGACAGTGGAACCGTTTTTGGTTCTGGCTCATCAGGTGTAGAAAAGTTGAGAGAATCTTTTTATAAAATAGACCAATTTGATACGCGCAGATTGGGCAGTACTGCTGTTGCTCAAACCATGGGCAGCGGCGTAAGCGCATACATGGCGGGAAAATTGGGTTTAGGGAACTTGGTGACTAGCAATTCATCAGCTTGCAGCACAGGTACTGAAAGTATTTTAATGGGTTATGAACGCATAAAAAATGGCCATGCCAAACGCATGTTGGTTGGCAGCACGAGCGATAGCGGCCCTTATATTTGGGGTGGATTTGATGCCATGCGTGTTTGTACGTATAAACATAATAATGAACCAGAAAAAGGCTCAAGGCCTTTGAGCGAAACAGCATCAGGATTTGTGCCAGGCAGTGGTGCTGGTGCATTGGTTTTGGAAAGTTTGGAAAGTGCTTTATCTCGAAACGCAACGATCCTTGCTGAAGTTTGTGGCGGCAACCTTAATTCTGGTGGGCAACGTGGTGGTGGCACCATGACTGCGCCAAATCCCGAAGCTATTCAAAGATGCATCAAAAAAGCTATTGAAAATGCAGGAATTCATCCCAATGACATCGATTTAATCAATGGTCACCTAACCGCCACTAGCAAAGACCCCGAAGAAATATTGAATTGGAGCCAAGCACTAAATAGAAGCGGCGAAAATTTTCCATACATCAATGCTTTTAAATCGCAGGTGGGACATTGTCTTTCAGCTGCTGGGAGCATAGAAAGTGTGGCCACTATTTTACAAATTCAACATGATTTTATCATGCCCAATCTGAACTGTGAAGACATTCACCCAAAAATTTTAGACATAATTGACAAAAAATCTATACCTTTGAAAAAAATAAATCATGCCGTAAATTATGCTATAAAAGCTAGTTTTGGCTTTGGCGATGTGAATGCCTGTGTAATTTTCTCTAAATTTAAATCATAAAAATGGAAAAAACCAGAATTGAAACAATTAAAGAAATTTTAAAGCCTTATGTAAATGATGTGACGGCTTTAGAATCTTTAAATTTAGCATCAGATTTTATTACTGATTTAAAAATCAATTCAGCACATTTGGTTGATGTTATTTTGGATATTGAAGATAAATTTGATATCATGATTGACACCGTTTCTATGGAAAAAATGCTAACTGTAGGGCATGCTTTAGAAATAATAGAAAATAAACTTGCTGAAAAATGATGCCAATCGGTAATGATATTGTTGATTTACAATTAGCTAAAATAGAATGCAACATTTTTAGAAAGGGCTATTTGGAGAAAGTTTTGACTGAAAATGAACAACAAATGATGCAAAAGACAGTAGACCCATACTTATGTTTTTGGCAAATGTGGAGCATGAAGGAAGCAGTCTATAAAATTTTACGTCAAAAAGGAGAAGAACGTGGTTTTTATCCCAAAAAAATTGAAGTCACAAAATTAAACCAAAAGGCTGGACAGGTGTGTTATGGCCAGCAGCTTTTTTTTACACAGACAGTGGTCAATTCAACCTATTTGGAAACCATTGCATTAGAGGAGAGGCGTCATTTTAAACATGTTTTTAAATTAGAAAACAATACACCTTTAGATAAAAATCAAGAAGTTCCCTTTATAATTAACCACCAAACGCGACAAGCGGTTTCCAAAAGTCATCATGGCGCCTTTGAAAGTATAGTAACCCTCTTAAAGTAAAATTTATAAAAATGCAAACAATAATAACATGTCTATTAGTCTTTCTTGGCTTGATTTCGGCTTTTGGCCAAGAGACGAAAAGCGTTTTATTCATTGGTAATAGTTATATTTATTATAACGACATGCCTGAAACTTTAAAAAATATAGCCCTTTCAATGGGGGATAATGTCATTCATGATAGCAGTGCGCCTGGAGGAGCCACATTACAAGGACATTCAACCAATCAAACAACGCTGCAAAAAATAATGCAGGGCAATTGGAATTATGTCGTACTACAAGAGCAAAGCCAAAGACCAGCGCTAAGCCTGCAACTAGTACAAACCAATGTTTTTCCTTTTGCTAGCACCTTGAATAATTTAATTAATCAAAATAATCCATGTGTAGAAACCGTTTTTTATACCACCTGGGGCAGAAAAAATGGCGATTCTAGTAATTGTGCTAATTTTCCAGCGGTTTGCACGTATGAAGGCATGGACAACTTATTAACCGAGCGTTATAACACCATGGCTGTAGATAATAATGCGATCGTATCGCCAGTTGGTCCTGTTTGGCGTTATATCAGAACCAATTATCCAACCATTGAACTTTATGATCCTGACGAAAGTCACCCTTCAGCTGCTGGTAGTTATGCTGCAGCTTGTGCTTTTTACACAGCAATTTTTAGAAAAAATCCACTGTCTATTACTTTTAATGGTGGCTTAAGCGCAGTTCAAGCCCAGCAAATTAGACAAGCTGTAAAAGTTGTGCTATTTGATGCTTTATTAAATTGGAAAATTGGCAGTTATGATCCTAATTCTAATTTTAGTTTTTCAACATCAAATAACGTGGTCAATTTTACTAATTTATCCACAAACGCCACCACTTATTCTTGGGATTTTGGTGATGGCAATAGCTCTACAGCAACTAATCCATCGCATTCCTACACGGCAACTGGCAATTATACAGTCGTGTTATCAGCCACAAAATGCGGGATGACAAAGACCAAATCTATCGTTGTGCCAATAAGTAGTTTAAATAATTTGTCTCATGCGCTTGAAAAAGTTCAAATTTATCCTAATCCCTTTGACAATCATCTCATTATAAAAAATATAAATGTTGCTTTGAAAGCTATTTCATTTTATAATGTTTTAGGTCATAAAATTGACGTTTTAATAGATAAAAATGCTAACGACATGGTATTGTATACATCAAATTTAAGCAGCGGCTTTTATTATGTAGTTATTACAGATGAATATAGCAATCAAACAAAGCAAAAGGTTATTAAGTTGTAAAATTGACTCTCCATTTTAGCACAAATTCAGCCTTAGACGTTGAATCAATGAAAATAGACAAGTAGATTGGGTAATTATATTGTTCCAATTGGTATAATATGATGAAGCTTAAAATAAAGTTCAAAACAACAAAAAACCCTTGAAGAATCTTCAAGGGTTTAAAGTGGTACCTCCAGGAATCGAACCAGGGACACATGGATTTTCAGTCCATTGCTCTACCAACTGAGCTAAGGTACCTTGCTTATAGCGGGTGCAAATATAACAACTATTTTTGTTTTCACAAACTATTTCTGAGAAAAAAAACTAATATTTTACGCCATAAAAACAGACGTTTTGATTATCAGCTGTTTCATCACCATTTGACCAAAAAAAATCAATAATCTACTCATCCATTTTTGGGCAATTCTCTAGCAAAATGATGTCAAAAAAAAAGGACACCGAAAGGTATCCTCTTTTTAATATTGTCATAAGTAAAATGACCTACTGAGCAGGTGCAGGCGGAGCCGGCATTTCAGTTGCAGGGTTTACTTCTTTTGAAGCGGCTGGTGTAGCATTAGGGTCTTTGGCTTTCTCTTCAATAGCTGGTTTAAAGCTATCATCAATTAATTTACTTTGAGATCCAATATTAAATGATAAAGCAGAAACCATAATTAAAACGATCAGTGTTAAACCTAATCCCCATGTAGCTTTATCTAGGAATTCATTGGTGTTTTTATAACCTCCAACTACCTGCCCACCGCCAAATGAAGATGATAAACCACCACCTTTAGGGTTCTGAACCATAATCACTACGATCAATAAAAAGCTAACTAACACGATTAATGCTAAAAAAACTGTAAACATATCTTATTCTATTTAATATTTTGTAATTGTTTAATTTCCTCAATTCGGTTTGCAAAGAAAACACTTTTTTCTGGATATTTCAAAATTAAAATATCATATGCTTGAATTGCTTGTGAATATTTTTTTTGTTCTAAATAAATCTTAGCTAAGGTTTCGGTCATCAAGCTAGGTTTTTCGGGACTTTCAAATACTTTTACAGGTATTTCATCATCCTTTTTTAGGGGTACAATTTTAGGGTTATTTTCGATAAATCGGTCAATAATATCCAACTGTTTGTTTACTTTTTTTTCTTCCGAAATCGAAATTTGGTTGCTTTCTGTTCTAACAATAGGTTTTATTGCTGTCAATTGTAACCATTCCTGAAAGGTATGCTTCTCACTTCTTTCAAACTGAAGGGGTTTGCCTATTTCTAGCTTCTCCTCCAAAGCAATAACCTCTGCTGCTTTTTCAGAAGGCATTGGAATAGGTGGTGCAATGTTTTCAAAATCAATGCCAAAAGCAACAGGGTTTTCTTTAACAACTAATTTTTTATCTTGACCCGTTAAATCAACCTGTTCTTTTATAACTTCAAAACCAAAAACTTCTATACCAAACAATTCTTCTAATTTTTTCTGGTACAATTCGTAATCAATTGTTTTAAAATGCGCAGACGTTATAAATTCAAACAAAACACTGCGATCTTGCGTATACGCGGCCGTTCGCTTAAGATGGTCATTATATAAAAAACTTTGCTGATTATATAAGCCTTTAAGCAATAGCGCGCGCGCACTTTGAAGATAAGGGTAATCAACTAAAATACGTTGCAAATCATCTAATTGCGTGCCTGAAACAGCATTAGGGTGATTTAACAAATAAGTATAGTTTGAAGTCGTCAAAGAATATAAATTTTTACAAAGTTAAATATAATTTTACCACTTGGCTAATGATTCATTAAAAATATCTTGCAAAATTCTTTCAAACATAGCCTCTTTTGCGGCATTTAGTGTGCTTCCTATCAATTGTTGTTCTGCTGGATAATCATAGAAGAAAGAAAAGCGTTTTTCAAAGTTATCTTCTTCCTTCTTTTTATTCATGAATCTGACATTGACAGTTAAGGTTACTCTATTTTGGGCCGCTTGCTGATTGGCAGTGGCTGTCATAGGCGCAATTCTAAAATCAACAATTTCACCTTCATAAACCAAGTCGCCATTATTTGAAATTAAGTTTAAACTTGTTTGGTTTTGAATTAAATCTTGCAACGCTATCGTAAAATCTCTGTCTAAACCAGGCTCAACCAACTCTGCGTAATTTTGAAAAAAATTGACCTGTACAGTCTCTGCATCTATCTTTCCTGTACCAGTAAAGTTATAATATTTACAGTTTGTTAGTAAAAGAACTGGCAGTAATAGAAGTGTTTTTTTCATTATATTATAGGTGTTAAGACTCTGATTCATTGAAAATTGACGCATTGAAACATTAAAACTAAAGGTCATATTGTTTGATTTTTCTATATAATGTTCTTTCTGAAATCCCCAATTCATCAGCAACCATTTTGCGTTTGCCTTTGTGTTTTTCTAAAGATTTTTGAATCAACTCTATTTCTTTAGCCTCCAAATTTAAAGTTTCTTTTTCTTCTATTGCTTCAGCAATATAATAGTCATCATCATCATCAAAAGTTGTTATAGGCTCACTAGGTTTAAATGGTTTAGGGTCATAGTGTGCAGTTTCATCAATAGGTAGTTCTTGGTTACCAAAAACCTTTTGCAACAGCGCTTGATGTTGTTCCGTAGGGGCAATACTCCCCTTTTGTAACAAATCAATGGTCAATTTTTTTAAGTCGTTCATTTCATTTTTCATGTCTAGAATCAACTTGAACAAAATATCGTTTGTTGGTCCAAACTCGCTGTCATTCACGCTATTTTTTACTGTAGGCAACTGGTGGTAATCCACAGGAAGATATTGCTTCATGGTTTCGCCAGTTATCAAACGATTGGTTTCTAAAACAGACAATTGCTCTGCTATATTGCGCAGTTGACGAATATTGCCATTCCATCGATTTCTTTCCAAATATAAAACAGCTTCATCGGTTAATTTTATGGCAGGCATTTTATATTTTGTGGCGAAATCTGCCGCAAACTTGCGAAACAACAAATGGATGTCGGCATGACGATCTCTTAAAGGCGGTAGACCAATTTCGATGGTGCTCAAGCGGTAGTACAAATCTTCTCTAAAGCGACCCTTAGCGATGGCTTCTTTCATTTTCACGTTTGTAGCAGCTACTATTCTCACATTGGTTTTTTGAATTTTAGAAGAGCCCACTTTAATAAATTCGCCGTTTTCAAGTACACGCAATAAACGTACTTGCGTTGTTAAGGGCAACTCTCCTACCTCATCCAAAAAAATGGTGCCGCCATCTGCTACTTCAAAATAACCTTCTCTGGTGTTTAAAGCGCCTGTAAACGATCCTTTTTCGTGACCAAAAAGTTCAGAATCAATGGTGCCTTCGGGAATAGCTCCACAGTTAACGGCTATATATTTACCGTGCTTGCGATGCGACAAGGCGTGAATAATCTTTGGCATGGCTTCTTTACCTACGCCACTTTCACCAGTAATTAATACTGAAATATCTGTTGGTGCCACTTGCATGGCTTTTTCTATGGCACGATTGAGTTTCAGATCGTTGCCAATGATTTCAAAACGCTGTTTTATATTTTGTATAGATTCCATAACCCATTATTTTGTATTGAACACTGATAACACTGATAGAACAGCATTATACGGCTTAAATTTTTGATTAAACAAATTTATTTTCACAGATTTTTAGTACTTATTTATAAATTTTATTTGTTGTCATTTGAAAATATTTTTCTTTTAAATTCTGGTTTTTTTCCAAAATTTAATACTAATCCAACTTCTAATTCTATTAATAATGCATTTTCATAAACTTTTTCCAGAAAGCCGTACCCTAATTCATTATAGACGTTGTAAAATGATTTTAAAATTAAATCTGTTAATCCGCCATACTTCAGTTCCATATCTTTTATTTTACCAAGCTAAAATAAACCTAGTTTATCCTAATACTTAAAACTTTAATAAAAAAAATCAGTGATTTTACGCATTATCAGTGATTTCAGTGTTCTAACTCATCATCGTTTCACTATAACCAACTGCTTCACCAATTAAGGTGGTGCTTGTGCAATTAGTAATTTTCACCATGACAAAATCACCTGTCTGATAGTTTTCTTTTGGGAAAACCACCGTGGTGTTTTGTGAATTTCGACCGCTCCAATGCTCAGAAGAACGTTTTGAAGGTTTCTCAATCAAAACCTCAACTGTTTTGCCTAACATGGCTTGTGTTTTTTCTAAAGCGTGCTTTTGTTGCAGGTCTACAATTTCTTGCAAACGACGTTTTTTTATCGCTTCTGGCACATCATCCGCCATTTTTCTAGCTGCTAAAGTCCCTGGTCGCTCTGAATAGATGAACATAAAGCCAAAATCATATTTCACATAGTCCATGAGCGAAAGCGTGTCTTGATGGTCTTCCTCTGTTTCTGTAGGAAAACCAGCTATCATATCTTGAGAGATGCCACATTCTGGAATAATGCGACGGATATTGTCTATCAACGCCATGTATTCTTCTCGTGTGTGTTGACGGTTCATTTCTTTTAAAATACGCGTGCTGCCACTTTGCACCGGCAAATGAATGTAGCTACAAACGTTGTGGTGCTTTGCAATCACGTGCAACACTTCCTCGTGCATATCTTGTGGATTTGACGTAGAAAATCTAAAACGCATTTTAGGAAATTGCGTGGCACACATATCTAGCAATTGCGCAAAATCAACGGCTGTGGCTTTTTGCATGTCTGTGGCTTTGTCATAATCTTTTTTCAAGCCACCACCATACCATAAATAACTATCTACATTTTGACCTAAAAGGGTGACTTCTTTAAAGTTCTTCGCATAGAGATCAGCTATTTCTTCTAAAATACTTTGCGAATCACGACTGCGCTCGCGTCCACGTGTGAAAGGCACCACGCAAAACGTGCACATATTATCACAACCACGTGTGATTGAGACAAAAGCTGTTACGCCATTACTTTGCAAACGCACAGGTGAAATATCGCCATAGGTTTCATCTTTACTCAAGATTACATTAATGGCATCTCTACCTTCCTCTACTTCTCTCAGCAGGTTGGGGATATCTTTATAGGCGTCTGGTCCAACGACCATGTCAACAATTTTCTCTTCTTCGAGGAATTTGCTTTTCAAACGCTCAGCCATACAGCCCAAAACGCCAACCTTCATGCCAGGATTAATTTTCTTTACAGCATTATATTGTTCTAAACGTTTGCGGATGGTTTGTTCAGCTTTATCTCTAATAGAACAAGTATTAACCAAAACCAAATCAGCTTCTTCGAGATTTTGTGTGGTATTGTAACCTTGTTCGTTTAATATGGAAGCCACGATTTCACTATCTGAAAAATTCATTTGACAACCATAACTTTCAATGAAAAGTTTCTTGCCGTTTTCAGTTTTATTATCTAATACCAAAGCCGTGCCTTGCTTTTGCTCTTCTATAATTTTTTCCATGTTGAATAATCTGAAAAATAGATTGCAAAAGTAATACAAAAAAATAAAACTATGACAAGTTGTCAGTTTTTTAACAGATTCTTTTATAAACTCCTAAAGAGTTTTAAACTCTTTAGGAGTTATACAAAATCCAATATACAATCCCTTACTCCTCAATTTTCACAACAATGCCCGCACTATGTGAAGCCATTTCCGGCGCATACATGTTCTGCAAGGTCGTGATGCCATTAGAAAATTGTCCCGCATTATTAGCTCTCAAATCATATTCAAAAACATAATTACCACGAGGCATATAGTCGATAAAAAAGTTGGTTGAAGCATCTCGTGTACTTTGATAATAACCCAAACCAGCCGACCATTTGTAGCCAGACAATGTGCTTGTGGGTTCAAAGCCACTGGCACGCATGTCTTTTAAATGAATAAATTCCATGTCGCGATCCACTTTAATGATGAGTCGAACGGTCACTAAATCGCCAATTTTTATCGGTTGGTTGGCGGTAATTTCCTGCAATTGCTGACCTTGGTCTGTGTTTTTCTTGAGGTATAATTGTTTTTGCAAAGAAATGCCACCTTGATGTTTGGTAATCTTGTCTAAGTTTTCAAAATATTGCCAATACAAACCGCCTAAAACAACACCCGCGCCAGTTTTTTGAATGGTGACTTCACTGGCGTTTGGCTTAATTTCGGCAGAATTAATTTTAGCTTTGATTAGGCCACTTTGCGCCAATTCATCGGTTGGTAGCGTGAAACTTGGTGCAGTGATTTTTACGTTTTCTTCGGCATTTACCCATGATTTTCCAGCGTACATTAAAGCATAAACCGCTTCGGCAGTTGATTTGGTGCTAGACCAACTATTGGTTTGTTTGTTTTTAATCAACCAAACTTTCATGTCTTCAATGCTTTTACCATCATTGGGTGTAATTTCATGAAAAGCTTCCAAAATCATGCTTTGGGTTTCAACTGGCGATTCATACCATCGCCAGCCGCTCAGGTTGTTTTTCCAATACATCCCATTTTCTGGTGAATCAACAGCCGTTTCTTTTAAAAAGGTAATGATTTTTTGTGCTTCTTTTTTGTAGTCATAACGTTGCAAAACCACCGCCAATTGGGCTTGACTTTGAAGTTGCGACTTCGCTTGATTTTTAATAGCATCTTTAATCACATCAGTAGCCAAGGCTTTATTCTTGGCTAACGGATATTGCTTCAACCAATAGCTTCTGGCATATAAATATTGAATCAAATCATAACTGGCATAAAATTGCGGCTTTCTTCTTTTAGCTTCATTATAATTTTTTAAGGCCTCTACGTCTAAATAATTGATGGCTTTTGCAAGCATTTGTTTGCCGTCTTCCCCTATTATGGCTTGATATTGATCACCAGTCAGTTGGTTGAGTTTGCCAAAACCACCAACAATATGAGCGGTGATGTTGAAACTTTCTTTGCCACCATCAAACCAAGGGAAACCACCACTAGCCATTTGACGGCTAAGCAGCTTATTCATGGTTGTTTTAAACTCATTAGTCATGGTGTTTAAATCAAAAAACAAAGCCAGTTGTTTCATTTGCTGGGTTTCATCTTGCGCCTCTTTGAGCCATGGCGTTTCTTCTAAAACCATGCTTTTAAGTTCTTGATTTTGAGATAATTTACTCATCATCATGTCTTTGCTATTCCAAAGGTCAAAAACACGTTTAATTTTTGGCTGCTGATTGATGATAAAACTGCTCAACATATTGCCATATAATCGACTGAATAATTGTTCTGAACAATCATAAGGAAATTCTCTCAAATAAGGCAAACTGCTCACCGCTAACCAAATGGGGTTGGTATTCAAATTTAAGGTTAAAGCATGCGAACGCAGGGTTGAAGACGTATTGTTTTTCAATTTATCAAATGAAAAAGTTTTGGTTTGCCCTTCGCGTACTGAAATGGGAATCGTTTCTGTCACCAACATTTGGTTAGGCAAAATAGGCAAAACATTTTCTTCTCCATCAGAAAAATCTGCTGTTTTGGCGATGATGCGATAGACTACTGCACCTAAATTTGCTGGGACTTTTATTGTCCAACTAACTGCAGTGTTCAAACCTTTTTCAACAGTGAAAGGCACTACAGTTTGCTTCATACCAAAACGGTCATCTACGGCTTTCATACTGAAGGCATCAAAAAGTTGAAGAACGACTTCACCACTCAGATTTTTATCAGATAAATTAGAAATTTTGGTCGATAAAATAAGTTCGTCGTTTTCTCTCAAAAAGCGCGGGGCATTTGGCACAACCATTAATTCTTTTTGGGTTTTAACCGACAATGTTTTTTGTCCAACGGCTAAATCTTTGGTGTGCGCCAACAATAAAACTTTCCATTGGGTTAAAGATTCTGGCGACGTAAATTCTAAAATGACTTCGCCTTTTTCATTGGTTCTTAATTGAGGGAAAAAGAAAGCCGTTTCATTGAGATTGGTGCGGACTTGAACGGTTGAGAAGTCGGTTTTTGGGTTCTTAGGAACAATTTCTTCTTTTATTAGGAATTCATGAGATTTGTCCATTGAATTATATCCACGAACTACCACTCCTGCTGCTGATCCTTGCAACGCATCCACGGTATTTTTATAATCTAACCCTAAGGTTAATTCTTCTTGACTCTTCGACATAGTCGCGACAGACCCAGGCATACTTTTGAACAATTGATTACGACCTCTGCCATAAAAGCCGTTAATTTCATTCTTAAAAATTGGTATGATTGGATTAATAAAATTATAATTCATGAACCTTCTGCCATAAGTATTGTTTAGTTGCCAACTTTGGTTACTCAAAGTAAAGACGTTTTGAAAGCCATAGTAATAATAACTAAAAGGATTAAAACCATAATCATGTGGTCTAAATTGGTCCAAACTTTGGTCATACATCGTCGCTAAGAGTTCTGCTGAAATTTTCTCGCTGTCTTTTCCTGAAATTTTGAGTTGCCATTTTTCAGGTTGTCCAGGTTGAAGTTTATCTCTAAAAACAACCGTAGAAATCTCGAGTTTTGGTTCTTCTTTGTCCACAGGCATGGTGATGGTTTTTGTTACCCCATCATTGTGTTTGATAAAAAGCACATGACAAACCAAACCGTCTTTGTTTTCTTTAGTTACTGGCAATAGCAAAGTGGCTTCGCCATTTTTGAAGGTCAAAATTTTCTTTTCAGATAGTTGATTTTTTTCTTCTAAAGCAAAATACAAAACAGCGTCTTTGGTGTCTGTGCTAAAAGTAATCTTGGCGCTTTCACCCACTTTATAAGTTTTTTTATCCAATTTATGTGAAAAATAATTTGGGCTACCATTGCTCAATGTTTGGTGGTCATAAACCTCAATGATTTTGAAAGCTCTGATGGTGTCATTTTCGTACATTTCAAAACTTTCGATGAGATAATGACCAGATTTTAAAGCCGGTATTTTCACTTTTGACCAGTTTTCTGTGGTGGTATTGGCATCATTTTCAAAGGAGTTTCCCATGATGACTTCGCCTTTTTTCCAAAAGTTTTTATCCCCTTCATCTTTTTTATAATTAAGATGTGGAAACAGTTGATCGAACTTGGCCTCTTCAACCAATTGATAATCTGCTTCAAAATAGAAAGTTTCTGGCGTAACCAAACGACTTGGCGCGATGAGTTTAGTGATTTTATAAGTACCCTTAGCTGCGACCTTTACATTGTTGAGATTGGTTGAAACAATTTTAAAATGTTCATTTGTTAAGCCATTAACTGCAAAAGATGCTTCACTTTCTATGTTGAGTTTTTTTGGTAAAGAACCAGCAGTTAATGAAACATCACCTTTTTGGGTTTCACCATTAAGGTCTGTCACGTCCGCAAACACCTGATAGGTATAAGTTTTTGGTTGTTTACTTTCGATTTCATTTTCAGGAATTTCTGTATTGAAATTGATGGTAAACTCCCCTTTTTCATTGGTTGTTCCTTCACCTTGCGTGATGGTTTCAGGTTCTGCGTGACGATAAGGCGGATAGTAACATCTAAAGCCATCCCACCAAGGAAAAACAAAAATTTCTTGTCGTTCAACCCTATAAATGACTTTAGCGTTTGAAATACTTGCGCCAGAATACGCCATGGCTGTACCCACTACTTTTTGTTCAGTTTTTAGGGTGTAATTGTCTTTAAGTTCATTGAATTTAACCTCAAATTTTGGCCGTTTATATTCTTCAACGCTGATTGATGTTTGACCAACTACAGTCTCATTTTTATCAAAAATCAACAATTGAAAGTCGCCAGTTAAGGTTGACAGAGGCAAAACAAACTGACCATTTATACTGCCAAATTCATTGGTGATTAAATTGAGTTCTGCTACTTTTTCATTATTAACATTTTTCAGTTCTACCCTAAAGTTTTGATTGACTAAAAGTTTGCTTTCTGACTTTAATTTTTCATAGGCAATGGCTTTAAAATAAACCACTTGCCCTGGGCGATAGATGGCACGATCAGTGAAAATTGTAGCAACGGTTTGTTGCGTTTCATTTGGCTGATAATTGCTGCGATACTGCCCGAAATCTGACAAACGATAAAACTCTTTGGTCTTAGGGATAAAAATGTAATAACCATAATATCTTTGATTAGTTATAGATAAAACTTCGTTACCATCAATAATATCGCCAATTTCATTGGTTTTGTAGGTTTTATAAAAAGTGAACTTTTTATCTTTTAACTCATAAATATCTAGGGTTTCGTTAGCAAAAGGCAAGCCACTATTGGCATTGATGATTTGCGCATTTGATCTTTGACCTTTATCATCATTCGTATTGAAGATGTAGTTTTCAATAATATCTAGGTTGATACGCGTTGTAAAATCTGATTTACCGTTCTTAAAATTGGCATTTGAAGAAAAAGCAAGTACATATTTCCCAATGGGTAAACTAGGCAAATGAAATAAAGTGCTATGGGTTTGTAGGTCAGTGAAATTTTTAACAGGAATGGTGGTTTCTGAAAAAATTTTGGCATTGGTTTCTAAATTGGCATCTTCTTTATCAATAAAATTATAATCGATATAGGTGCTTGGTGTTTGGGAAATATTATAAATTCTGACATAAATTTTATCTGTATTTCGGTGAGAAATACCCAACGGAATTTGTTCATTAACCAAAATCTTATTGGGCATTTGCACCTCAATTTCTGGTTGCTTGACTCTTAATAAAAGGTTTTCACAATTTTTGGTCCATTTAGATTTTGAATGTTTTTTTATGGCTTGTTCAAGAATGTCTTTGGCTTTGAGGAAATCACTTTTAGCTTGCTCAGGATTATTTCTACCTTGAAAGTAATTTCTTCCAGTCTGGGTGATATAAGTATTAGCCAAAATATAACTTAATTGCGCCACATAATCTGCTTGATAATTTGAAATGAGCTGTGCTAATACTTTTTGATAAGCTATTAATGTTATTTGATTGCTATTTTTCTTGTGGTCTAACCATTGGTTTTGGGTATAAAGAAAAGCATCAAGTAATTGTTTATTTTGATAATTTTTTACTAAATCTTCAAAATGACTGTTGATTTGAATTTGATAATTTTTCTCCTCAGCATCATCCATTAAAGCTTCAGGAATGTTCAAATAGGTATTAAACATCAAATGAAAAAGATTTAGTTTGAAATCGTCAAACTTTTCTGGCTCAATGATTTTTACCCAATTTTTTAAATCTGTACCTAATAAATCGTTTTTCTTTTTAAAAATGTCATCAAAAGTTTTGAAAATTTCCGTTTTAAAATTTTCGTTGGTCCATTCAGATATGTTTTCTGATACCTTGGTTAAATTCGTTCGATTTTGAATTTCCCAACTTTGGTTATTATAATAGGCAATTAAATTTGTGGCATAAAGATGAAGCAAAATATTTTGGTAAACTACATCTTTCTGTGCCAAAGCTGTTTTTTTGAGTTCGTTTAAGTACAATGGGTTGTTAACTTCATCTACTGAAGATTCCTCCTTAACGGTATTTTCAATCGCTAATTTTTGCGCCAATGCCCGATAATGCTCAGGATAGTTTTTATCTTTTATTGCTTGATTTTCTATCGCTTTTACCAAAGGCAAATTGCTTTTATAGTTACCTTTTTCGGTGTTTTTTTCTATTTTTTTCCATTCGGCGTCGTAGTTGAATTGGGCGTTGAAAATCATGGTATAGCAGATAAGATTTAAAAAAAATAACTTTCTCATGGTATTGACGTTTAAAAAACCAAATTTAAGCAAAAAATACGCCAAAGATTGAAAAGCGGGAAATTGTTTTGCGCGTAGTTGGGATGGTTATTTGAAAAAGTAATAGCACACAGATAAAACGGATTGGACTGATTTACACTGATTTCAGTATATTTTAAAATTGAAAATAAAAAAATCTGCGTTAATCTGTTAAAATCGGTTTAATCCGTGTGCCAATTTTTATTTTGGTATTAGTAACGGATAGTCATAAAAAGTAATAATAGAGAAATGTGATTGCTTCGTCTGCCGTAGCCATCGAAATGATTGTAAACTAAAAAAGGAAGTTCTCACTTCCTTTTTTTCTTACTCCTCTTGTTGTTCTTATTTTTTTCAACTTCAAGTTTGTTTTTCAAACGTTTGGTTGTTTCCTCAATCAGATATTGATAATCGTTGTTGTACATTTTTGAGGCAATAACTTTTAAGGTTTTTAGCGCTGTTTTAATTTCGCCTTTCATTTCTTGAAGTAGCAATACCTTAAACAATAAGTCCATTTTGTTTGCACCTTTAACCGTCAAAGCAAAGTCAATAAGTGACTGTGCTTGATCAAAATCCTCATTTTTAATCAGGGTTTCAATAAATGGCGAGTAAACTTCAATGGCATTAATATTTGTCGCCAAAGCCTTTTCAAAATAGATTTTCGCCGCTTCATAATCTTGTAATTGCTCAGCTAATAATCTGCCATAAAGCGTTAAGGCGGTGACATTATTTTCATCATAAGCCAACGCATAGTCTAAAGATTCTACCGTCTCTTCTAAATTGAATGGATAATAGTCCAAAGCTTTATACACATATTTATCAATTGTCTTCATTTCTTAAATCTCGTTTTAATGCCTGCCTCGTTTCCTTATAAGCAGGTTTGTCTTTTTGTTTCTTAAAATCTGACCCTTCAAAAGTTCTCACGGGGTTTCCTCTTTCTACTTGGGTTTGGTTGAGCCATTGCTTTTGGGTGTTTTCGCCCCAAGTCTTATGTTGCTCATTCAACCATTTCTCTTTTAGGCGTTCCAGAGCCAATTTTTTATTCTGATGTTGTGATCTTGAATCCATCACCACCACGCTCAAACCTGTTGGTTGATAAGTTGCTCTAATGGCAGAACTCACTTTGTTCACGTGTTGACCACCAGCCCCTGAACTTCGCATGGCTTGGTAGCTAATCTGTTGTTCATCAAAAACTTGACTTTTGGAAGTTTCCACTTCAAATACGCCAATAAACCAATTTTTCCGTTTATGCAATTTTCTAAAAGTGCTTTTACCTATCCATTGAATAGTACCTACCCATTTTTTAGAAAATTCATCAACGTTTTTGCCTGAAAACTTTACGATAGCAGTTTCAATTGTGCCATTTTCTATACCTGTTTCTCTTGCCAAAACCATGGTTTGAAGACCGGATTTCTGCGCTTCATCCATGATTTTTTTTAGCACTTGCGCCGCAACCCAAGTGCATTCTGCTGGGCCTCTGCCAGCTGTTATTTGTAATATTTTTTCTGAATTGTTCATGATGCTTTTAATGTTTCTTTAAAGCTTATCCAACTGTTCGTCCCGAAAACTTTCGAGACTTGTTTGCAAAGCGATCGCTGCCATGGAGACCACTTAGTGTCTCCATACAGACATCTATCGTCTGTATCTGGGCTGAAAATAAAAATGTACTTTTCCTTGCAGACCAAACTTCGGGACAATAAAAAACCCGAAGTTAAAATATCTTCGGGCATTTCATTTATGATGGAATTTTAAAAAACTAACTAAAAATGCAACGAAGACGATGTTTCTCACCAGTAGGCACTGATGCAAAACTTTTTGTAAGATTTAATTTGAACATGTCTATTCGTTTAAAAAGGTTATGTAATCCCAAAATACGCATTAGAAATTTATTACGAAAAAAAAATGACTTCAAATTTGAAAAAGTACTCAATTTTTTATCCTCAATGCACAAAAAGTGCACCTGCGGTAAAAAATTTCCGTGCATTTTCAAATTTTTTGCCCTTTTTTCCCTCACTACAAAGTCTAATGCGTAATTTGGGATAATTATTTCGGTTGCAAATTTATTGTTTAATTTTTTAACTATCCAAATTTTTTTTAAACTTTTTTCTATAAAAATAAAAAACCTCCCAAAAATGGGAGGTTTAGAAAGGATTTTAAGCTTGTCCGGCTGGACCAAAACTTAGTGGCATATGTGGTTGCTCATGATCAGTGATTTCACCATAAGCCCGTTCGTATTTGCTTATATTTTCAGCTAAAGCTTTCAAAAAACGTTTGGCATGCTGAGGCGTCAGTATAATTCTAGATTTTACTTTAGCTTTTGGTATGCCGGGCATCATTGTGATAAAATCTACAACAAATTCTGCATGTGAATGATTGATAATTGCCAAGTTTGAATAAATGCCTTGGGCAATGGTTTCATCTAACTCAACGTTAATCTGACCTTGTTGATTGTTATTATCCATGATTAGAAAGAATATTCGTTACGATTAGCTTTTTTATCAAATTCCTCTTGTGAACCTACGATAATGGTGTCAAAACTTCTGTTACCAGTTCCTGCAGGTATTCTATGACCTACAATAACATTTTCTTTCAAGCCTTCTAAAGTATCTATTTTACCAGCTACAGCTGCTTCATTAAGTACTTTAGTGGTTTCTTGGAAAGAAGCCGCAGAAATAAATGATTTGGTTTGAAGAGAAGCTCTTGTAATACCTTGAAGAATTGGCGTTGCAGTTGCAGTGATGGCATCTCTCGCTACTAAAAGGTTTTTATCATCTCTAGAAAGTTCCGAATTTTCATCTCTTAATTCCCTAGCTGTAATAATTTGACCATTTTTAAATTTAGGAGAATCTCCAGCTTCTTCAACAAACTTCATACCATATAAAGCGTCATTTTCACGGATAAAATCTTTAGTATGAGCCAATTGTTCCTCAAGGAATAAAGTATCACCTGGATCTTGCACTTGCACTTTACGCATCATTTGACGTATAATAACTTCGAAGTGTTTGTCATTAATTTTTACCCCTTGCAAACGATAAACCTCTTGAATTTCATTAACCAAATACTGCTGAACAGCTGATGGTCCTTGAATTCTTAAGATATCAGCTGGTGAAACTGCACCATCAGAAAGAGCGGTACCTGCTTTAACGAAGTCATTTTCTTGAACCAATATTTGGTTTGATAATTTAACTAAATACTTTTTAACCTCACCAAATTTAGATTCAACCATGATTTCACGGTTACCACGCTTGATTTTTCCGAAGATTACAACACCATCTATTTCAGAAACCACAGCAGGGTTTGAAGGATTACGCGCTTCTAAAAGCTCTGTAATTCTTGGTAAACCACCTGTAATATCACTTGCTTTAGATGATTTTCTTGGAATTTTCACTAATATCTTACCGGCGATAATTTTTTCACCATCTTCAACAATTAAATGTGCACCCATCGGTAAACTATACGTACGAATTAACTCGTTGTTCTTACCATAAATTAATAAGTTTGGTACTAATTTTTTGTTTCTTGGCTCAGTAATTACTTTTTCTTTGAAACCAGTTTGTTCGTCAATTTCCACTTTAAAAGTTTGACCTCTTTCTAAGTCTTCAAAGACAACTTTACCAGCATATTCAGAAACAATTACCCCGTTAAATGGATCCCATTTACAAATAGTTGTTCCTTTTTCTACCACATCGCCTTCATTAACATAAATAAAAGAACCATAAGGAATAATGTGTGTATTTAATGTGATGCCCGTATTAACATCAACTAATTTCATTTCAGAAGATCGAGAAATCACGATTTTAACAGATTCACCATCAGTATTTTCGCCCATTACAGTTTTTAAATCGTCTATTTCTACACGACCTTTGAATCTTGTAACGATAGAAGATTCTTCAGAAACACCACCAGCAACACCACCAACATGGAATGTTCTAAGGGTTAACTGCGTTCCTGGTTCACCAATTGACTGCGCTGCTACTACACCAACTGCTTCTCCACTTTGAATCATATTGCCGTTTGCTAGGTTTTTACCATAGCATTTAGCACAAATTCCTTTTTCAGATTCACAAGTTAGCGGCGAACGTACCTCAATTTTTTCAAGCGGAGAATTTTCGATGGCTTTTGCAATGGCATCGGTAATTTGTTCTCCAGCTGCAACTAGAACTTTTAAATCTATAGGATTAACGACATCATTTAATGCCACGCGACCAATTATACGTTCAGCTAAAGTTTCAACGATGTCATCATTTTTCTTAAGAGCAGAAATTTCAATACCTCTCAAAGTGCCACAATCATCTTCAGAAACGATAACATCTTGCGCCACGTCATGAAGTCTTCTTGTTAAATAACCAGCATCTGCTGTTTTAAGTGCAGTATCCGCCAAACCTTTACGAGCTCCGTGTGTTGAGATAAAATATTCTAAAATTGAAAGACCTTCCTTAAAGTTAGAAAGAATTGGGTTCTCAATAATTTCACCACCAGCGGCAGTTGATTTTTTAGGCTTAGCCATCAAACCACGCATACCAGTAAGCTGTCTAATTTGTTCTTTTGAACCCCTTGCACCAGAATCTAGCATCATATAAACCGAGTTGAAACCTTGTTGATCTTCTCTGATTTGTTTCATCGCTGTTTCTGTCAATTGCGCATTGGTAGAAGTCCAAACATCAATGACTTGATTATAACGCTCATTATTAGTGATAAGACCCATATTATAGCTACTTACAATTACCTCTACTTTTTCTTTAGCATCGGCTATTAACGCATCTTTTTGAATAGGCACTTTAATATCACCTAAACTAAACGATAAACCACCTTTGAAGGCAAACTTAAAGCCCATATCTTTGATGTTATCTAAGAAACGAGAAGTTGTAGGCACATCTGATACAGCTAAAATTTTAGCAATAATATCACGCAATGATTTTTTAGTTAAAACTTCATTGATAAAGCCTGCTTGTTCAGGAACCACTTCATTAAATAAAACTCTTCCGGCAGTCGTTTCAATAATTTTAGAAACAAGTTCACCATTTTCATTGAAATCTTTAGCTCTTATTTTTAAAGAAGCGTTTAATTCTAGACGACCTTCATTTAATGCAATATTAACCTCTTCTGCAGAATAGAAAGTTAGACCTTCGCCTTTAACTTTATATTCAGGTGTCGTTTTTCTTTCTTTGGTCATGTAATAAAGGCCAAGCACCATGTCTTGTGATGGTACGGTAATTGGCGCACCATTGGCCGGATTTAGAATATTATGAGAACCAAGCATTAACAATTGGGCTTCTAATATAGCTTCTGGCCCAAGAGGTAAATGCACAGCCATCTGGTCACCATCAAAGTCGGCATTAAAAGCCGTACATGATAATGGATGCAACTGAATAGCTTTACCTTCAATTAATTTAGGTTGAAAAGCTTGAATACCTAAACGGTGAAGCGTAGGGGCACGATTTAGTAATACAGGATGTCCTTTAATTACATTTTCTAAAATGTCCCATACCACTGGCTCTTTTCTATCGATAATCTTTTTAGCGGATTTAACGGTTTTAACAATACCTCTTTCAATTAATTTTCTGATTACAAAAGGTTTGTATAATTCAGCAGCCATATCCTTTGGCAAACCGCACTCAAACATTTTAAGTTCTGGACCAACAACAATTACAGAACGCGCAGAATAATCGACACGTTTACCTAAAAGGTTTTGTCTAAAACGACCTTGCTTTCCTTTTAATGAATCAGATAAAGATTTTAATGGTCTGTTTGATTCTGTTTTAACCGCAGAAGCTTTTCTTGTGTTATCAAACAAAGAATCAACGGCTTCTTGAAGCATACGTTTTTCATTTCTAAGGATAACTTCAGGCGCTTTTATTTCAATTAATCGTCTTAAACGGTTATTTCTGATGATTACCCTTCTATACAAATCATTTAAGTCTGAAGTAGCAAATCTACCACCATCAAGTGGCACAAGCGGTCTAAGTTCAGGTGGAATAACTGGGATAACTTTTAAAACCATCCATTCTGGCTTATTCTCACGATTTTTAGCTGACTCTTTGAAAGCTTCAACAACTTGAAGTCTTTTTAGAGCTTCAGTTTTTCTTTGTTTTGATGTTTCATGGTTTGCGCTATGTCGCAATTCATAAGACATGGCTTCCAAATCAACACGCGATAAAAGATCAACGATAGCTTCTGCACCCATTTTTGCAATAAACTTATTTGGGTCAGAATCATCAAGATATTGATTTTCCATCGGCAGTGCATCTTGAATAGTCATGTATTCCTCTTCAGACAAGAAATCTAGTCTTTTCAATTCATCATGATCTGGATGCTTAGCTATACCAGCTTGAATAACTACATACTTTTCAAAGTATATAATCATATCCAATTTTTTAGAAGGCACGCCTAATAAATAACCTATTTTGTTAGGTAATGATCTGAAATACCAAATATGTGCAATTGGCACAACTAATTCTATATGGCCAACGCGGTCTCTTCTTACTTTTTTCTCAGTAACTTCAACACCACATCTGTCACAGACGATACCTTTATAACGAATACGCTTATATTTACCACAAGCACATTCATAATCCTTTACAGGCCCAAAAATACGCTCGCAAAACAAACCATCTCTTTCAGGTTTATGTGTACGATAATTGATGGTTTCAGGTTTTAAAACTTCACCTCTAGAAACTTGTTTAATTGATTCTGGAGAAGCAAGTCCAATAGTAATTTTATTGAACTTAACCGTTGTGTTTTTATCTTTATTTCTATTGTTCATAATAGTTGATAAATGTTTTAATTAATGCATATAAGTTTTATGGACTTATTCTTCTAATCTAATATCAATACCTAAACCTTTTAGTTCATGCATCAATACGTTGAATGATTCTGGTAAGCCTGGTTCTGGTAAAGTATCACCTTTTACGATAGCTTCGTAAGTTTTAGCTCTACCTACAACATCATCAGATTTTACTGTTAAAATTTCTCTTAGTGTACTTGATGCACCATAAGCTTCAAGTGCCCAAACCTCCATCTCACCAAAACGTTGACCACCAAATTGTGCTTTACCACCAAGCGGTTGTTGCGTAATTAATGAATAAGGACCAATTGAACGCGAGTGCATTTTGTCATCTACCATGTGGCCTAATTTTAACATATAGATAATACCTACTGTTGCTGGCTGGTGAAAACGTTCACCTGTACCACCATCATAAAGATAGGTATGGCCATATCTTGGAATACCTGCTTCATCAGTAATTTCATCTATCTGATCATTAGATGCACCATCAAAAATTGGCGTGGCATATTTCTTGCCTAGCTTTTGACCAGCCCATGCTAAAACAGTTTCGTATATCTGTCCGATGTTCATACGAGATGGCACACCAAGTGGATTTAATACAATATCAACAGGTGTTCCGTCTTCTAAGAAAGGCATGTCTTCATCACGCACAATTCGCGCAACAATACCTTTATTTCCGTGGCGACCTGCCATTTTATCACCAACTTTTAATTTACGTTTTTTGGCGATAAATACTTTAGCTAATTTAAGAATACCTGCTGGTAATTCATCACCCACAGTAATCGTAAATTTCTCTCTACGTAATGCACCTTGTAAATCGTTTAATTTGATTTTATAGTTGTGCAGTAAATCTCTAATTAAGGCATTTAGTTCATCATCCATCACCCATTGAGAGTTTTCAAGATGCACATAATCTTCGATTGTTTGAAGCATTTTCAAGGTAAATTTCTTTCCTTTTGGTAAAATTTCTTCGCCTAATTCATTGAAAACACCTTGAGCCGTTTTTCCATTAACTAAAGAAAACAATTTATCAATTAATTTATCTCTTAATTGATTAAACTCAACATCAAATTTCATTTCAAGCGCAGATATTTCATCTTTTTCTTGTGCTTTTTTACGCTTGTCTTTGATCGTTTTAGAGAATAATTTTTTGTCTAAAACTACGCCGTGTAATGAAGGTGATGCCTTTAAGGATGCGTCTCTTACATCACCAGCTTTGTCACCAAAAATAGCACGAAGCAGTTTTTCTTCAGGCGTTGGATCAGATTCACCTTTTGGTGTAATTTTTCCGATCAAAATGTCGCCAGGTTTTACTTCAGCACCAATTCTAATCATACCATTTTCATCCAAATCTTTGGTCGCTTCTTCCGAAACGTTAGGAATATCATTGGTTAACTCTTCATTACCAAGTTTTGTATCTCTAACTTCAAGAGAATACTCATCAATATGCAAAGATGTAAAAATGTCATCTCTTACTACTTTTTCAGAAATAACGATTGCATCTTCAAAGTTATAACCTTTCCATGGCATGAAAGCCACTTTAAGATTTCTTCCTAATGCTAATTCACCTTTTTGCGTGGCATAACCCTCACAAAGCACTTGACCTTTAGCAATAGTGTCACCTTTTCTAACAATTGGCTTAAGATTAATACAAGTACTTTGGTTAGTTTTTTGGAATTTGGTCAACATATAGGTTTTCTCATCCTCTTCAAAACTCACTAATTTTTCATTTTCTGAACGTTCGTATCTTATAGTAATTCGTTCAGAATCTACATAAATGACTTTACCATCACCTTCAGCATTGATTAAAACCCTAGAGTCTTTAGCTATTTGCTTTTCTAAACCTGTTCCAACAATTGGCGCTTCAGGTCTTAATAATGGTACGGCTTGACGCATCATGTTTGAGCCCATTAAGGCGCGGTTTGCATCATCATGCTCCAAAAATGGAATCAATGATGCAGAAATAGAAGCGATTTGATTTGGTGCAACGTCTGTATAATGAACGGCCGATGGCTCAACTACTGGGAAATCTCCTTCTTCTCGTGCAATAATACGATCAGCTGTAATTCTTCCGTCGTCATCCATTTCGATATTGGCCTGTGCAATCATTTTGCCTTCTTCTTCTTCAGCACTCAGATAAACAGGGTCTGATTTTAAATCAACAACACCGTTTGTTACTTTTCTATAAGGCGTTTCAATGAAGCCCATGCCATTAACTTTAGCATAAACACCAAGTGAAGAAATCAAACCAATATTTGGTCCCTCTGGTGTTTCTATTGGACATAAACGTCCATAGTGCGTATAGTGCACGTCACGCACCTCAAAACCAGCTCTTTCTCTTGAAAGTCCACCAGGTCCTAGGGCAGACATCCTTCTTTTATGGGTAATCTCTGCTAATGGATTCGTTTGATCCATAAATTGAGACAACTGATTTGTTCCAAAAAATGAATTAATTACAGACGAAAGTGTTTTGGCATTAATCAAGTCAATTGGCGTAAATACCTCGTTATCACGAACATTCATACGCTCACGGATGGTTCTAGCCATTCTAGCTAAACCAACACCAAATTGACCAGATAATTGCTCACCAACAGTTTTTACACGACGATTTGACAAGTGATCAATATCATCAATTTCTGCTTTAGAGTTAATTAACTCAATTAAATATTTTACAATAGTAATGATATCCTCTTTAGTTAAAACTTGTTTGTCTAAAGGTGTATCAAGATTTAGTTTTTTGTTCATTCTATAACGACCAACATCTCCTAAATTGTAGCGTTGATCAGAAAAGAATAATTTATGTATAATACCACGAGCTGTTTCTTCATCAGGTGGTTCTGCGCTTCTTAATTGTCTATAAATATGTTCAACAGCCTCTTTTTCAGAGTTTGTTGGGTCCTTTTGCAAAGTATTGTGAATAATAGTATAATCTGCATGATGATTATCTTCTTTGTGTAACAAAATAGACTTAACATCAGCAGTTAATATTTCTTCAACATTATCTTTATCTAAAATAGTGTCTCTTTCAAGAATAATTTCATTTCTTTCGATAGAAACCACCTCTCCAGTATCTTCATCAACGAAATCTTCAAACCAAGTATTTAATACTCTCGCTGCAAGTTTTCTGCCGATATATTTTTTAATTCCAGTTTTAGAAACTTTAATTTCTTCTGCCAGATCAAAAATTTCTAAAATATCTTTATCTCTTTCAAAACCAATCGCTCTAAAAAGCGTGGTAACAGGTAATTTTTTCTTTCTATCAATGTAAGCATACATGACATTATTGATGTCTGTTGCAAATTCAATCCAAGAACCTTTAAAAGGAATTACCCTTGCTGAATACAATTTTGTTCCGTTGGCATGAAAAGATTGTCCGAAGAAAACCCCTGGCGATCGATGCAATTGCGAAACAATAACTCTCTCAGCACCATTGATAACAAAAGTTCCACTAGGCGTCATATATGGTATAGCACCAAGATAAACATCTTGAACAATCGTTTCAAAGTCTTCGTGATCTGGATCTGTACAATATAGTTTCAGTCTTGCTTTTAAAGGAACACTATGCGTTAAACCACGTCCAATACATTCTTGAATAGAATATCTAGGTGGGTCTACAAAATAATCTAAGAATTCAAGAACAAAATTATTTCTTGTATCGGCAATCGGAAAATTCTCCATGAAGGTATTATATAAACCTTCGTTGCTTCTTTTATCCGATTTAGTCTCTAGTTGCAAGAAATCTTGAAAAGATTTTACTTGAATATCAAGGAAATCGGGGTATTGTGGAATATTTTTGGTTGAAGCAAAATTTATTCTCTCAGTTTGATTTACTAACATCAATGAATAATATTAAATTAAAAAATTTTGTTAAAAAAATACGAAACGTATTTAAATGCGAAAAGGGTTTAGGTCTTTGAAACGAATCCAAGACCTAACCCAAATCTTTTGCTAAGAAAAAATTACTTTAATTCTACAACAGCACCAGCTTCTTCTAAAGCTTTCTTAAGCCCTTCAGCTTCGTCTTTAGAAACACCTTCTTTAATATTTGCAGGTGTGCCATCAACTAAATCTTTTGCTTCTTTAAGCCCAAGACCAGTTAATTCTTTTACAGCTTTTACAACTGCTAATTTAGAAGCACCAGCTTCTTTAAGTACAACTGTGAACTCAGTTTGTTCAGCAGCAGCATCATCGCCACCACCACCTGCAGCAGGACCTGCAGCAACTGCAACTGCAGCAGCAGCTGGTTCAATACCGTATTCATCTTTCAAAATTGTAGCTAATTCATTAACTTCTTTTACAGTTAAATTAACTAATTGTTCTGCGAATTGTTTCAAATCTGCCATTTTCTATCGATTTAAATGTTTTAAAATTATAATTGTTTTTTGTGCGTTCTTGTTTTATTATCTTTCAGATAATGTTTTCACTAAACCTGCAATTGTACTGCCACCCGATTTAAGAGCAGAAATAACATTTTTAGCAGGTGATTGAAGTAATCCGATGATTTCACCAATTACCTCTTCTTTAGATTTAAGTGCAATTAATGCATCTAATTGATTGTCTCCAATAAATACTGCTGAATGAATAAACGCACCTTTTAAGGCAGGTTTTTCAGCTTTTTTTCTGAAGTCTTTAATCAATTTAGCCGGTGCATTGCCATTTTCAGAAATTAAAATAGCAGAGTTTCCCTTTAAAATGCTTGGCATATCTCCATAATCATTAGGAGATTTTTCCATAGCTTTCGCTAAAAGGGTGTTCTTAACAACATTTAATTTTATGTTAGCTTTAAAACAAGCTCTTCTAAAATTTGATGTTGATTCTGCGTTTAATCCTGAAATATCAGCAACATACAAAACATTGGCATCAGCTAATTGTGCAGTTAAATCTTCTATTACTTTTGATTTTTCTTCTCTGGTCATAATGTTAAAAATTAACTACCTTAAACTGCTTTTGGATCTAAAGGAATGCCTGGACTCATTGTACTAGACAAATAAATCGACTTAATATAAGTTCCTTTAGCAGCTGATGGTTTCATTTTGATTAATGTTTGAATTAATTCATGTGCATTGTCTACGATTTTGCTGGCTTCAAATGAAACTCTGCCAATTCCCGCGTGAACAATACCAGTTTTATCAACTTTAAAGTCAATTTTACCAGATTTAATATCAGTAACTGCTTTACCAATTTCCATAGTAACCGTACCTGTTTTAGGGTTTGGCATTAAACCTCTAGGACCTAATATTCTTCCTAATGGGCCTAATTTACCCATCACAGCAGGCATGGTAACAATTACATCAACATCTGTCCAACCATCTTTAATCTTTTGAAGATACTCATCTAGACCAACATAGTCTGCACCAGCAGCTTTAGCTTCTGCTTCTTTGTCTGGTGTAACTAATGCTAAGACTTTCATATCTTTACCGTTTCCGTGTGGTAAAGAAACCACACCTCTTACCATTTGATTAGCTTTTCTAGGATCAACACCTAATTTAACAGCTATATCTACAGATTCATCAAAATTTGCATAAGCAATATCTTTCAATAATACCGAAGCATCACTTAAAGAGTAAAACTTATTTTTGTCAATTTTTGAAACTGCTACTTTTTGTTTTTTAGTCAACTTTGCCATAAATCACAAATTAAAAAGGTGCATTACCACTAACTGTTATACCCATTGAACGTGCAGTTCCTGCTACCATACTCATTGCTTTTTCTAATGTAAAAGAATTAAGATCTGGCATTTTGTCTTCTGCGATCGCTTTAATTTGATCCCAAGTAACACTTGCTACTTTTTTACGGTTTGGTTGACCCGAACCTCCTTTAAGTTTGGCTGCATCTAACAGTTGAATAGCTGCTGGTGGCGTTTTAATTACAAATTCAAATGATTTGTCTTTGTAAACTGTAATTTGTACAGGTAAAACTTTTCCAGGTTTATCTTGAGTTCTAGCATTAAACTGCTTACAGAACTCCATGATGTTAACCCCAGCGGCTCCCAAAGCAGGTCCAACCGGTGGCGACGGATTCGCAGCACCTCCCTTTACTTGTAGTTTAACTACTTTACTAACTTCTTTAGCCATTGTTTAAAAAATTTAGCACATCTCTATTGGAAGCAAAGATGTGGATTATTAATTGTAACACTTAAATTTTATCTATTTGCATAAAGCTAAGTTCAATTGGTGTTTTTCTGCCGAAAATTTTAACCATCACTTCAACTTTACGCTTTTCTTCATTTATTTTTTCAATACTACCAGTAAATCCTTTGAAAGCACCATCAGTTACTTTAACTGTTTCACCTATAATATATGGTATAGATTGCATTTCTTGATTTACCGACAATTCGTCAACTTTACCTAGCATGCGATTAACTTCCGATTGACGCAAAGGCACAGGCGAACCACCCTTAACTTCACCCAAAAATCCTATTACACTTGGCAAAGATTTAATCATGTGAGGTATTTCTCCTACTAAGTTCGCTTCAACCATAATGTAGCCAGGAAAATAAACTTTGTCACGAATGGTTTTCTTACCATCTTTCACGTGAACAACTTTTTCTGTAGGTACCAAAACTTGTGAAATGTAATCTTGCAAATTATGCGCAGAAACTTCGCTTTCAATATAAGTTTTCACTTTATTTTCTTGCCCGCTTACTGCTTTTACAACATACCACTTTTTTAAAGAACTGTCAGACATTTTATCCTTTTAATAGATTATAAAACCCAGTGATTGCTCTTGCAAATAAAGAGTCAAAACCCCAAATTATCAAAGAGAAAATAATAGAAAACAAAGCCACTATGACTGTATAACGTTGCGCCTCAGGCCAAGTTATCCAAGTTACATTTGACTTTAATTCTTCAAAAGATTCTGTTATATAGTTAATAACTTTTGTCATTTTTATAAATGTTTGCACGGGTGGAGGGATTCGAACCCCCATCGATGGTTTTGGAGACCACAATTCTACCCTTGAACTACACCCGTTTGTTTAAAATAAAGCCGACGACATACATCATCGGCTTTATTTTTAGTATATTTTTTAGATTATTCTAAAACCTCAGTCACCTGACCTGCACCTACAGTTCTACCACCTTCACGGATAGCAAAACGTAAACCAACAGTCATTGCGATTGGGCTTAACAAATCTACTGTGATTGTTAAGTTATCCCCAGGCATAACCATTTCTACACCAGCTGGTAAAGAAATTGTACCTGTTACGTCTGTAGTTCTCACATAGAATTGAGGACGGTAGTTATTGTGAAATGGTGTGTGACGACCACCTTCTTCTTTTTTCAAGATATAAACCTCAGCCTTGAATTTAGCGTGTGGCTTAACTGAACCTGGCTTAATGATAACCATACCTCTTCTGATAGCACTTTTGTCAATACCTCTTAAAAGTAAACCAACATTGTCTCCAGCTTCACCTCTATCAAGGATTTTACGGAACATTTCAACACCTGTAACAGTAGAAGTTAATTTATCAGCACCCATACCAATGATTTCAACAGGATCACCAGTATTAGCAACACCAGTTTCGATTCTACCTGTAGCAACAGTTCCACGACCTGTGATTGTGAAAACGTCTTCAACTGGCATTAAGAAAGGTTTTGCATTGTCTCTAACTGGCTCTTCGATCCACTCATCAACAGCAGCCATTAATTGCATAACTGTATCAGCCCATTTTGGCTCACCATTTAATGCCCCTAAAGCTGAACCTTGGATAACTGGTCCATTATCACCATCATATTCATAGAATGATAATAAGTCTCTGATTTCCATTTCAACCAATTCTAATAATTCAGCATCATCAACCATATCCACTTTATTCATGAATACAACCATACGAGGAATACCTACTTGACGGCCTAATAAGATGTGTTCGCGAGTTTGTGGCATTGGACCATCAGTTGCAGCAACAACAAGGATAGCGCCGTCCATTTGAGCAGCACCTGTTACCATGTTCTTAACGTAGTCAGCGTGACCTGGACAGTCAACGTGAGCATAGTGACGATTTGCTGTTTCGTACTCTACGTGTGAAGTATTAATAGTAATACCTCTTTCTTTTTCTTCTGGTGCATTATCAATTTGATCAAATGATTTTGCTTCAGATAAACCAGCATCTGACAATACTTTAGTTATTGCAGCTGTTAGAGTTGTTTTTCCGTGATCAACGTGCCCAATAGTACCTATGTTAAGGTGTGGCTTGTTACGATTAAAGGTTGCTTTTGCCATTTTAAATTAATTTAATCTTAGTTATTATTTAGTGTTTCTTATATTTTTGAGCCAATGACGGGAATTGAACCCGTGACCTCTTCCTTACCAAGGAAGCACTCTACCCCTGAGCTACACCGGCGGTAGGTTTTAATTATTAAAAATTTTATATTTTAAATAATTTCTTAAATGTAGACGATCCGTTTATCATATAAAATTCATCATTTAAAATATTCATTCCATGGATTACTCGACTGCGTCTCGTGATCCTGTAAGGCGAAGCCTTACTCAAACTTTTTATCAAAATTTACTCGAAAGTAAACTTTCGGATAAATTTCTATGCATCACAAGGATTACTCGACTGCGTCTCATGATCCTGTAAGGCGAAGCCTTACTCAAACTTTTTATCAAAATTTACTCGAAAGTAAACTTTCGGATAAATTTCTATGCATCACAAGGATTACTCGACTGCGTCTCATGATCCTGTAAGGCGAAGCCTTACTCAAACTTTTTATCAAAATTTACTCGAAAGTAAACTTTCGGATAAATTTTTCCAAAAAGTTTGTGGGGAGAGCAGGATTCGAACCTGCGAAGGTTTCCCAACGGATTTACAGTCCGTCCTCGTTGGCCGCTTGAGTATCTCCCCGACTAGCTTACCTAGTTTGTTGTTTTTCAATATTTCAAAGAGCCGATGGAGGGACTCGAACCCACGACCTGCTGATTACAAATCAGCTGCTCTAGCCAGCTGAGCTACACCGGCAAAACTTAAAAAGTCCGATATTTCTAACGGACTGCAAATTTAGACAAAAATTTTAATATACAAAATATATTTTAATTTTTTTTTTAATGTGTGGCATTTAATTTTTCTTTGCGCTTTTTAAGAAGTCTTTCTTGCGATTCACAAGCACTATCGACGGCTTCTTCAAAGGTTTTACAAGTTTTTTTAACCATTAAACTATCGCCTGGTACATGAATATTTATTTCTACAACTTTATTTTCTTTTTCACTTGATTGTTCAACCTTAAGAAAAACATCGGCATTAATAACTTTGTCATAAAACTTTTCTAATTTTCCCATTTGTTCTTCAATAAAAAGGACTAACTTTTTGTCAATGTTGAAATTTACGGCTTGGATGTTAACTTTCATAAAAAATACAATTTAACGATTAATCTATAATATGTGTAACTTTTAATTAAAGTTACTTGTTTCTAGGATGATTCTTTGCGTAAACATTTTTCAAAGCTTGTAAACTATTATGCGTATATACTTGCGTTGAGGCCAAACTGCTATGACCTAGCAAATCTTTGACCGCATTTAAGTCTGCACCGTTATTTAACAAATGAGTAGCAAAGGTGTGTCTGAGAACGTGTGGGCTTTTTTTTACCTTTTCTGTAACAGCATAAAGGTACGACTTTATGGTGTTATAGACAAAAGTTTCAGAAATTTTAACACGATTTTTTGAAATTAAAAGTTCATCTATTTGATTTTCATTACAGTAATTTTCTCGTAATTGAATATACTTTTCCAAATTTACTTTCAATTCACTAATCATTGGTATTAATCTTTCTTTATTTCTTTTACCTAAAACTTTGAGTAAATTAGTTGAGAAATCAATATCTTTTAATTTAAGGTTTATCAATTCACTTCTACGCATGCCTGTAAAGTAAAACAATTGAAACATGAGTTTATTGCGCATCGTTTCAAAATCAGTTTCATCATCAAACTGATTGAGCAACTGAAACATTTCCTTTTCAGAATAAGGCGTTTGAATTTTTTTTTCACTTTTAAGTGCTTGATGCTTGGCCAAAGGACTCACCTTTATTGTTTTTGTTTTTAGCAAAAACAAATAAAAAGCTTTTAATGAAGCTACTTTTCTATTGATGGTTAAATTAGAGAGTTTTTGTGAAGACAAATCAATTATCCACCTTCTGATTTGAACATAATGCACCTCATGAATTGGCATACCGTCAAATTCATCCGTTAAAAACATCGCAAACTCAGCAATATCCTTTTTATAAGCTGTTAGCGTATGTTTGGAATAGTTCTTTTCCAACGCCAAATAATTTAAAAAAGCCTGAAGTAATTCTTGCATCTTGAAATTTAAATCAAATGTACACAAAAAAACCCAAATTAAAAAATTTGGGTTTTAAACTTTTGAATAAAAAACAAAATTATGCTTCCATTCTATTTCTATAAGCCTGTACATTTACGGCTTTTTTAACTTGCTTACGATTGACTATTGACGGCTTAATATAAGCTTGTCTAGCTCTCAATTGCTTGATTACTTTAGTTTTGTCAAATTTACGTTTGTAACGCTTTAAGACTTTATCGATGCTTTCGCCTTCTTTAACTTGGATAATTAACATATTATATACACCCCCTTTCAATTAATGGCTGCAAAAATAATACTATTTTTTGAATTGACAAGTGGTTTTTAAAGTTTAATGTTTAAAAGTTTAAGTGGCATACTTCATTAATAATCAGAACTTCCTGCATAAGGGATAGCAGTGATAGCCTTGTGCAGACAAAGCCTATTTTTTGTGTGCGACGGTAAGCGACCTAAGAAGCTTGCTGACAAACTAACAAAAAAAAGACTTTGACAAGCAAGCTAAAACGGATAGCCCGACCCTGATAAAGAAAATCACTTAAAAATTTTCTTTATCAGGGGCATGCCATATTAATCCTTCAACAAATTCCTCGAAATAACTAATTTTTGAATTTCTGTTGTGCCTTCTCCGATGGTACAAAGCTTAGAGTCACGGAAGAATTTTTCTACTGGATAATCTTTGGTATAACCATAACCACCGTGAATTTGAATGGCTTCTGTAGAAACTTTAACACAAACTTCTGAGGCATACATTTTTGCCATAGCACCAGCAGTTGTTACTGGTTTATGGTTGTTTTTTAACCACGCCGCCTTGTGCAATAATAATTCTGACGCTTCAATTTCTGTTGCCATATCGGCTAATTTAAAGCCAATGGCCTGAAACTGACTGATTGGTTTGCCAAATTGTTCGCGTTCTTTTGAGTACTTTAAAGAAGCTTCATAAGCCCCTTTGGCGATTCCTAAGGACAAGGCCCCGATAGAAATTCTACCACCATCGAGTATTTTCATCGCTTGAATAAAACCATCCCCCACTTCGCCTAAACGATTAGCATCTGGTACCCGACAATCAGAAAAAATAAGTTCCGCTGTTTCACTGGCTCTCATACCTAATTTATTTTCTTTTTTGCCAGAACTAAATCCCGGCATCCCTTTTTCAAAAACAAAAGCGGTCATGCCACGGCTGTCTCCTTTTTCTCCAGTGCGAACAATAACAACCGCAATATTACCAGAAATGGCGTGCGTAATGAAGTTTTTAGCACCATTAACAATCCAATGGTCCCCATCTCTCACGGCAGTTGTGTTCATACCACCCGCGTCTGAGCCTGTATTGTGCTCAGTTAAGCCCCATGCACCAATGGTTTGACCTGAAGCTAACTGAGGGATCCACTTTCTCCTTTGTTCTTCGTTTCCAAAAGTGTATAAATGATTTGTACACAATGAATTATGGGCAGCGATGGATAAACCAATGGAAGAATCTACTTTTGAGATCTCTTCAATAACTGTGATATACTCGTGATAACCTAAGCCAGATCCGCCATATTCTTCGGGAATTAAAACGCCCATATAGCCCATTTCACCGAGCTTATGAAAAAGATCCTTTGGAAAAATTTGATTTTCATCCCAATCCATAATATTTGGACGAATATGAATTTCTGCAAATTCTCGGATGCTCTGAGCAATTAAATCCTGGGTTTCTGTATTTTCGAAGTTCATTATCGATTTGATTTAAAATGCCAAATATAATTCAATTATCTTTAATTTATCTATAGGACAACCGTTAATTTTTGTTAAATCTTCATTTTTTAGGTTTCCATGCATGGTCCGGTGAACAACAATTTGCTTGGCAAAGCCAGGATTAAAATAGTGAAATTTACTTAACTCTTTGACTGACAAATTGTTAATATTTATTTTCTTAATGTCTTTTATCGTCTGAATGTCAAAGTGCTTATTAAGCTCTTCTTTTACTTCTGGCGACAATCCCCAAATGTCATCAAGCTGATCCATACTTACAAATGCACCAAGTTTTTCTTTAAATTCAAGTATACGTGTGGCAGTTGCATCGCCAATGCCGTAAATTTTTACTAAATCATCGCCTGTAGCAAGATTAAAATCCTGCTTAATAATTACTTTCGGCGAATAAGTCCGTTCTGACTTTGGTATATAATTTTTATCAAATGGCTTAAAAGGGTTATAACCTTTTTTATTGTTTACCCAATCTGGAAATTTAAAATATGGCGAAATAACCGCAAGGAGACTGTCTGATATTTTTGTTACTTGTTGAAATTCCTTAGCAGAATTAACGTACTTATTTTCTTTTCTAAAAGCAAACAAACGATCAATTTCGGCTGTTGTCATGCCTAAACGTGAACCTTTATAATCTGTGATGAAATTTGGGTTAAATGGTTTTAAATAAGCTAATTGTCCTTCTATTTTATTTAAACTATCTAATTTCCTTTGATGAACTAACCATTCCTTGTTCTCTCTTTCATTTGGTTTGGAATAGAACCATTGGTCACCAAAAACAATAAGTAATTGAACAATTAAAATAATAATAGCCAAAATGATTACGCCTCTTTGTTGTCTGTTGCCAATAAGATAATGAAATTTCATCTTTGCGAGCATTAAAATTGGACGATCAAGTCTTGTGACTTGATCATTGTGTTTTTAAAACTAATTAATAAAGTATTGAAAACAACAAAGAAAACTTAATGATACTTTTTGATTTCACCTGATTTTAATCTTCTAAAATAGTCTTTCAAATCTAATTTAACTTCTTTTGCCAAGAAATACAAACCAAAAATATTTGGGAAAGCCATTGCCAAAATCATCATATCCGAAAAATCAATAACTGCACCTAGACTTGCAGAAGAACCGATGATTACAAAAAGTAAAAATATCACTTTATACAAGTTTTCCATGTTCTTTGTATCACCAAATAAATAAGTCCAGGCTTTCATGCCATAATAAGACCATGAAATCATTGTTGAAAAAGCAAACATGAAAATGGAAAAAAGCAAAACATACCTAAACCAAGGCACAAAGCTACTAAAAGCAGCTGAAGTTAAAGCAGAGCCTTCCAGGCCTTGCGTATTAGTGGCATACCCAGTAAATATCAACACCAACGCCGTCATGGTGCAGACCACTACAGTATCTATAAAAGGCTCAAAAAGGGCTACTAAGCCCTCGCTTACTGGTTCTTCCGTTTTAACTGCAGAATGTGCAATAGCTGCCGAACCGACACCAGCTTCATTTGAAAAAGCGGCTCTTCTGAATCCCATTATAATTACACCAAGAACACCACCTGAAATACCTTCTGCAACAAATGCACCATCTATTATGAGAGAAAATGCCTCGCCTAGTCTTGAAATATTTGCAAAAATTATCATCAAACAAGCCAATAAATATACCCCAATCATAACTGGGACAATCTTGTCTGTAACGTTTGCAATTTGTTTGATTCCACCAATAATAACAACTGCTACTAAACCAGCTAAAAGAATTCCAAAATAAAAACCATAGCCGTCCAAAATTGGAAAAACAGAGGCAAACATTGAAAAAGACTGATTGGCTTGAAACATATTGCCCCCACCAAAAGAACCACCCACGCATAGAATAGCGAAGAAAACTGCCAAAATTTTACCAAAAGTCTTGAAACCTCTAGCTTCTAGGGCATGAGATAAATAGTACATGGGACCACCAGAGACCTCCCCTTTATTATTAATTTTTCGGTACTTTACGCCCAAGGTACACTCAACAAACTTTGATGACATGCCAAGAAAACCTGCTAAGATCATCCAAAAAGTAGCACCGGGCCCTCCAACAGTAACCGCAACTGCCACACCAGCTATATTACCGAGGCCGACGGTCCCTGAAATAGCCGTTACAAGTGCTTGAAAATGAGAAACTTCTCCCTTGTCCTCTGGATTGTCATAGTCTCCTCTAATGAGCTGATAAGCATGTTTCAGACCTCTTATATTGATGAAACCCATATAGAATGTAAAAAAAACGGCACCCACAACCAACCAAATAACCACCAAAGGCATGTTAAAACCAATGCTAGAAAAAGGTTCCCAGAAAATAATTTTACCTAATTTTTCTACCCATGGTGCAATGGCTTCATTAATTGTTTGATCTATTCCCTTTTCTTGCGCAAAAAATAAATTTGGTATTAGGCTTATTAATAAAATTAAGATATTTCTCATAAAGTTAAGTTAGTTTAAATGGGCAATATATAAAAAAATTACAAATCAAATACTGAAGTTCGTTTGGTATAAATCATATCTTTTAATTTTAATAGAAAACTAATGGTTAAATATACACCAAACCAAAGTCCAACTGTGATAAAAGATATATAAATAAAAAAAATACGAACGTTTTTTATCCGCATACCTAACTTATCGGCTAAGCGTGTTGCGACATGAAAACCATTTTTTTCAAAAAAATATAAAATATTTTGTATCATTTACCAAAATGTGGCGATTTATCCAAAACAACTTTGGTAATAAAATATTGGGTGTCACCCCAAAAGAAAAAGGTGCGATAACGCTCATCGTATTCTAATCGTACATATTTTCCTTGATAGGCCTTCAGCTGCTCAACAATAGCTTGGTCACTGCTTTGAACAGTAAATTTAAAGATTTGTGCACCAGAAATACCTTGACTAATTTCGCCCTCCCAGGTTTTAATCACATAACCTTTGTGAGAAAACTTGATTAATTCACCGGAACGAACCCCTTCACTATAAGGTACATAATATAAAAAAGCAAAATATGATGAAATTCCTAAAATTAGAAACACCACAATGATTAATATAATTTTTCGCATGTTGAAGTTAAAATAATTATGAGTAAAAAATATTTGAATAATTCCACCCTATTCAATTGTTTAATAAAGTTGTAAAAGTATAAAATTTATTCAAAAATGAGGCTTTAAAATTTAAAAAAATATACTTTTGTATTTTTACGAAAATGAAACTACATTATATCTTACTTTTATTGACTTATGCAGCTTGGGGACAAAATTTAACGATTGATCAAGCCAATCATTTAACCAAGCTCCCGCTGAAATGCCTGCAGAAAGAATATCCAAACAAACTAAATCAAGTGCTCAATGATAGCACGGATTTTGGTACACCTGCACAATTACATCCTGCTTTTTATGGTTGTTTTGATTGGCATTCAGCAGTTCATGGGCATTGGAGCTTGGTGTTTTTGTTTGAAAAATTCCCTTCGCTTGACCGAAAAGATGAAATAATTAAAAAACTCAAAGAAAATATTACACCTGAAAAAATTGCTATTGAATTCGCTTATTTTAATAGGAAAACTGAAAAATCTTTTGAACGCACCTATGGTTGGGCTTGGCTATTAAAACTTCAACAAGCGCTAAATAACTCTTCAAACGCAAAATTAAAAACCTTAGCGCCATACTTGCAGCCATTGACAGATTTATTGATCACTAGATATATTGAATTTTTGCCGAAATTGCTTTATCCTGTTAGGGCAGGCACCCATCAAAATACGGCATTTGGGTTAAATTTTGCTTATGATTATGCGGTTGATGCCAAACATGATGCTTTGAAAAAAATAATTGAGCAAACTGCCCAAAGACTTTATCTTGATGACAAAAAATGCCCGATTAATTGGGAGCCAAGCGGCACAGATTTTTTATCGCCTTGCTTGGAAGAATTATCATTAATGCAGCGCATTTTGTCAAAAAATGATTTTTTAAAATGGTCAAAAGTCTTTTTACCTGAAATCTTTGAAAAAGATTTTTCTTGGCAAGTCGCTAAAGTTTCCGATAGAACAGATGGTCATTTGGTGCATTTGGATGGTTTAAACTTTTCTCGTGCTTGGCATTTGTATCGCCTAGCCAATCTATTGCCAGAACAATTTAGGCACTTAAAACCTTTGGCAGACCAACATTTGGCTTTTTCTATGCCAGCTATTATTGATGGCAACTATGAAGGCGAACATTGGTTGGCTTCTTTTGTACTGCATGCTTTTGAGGTGAAATAAATAATTTATACTGCAAGTGTCATTTTGAATCCAATCCGAGGCACATTATCAAATTTTACGCCTTCATCATCCTGAAAATATTTACGCAAACGCGAAATAAAAACATCTAGACTTCTGCCTGAAAAATAATCATCAGAACCCCAAAGATGTTTTAATATTTCTTCTCTTTTAAGAACTTGGTTTGGGTTTTTACAGAAAAAAATTAATAGCTCATTTTCGCGTTCGGTCAATTGATGCTTGCATTTATCGTTTTGTAAAGTAAAATTTTTACTGTCAAAAGTATAGCTACTTACCTGCATGGTTGGTTCTAGCACCTTTATCTCTTGGGTTAAACTTCTCTTTAAAAAAACCTCTAGTTTCAATTGGAGTTCCTCCAAGCTAAATGGCTTAATTAAATAATCATCAGCACCAAGCTTTAGACCTTTTATCCGGTCTTCTTTAAGCGTTTTGGCAGAAAGAAAAATAATAGGAATATTTTTATCTAAAGTCCGAATATCGGTGGCCAAATCAAAACCATCTTTTTTTGGCATCACAATATCAAAAACACAGGCGTCAAAATGTTCTTTCTTGAAAGTTTCTAAAGCTGCCTCACCATTGTCACAGTGCACAACTTCATAAAAAACTTCTAAACCATCTTTGGTTAAAAAAGCCAACGTCAAATCGTCTTCAGCATATAATATTCTTTTTTTAATCATATTTAAAACTTTTTGAAGACATCGTTATTAATACTTTTAAACCTTTAGGGCTATTTTTGGTTGCCTCTATGGTCCAACCATGCAATTTAGTGATTTTTTTGGCATAAAAAAGCCCTAAGCCAAAACCTTCAACATCCATATTGTTTTGCCGCGGCACTCGATAAAACTTATCAAACAAAAATGGCAAATCTTTTGAATCGACGCCAAAACCTGTATCAGCAATTGAAAGCTCTAATTTCTTATTTTTAATGGTCGATTTTATTTCAATTCCTACTTGCGAAGAATTGTACTTAATAGCATTATCAATAAAATTTGACATGATATTTTTGAAATGAAAGCTATCTACAAAGATTTCAATTTGACGATCTATCGTTAGTTGTAAATTTAATTCTGGGTACTTCATGGCATTTTCCATTTTTACGTCTTCAACCAAATCAACAAGTCGCATCCAAGTTTTATTTAACTCCAATCGTTTAGATTCGGATTTAGCCACACGCAATAAAGTTTCTATGTGTTGATTAAGTTTAGTAGCTTGCGTATGCATCATGTCTGAATAACTTTCTACTTTAGAAAAATCAACGGCTTTATTTTGCTTGAGGTAATTAGAGGCTAACAATATAGAAGACAAAGGCGTCTTAAATTCATGAGTCATATTGTTGATAAAATCATTCTGTATATCGGCGTATCGCTTTTGCTGAATAACCATGATAAATGAATAAAGATAAATAATCAATACAATAAAAATAACCCCAAACAAAATCCAATAATACCATAAACTTTGCAAAAGATTATACTTGATATGCGGAAAACGAACGGCAAAATAATAGGTTAATTCGGGGTCAACTTTAAAACAATCTACACATTGTTTGACTTCTTTAGTGCTTGAAATATAGTTGCCATAAACCATTTTATCGGAGGAACAATTATAGATGGCGTATTCATAATCTGTGTTTAGGTTAACTTTTTCAAATTCTGTTTTGAGATAAAATTCCAGAATTTGATCGTCAAAATGGTCATTGATGTTAACAATATAGTAATCATCTGAAACTTTCTGCACTTGGTTGGTTAACGGTAGTTCGTTTTTATTGGATAGATAAATCTTTTTTACCACATCGGACAAGACAAAATGTATTTTATCAGAAAATTCTTTTTGTTCAAAAACAAAGGCACGCCTGAGCATGGACACTTGCATAAACAAAACGCCTAGCAAAGCCAATAGGCCAAAAGAAAGAATGATATTTAATTTTGAGGGTTTCAAAGGTTTTTTATATTAGATATATTAAATATACTTCTCTCAAGAATTAAAAATTTTCATTTGTAATAAAAGAACCGCAATGCCAGAAGCAAAACCAATTAAAGCATAAATACCAATTTTTTTGAAATACCATAAAAAAGTTAATTTTTCTTTCTCCATAACTGCAATCCCTGCGGCAGAACCAATAATAAAAATACTACCGCCGGTACCGGTACAGAAGGCAATCATAGACCAAAAATTATCATCCATTGGAAACTGCTCCAAAGAAAACATGCCTTGTGAGGCAGCAACTAAACTACCATTATCAACTAATGAGGATAAAATACCTAGCGAAATGGCAATAAAATTAACATCAGGAAAAGTTGAAACTAAAAATGCTGCCAATTGACTCAATAAAGTTGCTTCTTGCAGGGCAAAAACCATTAATAAAATGCCCAGAAAATATAAAATTGAATTAACATCAACCTTTGTTAATGCATAAGTGATTGAATATTTATGTTTTTCTTCTTCTGTTTTATGATAATGGTAAAAATATGATACAAATGCCACCAAACACAAAGAAAAAAGTATAGCAATAAATGGCGGAAGACCTGTTATCGTTTTGATAAATGGCACTAAAAACAAACCAATGGCTCCAGCAATAAAAACACTCATACTGCCTTTGATTTTTTCTTCTTGAATGGCATCTTTCATACTCACTTGGGCACGTAAGACTGCAAAACCTTTCATTCTATAAGTAATTAGTAGCAATGGCACTAACATGGCAGCAAAAGCAGGTAAAAAAAGTGTCGTAAAAATATGCATCGTACTTAATTGACCTCCTATCCATAGCAACGTGGTCGTAATATCACCAACAGGGCTAAATGCACCACCAGCATTTGCAGCAATAACAACAAAACCTGCAATAACCATTCTGATTTCACTTTTAGGCAAAATCTTTTTTAAAAGGGCTAACATGATGATGGTTGTCGCTAAATTGTCTAATATTGAGGATAGAAAAAACGTGATAAATGAAATGATCCAAAATAGTTTAACAATAGACTTAGTTCTAATTCTATGGGTAATTACGCTAAATCCTTTATGAATATCAATAAACTCAACAATAGTCATTGCAATTAATAAAAAAATGAGCAAGCTCGAAATTTCACTAAAATTATGCATTAAACTTTCAGTAACTTGCTCTTTATCAGAGCTGTAAAAAGCAATGGCAAACCAAGTCAAAGTGCCTGTTAACAAGGCAATTATTGTTTTATTTATTTTTATTACACCCTCAAAAACAACTAATAGATAACCAAGAAATGCAATAATAAAAACTGTTGTCATCATAGGTTAGAGATTCTAAGAAATTTTTGCAAATCTTTGTTTGTGCCAAATAAGACTAAAACATCATTTTCTTCCAGTTTTTCATCTGCAGCAGCCACGCCTAGAATTTTATCTTCAATTTTAGTTTTTCCTACTAGTGATTTTATTTCTTGCTTTTTTATTATGGTTAAGACCAAAAGCCCATAGGTTCTTTTAAAACCAACTTCTCTTATGGTTTTCTCAACATATTCTTCTGGAACCTTAGCTTCAATAATACTGTATTCGCTATTCAATTCAAAAGAATCCAACACTTGTTTTAAACATAGTTTTTTAGACCATCTTTCGGCTGTTTCTTCCTCTGGATGAACAATCTCATCGACCCCCAAAGCTTCTAAAACTTTTTCATGCAGTGGATTAATTGCTCTACTAACCAGCCTTTTTACATTAAGATTCTTCATTAAGGCAGTAACCATGATGTTTGCGCCTTGGTTTTCACCTATAGCTACAACAACAACATCCGTGTCTTTTAAAGGTAAACCACTAACGGTAATTTCGTCTGTTGCGTCTAAACAAATGACATGTGTGATGGTGTCTTTTAAACTTTCAATCTTAGCGTAATTAGAGTCAACACCAATAACTTCATTGCCTTGTATTGTTAATTTTTGGGCTAAAGAACTACCAAAGCTGCCGAGACCCAGTATAATATATTTCATATGTAGATAATTATTTGTTTTTTATTGGTCTCCCAATAGCTATCGGGAGGAATTCGCATATCTTCATTGGTGTTTGCTACCAATTTTATGTCATGCTCATTTTATATGTAGATATTTATTTGTTTTTAATAGTTAGTTTGAAAACCCCTATCATCATGCTGTACATAAACGAAATCAAAGATAAGTGTTTTGCTTCAAAATATTTGTTTAATTGATAAAAGTTTCTTCAACTGGATATCGATAATTTTTTTCTTTAATTTTAATAAAAACAGCAATCACCAGCGTTAACATACTGATTCTTCCTAGAAACATCAAGGCAATGATTACCAATCTACTAGGGTCTGATAAAATTGGGGTCACATTTAAACTTAGTCCAACCGTACCATAAGCCGAAAAACATTCAAAGGCTATTTTTAATAAACCGATTTCAGGATTAAAAAAAGACATCAAAATAACACCAAAACCGATTGCAATAAGTGAAAGCGCCATCACAGCAAAAGATCTTCTAACAGATAAATCGGAAATTTCTCTTCTAAAAATTTCGATTTTTGATTTGCCCTTTGCCAAACTTAAAATATTAAGCGTAGCAATGGCAAAAACGCTTGTCTTAATACCACCACCAGTTGATTGTGGTGATGCACCAATCCACATTAATAATAAAGTAAGCATAATGCTTGGCAAGGTTAAGGCGGTCATGTCAATGCTATTAAAACCAGCAGTTCTTGGCGTGGTTGCCCCAAAAAGGGCTGTAACTAATTTACCAAATAATTGATGTTCAGATAAAGTATTGTAGTATTCAAAAACTAAAAAACAAATAAAAGCCACCGTGGTAATAAGAGAAGTGGTAATTATATTTAGCCGACTATCTAGATTCAATAACCAAGGCTTATAAATTTTATCTTTACTTCTTAAACCCAAAACATAAAAAATTTTATATTTGATATATTTCGTCATATTTGAAATAATAGGAAAACCAAGCCCACCCATCACAAATCCAAAAATTACAGCTAACTGCAATGGATAATTAAACTTGTAATTTACATCATACAATTGATTGGAAAGGGTTGAAAAACCAGCATTACAAAAAGATGAAACTGCATGAAATATAGAAAAATAAACTTTATCAAATACTGAGCTAAATAGTTTATCATTTAAAGAATTATAGATAATCGTTGCTACAATCCCTTCAATGATAAAGGTTATATATACAATGTTTCTTATTGTACTAAAAACACCTTCCAAAGTTTTTGAACTTGTTATATCACTAAAAACCAATTGATTTTGATAGGATGACCCCTGCTTGAAAAAATTACTAAAAAAACTAGCAAAAGTCAAAATTCCTAAACCACCAATTTGAATCAAAACCATAATGATGGTATGTCCAAATCTTGTAAAATAAGTACCTGGGTCAACAACTGACAATCCCGTAACACAAACCGCACTTGTTGATGTAAAAAGCGCATCGATAAAAGAAATGCCTTTATAGGTAGCATTTGGTAGGGTTAATAAAAAAGCCCCTACAAAAATGATAACAATAAAACTAAAAATAAATAGTTGTGCCGGATTAAGCGGAATTTTTTTATAATTTAATCGTGCTTCCGCAGATTCTCGAATAAACATAAAAACAAGCATTAGTTTCAGCCAAATATGGTGCCTAAAAAAAGCATAACCTGATGAATCATAGAAGTTAAAAACGTAAATTGTAAAAAATGCTAATAAAACAAAAACCAAATCAAACAATATCGCGTTGATTTTGAATCGGTCTTTATTCTTTATAAATCTCAAAACCGATGACCCCACACCAATCAATAAAATTACGCCATAAAAATAATTCAAATATGACCTTGTTGACGCTGAAAGACTGAAACTATATTCAACAACAAATAAACATAAAGCAAAAGAGGTTAATGCTAATGCTAAATTAAAAACTAATTTTAAGGTATTTACCTTCTGAAAAACCATTTAGTAACCCAATTTTTCTCTTACACGATTCAAAACTCCTGCTGCTACCTCTCTGGCTTTTAAAGCACCTATTTGAAGTGCTTTTTCTACTTCATTGGTATTTTGCATAAAATAGCTATATTTTTCACGTTCAACCTTAAATTTTTCCAAAATCAAGTTTAACAAGGCCATTTTGGCATGGCCATAACCATAATTGCCACCTAAATAATTTTGTTCCATCTGTTCAACCTCATCAATATTTGCTAATAATTTATATAAAGCAAAAACATGACAAGTGTCAGGGTTTTTTGGGTCTTCTAATGGAGTGCTATCGGTTGCAATGGCCATAATCTGCTTCTTCAAAGCTTTTTCATCTAAAAAAATATCAATAATATTACCTCTAGATTTGCTCATTTTCTGACCATCAGTCCCTGGAATATACATAGTTTCTTGCTGCACTTTACCTTCTGGCAATACAAAAGTTTCTCCCATTTGATGATTAAATCTAGCGGCCACATCGCGTGTCATTTCAATATGTTGCAATTGATCTTTACCAACAGGCACAATTTCGGCATCATACAATAAGATATCAGCCGCCATTAACATCGGATAAGAAAAAAGTCCTGCATTCACATCCTCCAAACGGTCAGCTTTGTCTTTGAAACTGTGTGCCAGCGACAATCTTTGATAAGGAAAAAAACAACTTAAATACCAACTCAACTCTGTGCATTGCGGCACATCTGATTGCCTGTAGAAGACAACTTTTTCAATATCTAAGCCACAAGCCAGCCAAGTTGCTGCCACGCTATAAGTGCTTTCTTTTAAAAAAACTGGATCTTTAATTTGCGTAATAGAATGTAAATCAGCAATAAACAAAAAAGATTGATTATTAGGCTCATTTGCCATCTCAATGGCAGGTTTAATGGCGCCTAAAATATTGCCCAAATGGGGTGTACCTGTACTTTGGATACCTGTAAGGATTTTCGCCATTATATTATTTTTAACGTGCAAATTTAAATAAATCTAAAGAATTATCTACTTTTGAGGCATGAAATATTTATTGTATCCCTTTTATATCATTTGGCGCATTTGGTTTTATTTGTTGATTATTATACCAATCATCGTGATGTCGCCAGCACTAATAATCAGTTTATTGAAAGAAAGTTGGTATCCCTCTTTTTTCAAAATTGCACGTTTTTGGGCAAAAATCGTTTTATACGGGATGGGTTTTTACCCAAAAATTAAACATTTAACCGCTGTAAACGAAAAACAAAGTTTTATGATTGTAGCGAATCATACTTGCATGACAGATGTCATGTTGATGCTAATTGCTGTTAAAAATCCTTTTGTTTTTGTAGGCAAAAAAGAACTATCTAAATATCCCATTTTTGGATTTTTTTATAAGCGTAGTAGCATTTTGGTTGATAGAAAAAGTAAAAAAAGCAGATTTGAAGTTTTCCAAAGGGCACAAAGCAGAATTAATCAAGGACTGAGTATTTGTATTTTTCCTGAAGGTCTAGTACCAGATGATAAATCCATAGTTTTATCGCCGTTTAAAGATGGGGCTTTCAGATTGGCCATTGAACACCAATTACCTATTTTACCTTTAAGTTTTTTAGATAATAAGAGAAGGTTTTCTTATGAATTTTTTAGTGGCAGTCCAGGTCCAATGCGTGTGATTGTTCATCCAGCTATAGCAACAAAAGACTTAACCATAGATGATAAAGATCAAATAAAAGATATGGTGTGGGAATTGATTTATAGAGATTTAGAAAATAACCAGTAAAATCATACTTTAATTTGAAACAAAATCTGGGTTTAATTTAAATGAGGGCACATAAACTTTAAACTCGGTTGTACTTGTTAAATTAAACATTCTAAAATAGCCTTTCATACTTGCAAAAGGTGTATTGACTACGACACCAGATTGATACCTAAAAATTTCACCTGGCTTGATGGTTGGTTTTAGTCCCACAACGCCCTCTCCAACCACAGTTTCCTTTGGATTTAATGCATCAAATATCTCCCAATACCTAGATTTCAAAAAGATGGAATCATGACTGGTATTTTCAATTGAAATGAAATAAGAAAAGGCGTGTTTGAATCGGTTGTTGTTTTTAACACAACCCTCATAATGCGTTTCGACAGAAATTTTTACACCTTTTGTAATTTGAGATATCATCTTAATAGGTTAAAAATAAAAAGACAAAATTAAAGAAAAACATGACACTTACAGATACCAAAAATAAAAAAGACAAAATTACAAATTTTAAAATAGTTTTCATCCGACTTTGCTGATAAAAATTTCTTAATGTTTTATAAAAATAAAGTGGCATGATAAATCCAAAAACAGATTCTGAAAAAAAATCACCGTTATCAATAACATCCAAAATTTTAGCAAAAATTAATATAAAAAACACTATTGTCATGTAATGAAACATCAAAATCATACTTTCTGTAAAATTAAATGGCTGTCTAAATTGCACTAAAAGCAATAACAAGCTGATAATAGGAATGTTAAAAAATAATAATAAAGGTACTTTTTGCAAAACATGTTCTACAAAATTTTCTTCGTCATTATCAAGACTAAAATCACTTTTTTTATAGAGATAATTGTTCCAAAAATTGTCTTTAAAACCTAATTCAGCAAAACATTCTTCTTTGGATTTATCAGGATAAAGTGTTCTATAATCTTTGAAATTTGCTGAAATTTTTATCGCTTTTTTAAAGCTAGATAGCGAATCAAAGGCTTTGGCAGGTTGAACAACTATGCTATCACCTTTGGTATTAATTTTATCCCCAAAAAAATTAAAATTATTTGTTCTAATTGTTGGTTTTTCTTTTTCTTTTTTAACCTCCGATAGCTTGATAATTTTTCCCTCTTCAAAAAAAACTTCCCTTGTGGTTTCGGCTAAATTTGAAATAAAAAAGTACAAAAACGATATATACAAATATAATCTAAAAGGATTAACATACTTAATGCTATCGCCATTTACAAAGGTCAACGCCGCTTGACCTGGCTTTCTTAACATCGATCTTAAAGTGTTTATCCCTTTTGAATCATAAGAAATTACTGAGTTAAAAAAATCGTCCAAAAATCGTCCGAGTGTAAACCTTTTGAATGCAGTTTTTTGGCTACAATTCGGGCAAAATTTGTAATTTGCTTCCAAAGGATAGTCGCAATGAATACAAGTTCTTTTTGAGGACATAGCTATATTTTACTTACTATAAATGCTTTAAAAAAACAGTTTGACCACTAGATAATCATTTAACAATATTTAACGAAGTGCCTACGCCTTTGCCAATTACCCGATCAAATCGGTCATTATCCGCACGATAATAGACCATTACATAATAGTCGTTTTCCGTTTGGAAAAAGTTACCATCAATAGCATTTTCATCATCTACTTTTCCTTTTCGATCAACTAATGTATACTGATAATTGTAAACACCCTGTTTCATCAACAAATACAACTCATAATTGCCATCCTTATCGTTATAAGTCATTTTAAATTCATCGGTATTTGCAAAATTGCTAAACAAGCCTGAAACAAAAACATCTCGGTCTGCATATTTATCTGACTTCAAAGAAAATTTAATCCAAGTATAATCAGACTCCGTTGCAAAAGTTTGTTGAGCCATAACATTTTGGATAACAAAATTACCGTTGATATCTGGTAAAAAAGTATAAGGGAATTTTGACCTGGGCACATTCGTAAATAGGTACATCTTATATAAATCGCCAGATTGTGAATCAACAAAGGCCACATTACCGATATTCCCTCTTATGTCTTTGGTATCAAAAAACATGAACTCATTACCTCCCCAAAATTGGGTTTCCTTATCATAACGATAAACCAAATCATTAGCTAAAGTAAACATCGGTTTTACATTCATGATGCCCTGATTAATCATGCCATTTTTAAAAATGTTCAATTTTATATTTTTAATAGGATTTTGGAGCAAAAAATCACCTGGTTTAACTATAAAATCTAAATTATGCTTTTGATTAACCACTCGCACATCGCGTGCACTTCGCACCTGAATGGGTACTTGGACAATATCTTCATAAATGATAAACTTTCTTGAAAAAACAAGTTCTTCATCATTATTATAAATTTCAACCAAATAATTACCACTAACTTTTAAGCGTGTAGTAAAACTATTAGGAATTGATAACTTAAAATGAGAAAAGCTTTGCAAAGTATTTCTCGAATTGTAATAGGTGATAATCCTTTGATTATCAACACCTCCTAGATACTCTACTGGCACCAATTGACTTTTTTTCCAATCATAATCACAATGAATAATTTTATAATAATAATTGGCTTCGGTGGCATATAAATCATCAAACTCAAGGGAAAAAGCATCATTCAACCTAAAAATAGGAACCACATTTTTATCACCTTGCATAAAAGTTATCGTTTTGATATTGTAGGGTGGCATGACTTCACGTTGAACTTGTGAATGACTCAAAAAGAAAAACATTAAGACAAAAAGAACAAATCTGTGCATGTTTATAAAATTTAGGTAAAAGTAATAAAAAATAATACCAAAGTAAAAGTATTAACTACTTTTTGATTAATTACGTTGGTTGCTACAAAAAAATTGCCTTAAAATACCTTTTGATATATCAAAAAAAGTTATTTTCTAAAACTTATTCGAAAATTTTAGAAAATAAAAAACAGGTCGCATAAAACAAAATTATTTAAATTAATTCTAAATTATATATTTAACAAAACCCTAAGATTTTTAACTTTTGTTTTCTTTTAATTATTACTACATTTGCACGATTTTTAAAAAGTCATGCTAAAATCATGCTTTTAATATAAATCAAACGCAAGTTTTTTACAAATATTAACGTTTATATTTCTTAACTATGTCCAAAGACATCCGTGTAAAAAAAGGACTAGACATTAGATTAAAGGGAGAAGCAAAACCAGAAATTTTAGCGAGCTCTAAATCTACTGTTTACACCTTGGTGCCTTCAGACTTTCACAGTAAAACACCTAAAATGCTAGTGAAAGAAGGCGATACAGTAAAGGCTGGACAACCTGTTTATTATTTTAAACAAGACGAAAGTGTGCAGGTTGTGTCGCCAGTAAGTGGCAAAATTCAGGAAATTGTTCGTGGTGATAAAAGAGTTATTTTAGAAATTAAAATAGCTTCAGATGGTTCTCAAGAAGCATTAAACCATGGCAAAAAAGATCCAAAAACTATGTCGGAAGAAGAAGTAAAAGCGCATTTGCTAGCAAGTGGCGCCTTTACTCTAATCAAGCAAAGGCCTTATGATGTGGTCGCTTTGAGTTCAGATAAACCAAAAAGTATTTTTGTGACTGGTATTCAATCTGCACCGTTAGCGCCAGACGAAGATTTTATTCTAAAAGAAAAAGCGCAATTCTTGCAAGCAGGTTTTAATGCTTTATCAAAATTAACGGCTGGAAAAGTTCACTTAACTGTTTCGAAAAAATCAGAATCTTTCACCAACATCCAAGGTGTAGAAAAACATATAGGTTCTGGTAAACACCCTGTAGGTTTAGTTTCAACACAAATTGCTAAAATTGACCCGATTAACAAAGGCGAGCGCGTTTGGGTTTTAAACGCATTCGACGTTGCTACTATTGGCGAACTATTTGAAACCGGAGTTTTTAATCAAGAGAAAATTGTTGCTTTAACTGGTACAGGTTTTAAAAAGAATGCTTATACCAAAGCGCTTCCTGGCGTTCAAATGGCAGATATTACTAAGAATAATCTAGAAAATGGCAAATATCGACTGATTAGCGGTGATGTTTTAACAGGCTTGAAATCAAATACCTTAAGATATTACGATTATCAAGTTACAGCTATACCAGAAGGTGATGACTACGATTTCTTTGGATGGAATTTACCAAGACCAAATAAGTTTAGTGTATATAAAGCAGGTATGTTTTCTTTTTTAACGCCCAAGAAAAAATATGACCTCAACACCAATACTAATGGTGAACATAGAGGTTTTGTTTTAACTGGCGAATATGAGAAAGTTTGTCCATTAGACATTTATCCAATGCAATTGTTGAAAGCTATTTTAGTTAGTGACATTGACAATATGGAGCAAATGGGTATTTATGAAGTGGCTCCTGAAGATTTTGCTTTAACAGAGTATGTTTGTGTGTCTAAACAAGATCATCAAGCCATTGTGCGTAATGGTTTAGACCTCATGATGAAAGAAGTAGGTTAACCCTTAATTATTATAAAATGGGATTAAAAGATAAATTACACGAATTAAAATTAAAATACCAAGGCACAAAAATGGAGCAAACGTTTAATGCGTTGCATACGTTTTTGTATGTGCCAAATATAACCACACACAGCGGTGCTCACGTGCGTGATGCAGCCGACCTGAAGCGTGTGATGAATACGGTAATCATGGCTATGATTCCATGTTTGTTATTTGGTATATTTAACGCAGGATATCAACATTATTATCAAGTAAATGGTGTTGCAGAATTTTTAACCTTAGACAACTTTTTATTAGGTGCTTCTAAGATTTTACCACTTTTGGCCGTTTCTTATGGTGTGGGTTTAGGTGTTGAGTTTTTATTTGCTACTTATAAAAAACATGAAGTTGAAGAAGGCTATTTAGTATCTGGTATGCTTATTCCTTTAATTGTTCCTATTGATATACCTCTATGGATGTTGGCAGTTGCTGTTATCTTTGGTGTAGTTATCGGTAAAGAATTATTTGGCGGAACAGGCATGAATGTGCTAAATATAGCATTAACTGTTAGAGCTTTCTTATTCTTTGCGTATCCAGCTTGGATGTCAGGGGATAAAGTTTGGGTTCATGGTGCTGTTGATGGTGTTAAAAAAGCAAACGGCGTTGACATGATTTCTGGCGAGACTATTTTAGGCACGTTAGCATCTAACAACCCCACAACCTACTCCTGGTGGGATATGTTTATGGGCTTTATACCAGGATCTGTTGGAGAAACATCTGTTTTGATGATTCTTATCGGAGCAGCCATATTGGTTCTATCTGGTATTGGTAGCTTACGCATCATCCTAAGTTCAATAGTAGGAGCGGTTGTTATGGGTCTTATCTTTAACTGGGTTGTATCTGCTGGTGTAATTACAGAAACAAGTAAATTTTATGCTTTAATGAGTTTCCCATTTTGGCAACACTTATTAGTAGGTGGTTTGGCCTTTGGTATAGTTTATATGGCTACTGACCCAGTAACTGGTGCGCAAACTGCTTTAGGTAAAATTTATTATGGTTTCTTTATTGGACTGATAAGCGTTTTGATACGTGTTTTCAATCCTGCGTATCCAGAAGGTGTAATGATGGCTATTTTATTAATGAATGTCATGGCACCAACCATTGATCATTATGTGGTTCAAGGCAATATAAAGAAGAGAATGAAACGTTTAAAACTTAAAACAGCCTAATTTATGTCAAAGTTAAATGTAAACAGCAGTGGTTATACGGTCATATTTTCAGTACTAATGGTAGTGATAGTTGGCTTTTTATTGTCATTTTTTTCTGACATTACCGCTGAAACTAGAAAAGCAAATGGAGAAATCAAACTTCAATTAGATGTTTTGGCAGCATTAAATATTGGCGAGGCACAAGGCGTGACACGCGCAAACGCTGTTGAAAAATTTAAAAGCATCATTAAAGAACAATATGTCATTGAAGGTGAAAAAGCAACGCCAGATGATAAAGCCTATCTCTTAAATATTAAAAGAGAATTAGATAAAGCAAAAACTGGTGGCACACCAAGATTGCCTCTTTTTGTTGCAGAAGTTGAAGGCAAAAAGAAGTATATCATGGCTTTGAGAGGTGTTGGTCTATGGGATGCTATTTGGGGTTATATGACGTTAAATGACGACTTCAAAACCGTATATGGTGTTTATTTTGACCACAAGGCAGAAACACCTGGCTTAGGTGCTAACATTACCCAAGCTTATTTCGTTGATGATTTCAAAGATGAAAGTTTATTTGATAAATCAGGAAATTTTAAAGGCATTGCAGTATCTAAATCAAATAACGATCCAGATAATGTAAGAAAAGAAGATAATGCTGTTGATGCCCTTTCAGGCGCAACCATTACAGGAAATGGTTTAGCTACCATGATCGAAAAAGGATACAAAGCTTATCAACCCTATTTTGAAACTTTAAAAAAATAAAACCATGGCAAACGAATCATTATTCTCTACTAAAAACATGGGCTTATTAAAAGACCCTTTAACAGATAATAATCCAATTACTGTACAAGTTTTAGGGATTTGTTCTGCTTTAGCCATTACTGCTGAACTCAAAGCATCAGTTATCATGGCACTTTCAGTAATTTTTGTAACGGCTATGAGTAATGTTGTAATTTCTATTATGAGAAACATTATTCCTTCATCAATTAGGATTATTGTGCAATTAGTTGTTGTAGCCACATTAGTAATCTTAGTTGATTTGGTTTTGCAATCTATCATGCCTGACTTAGCCAAAAAATTATCGGTTTTTATAGGCTTAATCATTACGAACTGCATCATCATGGGTCGTTTGGAGGCCTTTGCGCTTGGTAATACCCCCTGGAAATCGTTCCTAGATGGCATCGGAAATGGGGCTGGCTATGGTTTGATTCTCATAATTGTCGGTTTCTTTAGAGAGCTTCTAGGTGCTGGCAAATTATTTGGCTTCCCTGTTTTAGGTGATCCTGTTGCCAAAACTGGTTTATATGCCATTGGCTATGAAAACAATGGATTTATGCTTTTAGCACCAATGGCTTTGATAACTTTAGGTTTGATTATCGGTTTTCAAAGATCTAGAAATGAAAAATTAATCGAAAAAAACTAAAACATGGATTTAATTGAAATATTTTTAAAATCGGTTTTTATAGAAAATATGGTCTTTGCCACTTTCTTAGGCATGTGTTCATATTTGGCTGTATCTAAAAAAGTATCAACAGCTGTTGGTCTTGGTGCAGCAGTTATTTTTGTACAATTAATTACTGTGCCCCTGAACTATTTATTAAACGAATATTTATTAAAAGAAGGTGCATTAATTTGGCTAGGTGAAGAATATGCTGCCTATGATTTAAGTTTTTTAACTTTTATTTTATTTATTGCAACCATTGCTACAATGGTGCAATTAGTTGAGATGATAGTTGAAAAATTTTCTCCGGAACTTTACAACTCTTTAGGTATTTTCTTACCGCTTATTGCGGTGAATTGTGCTATTTTGGGTGGCTCATTATTCATGCAACAAAAAGAATTTGCAAACTTAACGCAAGCAACAGTTTATGGCATTGGCTCTGGTTTGGGCTGGTTTATTGCGATTGTTGCAATAGCAGCTATCAGAGAAAAAATCAGATATTCTAATATTCCTGCACCATTTAGAGGTTTAGGCATGACGTTTATATTAACTGGTCTGATGGCTATTGGTTTCATGTCCTTTGGCGGTATGTTGACTGGTGGTAGCGATGCCCCAGCAAAAGCTGAAGTTAAACAAGAAAATAAACTTGAAGAAAACTATCAATCTGAGGAAATTATTAATGAAGGTTTAGAGGCTATTGAAGGAGCGGCAAAAACTACACCTGAATCCTCACCAGAACAAATTGTTGAACCAGTAACACCATCTAATTAAATGATAGCCTTATTTAATACAGGACTTGTCCTTACAACTATAGTTGCGTTCCTAGTGCTCACCTTACTTTTGGTAGGTGTCATTTTATTTGCCAAATCAAAATTAGTAGCTTCTGGCCCAGTTAAACTTTTTATCAATGGTGAAAACGAGATGGAAGTAACTGCTGGCGGTACGCTACTTTCAACTTTGGGTAACAGCAAAATATTTTTACCTTCTGCTTGTGGAGGTGGTGGAACTTGTGTACAATGTAAATGTAAAGTCCTTGAAGGTGGCGGTGATGCACTACCTACCGAAACCCCTCACTTTTCTAGAAAAGAATTAAAAGATGGTTGGCGCTTAGGCTGTCAAGTAAAAGTGAAAGGCGACATGGTTATTGAAGTGCCAGAAGAGGTATTTGGTATCAAAAAGTTTAATGCTAAAGTATATTCTAACTATAACGTAGCCTCATTTATTAAAGAATTTATTGTTGAATTACCTGATGATATGCATTATGAAGCTGGTGGATATATTCAAATTGAGATTCCAAAATGTGTTGTAAATTACAAAGATATTGACATTACCGCTCATCCGGAAGAACATCCTGGTGAACCAGAAAAGTTCAAAGCTGAATGGGATAAGTTCCAATTATGGGATTTGGTGATGAAAAATGAAGACTTAGTAGAGCGTGCTTATTCTATGGCTTCTTATCCAGCAGAGGGCAGAAAAATCATGCTGAATGTTCGTATAGCTACACCACCTTGGGACAGAGCTAAAAATGGTTGGATGAATGTTAATCCAGGTATAGCTTCTTCATATATCTTTAACTGTAAAGCTGGAGACGAAGTAGTTGTTTCTGGTCCTTATGGTGAATTCTTTATCGCCGAAACTGAAGCCGAAATGCTATACGTTGGCGGTGGAGCAGGAATGGCGCCTATGCGTTCTCATTTATACCATCTATTCCGTACTGTTAAAACTGGCAGAACTGTTACCTATTGGTATGGTGGGCGTTCTAAACGTGAATTGTTTTATGTTGATCACTTCAGAGCTTTAGAAAAAGACTTTCCAAACTTTAAATTCTATATGGCATTGTCTGAACCACTACCAGAAGATAATTGGAAAGTTAAAGATGGTTTAAACGGCGAAGGCGACGGTTTTGTTGGATTCATTCATAATGTAGTGATTAGCAATTACTTGTCTAAGCATGAAAACCCAGAAGATATTGAATTGTATTTCTGTGGCCCGCCATTAATGAATCAAGCCGTTCAAAAAATGGGTGAAGACTTTGGTTTAGACCCAGATAATATTAGATTTGATGATTTTGGTGGGTAATACATCAAAGTTATTATAAAGTTCAAAACCCTTGCATTGATGTGAGGGTTTTTTTTATTTATCTAAAAAATATAAATAAAAAGTGCTAAATTTGTAACAAATACAAACAGTCAAATACCAATCAATTATTAACAATTAACACCGACTAAATATGAAAAATTTATTTAAAACACTTTTAATGTCATTAATTTTTGTAAGTGCAAATGCACAAACAGCCGACGAAATCATCGACAAATATATTGAAACCATTGGTGGTAAGCAAAAATTGGAAGCCATAGCTTCACTAAAAATGGAGATGGTAGCCAACTATCAAGGTATGGAGATTCCCGTAGAGGTTTCGAACTCAAAGGACGGAAAAATGTTGGTAAAAATTAATTTAATGGGGAAAGAAATGACACAAATGGCTTTTGATGGTAATTCAGGTTGGTCAACCAATATGATGTCAATGAAAGCAGAAAAATTACCTTCAGAAACTATTGAAAACTTGAAAAATGTCTCTACCAGAGATTTTCCAGATCCATTTTTAAACTATAAAGGTAAAGGATATACTGCAGAATATATTGGTAAAGAAACTAAAGAAGGTACCGAATGTTACAAAATAAAATTGACTAAATTACCTGTTACAGTTAATGGACAAAAAGAAGATGACGTTACTTTTTATTATTTTGATACTGAAAATAACGTGCCTGTAATGACTGAATCTGAAATTAAAGAAGGGCAAATGAAAGGGCAAATGTCTACTTCAAAAATGAGCAATTACCAAGAAGTTGAAGGTGTATATTTCCCATTTGCAATGAACCAGTTTGGTCAAGAAATGACCGTGAAAAAAATAACAATGAATGTTTCTATAGATCCAAAGGCATTAGAATTTAAAGCTGAATAATTTTAATGATGAGAAACTTCAAACTTTTTGTTTTCGTTGGTCTTTTTTCTTTTTTTGCCCATGCACAAGAGGATATCGTATTAAAAGGAAAAGAATTATTTGGTGATATCAAGGCTCGTCAAATTGGTCCAGCCATCATGAGTGGCAGAATTGCAGACATTGCGCAGCATCCTACTAATAATCAAATTATTTACATCGGTGCAGCTGGCGGCGGTGTATGGAAAAGTGGTGATGGCGGCGCAAGTTTTTCATCGATATTTGATAAGCACAATCAATCCATAGGATGCATTACCGTAGATCCAAACAAACCAGACCAAGTCATTTGGGTTGGAACAGGCGAAACCTGGACAAGAAATAGTGTTTCGGCAGGAGATGGTATCTATAAATCTACAGACGGTGGTGCAAACTTTATCAATATGGGGTTAACCAAATCTGATAGAATATCTTCAATTGCAGTAGATCCAAGAAATTCTGATAACATATGGGTTGGTGTGCTTGGCGCACTTTGGGGAGATAGTGACGAAAGAGGCATCTATAATTCAAACGATGGTGGCAAAACCTGGAATAAAAAATATTTTATTGATAATAAAACTGGTTGTTCAGATTTGGTTATTGATCCTAAAAATCCAGATGTGATGTACGCCAGTTTTTGGGAGTTTAGAAGAACCGCATGGTCTTTTAACTCCGGGGGATTAAATTCTAGTTTACTAAAAACTGTAGATGGTGGAAAGACTTGGAATAAAATTCATAGTGGTTTTCCAACAGGTCAATTGGGTCGCATAGCGGTGGCAATTGCACCTTCCAATCCAGATATCTTATACAGTGTGATTGAATGTGAAAAAGACAGTGAAAAAGGCATGTATAAATCTACCGATGCTGGAAAAAGTTGGACATATTTGAATGGTGATTTTGAATTGGTTGTAAGACCTTTCTATTTTTCTCGAATCGTTGTAGATCCGAAAAACCCAGATATTGTTTATAAAGGTGGCTTAAGAGGTTCTATGAGCCGTGATGGTGGAAAAACATTCAAAAATTTAGGCAATATGCATGCAGACATACATGATGTGGCTGTAGATATGTATGATAGTAATCGCATATATTGTGCAACAGATGGTGGCTTGTATAGAAGTTGGAACGGCGGCAGTACTTTAGATATCGTTAGAAATTTACCGCTTTCACAATTCTATCATATCACACTGGATGATGCTGAGCCCTATAATATTTATGGCGGTTTACAAGATAATGGTTCATGGTTTGGACCAAGTAAAAGTGATGGCGGTATTGAAGCCCGTGATTGGGAAAGTGTCGGTTACGGTGATGGTTTTAGAGTTCTGAAACATCCAACAAAACCAATTATATATAGCGAAATGCAAGGCGCCGAAAATATTTGGCGCTATAATTTGGACACTAAAGAATTAAAAACCATTCAACCTTTACAAGAAAAAGGCATGGTCAAATTGCGATTTAACTGGAATACACCTATAGTAACAGGTCTTCACAATCCAGATAGAATTTATGCGGGCAGTCAATTTGTTCATGTATCAGATGATATGGGGGCCACTTGGAAAGTAATTTCTCCAGATTTAACCACAAATAATCCAGCTAAATTAAATCAAGAAAATTCAGGCGGTTTATCAAAAGACAATTCAGGCGCAGAATTACATTGTACTTTATTTACTATTTCAGAATCGCCAAAAGATAAAAATGTTATTTGGGTTGGTTCTGATGATGGTAATGTTCAAGTGACGCAAGATGGCGGAAAAACATGGTCCAATGTAACAGCAAACATCAAAGGATTGCCCTTAAATACTTGGTGCTATCATATTGAAACTAGTAATTTTAATAGTGGAAGTGCTTATGCTGTTTTTGATGGTCACACCAAAAATGACTATCAGGCTTATGCCTTTAAAACAAACGATTTTGGTAAAACTTGGACATCAATCATCACAAAAGACGTAGATGGCTTTACGAGAACCTTGCAAGAAGATTATATTAATGAAAACTTATTGTTTTTAGGCACAGAAAAAGGCTTGTACATTACCATTGATGGTGGAAAAAATTGGTCAAAGTTTGAAAATGAGATGCCAGCCGCATCAATATTTCATCTAGATTTGCACAAAAAAACTAATGATCTAGTGATGGCAACGCATGGTAGAGGGATTATTATTCTTGATGATGTAAGTGTATTAAGACAAGTAACGCAAGATGTCGTGAAAAAAGATGTTCATTTTTTTACTACCAAATCTTTTCCAAAGTTTGAAGAATCAAGTTTTGGCGGAACAGCTTCAGAATTAGAGTTTGTAGGCCCTAATCCAAATCGATCAGCTCAAATTGTATATTACTTAAAAAAGAGAAATACATTTGGGAAAATGGAAATTGAAATTCAAGATGCCAATGGAAAAAAAGTTGTAAAACTTCCTGCAGCTAATCAAAAAGGTATAAACATTGTTAGTTGGGGCTTTAATGAAAAAGGTCCTAAAACCGCCCAAGGCAAAACAATGGATTTTAGCGGATTTTCTACACCTATGGCTCCTGCCGGAAAATATAAAGCCATATTAACCAAAGGTAAGGAAACATATACTCAAGAATTTGAAATAATAAATGATCCAAAAAGTGTCATTACATTAGCTTCGCGTGATGAGCAATACAAAACTGTTCGTCTGTTGTTTGACAAAGTGCAAGAATTGGCCTATATGGTTTATGAAATAGATGAAATGATCAAAGTTTCAGATGAATTAGCCAAAAAAATACCTGCTTTGAAAAAAGCTAATACGAAAATTTCATCTGATCTCAATGCTTTAAAAAACACGATGGTTATTACTACTGGAGATAACTATGTTGGCACTGTAGAAAAACAGTTGAGAGAAAAATTAGGCGCAATCTATTCTTCAGTTGCAGGTCAATATGATGCGCCTTCACCGGCTCAAAAAGCAAATATTGACAGTGTAATGGATCTCTTTAATAAGGCAAAAACTAAATTTGAAAATATAAAAACAACTAATTTCTCAAAATTAAATGACGCCGCTACCAAAAATGGGGTTGCTTTTAAATTGAAAACTTTTGAAGAGTTTTTAGCTGATTAAATCGATCAATCATATAAGGAAACCCTTGCAGCCATGTGAGGGTTTTTTTTTGAAATCTAGAAAATTTTTCGGTCTTTGATTTTTATTGCACTTTAATATTTATATAGCCGTTTTAGAACTTTGTAGATATAGATAGAGTTAGATAGTAACAATTTCAGTGAAAATTTCAAACGCATTTTTTATCTCATCGTGACAGTCATTCAACTATAATACTTGTTAAAAAAGCATTATTATAAAAATGTTAAAAAAAATTAACCTATAAAAAAGGTTTTAAATACCTAAACTAATTTCTTTTACAAATTGTCCACGATTTCTTCACAGCACCTCAGCTACAACAAATGAACTGCCACCAATATAAATAAAATCAAGATTACTTGCTTGCGATTTGGCATAATCAAATGCCGTTTGAATACTGTCAAAAGTTTGACCAAGCAAACCATGTTTAATAGCTTCCTTTTGTAAAATATTCGCGTCAAGACCTCTTTTCACTTGAGGCTTGGAGTAATAATAGTAAGCGTTTTTAGGAAACAATGGCAATATTTTACTTAAATCTTTGTCATTAGAAAAACCTAAAACAAAATGGAGATTTTCATAATTTTCCTTAGAAATTTGTTCCAAAACAACTTTTAGACCATCACAATTGTGCGCAATATCTGTGACAACTTTTGGCATTTGACTTAAAATTTGCCATCTACCCTTAAGCCCTGTATTTTGAAGAACATTCATAAAACCGTCTAAAAGGTTTTGGTCAGAAATATGAAGTCCTAAATTTATCAATATCTCAACGGCCTTAACAGCGGTTTTTTTATTATGCCTTTGATAGTCGCCCAATAAAGCACAAGCTGGCGTCTCCCCTATTTCATCAGATGCGAAATAAATATTCGCCTGCTCTTGTTTGGCTTTGTCTAAATAAATATTTTTGGTTTCTAGTAGATATTCGCCTATGACAATTGGTGTATTCGATTTAATTATACCCGCTTTTTCAAAAGCAATTTTTTCTAAACTATTTCCTAAAATATTCATGTGATCCCATCCAACATTTGTAATAACAGATAATATAGGTTGAATCACATTCGTTGAATCAAGACGACCGCCTAAACCAACTTCAATAACAGCATAATCAACCTTTTCGTTTTTAAAGTATTCAAAGGCTAAACCAACGGTCATTTCAAAAAAACTTAACTGCTGATTTTCAAAAAAAGATTTATTTTGTATTACAAAATCAATAACTGCTTGTTCTGAAATAGACTGGCCATTAATTTTTATCCGTTCACGATAATCTTTTAAATGCGGAGAAGTGTAGAGGCCAACTTTGTAGCCTGCTTCCTGCAAAACAGATGCCAGCAAAGAAGACGTTGACCCTTTGCCATTTGTTCCTCCTACATGTATGCACCTGACTGCATGATGCGGATGATTCAAATGCTGCATCAATAAATGCGTATTACTCAAATCTGCCTTATAGGCAGAAATGCCTTGATTTTGATACATCGGCAATTGAGAAAACAACCAATCTAAAACCTCCTGATAAGTCATTATTCGCCAGTTCGAAAGTTTACAACAATAAAGCCGACTTGTTTTTCAGGGGCATTACCATCAGGATTCCAACGGTATTTTTTTGCTGTTTCAAAAGCAGCTTTTTTCAAACAAGTACTTGTAGAAGTTGAACCCTTAGCACTAAAATTAGTTTCAGTGACAACCCCTTGCCGATTAACTGTAATCTGCACCACAATGGTGCCTTCATCGTTACACTCTTGCAAAACTTTTCCAGAACCAGCTAAATTTCTTCCAGCTAAACCCCAACCTTTTCCAGAACCTGCGCCTGCGCCAGAACCGCTACCATAATAACTATTAGCATAAATACTGCCATCTAAAGCCCCTTGATTACCTGGTTTTTTGCCGTTGCCGTCACTTGCGCTTGTTGTGCCATCTTGCTTTGGACCATTCAATAAATTAGACAAAGCATCGGTCGTCTGCTGCGATGGTTTTTTGGCTTCAACTTTAGATTCCAATGGTTTTTTAACTGTTGTTTCTTTTGGTTTTTGTGGTTTTGCTTTTTCTTTGGTGGCTTTTATTACTTCTGCCTCTAGATCGTCTTGTGTCAATACTTGTTCTTCTGCCGATGGCGGAGGCGGCGTGGTTTCGGTAGGCGTCGGTGAACTTTTGGTTAACTCAGGAGAATTATCGTTGCCCATACCTTCATCCACATTCCCAAAATTAATGGCAATACCATTTTCTGGCGGTGGATCCATATAAGACAAACCAAAAAAAATAGCCAACAAAAGCAACAGTGCCACAATGGTTGTTGCGATGGTGAAGGCCCTTTTTTCGTGTTTGGTTTCGAGGTATTTCATTGTATTTACTGTATATTGTATATTGTAAACTGTATAATGCAAACTACGACTGAAAACTGTCAACTGGGACTGAAAACTGTCAATTATTTAGGTCTTACTGCCAAAACAACCTTTATCTGATTGCGGTTAGCAATATCCAAAACGCCAACAGCCTTTTCAATCGGCACGCCTTCTTCGGCTCTTAAAATAATATTTTTTTCAGTACCTTCTGGAAACATCGCTAACAATTGTGTTTCTATTTGCGATTCTTCAATGGGTTGTTTATCAATAAAAAACTGCAAATCCTTATTTATTGACACTGAAATACTCTTGTTGTTTTCGGTTCTTCCTTTAGCTTTCGGCAAAACCAAATCTAACGCATTAGTCGTTACCATCGTTGAAGTAATCATAAAAAATATCAACAACAAGAAAACAATATCTGTCATTGAAGCCATACTAAACTCTGCCGATACTTTATTTCTTCCTTTTAACTTCATTTTATAAAATTAAGAAGGTTCATTTAACAAATCCAAGAAATCTGTCACATTGGCCTCCATGATATGCACAACCTTATCAGTTTTTACGACCAAGTGATTATAGCCTATATAGGCAACAATACCAACCACGAGACCTGCTACAGTTGTTGTCATGGCCGTATAAATACCTTCCGAAAGTTCTCCTACTTCAATCTGCCCGCCACCGCTTGCCATTTTGTGAAAAGCTAGAATCATACCAATAACGGTGCCGAGAAAACCTATCATTGGACCAGCACCAGCAATAGTAGCCAAAATACTAGCATTTTTTTCTAATTTATAAATTTCTAGTTTACCGGCATTTTCGATTGCAGCATTGATATCTTCAAGGGGTTTACCAATTCTAGAAATGCCTTTTTCTATTAATCTGGCTACTGGTGAATTAGATTGTACACATAACATTTTTGCACCATCCAGCTTGCCTTGCATGATTTGCATCTTGATATTATTCATAAAACTGCCGTCAATCTTAGAGGCGGCATTAATGGCAAATAATCGTTCAAAATAAAGATATAAAGCTACAAAAAGTAGTAAAACTAGTACAAACATGATCATCTGGCCACTTAAACCGCCTGTAGTCATCAGTTCCCAAATGGATAAGGTTTTTTCGACAGGTTCAGCAACTTGTGTTAAATCTTCGGCTGTTGGAACAACTTCGCTTTGCATAATTTTAAATATTTAATTAACAAACGAAATTAAATCAAAAACATTGCCTTTTCAATTTAAAAAATAAAATGTTTTAAAGAGAGATATTAACAATGGCGTTACAAAAAACAAATTTCAATAACAATAGCAATGACAATAACAATAGCAATGACAATGACAATGACAATAGCAATTACAATAGCAATGTCAAATATCAATAGAAATTATAAAAATGGTTTAGTTTAAAATATTTCTGTTTTGCACATGCTGCGTTAGGGGTTGTAGTGATAGCCCGTAAAGGCAAAGCCCTTATTTTTTAGATTTTGATGGCGACAAGCCTCACCCCTTCCCTCTCCACAAAGAGGGTGTCCAACGGTAAAATTTTTTCTTAAAGCCAGAAAAAAGCTATAGAAAAATAAGGGCTTTGCCTGCGGACTTTAACGAAAAACCCGCCCGAACGCTATAATCTATCTAATAAAATGTTCTATAAATATAAAGCATAAAGCACCAGCTAAAAAGCCAACAAAAGCTAACCAGGTAATGCGTTTGAGGTACCAGACGAAATCTATTTTTTCCATACCCATTGCGGCAACACCAGCAGCAGAACCAATGATCAGCATACTACCTCCTGTTCCTGCACTATAGGCAATAAAGTGCCATACTGGATGATCCATTTCATAAGTATACATACCCATAGATGCAGCAACAAGTGGCACGTTATCTATAACCGCCGAAAGCACACCTAACAAGATGACTACCACATCCATATTTGGAATGGCATCACTGAGGCTTTGTGCGGCAAAACGCAAAGTACCAACCTCTTGACCATTTAGTTGTCCAAATACGAGAGACTCTAAAGCTGCAACAGCCATTAAAATGCCTAAGAAAAACAGTATACTAGAAAATTCAATTTTACTTAAGGCTTTATGACCTGAATACAGATGTTTGTCTTTTTTGTTAAAATTTTTGAATGGTGACACATATTCAGAAAAAAGCCAAACCATGCCTAGGGCCAACATCATACCTATAAAAGGTGGTAAACCAGTAACCATTTTAAAAATAGGCACTGAGATAATACCAAGCAAACCAACAATCAACATCTTTCTACTACTCAATAACCTTTCTGATTCTGACTCATCTTTCAAAATTTTCCGTGGGACTTCACCTTGAAAAGGTTTCATGAATGAAGCAATAGCAAATGGCACAACAAAACACAAAATTGAAGGAACAATCAAATATTCACTTAAACCAATAGCAGAAACTTTGCCGTCTATCCATAACATAGTAGTAGTTACGTCGCCAATTGGCGACCAGGCACCACCAGCATTTGCAGCTATAACCACCAATGAGATGAACCAAATGCGATATTCCTTTACGGGAATTAATTTACGAAGTAGTGTTGCTATAATAATGGTAGTGGTTAAGTTGTCAATAATTGCAGAGAGAAAAAATGCTAAAATGCCCAATATCCACAACAACTTCTTTTTGTTATTTGTTTTAATTCTACTTTTTATGATGTCAAAACCACGGTGCAAATCAATGATTTCAACAATAGTCATGGCACCAATTAGAAAAATTAAAATCTCCGCAATTTTTGAAAAATGATGAGATAAATTGATTTTAAATCCTTCCAGTGCTTCTGCACCTTGACTAATATGAAAAACATGGCTATGCTCATCAATTATGGAAAACCAACCTTCATTAAAACCATAACCTAAAAACGCCCACATCATAGCGGCCATAATAATTGCTGGAACCGTTTTATCTAATTTTAAAGGATGCTCTAAAGTAATGGATAGATAACCGATAACAAAAACGAGAATAATAAAAATGATCATACGATAAAAATTAGATTAATTGCTTTAAGGCGATTTCAAATGCGGTTGCGCTTAAATTTAATTTTGATGAATTAATTTGGTAGGTTTTTTCTAAAGCGCGTTTAATTCTTTCAGAAGTATCATTAAAGATGGCTTCATCTGTCATTTCCACTTTTTTCTCCATGAAATATGCGAAAACTCTTGCCATACCACAATTGGCAATGAAGTCAGGAATTAAACTAACTTTTTGGTCTGTGCTTTCCATGATAGGACCAAAGAAAATTTCTTTATCCGCGAAAGGCACATTGGCGCCTGATGAAATCACTTCTAAGCCATGACTGATCATTTGATTAACTTGGGCTTGTGTAACCAATCTAGAAGCGGCGCAGGGTGCAAAAATTTGTGCATTAAGCGACCAAATTCTTTCATTAATTTCTGCAAAAGGAATCATTTGTTCAGCCACTAATTTATTGCCATCTTTATTCAAAAACAAACTGGTCATTTCTTCTTGCGAAAAACCTGCTTCATTAATTAAACCGCCATCCCTGTCGATAATACCAACCACTTTGGCTCCCATCTGCGTTAAATAATAAGCAGCAGCGGAACCAACGTTGCCAAAACCTTGAACAATGGCCTTTTTTCCGACTACAGTTCCACCATATATGGTATAAAAATGTTTTACTGCTTCTGCCACGCCAAAACCAGTAATCATATCAGCAACGGTATATTTTCTTAGTACATTAGGTGAATAATTTGGGTTTTCTATAACTTTTATTACCCCTTGTCTCAATTGACCAATACGGTTAATTTTATCGGCTTCTGTTGGTTTAAAATGACCATTAAACACACCTTCCTGTGGATGCCAAACCCCACATTCTTCGGTCATTGGAATCACCTCATGTATTTCATCTACATTTAAATCACCACCAGTGCCGTAATAATTTTTCAATAAAGGTGAAACGGCTTTATACCAACGCTCCAAAACACCTTTCTTTCGCGGATCTTGCGGGTCAAAATTAATGCCTGATTTAGCACCGCCAATAGCAGGGCCTGAAACAGAAAATTTAACCTCCATGGTTTTTGCTAATGATAATACTTCGTTCAAATCTAGTCCTTTTCGCATCCGTGTGCCACCACCCGCAGCACCCCCGCGAAGGGAATTAATAACGGTCCAACCCTCTGCTTCAGTTTCGGCGTCACGCCAATGAAATACAATTTCCGGACTTTTATCTTCGAATTTTTGAAGTAAATCTTTCATGAATATTCAAGTAATTAATTTGGATGTAAATAAGTAAGTTTTTCGGTTCGCAAATTTACAAATTTATATTGTGAAAATCTTCAATTTTTAGAACAATTTTTAGCCCAGATTGCAGCGAATAGCCCGTAAATAAAAAAGTAAGATTTTGCATAGCTTTGCAGGCGACTTTAGAAGCCTAAAAAAGCTGTAGCAAAATCTACTTTTTTATGCGGACTAGCAGCGAAAAGCTGGATTATGCTCCAAAAATAACACCTGAACTGTGGTCTTTTGTTGCGCCTGTTACACTAGCCAACACATTCACTTCCTCCCTTAATCTTAAAACACCCAAAAAACCAAAAATTAACGCTTCTTTAAATTGAATGAGGTTGTCATCTGGTATATACAAGACTGTTTCTGGAATCTTTAATTGCAATTCATGTATCAAAAATTGATGATATGCGCCGCCACCAGTACATATAACTTGGGTGTTTGGTTTATTTAAAGCATAGGCTAATTGATCAGAAAAATGAGCCACACAGGTTCTCATTAAATCTGGAATGGTCATTTGATATTTATTTAAAATGGGGTAAAAAACTTCTGACAAAAACTCAACCCCTAAAGATTTTGGCGGTTGTTTTTGATAATATTCAATAGTATTAAGTTCTTTTAATAAATCTAAATGAACTTGTCCTCTTTTTGCTATTTCTCCTCCCTTATCATAAGGTAAATCCAATTGATTGGCCAAATGATTTAAAACCGTATTGATAGGGCAAATATCAAAGGCTATTCTTTGACCATCTTTATTAAAAGACACGTTTGAAAATCCTCCCAAATTTAAACAAAAATCGTATTGAGAAAACAACAACTCATCACCTATTGGCACAAGTGGTGCGCCTTGACCACCAAGCGCAACATCCTGAACCCGAAAATCGCAAACCACATTTCGTTTTATGATTTCTGCTAATAATGATAAATTTCCTATTTGAAGCGTAAATCCTTTATCTGGTTCATGTTTAATGGTATGACCATGACTACAAACAGCATCAATGTTTTGTATCTGATATTTGTTAATAAAATTCTGAATAACATCTGCTAAAAGTAAAGTATAGTCATGGTTGAGTTTCGCTAGCGGAAAAGTGCCCAAGTGGATGCCATTTTTAAGTTGCAAAACCCAATCTTCACTATAAGGAATGGTCTCCGCTTGATGAATGTCAAACGCCCATTTATGATTTTCTTTTTTAAAGGTGATATAGGCCAAATCTATGCCATCAAGCGAGGTGCCAGACATAACGCCGATGATGTTGTATGATGATTCTTGCATGAAAATGGTCAATTCTGCACAAAAATAATCAAAAATTATCACTAAGAAGTGGTTTCCGTTTTATTTAAAGAAAGAAACAAATTAGAGGATTTTTTAATTTTATCCATAGATTTAAGCAATTCAAATATTTAAATACTGTAAATATCATGAGATTTGGGTTTTTACAAAATTTTCACAAATTTTATCTCAAACGATTTCGTGTTTAAGTTATTTTGAATTATTTTTGTCGTTTATAAAATTATTTAGTAACCTTAATATCTGCTAAGGTCAGCCGAATTCTTTAAAATTATTAATAGTAATTAGAATTGTAAAAATCTTAATATTTAATACAAAGCATATATGAATTTTAATTTGACTGAAGAGCACTTAATGATTCAACAAGCAGCTCGTGATTTTGCTCAAAATGAATTGCTTCCTGGCGTTATTGAACGCGATGAGCATAGTACATTTCCAACCGAACAAGTAAAAATGATGGCCGATTTAGGTTTCATGGGCATGATGGTTGATCCAAAATATGGTGGCGCTGGTCTAGATAGCATTTCCTACTGCCTGGCAATGACAGAAATCGCTAAGGTTGATGCTTCTGCCGCCGTGATTATGTCGGTAAATAATTCATTAGTCTGCGCTGGCATGGAAAAATACTGTAATGAAGAACAAAAACAAAAATATTTAGTACCTCTTGCCAAGGGTGAAGTCATAGGTGCATTCTGTTTATCTGAGCCAGAGGCTGGTAGTGATGCTACTTCTCAAAAAACAACGGCTATTGATAAAGGTGACTACTATTTGTTGAATGGCACAAAAAATTGGATTACCAATGGCGGTACGGCTTCAACCTATTTAGTTATGGCTCAAACAGATATTGAAAAAGGACACAAAGGCATCAATGCTTTCATTGTTGAAAAGGGTTGGGCTGGTTTTGAAATTGGCGTTAAAGAAAAGAAAATGGGTATTAGAGGAAGTGATACACATTCTTTGATGTTCACAGATGTAAAAGTACCTAAAGAAAATCGCATCGGTGAAGATGGTTTTGGTTTTAGTTTTGCGATGAATGTGCTCAACGGCGGTCGTATCGGCATAGCCTCGCAGGCTTTAGGGATTGCCACAGGTGCTTATGAATTAGCGCTTAAATATGCCAACGAGCGCAAGGCTTTTGGTAAAGAAATTATCAAACATCAAGCCATAGCCTTTAAATTGGCTGATATGTATCTGCAAATCATGGCTTCACGTATGCTAGTTTTTAAAGCTGCTGCTGAAAGGGATGAAGGTAAGGATATTGCACTCTCTGGGGCGATGGCCAAACTTCATGCCTCTGAAACAGCCATGAATGTTACCGTAGAAGCTGTTCAAGTTCATGGTGGCAATGGCTATGTGTCTGAATACCATGTAGAACGTATGATGCGTGATGCCAAAATTACACAAATCTATGAAGGAACATCTGAGATTCAACGGATTGTTATTTCAAGAGGGATGTCAAATTTTTAAACTTAACTACTTATTTATATTCAAAAAAGACTTCATTGATTTGAGGTCTTTTTTTTATTCGATAAAAAAATTTTTTTTTGAAATGATATAAAAATGTAGATTAAAATCAAATTATTCTTATGTTAATACAGATTTCTCAAACCAAAAAAAACAGTAACATCAAATTTTAAACAAGGCAAGGCCTTAGCAATGACTAAAAAGACAATATTTTTCTGGGTACAACAGTCCTATTTATCACATAATTTCCTTTAATACCTATACAACAACTATACACAATACTACAACATAAGTCTTAATTCTTTGATTATATATAAATTAAAAATTACAACGTTTTCGTATAGTTTTTTTTACACACTAAAAAATGAAACTATCATAAATTTCATTTAAATTTACATCATTAAAAAATAAACTGCTTATTTTTTAGGTTATCAGAAAATATTATCAAACTTTTTTACTAAATTATTAACTTATTTTATGAAAAACACATTTTTTGCCGTATTTCTGGCTTTTTTTACAGTTTGTGGATTTGCACAAAACAAAGTCGCTGTAAAATATCAAGCTAACAAAGAATCTCTGTTAGAGGTTAACGGTAAACCATTTATGGTTAATGGTATGAACTGGGATTACTTCCCTATTGGCACAAACTACAGCTATAGTTTGTGGAATCAAAATGAGTCGGTTATCAAAAAAGCTTTAGATGATGAAATGAGTTTGCTACAGAACATGGGCGTCAACTCTATTCGTGTTTATACCGGTATTCCTGCTAAATGGATTGAATACATTTATGATAATTATGGTATTTATACCATGCTTAATCACTCCTTTGGACGCTATGGTTTAACCATCGATGGTGCCTGGACACCTGTTACTATTTATTCAGATAAAAAGACGCAAGACCTGCTGATGGCTGAGGTTAAAAAAATGGCTGAAGAATACAAAAACACACGTGGTTTGCTTTTATTTCTGCTAGGTAACGAAAATAACTATGGTTTATTTTGGGCAGGCGCAGAAACAGAAGATTTTCCTGATGAAGAAGAAAAAAAAAGAGAAGTAGGTGAAAAAAGAGGCCGTCCCATGTATAAATTAATGAATGAAGCATCCAAAGCCATGAAGGCCATCAATCCAAATAATCCAGTAGCGATTTGTAATGGTGACTTACTCTTTTTAGATATAGTTGCTGCTGAATGTAAAGATGTTGATGTTTACGGCATAAACGTATATCGTGGCAAATCCTTTGGCGATTTATTTTCTAGAGTAAAAAATGAATATGGCAAACCAGTCTTACTAACAGAATTTGGCTCGGATGTTTTTAATGCAAAAGCTGGTGAAGAAGATCAAGAAGCACAAGCCTTTTATTTAAAAAATAACTGGAAAGAAATTTATGAAAACGCATCTGGATTAGGAAAGACTGGAAATTCAATTGGCGGTTACACCTTTCAATTTAGTGATGGCTGGTGGAAATTTGGTCAAACTAAAAATTTGGATATTCATGATACTAATGCTTCATGGTCAAATGGCGGCTATGAATATGATTATGCAGAAGGTCAAAACAACATGAATGAGGAGTGGTTTGGTATATGCGCCAAAGGGCCTACTAATGCGGCTGGTAATTATACTTTATATCCTCGTGCAGCTTATTATGCATTAAAAGAGATTCATAAGTTTAACCCATTTGAAGGTAAAAAATCAATTCTTGATCTTGAGAAACACATTAATAGTGTGTTTTTAGTTGATGCTAAACTTAGAGCAAGAGGTGATAAAGCGGCCATTGACGCTCAAAAAGGAGGTAAACTATCAATAAGTAAGTTAAGAGCTGAATTTACAACGTTTAGCACTGGTGGTCATCTCATTTCTACACCTGAAACACCTCCAGCAAATAGCACCACCTTTCCTAACCGTTTGGGTTTTGACCACATGCAATCATTCTTTGTGGGTGTGCAAGGTCAACCATCATCAAATATGAGGGCTAATGTTGAGTTCAACATTTTAGGTAATGTGGCACAAAATCCTATTGATCAAATTTTTTATGAAAACAGAGGTCGTCCACAATTGGTTAGCAGTCCAAATGGTAACATACAAGTACAAGATGTTAATCGTGTACAATTGTACAGTGCAAGCTATAACTGGGATCATAGCCACTTCAATCTAAATGGTTTCTATAGAACAGGACACTACCATTGGCAATATGAAGGTGATTTCTTTGGTCTCTATCCAGAAGCCAATTATGGACCGAATATGGATATCTACAACGGTCTAGCGCCAATGGGCGTTGAAATTGAAGGTAAAAAATTTCTGAATGGACTAAAATTAGCTTTTGGGCCAGAACTTTGGTGGGGAGCCAACCCTGCCCTTCTATTAAAATATAGAAAAAATATAGCTAAGTTTGATATTACAGGTGTATTTCACGAAGACATCGAACAACGCACTGGGTCTGAAAGTTCTTTTGCAGTACCTCAACCAAAAACCAGAAGAGGAACGCTACATATTGCACGAAAATTTGGTAAATTTGGTATTGATTTAGGAGGTATTTGGGCTGGACAACCCTTGAATGGCAGAGCTTATCAAGTGCAAAGAGGAAGCGGTGCAAATGCGCAAGTTTTTGAGACAACCGTTAAAGCAAAAGACAATTGGGGTGGAAAAATGAAAATGACTTATCAAGGTGGTCGCTTTAATTGGTATGGACAGGCTGCTGCTCAAGGCCTAGTTGCCGGCGGTGGATTTGATGCCACACAAACCTTTACTGGCTGGCGATTGAAAGATACGGGCAGTGGTAACCAATACAATGTATTAAGTGGTTTGACTTACAGCTTTGGAAATTTTCAAATTGCGCCAAATTTCTTATGGCAAAGACCACTTGAAGGACCTGTTACATCTGAAGCAGGAGGTGCAGCAAGACCAAGAAATATTTTAACCGATCCATTTGTTGTTCGTGGCAATAGAGAAACAGTTGCTGGTGAACTTCTTTTAACTTGGGATCCAACACCTGGCACTTGGATGTATGAATGGGACAACAATCGCTCAGAAGATGCAAAATTAGCTGTTAGTGCTGGCGTTGTATTTCGCCATTTACCAACAACTATGGATGCTGCAATCGGTATATTAGGCGACGGTCGTTCATTATTTGCTTTTAATGGTGCTACGCCTGCCGCTGATTTATGGGAAATTCACTCCCGTATAGTTTCTAAAATCGGACCAGATTTTGGCCTAGTTGCTAGCATATATGGTGGCAATGCGCAAGCAAATGGTAGCGATGCAAGAATGATTAATCGCTCTGGCATTGATTTAACTATGATTTATAGAAAAATGAAACTACAAAGTTTTGCTAAGTTTAATGATTGGGGGCCTTTTGACTACCATAGAGATTTTAATGAAACCTTTCCAGTACAATTAATGCTGGACTTATCTACAGAGATTGGTAAGCCAGATTGGTTTATTATGCCAGGAACACGTATTGGCATTAGAGGCGCATACCGTACTTTGGATCAATTCTCTACAAGATACAACCCAACCCAAATTGTAGACCCCGTTACTGGTAATTTAGTACCAGATAGAACTGCGATAGGATTTCCAAATGGTAATGAATGGGAAATAAGAACATACATACATATAAATATTGGTAACTAATAAAAAATATTATCATGACATTTTCAAAAATTAACAACTTTAAGTTTTTGTTTTTCACAAGCCTTTTATTCTTAAGTGCTTGTCAAAACGACGAAGCTGATTTTTCAGAGGCTAATTTTTCCAAAAATCCCTTAATTTTTACAGACGATTTTGTGGGACTGGGTACAGACTTTATTAAGTTTTATGGCGGATCAAATTTTCAAAGTTTTTCGGTTGATAGAACCCAAGGCTATGAAAGTAGTGCATCAATTAGAATAAACGTACCTAACGCCTCAAATACCAATGGCAATTATGCAGGTGGCATTTTTGTGATAGATGGCGTTGGTAGAGATTTAACTAGTTATAATGCCTTAACCTTTTGGGTAAAAGGAACTAGGGGCGTAACCATTGACCAATTAGGCTTTGGTGAAGATTTTGGCGAAAACAAATTTATGGCATCACTTGTAAACGTTGATGTAGATACAGGTTGGTCAAAAGTTATCATACCAATTCCTGATCCTTCAAAATTAAAATCTGAAAGAGGCATGTTTAGATATGCAGCTGGCACCCAAAATACAGCTGGAGTAGGCTACACGTTTTGGATTGATGAAATTAAGTTTGAAAGGGTTGGTACAATTGCGCATGCACAAGGTGCCATTCAAGCAGGAAACAATACAACTATAAATACCTTTGCTAATACAACCAATCAAGTTACAGGTATTCAAACAGTATTTAATATGCCAAATGCAATCAATTTACCTGTGGTAAGTTCACCTGCATACTTTAATTTCACCTCCTCAAACCCTAATGTTGCAACGGTTAATTCAACAGGTCTAATTAGTTCATTAAGTCTAGGTACTGCAGTGATTAAAGCTACTTTTAACGGCGTTGAAGTGCCTGGCAGTGTAACAATTAATTGTTCTGGAGCTTTTCCGTTTGCACCTATACCAACTAGACCAAGTAATAACGTGATTTCCATATTTTCTAATGCCTACACTAATGTACCTGTTAATTATTACAACGGTTTCTGGGCACCATGGCAAACCACACTTTCTTCTGATTTTACAGTAAATGGGGACGATGTATTGCATTATACTAACTTTAATTTTGTTGGTATAGAATTTAGCAGTCCAACTGTAAATGCTTCAAGCAGAACTCATTTTCATGCAGATTTTTATTTCCCAGGTCCAATTGCTCCTGGTAGACAATTAAGAATCATTATTGTAGATTTTGGTGCAAATGGCGTTTTCGGCGGTGGTGATGACACAAGACATTCAACAACTTTTACGGCACCAACGCTTGTATCACAAAATTGGGTATCCATAGACATCCCATTTTCTGCCATGCCTGGCCTTTTAAGTCGAAACAATTTAGCGCAAATTATATTTGAGGGTGGCGATAATTCATCACTTTATGTTGATAATATATATTTCTATAGTAACTAAACTTTTAAATCACTTAAAAACATGGTATCTAATAAAATTTTATACAAAATAGGCCTTTTTGCGCTAGGAAGCATGCTATTTAGCTGCAATAACGATTCTGAACAGAAAATAGAAAAACCAAATTATCAATTGGTTTGGGCAGATGAATTTAATGGCGTGGCAGGTAGCCAACCTGATGCAACAAAATGGACCTATGACATAGGTAGAGGAAATAATGGTTGGGGAAATAACGAAGCCCAATTTTACACTAATAGACCTCAAAATGTCGCTATGGATGGCAATGGTAATTTGGTAATTACTGCCATAAGAGAGACCTTTCAAGGGGCATCATATACTTCCGCACGAATAAAAACAAAAAATTTATTTGAACAAGGATACGGCAGATTTGAAGCAAGACTAAAAACCCCTTATGGCCAAGGCTTATGGCCGGCTTTCTGGATGCTTGGCAACAATATTGATCAAGTAGGTTGGCCATTTTGTGGTGAAATAGACATTATGGAATTAAGAGGCCAAAAACCAAATATCGCCTCATGTGCATTGCATGGACCTGGTTACTCTGGTGGGAATGCAATTCTTCAAGAATACACCTTATTTAATGGTCGTTTTGATAACCAATACCATGTATTTGCCGTAGAATGGCATGCAGATAGACTTGACTTCTATATAGACAACTTAATGTATAGACGCATTGAAAAATCAGAAGTGCTGCAGGCGGGACAGTGGGTATATGATCATCCGTTTTTTTTGATTCTAAATGTAGCAGTTGGCGGCAGTTTTACCGGACCTCCAAACGCATCAACGCCTTTCCCGCAAAAAATGACTATTGACTACGTCAGAGTATATAAATAATTAATAATATTTGGCAGGGACAATCAGGTAATTGTCCCTTTTTGCCATTTATCTCCTCAAATGACTTTATAATAATATCGGATTAAATACCTATTGATTTTATGCAATTAATCGAAATTAAAGGCGAAAAATTTTACAAAATTGAAAACAGCGGTCAAATGCGACCGTTTTTTATGAGTATTGTTAGTGACTCCAACCATTGGTTGTTTATTTCAAGCAATGGTGGTTTATCAGCAGGTCGTAAAAATGCAGAGTTTGCACTTTTCCCTTATTATACTGATGACAAAATAACAGAATCTGCTGATATTACTGGAAGTAAAACCATTTTTCAAGTTGAATTTCAAGGTAACATTCATATGTGGGAACCTTTTTCTGATAGATTCCAAACTCCCCTCTCCTCAGGGGAGGGGCTGGGGGTGGGGTCTATAACACGAAATCTTTATAAAAATGTTTACGGCAATAAAGTAATATTTGAAGAAACTAACCATGATTTAGAATTAACTTTTCGATACGAATGGAGTTCTAGCAATATGTATGGTTTTGTAAAAAGTTCTGAAATTTTAAATCACTCAAATAAAGATTACACCATCACTTTTATTGATGGCTTGCAAAACATTATGCCAAGTGGTGTAAGTAGCGATTTGCAAAGCAGCACCAGTAACTTGGTAGATGCCTATAAAAGAAGTGAATTAATTACACAAAGCGGTTTAGGAATTTTTGCTTTATCTGCCATCATAGTTGATAAAGCCGAACCAAGCGAAGCCTTAAAATGTAACGTTGTTTGGTCATTAGGACTAAAAAATGCCACATATTTGGTTTCTTCTACACAATTAAACGCTTTCAGAAATCAACAAAAGATTACACAGGAAACAGATATTAAAGGTGAAAAAGGTGCTTATTTTGCCTCCTCAACCTTTCAACTAAAGAAATACGAAAGCAATAATTGGAAAATAGTAGCAAACGTTAACCAAACTCAATCGGATGTTATTGCACTTTCTGATAAGATTTTTAACAACAGTGCATTCGAACAAGAATTGCTAGCAGACATTGCATTAGGAACAAAAAATTTAATCGCTTTGAACGCCACATCTGATGGTTTGCAATTTACTGCTGATGACCGCAAGGATACACGTCATTTTGCCAATGTATTATTTAACATCATGCGCGGCGGTATTTTTGATGAAAATTATCAAATTGATAAAAAGGATTTTGTCAATTATCTAAAGAATGCCAACAAAAATTTAAGTGAAAAACATGCTGCTTTTATTAATCATTTAAGTGAAACCTTTTCATATATTGACCTAAAAGCAAGTTTAAAAAATATAGATGATGCAGATTTAATTCGATTATCTACTGAATACTTGCCACTAAAATTTAGTCGCAGACATGGTGACCCTAGTCGCCCTTGGAACAAATTCTCCATTAACACAAGAAGTGAAATAGATGGTAGCAAAATCCTAGACTATCAAGGCAACTGGCGCGACATTTTCCAAAATTGGGAAGCCCTCGCTTACGCGTTTCCTGATTTTATGGATGGTATGATTCATAAATTTCTTAATGCTTCAACCTTTGATGGTTATAATCCTTACCGCGTGACTAAAGATGGTTTTGATTGGGAAACCATTGAACCTGACAATCCTTGGTCATATATTGGCTATTGGGGCGACCATCAAATTATTTATTTGCTAAAGTTTTTAGAGTTTATGGAAAAATACCAACCTGGTAAACTCAACGACTATTTTAGTGATGAATGCTTTGTTTATGCAGCGGTGCCATACATCATTAAGCCTTATAGCGAAATTCTAAAAAATCCGAAAGACACCATTGCCTATAATTATGATTGGGATGAAAAAATAAACAAAAGACGAGCAGAAGTTGGTGCTGATGGCGCGTTATTAAGAGATAATAATGGCGATGTTTATCACGTTAATTTTATTGAAAAAATATTAGCAACCGTTTTAGCTAAAATGTCAAACTTCATTCCAGAAGCTGGCATTTGGTTAAACACCCAACGTCCAGAATGGAACGATGCCAACAATGCTTTAGTTGGTAATGGCGTATCGATGGTTACCTTAAATTATTTGCGAAGATTTTTGTTATTCTTCCAAAATATCTTAGAAAAATCAGATCAGGAGACCATTAAGATATCTAATGAAATGGTAGAATTTTACCATGCCATCAGAGAGAATTTATTGAATTATAGTGCTTTACTTAGTAATCCTATCGACAACAAAGACCGTAAAACCATCATGGATGCACTGGGGCAAGCTGCATCAGATTACCGCCAGCAAATTTATTATAGTGGCTTTTGGGGTAAAAAACGCACACATTCAATGGCAGGTCTTAAGCGATTTAATCAAGTGTGTTTAGAATTTATAGAACATACCATTAAAGCCAATAAACGATCAGATAATTTATATCATGCCTATAACATTATAACCATCAAAAAAGATGAAGTAGACATTGACTACTTATCTGAAATGCTTGAAGGACAGGTAGCTGTTTTGAGTTCAGGTTTTATAAAAGGTCAAGAAGCGGTAAATGTATTAGATGCCTTAAGAAAAAGTAACTTATACAGACCTGATCAAAATAGTTACGTGCTCTATCCTAACAAAGAATTGCCGAAATTTTTAGAAAAAAACAACCTTTCTGCCAATAAAGTTGCTTCTTTCAAGTTGTTACAACAATTAGAAAATGATCATTATCCAATTATTGTTAATAAAGATATAAAAGGAAATTATCATTTTAACGGTAACTTTAACAATGCTTCAAATTTATCTGAGACTTTAGAATCGCTTAAACTAAATGATAAATACAGAGATTTGGTAATTGAGGAAGAAGAAGCTTTACTTGACTTGTTTGAAAAAGTTTTTAACCACAAAGCTTTTACAGGTCGTTCTGGTACTTTCTTTGCCTTTGAAGGTTTAGGATCCATTTATTGGCATATGGTTTCTAAATTGCATGTAGCAGTCTACGAAATTTGTGACAGAGCTTTTAGTGATAACGAAAGTGATGAAGTAAAAGAGGCGTTGTTAAAACACTTCAGAGAAATTGGTGAGGGCATTGGCGTGCATAAATCGCCTCAATTATATGGTGCTTTTACCACGGATCCATATTCACACACACCTTACCATAAAGGTGCCCAACAACCCGGCATGACTGGACAAGTGAAAGAAGACATATTGGTTAGAATAGGTGAACTAGGAGTTAAATTAAAAAATGGCCAATTGCATTTTCAACCTGATTTACTAGCTAAAAATGAATTCATTTCTTCGCCTGAAACCGTAACATTTATTAAAGTAAATGGTGATGAACAGCAGATTAGTTTAAATGAAAATTCTTTAGCCTTTAGTGTCTGTCAAGTGCCTGTTGTCTATCAATTAGCTGACAAAAACGAGTTGATTATTCATTTTAATAATGGTCAAAGCAAAACTTCTTCAGACTTAACGCTTGATCAAGAAAATAGTGCCAAAATTTTTAAACGCACGGAAGAAATTTCTCATCTTGAAATTCACATCAAATCATAACTACTTCAACTAATGTTTAAATATATCTGCATATTGATGATTTTTAGTTTAGCGTCGTGCCAAACTAAATCGCCAATAGATAGTAAAAATGAAGAAATGACAGCAGAAAAACTTTTAGGAAATACAAATTACCAAGCAATGTCTTATGGCGGCTATAGAACTAATTCTAGAAGGGTACAACCTACCGTTTCCCAATTGAAGGAGGATATGAAAATCCTTTCTGCAATGGGCGTTAAAATCATTAGGACTTATAATGTGCATCTGCCCGAAGCAGTAAATGTTCTGAAAGCTATTAAAGAACTTAACCAAGAAGATTCAAATTTTGAGATGTACGTGATGCTTGGCGCGTGGATTGATTGCAAAAATGCATGGACAGGTTTTGAGCCTAATCACAATGAAGAAAGCGAAAGAAACACAGCCGAAATTGCACACGCTATAGAACTGGCAAATAAATATCCAGAAATTATAAAAGTAATTGCTGTAGGAAACGAAGCCATGGTGAAATGGGCAACAGCTTATTATGTGCAACCTTCTATAATTTTAAAATGGGTAAATCATCTCCAAGATCTTAAAAAGAAGGGTGGATTATCAAAAGATTTGTGGATTACTTGCTCAGATAATTTTGCTTCCTGGGGAGGTGGCGATAAAGAATATCATACCAAAGAACTCAATGAATTGATAAAAGCGGTAGATTATATATCAATGCATACTTATCCGATGCACGATACCCATTACCATCCAGTTTTTTGGGGAATTTCTGAAAGTGAATTTCAATTTTCTAAAGAAAAACAATTAGATCTAGCATTGCAAAGGTCAGTTGATTGCGGAAAAGCACAATTCAATGCCGTAAAAAAATATATGCAAAGTTTGGGTATAGATAAACCCATTCACATTGGCGAAACAGGTTGGGCAACGTATTCTAATGAATTATACGGTAGCACTGATTCCAAAGCGGTAGATGAGTACAAGGCCGGGCTATTTTATCATAAAATGCGTGATTGGACAAACAAAGAAGGAATCTCTTGCTTTTATTTTGAAGCTTTTGATGAGCCATGGAAAGATGCAGGAAATCCGAATGGTTCTGAAAATCATTTTGGGTTGCTCACTGTTGATGGCAACGCAAAATATGCTATTTGGGATTTGGTAGACAAAGGTGTTTTCAAAAAATTGAAGCGAGACGGCAACACTATTCAAAAGACATTCAATGGGAATTTGAAAAGACTTTTGGATGCTGTAGAAATGCCACCAAATAGAGAATTCGAAAACGCCTTGCAAGGACAGCATAAATAACAATAAATTATTATCATGAAGTTGCAGCAGTATATTTTTATTTTCAAAACTTTAGCTTATGGACTACTGGCTAGTGCTTTAATTCAATGTAAAACCGACGATATGACAGTTGAAGTCTATGAAACATCCGAAAGTGGCAATGCCTTAAAACATATTAATGAATTTGTTACTTCTGAAAATAAAATAGTCATCACCCTCAATCCAGAGGAAACTTTTCAAACCATTACCGGTTTTGGTGGATCATTTACCGAAGCTTCAGCATCATTATTAAATCGTTTGGGTAAAGAAAATAGAGAAAAAATATTACAAGCTTATTTTGGTGATAACGGCGCAAAATATTCATTAACAAGAACACATATCGCGTCTTGCGATTTTTCATTAAGTAATTATACTTATGCAAAAGTAGAGAATGATATGAATTTAGCGCATTTTACCATTGAAGATGATTTGAACGATTTGATACCGATGATTTTAGATGCTAAAAAAATTTCGTCTGAAGGTTTCAACATTATTGCCTCACCATGGACAGCACCACCTTGGATGAAGGATAATAAACATTGGGTAGGAGGCAAACTTTTACCAGCATATAATGATGTGTTTTCTTTATATTTTTCTAAATATCTATCTGCGTATAAAGAAAAAGGTATAGATATTTGGGGAGTTACAGTCATTAATGAGCCACACGGCAACGGAAACAATTGGGAAAGCACACACTTTTCACCGAAAGAAATGACCGATTTGGTAGAATTTCATCTAGGTCCAAAACTTGAAAAAGACGGATGGGGAGATGTTAAAATTTTTGGCTATGATCAAAACCGTGCTGGATTAAAAGAATGGGTCGATGAAATGTATCGAGATGAAAAATCTTCTAAATATTTTGCAGGAACAGCCATTCACTGGTATGAAAGTACTTATGATTATTTTGCTGATGCCTTACAATATGCCCACAAAAAAGCACCAAAGAAATATCTAATTGAAACCGAAGGTTGCATTGATGCCGAAGTACCTGTGTGGCAAGACGACAAATGGTATTGGAAAAAAGAAGCCACCGATTGGGGCTGGGACTGGGCAAGCGACAAAGACAAACACTTACATCCGAAATATGCACCTGTTAACCGCTATGCGGCAGATATTATTGGCTGCCTAAACAACTACGTAGATGGTTGGGTAGACTGGAACATGGTTTTAAACAAACAAGGTGGACCAAACTGGTTTAAAAATTGGTGCATCGCTCCTGTGATTGTTGACCCAGACAAAGACGAAGTCTATTTTACACCGTTATACTGCGTCATGGCACATTTTAGTAAATTTATGCGACCAGGTGCGGTGCGAATTGGATGTTCATCGGGCTTCCAGCCCGAACCTTCCAAGCTTCCAGCTCGAAAAAATAATGCTTCTGACATTCAGCTTACAAAATCTAAGCAAGACGCACCTGAAAAAATCGAAGTTACAGCTGTTAAAAACCCAGATGGTAGCATTGCTGTTGCTGTTTTTAACCCCACCAACGAAACATACGCCATTGAACTCAAACTAAAAAACCAAACCAAAACGTTGAGCATTAGCCCGAAAGCTTTGCAAACAATAATTATCAAACAACCTTAACCTAATCTAAAAAACTTAAAATATGGCTCATTTACCCGAAAATACGCGCAACAAGGTGCCTTTCATCCAAAAGATTTCCTTTGGATCAGGACATTTGGTTCTTAACCTATTGCCAGGAGCACTTGGTGTTTTTAGTTTTTTTCTTTTAACAGCTTTTGGAATGGATCCGTTTTTAGCAGGATTATTAGGCGGATTACCTAGAATATATGACGCATTAACCGACCCAATTATGGGTTTTATTTCAGATAATACCACTTCACGCTGGGGAAGACGAAGACCTTATATTTTTATTGGTGCTATCCTAAGTGGTATTTTTTATATTCTACTCTGGCAATTAAGTCCAGAAGATTCACAAACCTATAACTTTTGGTATTTCTTGATTTTTTCATTAATTTTTTTAACGGGTAATACCATTTATGCCACACCCTTAGTTGGATTAGGTTATGAAATGACCTCTGATTATAATGAAAGAACGCGCCTCATGGCATTTTCGCAAACTATAGGTCAAATCGCTTGGATGATTGTGCCTTGGTTTTGGGTCATCATAGCAGACCCTAAAGTATTTGCTACCCAAGCAGAAGGTGTTAATCAATTATCATTTTATGTTGGCGCAGCATGTATTATTTTAGGCATATTACCAGCTCTATTCTGTAAAGGTATTGACTCTTCAAACATGGAAAATCGAAAAGAAATCAATTTAAAAACTTTAGCTTCAAATGTAAAAGATTTATTTCTAGGTATGAAACAAGTTTCTCAAAATAAATCGTTTATGAAGCTTTGTGGCGCTACCTTTTTAATTTTTAATGGTTTTCAAATTGTGGCCGCTTTTAGTGTGTTTATCATTGTTTTCTACATGTTCAATGGTAGTTATGCTGAGGCTGGAACATGGCCTGCTTGGTTTTCTACAATTTCAGCATTATTAACAGCCTTTTTAGTTATTCCAATCATCACTTGGATGGCTAACAAATGGGGGAAAAGATCCGCATTTATCATTTCAACCGCGATTTCAATTGTTGGCTATTTATTAAAATGGTTCGGTTTTGATACCTCATTAAATACGCAATTCAATCAAACCGCTTTTGCAAAATCCTTAACCAATGGTGTAGGTTCAATTTTTGAATTTCTAAATCCCTATTTGGATAAAATTGGTATGTCATGGTTTAGCATTGATGTGTCTAATGAAATTCCATGGTTGATATTTTTCCCAATACCATTAATTGCATTTGGATTAGGCGGATTGTTTACTTTGATGATGAGCATGACAGCAGATGTATGTGACCTTGACGAATTAGAAAACGGTATGCCGAGAAAAGAAGGTACTTTTGGTGCTATTTATTGGTGGATGGTAAAATTAGGTCAAGCGCTTGCACTTGTTTTGAGTGGTTTGGTATTAAAATTGATTGGTTTTGATGGTGGTGCACCCTCACAATCAGCAGAAACAATGTACAGTTTAAGATTAGCAGACATTATTATTCCATCAGTTACTGCAGGTATAGCCATACTTATCATGTGGAAGTATAATTTAGATGAAAAAAGAGCAAAAGAAATTAAAGATGAATTAGTAGCAAGAAGAGGCGAAATATAAATTTCAAAAAAGTAAAAACCATGTCATACAGAATAGGTCATCATTTTTCAGAAGATCATTTAGAAAATTTTCCAAGTTACAAGGAAGCTTATCAAACACCTAATTATAGTGAATTAAATCGTGAAGGTTTAGAAGCCCTCTGGCGTAAAACACTTAAGAAAGGTATGCACGGCATTTGCTTTAGCATCTACGAAGATGGGCAGCAACCTGGATCCATCATCACAGCAGATCAAGTGGAAAGACGCATAAAAATTTTAAAACCATTTTCAAAGTGGGTGCGTTCATTTTCTTGTATTGAAGGTAACGAACATGTGCCGCGATTGGCAAAAAAACATGGCATGAAAACGCTTGTTGGCGCATGGCTAGGTAATGATTTAGAATTAAACGAAAGAGAAATAGAAAGTTTAATTGCATTAGCCCATGAAGGACTGGTAGATGTAGCCGCCGTTGGTAATGAAGTAATGTATAGAAACGATTTAACGGAAGATCAAATACTAGCCTATATTCAACGCGTAAAAGACGCCGTTCCGCATATTCCCGTTGGTTATGTTGATGCCTATTACGAATTTTCTCATCGCCCAAGAATAACAGAAATTTGCGATGTGATTTTGACTAATTGCTACCCTTATTGGGAAGGCTGTCCAATTGAATATTCATTAGCACACATGCAAAGTATGTTTGAATCAGCTAAGCACGCTGGCCAAGGAAAGCGCGTCATCATCACAGAAACAGGTTGGCCTAGTGCAGGTGGCTCGCTTAGAGGCGCAGTTGCAACTAACGAAAATGCTATGCGATACTTTATAGACACCCAAAATTGGTACAATCATCATGGCATTGAGAGTTTCTATTTTTCATCTTTTGATGAATCTTGGAAAGTTGGACCTGAAGGAGACGTTGGTGCTCATTGGGGTCTATGGGTCAAAAATGAAGAATTAAAGTTTTAAGATATTTTTTGTTTTTTGGGCAGCTAATCCGCCTTCCACTCCCGCTTTTTATTGTTTTTCAAAAAACAATAAAAGAGCTCCGTTCAAGTCGGGCTGCGGGTTTTGTTCAACAAATGAATCTTTTTGCGCATACAAGAAATTTTTTTTTTTTAAATAACCACTAGTCCACTAAAATATGAAGAAGTATATATTTTTAATTTTAGCCGCATGCCAATTTAGTATCGCACAGGTTGATGTGGTTTATAATAATTTGGTATGGTCAGACGAGTTTAACACAAATGGTGCTATCAATCCTACCAACTGGCATCATCAGACACAAATTCCAGCAGGAGGAAACTGGTATAATGGCGAGCAACAACATTATACCAATGAAATAACGAACTCTTCTGTAGAAAACGGTGTCCTTAAAATTACTGCAAAAAAAGAACCGTATACCAGCCAAGGATTTACAAAACAATATACTTCAGCCAGGTTAAATTCCAAATTTGCCTTTACGCATGGGAGAGTTGATATACGTGCAAAAGTACCAACCAATCAAGGCACATGGCCAGCACTATGGCTTCTAGGTAAAAATATTATAGAACCAGGTGCCTTCTTTTCTTCAACACACGGCACAACATCATGGCCAGCATGTGGTGAAATTGATATTATGGAACATGGCATTACGCCCTCACAACCCCCTGGATATATTCAAAGTGCTATTCATACGCCATCATCATTCGGAAACACTGTAAATCATGGAGGAACTATAGCTAATAATTTAGGCAATAATTTTCATGTCTATTCCATGAATTGGTCGCCAAATCAAATTACTTTTTTGTTAGATGGTGTGGCCTTTTATACTTACAATCCACCAATTAAAAACGCATCAACTTGGCCTTTCACAGCCAATCAATATTTGTTGTTAAACATTGCAATGGGAGGTGTTGCTGGAAACATTCCAACTAGCTTCACGCAAGCTACAATGGAAATTGATTATGTAAGAGTTTATCAAAATACAGCGCCAGATACCGAAGCACCAACAAATTTTACTGCTTCTTTGGGCACAATCACGAGTTCCACAATTGAAATTTTGGTTAATGGACAAGACAATAGTGGTAGTGTTTTTTATAACGTGGCCTATGGTAATCAAAACATTCAAACAGCAAGTCCCTCCGGTGTTCAAAAATCTATCGTCATTTCTAACTTAAACCCTAATACTGGCTATGTTTTCACTGTAACAGCTAGTGATGCTGCAGGAAACAATGCGCCTAATAATCCTATTGTTATTAATGCTACAACAACAGCAGTCATCGCTTGCTCAGGAACTTCCAATCAGGCCCAGCAAGGCAGTTTCTCAACTGGTTATCAATACAATTATGAAACGTTGGGCAACAGTGTAAAAATTACTTATACTTTGTTAGACCAAAATTTAGTTGGTGTAGTTGCTATTTTATGGCGACAAAATCCTTTTCAAGAAATACCAATGACGCAAGTAGTTGGCAATACTTTTACACATACCGTAACCAATCTAGCCCCTGGTCAAAATATCACTTACGGCGTTAAATTTGCCTATGCTGGTGGATTCGCAGTAACCAGTTATTACACCTATCAAGTAGGAAATAATTGTATTCTTGAATTAGAAAACATAAAAGGCACTATTGATTTTTCCTTTGAGAATCCAGCTGAAGACTTTTTAAAAATTAAATCCACAGCAACATTAGACGCCGTGGAAATTTATGACCTACTAGGTCATTTGGTTCTGCAATCTAAAAGAGATAACCATTCAATTGCTATCAATCATTTACAAAAAGGCATATATCTTCTGCAGGTTTATTCATCTAACAAAAAACAAGTTAAAAAACTATTCATTAAATAACATGCTACTTTACGATTTTTATAATGATAATAAAAATTCAATTGTAAATGATATTACTATTTTTTTATAGCTGATTACCGCATATTTTAAGTTCTAATAGTGCATAAATGAACCACTAAATTTGTAATATTATTTTAAAAATCAACTATTTGACTTAATATTACCAATATTAAAAATTAATAACCATAAAAAACTGAATGCTTCTTATTAAATTTGAATAAAACACCTATACATAAACTATACAAAATTAAAGTAAAAAGCACATCGTCGTTTTAATCAATTCATATTTAATGAATTAAAAAAGCATGAAAATGTATAGGTTTAATAACAGCTTATGATATATTTAATAAACCAAATAACTCTAAATTTACAATTATATAATTTTTAACCCTTAATTTTTACAATAATGAAAAAACTAAGTATTTTTATTTCGATTTTCCTACTTCAGATAGGATTTTCACAAAACATTGTCACCAATGGTGACTTTAGTAGTGGTTTAACTGGGTGGGAAACATTTTTCGCTGGTTGGCTAGGTGTCACTGCCGTGGTAAATGCAGATAACAATGAAGCTAATGTAACTAGTATAGCTGGTCCAAGTGGTGATACTTGGTGGCTACAATTAAATCAAATACTAACACCTGGACAAATTGGTCAACTAACCGTTGGTCAATCTTACAAAATTTCTTTTTCTGCTAGAGCAGCGAGTAATCGTCCATTGAGATTGTTTTTTGGAGAAAATGGTGGGGGCTTTACTGCTCTTGCTGTGCAGGATTATACAATTACAACCATGATGACAAACTATGAAGTTACATTTACCGTAGGTCAAACATATGGCTCAATGAAACTTGGTTTTGAAGGAGGAAATAGCAATGTTAGTTTTTTTATAGATAACGTTGCTCTAGAATTAAATAATACACCGCCGCCACCGCCGCCACCTGCAGGACCTACAGTAGCTGCACCAACACCTCCGTTAAGAAATCCTGCAGATGTTCTAGCATTTTTTAGTGGAGCATACACGGAGTCGCCAGTAACCACTTGGGGAGCAGATTGGGGTCCTGAAGCTACGCCTATCACTGATGTTGTCATAGCAGGTAATGCAACCAAAAGAATAAATATGGTAGCGGGTAAAACTTTCGCGGGTATTGTACTGCCAACATATAATGATTTGTCAACATATACGCATTTCCACATAGATTATTGGATTCCAAATCCTATCCTTGTTGGTCAAGTTTTAGGATTTAAATTATCTAATCATGCCAATCAAATGAATGAAACTAGTGCTATTCAAACTTTACCTGCACCTCAAGGTGGCCAATGGGTATCTGTAGATGTGCCTTTAAATAATTTCACTGTAGCTGGGGGTGGCTCAAATCTTAGAAACTTTATTAAAGAAATAGTTATCTCTGCTGCTAGAGCAAATAACGGGCAGTCTTTAGATTTCTATTTTGATAATCTATACTTCTATAAAGTTCCTCCTGTTTTAACAAGAATAAGACAAACGCAATGTGGTTTAATAGTTCCTAATAGGCCAACAACAAGATTTAATGCTAATGTTATTCCAGGCGCTACAAATTATCAATTCGAAGTAACCATCAACGGTGGAACGCCAGAAGTTATTACAACATCAAATTCTTTTTTTAACTTTTCTCAATTGTCAGCCATCCCAGGTTTATCAAGCGTAATTGGTTTAAGAGTTAGAGCTGAAGTAAATGGATTGTATCAACCTTATGGCGTTTCCTGTAATGTATTTACAGCAACTCAAATTACACAGTTAAGATTCTCACAATGCGGACTGACAGTTCCAGCAAATGAAGGTAGTGTGGTTTTAAATGCCATACCAGTAATGAATGCAAGCAATTATGAATTTGAGGTTATTATGAATGGTGGCACGCCTCAATATATAAATACTGCTAATTCTTTTATGACCTTTTCACAATTAGCTCAATTACCGCAAATGGATGCAAGTATAACTATAAGAGTAAGAGCAACTGTTAATACTGTTGTAGGTGCTTGGGGAAATGCTTGTACTGTATCAACACCAACCAGCATGCCTAGTGATGAAGACTTTACATTAAATAATAGCAATAATCAAGACATCGTAACTTATCCAAACCCTTTCAATCAAGCATTTAATTTGAGGTTAATGGATTTAAGTTTAGCATCAATAAACATTTTTGACATCAATGGTAGATCAGTTTTTAACAAACAAGTTGAAAATGAAATTGAAATGAATTTAGGTCAAGAACTTAACGCAGGTATTTACTTTTTAAGAGTTGAACAAAATGGTCAAGTTCAAAACTTTAAAATGATTAAAAAATAAAACTCAATAAAAGATTCATAAAAATCCTCCTAAGTTTAAAACTTAGGGGGTTTTTTTATTTTACATTTCATTTATAATAAATTAAGTTTTAAAATCTATAATTGCCGAAAAACATTTCAATAATAAAGCCGATAATCACTTGTTCTCTTAAAGGCATTTATTGGCGTTCAACAGAAATCGAAGTCTACATTATCGCATATCAATATAATATTATATTCTCTCAATCAATAAAGCTTCTATTTCGATAGCAAACTAAATATTTATATTATATTTTCAGATAAACAACGAAGTCTAATGGATAATTAAGTTAAAATTTCCAATATCTATAAATCAGGAAGAAAAAAAGCAAATATCTTAAGAAAAAGACGCAAACCTATTGTATTATTATATACTTCATTGAATGTCTATCTGCTTTCCTTAAAAATAATCATGAACAGGTCTAGAGGATATTGCGCAAGCCATTTGCCCTCATAAATGGCTGAAATATTTTAGTATATTGATTAAAAACGACAGCTCGCATCTCAACAATATCAGCATTTAGTTTTCAATTAAACAAGATCCATAACTACAAAAATGTTCCTACAATTATGGCTAAAAAAGAAACCTAAAGAAAGCCACAGAAATACAAATCTAAGAATTTAAATAGAAAAAATTCCAAATTTGACACTTAATGTCCGCATTATTGTAAAATGAACTAGCCTAATTGTATACTTAACACCAACTTTTAAATAAATTACCTATACAATACCTATACGAAATCGTTATAATTAGAGATAAAAATTGATTAAATATTTGATTTTCAGTAATTAAATTATTTATTTGCTTTGTATAGTTAATATTTCATAAAAATAGATGAATGTAAAAAATTCAATAGTACTTTTGTAACAATATAATTATAAATCATTAATTTTTAACAATATGAAAAAATTTACTTTATTTATTTCCTTTTTCTCATTTTTATTGGGAATATCACAAAATTTAATCACCAATGGTGATTTTGAAAGTGGACCAACGGGATGGTCAGGTAATGCGCTTAATGTAGTAACAGAGGGCGGTAATAAATACAACGCTGCCAATGTATTAGTCGCTGGACAGCCATTTGCAGTTAATCTGAGCCATGTTTTAAGTATTCCTACTTCAGGAGTAAGCTACAAGTTAAAATTTACCGCTTTCTCTGACACCACTAGACCTTTGATTGCTGGTATAGGACTTGCTCAAGATCCATGGACAGCTGCAACACAATCGGTTACCTTAACAACAACTTCTCAGGTTTTTGAGGTGATATTAACTTCTAATTTCTCTAGTCCTACGAGTAGAATTATTTTTGATATGGGTCATGCAACTGGTTTTGTTGGTATTGACAACGTTTCTTTAGAAATCACAACGGCACCTCCGCCACCAGCTGGTCCAGCCACGGCTGCGTCAACGCCTCCAGCACGTCCTGTTGCTGATGTCATTTCAGCTTTTAGTGACGCCTATGCCAATATCGCTGTACCAACTTGGGGAGCAGATTGGGGGCCTTCTGCTGCAACAATCAGTGATGTTTCAATTGTAGGTAATGCAACAAAAAGAATAAATTTTACAGCAGGAAAAGTTTTTGCTGGAATTGTCCTTGGCTCTTATAATGATTTATCAACGTTTACCCATTTCCATATGGATTATTGGATAGCAAACCCAATTCTTACAGGTCAGGCTTTGAGCATTAAATTGTCAAATCATGCAACACAAAACGGCGAAACAAGTGCAATTCAAACTGTGCCAACACCTCAGGGTGGCGCTTGGGTATCATTAGATGTCCCTTTAGCTGATTTTATAGCGGCATCTAATCCGCCTAATTTAGCTAGAAGTTCTATTAAAGAAATAGTTATAACTGCGGCAAGAGCAAATGATGGTCAAGCATTAGAATTATATTTTGACAATCTATACTTCCACAAAAATACTTTAAGTTCAGCTACAAATGAACTGTCACAATTCAGCATGTATCCTAATCCAGCTAATGATGTTTTAAACATCAATGCCAAAGGTGTTATAGAAAATATATCTATCGTTAACATGGTTGGTCAAAACGTATTAACTGTTTCGCCAAACGAAACCTTTAGCCGTCTTAACATTAATCAATTACCAGCTGGTATTTATGTAGTAACGTCAGTGATTGAAGGTGTTACAGCTTCAGCTAAATTTATTAAAAAATAATTTTAAAAATAGTTAATTAATTTTAAAAACCTTGTCGCAATTTTGTAACAAGGTTTTTTTTATATATTTACATTTTTAAACAATCAATGAATTTTAATAAAATATATTATTATTTCTTATTTACTTGCTTTTATATGACTGGGCAAGAGTTACCTCCTATCATTAATTTTACAGCAAAAGATTACAAAGCAGGGAATCAAAATTGGATGATAAGTCAAGATTCTAATCACTTTCTATATTTTGCGAATAATGATGGTTTGCTAGAATATAATGGTGCTGATTTTAAACTTTATACCTCACCCAATCAAACCATCATTCGATCGGTAAAATGTATCAATGATCGAATTTATACTGGCGCATTTATGACCTTTGGCTATTGGTCTAAATCTGCAAAAGGCCTTTTAGAGTATCATGATTTATCAAAGCCTATAAAGGACAAAATCGCAGATGACGAGCAATTTTGGGAGATAATTTCTTACAATCACTGGGTTGTTTTTCAATCACTTGATAAAATTTATGTTTATAATAGCCTTACAAACCAAATAAACATCATCCAACCTAAAGACCGCATCAACCGGTTATTTACTACATCCTCAGGTTTATTTTATCAAAATAAGACAGGTGTTTTTGAAATAGAAAATAACAAATCTAAATTAGTACTTTCAGACCCAATTATTAATGATGATAGAATCATTAATAGCTTAGAAATAAATCAAAAAAATTACCTTTTTTCTCAACAGAACGGCATCTATATTTTTGAGAATAATCAAATAAAGCCCTTTCAAACGCAGGCAGATGATTTAATTAAAAACGGGGAAATCTATAGTGCAAAACTCCTAAAAAATCAATTAATTGCCATTGGCACTATTTCTCAAGGCCTCATTATTTTAGATAAAAATGGGCAAATAATTAATCAGATTAATCAGTCTAATGGATTGATTAATAACACTGTTTTGTCTATTTTTGAAGATATTGATGAAAATATTTGGCTTGGTTTAGATAATGGCATCAATTGTATCAACTACCAATCACCAATTAGAAGTTTTGTAGATGAAACTGGCCAAATCGGTACAGTATATACTTCTATCTTTCATCAAAATAATTTGTATATTGGGTCCAATCAAGGACTATTCTATAAAAAATATCCTTCTAACGATAAGTTTTTATTAGTTAATGGTACCAAGGGACAAGTTTGGTCTTTGTTTGTGCATGACAATACCCTGTTTTGTGGTCATGATAAAGGGACACTTATCATCAACAACTTTTCTTCAAAAAGTCTTTTTAATGATAATGGCACATGGAAATTTGAAGTTTTACAAGATAAGATTATTCAAGGGCAGTACAATGGTTTAGGTCTATTAGAAAAAGTAAACAACCAATGGGTTTACAAAAAAAAAATAAAGGGATTTAATCATTCTGCGAAGCATTTTGAAATTAATTCTAACCGTGAAATAATTGTTAATCATGAGTATAAAGGCCTATTTCTACTCGATTTGGTTGATGAACAAATTAAACGTTATAAACTTTTAGAAAAGCCACGAAAAGGAAAAAATTCAGGTTTAGTTAAATATAACAAAAAAATATATTATGCCTCTGAATCAGGCGTTTTCCAATATAAAAACAAGGAGTTTGTCAAGGAAACCTACTTAAATCAATTGTTTAAAAGTGATGTCTACACCACTGGTAAAATGATAGTAGACCAAAATAATAAATTGTGGTTTTTTACCAAAAATTATATTCATTATTTTACCTTAGGCAAATTATCGGACCAATATATTAAGCAAAGTTTATCTATTACTTCTGAAGTCACTAATAGTATGCCAGGCTATGAAAATTTAAGTTATATTGGTAATAATGAATATTTAATTGGCACTACAAATGGCTTTTATGTCATCAATCCAAAAGAACTTAAATTAGGGCAAAACAAATTGCTAATTTCATATATTGAATTGATTACTGCCAACCAAAAAGAAAAAACATTGCCAACTGCAGATAATATTAAACTAAACTCTACAGATAATCACTTAAGGTTTAATTTATCAATTCCTTTTTATAACAAATATCTAAATGCTGAATATCAATATTTTTTAGAAGGTTATAGTCAAAAATGGAGTAGATGGCAAACGCAGCCAAATATTGAGTTCCATAACTTACCTCCAGGAGATTATACCTTTTTTGCCAAGGGAAAAATTTCTCATCAATTAATAGACAAAACTGTTGCCTATAAGTTTACCATCAAGCAACCGTTTTATTTTAATACTTGGGCTAAAGCTTTATATTTATTTCTTTTATTGTTAATGGGCTATTTTACACATAAATTTTATAACCACTATCACGATAAAAGACATGAGAAAATCATTGAGGAAAACAATTTACTTCTAGAGTTAAAAGAACTAGAAAATCAGAGAGAACTGATGAAATACCAAAATGAGCAATTAACCCTTGATGTGGACAAAAAAAGTAAAGAACTAGCCATTTCCAACCTCAATTTAATTAAAAAAACAGAGCTCCTTAATATCATCAAAGAAGATTTGAAAAATGGTGAGGATATTAACGAAAAAAGCAAAATAAAACGTATAATTTCTTCAATAAATAAAGATGTAAAAGAAGATGATACGTGGCATATTTTTAAAGAAGCCTTTGATAAAGCAGACAATGATTTTTTAAAAAAAATGAAGCAATTACATTCTACACTTACGCCCAATGATTTGAGGCTATGTGCCTATCTACGAATTAATCTAAATTCTAAAGAAATTGCCCCACTACTAAATATTTCTGTGCGTAGCGTTGAAATCAAAAGATATCGTTTGCGAAAAAAAATGAATTTAGAGCATGACCAAGGACTTACTGAATATATTTTGCAAGTTTAACTATATTATCCTAAAATATAATCTATAATGATGTCTAGTAATATATCAATCAATATAAAGCAGCCTTCCATAAATGTTGTGAAATAGACAATAACGAAGCAAAATAAAATTTAACATAAAAATAATAAGCCCCACTTAGTTTTATTAAAGGCGAAAAATCATTTGTTTATCAAATCATTAGTCTTCAAATTAATTACATTAGCTTGGTAATTTTTAATCAAAATCATCATATTCGCATATTTTTTTAATAGAAAAATTTTTTTATTAAAAAATATTTATAATTTAGCACATTATTTAACATTCAAAATTTATAATTTAAAGATCAAAAACATGAGAAGATTTTTTTCAATTTTAGCCATTGTATGCTTGATGTCAATGAACTTTGTACAAGCACAAGAAGAGACCACAGCAGAAGCAACAACTGAAGCGGCAGCGCCAGCAGACACAACTGCACAAGCAGCTCCAGCGGAAGTAGCAGCACCGGCAGCTGAAGAAGCTGCAGCGGAAGCAACAGAAGAAGCACCAGCAGAGGAATTAAGCTTTACACAAGAAATGAAAAAACGTTTTATTGAAGGTGGTCCAGGGTTTATGGGTATTGTACTTTTATGTTTAATTTTTGGTTTAGCCATTGTAATAGAAAGAATCATTTATTTAAATCTTTCTTCAACAAATTCTAAAAAACTAATTGCAGATGTAGAAGATGCACTAAAATCAGGTGGTGTTAATGCCGCAAAAGATGTTTGTAGAAACACTGCAGGTCCTGTGGCTTCAATTTTCTATCAAGGTTTAGAACGCTCTGGTCATGGTGTAGAAGCTGCTGAAAAAGCTGTTATGGCTTACGGTGGTGTACAAATGGGTCAATTAGAGAAAAACGTGTCTTGGATTTCTTTGTTTATTGCGCTTGCGCCGATGTTAGGATTCTTAGGTACTGTAATCGGTATGATTCAGGCATTTGATAAAATTGAATCAGCAGGTACAATGGATGCATCTCTTGTAGCAGGAGGTATTAAAGTTGCACTTTTAACTACAGTATTTGGTTTAATTGTTGCGATGGTACTTCAAGTATTCTACAATTATATTATTGCAAAAATTGACGCTATTGTAAACGATATGGAAGATTCTTCTATCGCATTAGTTGATATTTTGTCAGATTTACAAAAAAAATAATCAAAGTTTATTATGCAACTTAAAAAAATAACAAGGATTGGTGCAATGATTTTATTTGCACTATCAACTATATTTTGGATAACGATTGCCATGTCTGATGAAGCAGATGGTGGCATGATTACACCAATGATTGTTTTGTCATATTTAGCACTTTTTATATCAACTGGTTTGGCACTATATTATTCAGTGATGACACTTTTAAAAAGTCCAAGTCTAAAGAAAACGCTCATGTATTTTGGCATATTTATTGCAATCTTTTTAGTTGGTTTAGCTACAGGAAGTAGTGAAGAATTTGTGGCGAGAGATGGTACGGTTATGGCCACTGCCTTAGATTCTAGATTAACAAGTGCGGGCTTATTTATGTTTTATATCTTAGCTGCAATTGCAATAGGCTTGATGTTCTATACAAGTTTTTGGAAATTAAAAAAATAATCTAAATTATGGCAAGAAGAGGAGCACCACCAGAAGTAAATGCTGGTTCTATGGCTGACATCGCTTTCTTACTACTTATCTTTTTCTTGGTAACAACTACCATTGAAACAGACAAGGGTTTGAACAGAAAGTTACCACCAATTGATGAAACGGAAGAAAAGCCTTTAGAAATGAAGGAAAAAAACATCTTTTTGGTTATGGTTAACAGAAACAACCAATTGTTAGTCAATAACGAATTGATGGAACTTGAAGATTTAAAACAAGCGGCTATTGATTTTATTGACAACAATGGTGATGGTTCGTGTAATGTTTGTGCTGGTTTAAAGGATCCAAAAAAATCTGATAACCCTGATAAGGCTGTTGTTTCTTTAATGAATGATGCCGAAACAAATTATAAAACCTATGTTTCTGTTCAAAACGAAATTTTAGCAGCATATTATGAATTGCGAGATCGCTACGCGAAGGCTACTTACAACAGAACTTTTAGAGAGTTGGAAGCCAAATTTGAAGATCCTCAAACCAAAGATGAGGCTTTAAAAGAAAAGCTAAAAGTGATGATTGAAGATATACAAAAAGTCTATCCTCAGAAATTATCTGAAGCTGATGCACAAAGAGGTTAATTCTAAATAAGATAAAGATATGTCAGTATTTAAAAAGAAAAAATCAGGCGAAGTGCCTGCGGTGAGTACAGCATCTTTACCAGATATCGTGTTCATGCTTTTGTTTTTCTTCATGGTAGCTACCGTTATGCGTGATACCGAACTTATAGTAGAAAACAAATTACCAAAAGCAGATCAAGTGTCTAAATTAGGTAAAAAAGATCGCGTGATGACCATCTATATTGGTAAACCGCATCAAAGATATAGACAACGTTATGGTTCTGGGGAAGTTATTCAATTGGGAGATAGACCATCGCAACCAAGTGACATTTTGGAATTTGTGCGCAATGAACGTGCACAACGTCCACCAGAAATTCAACCTGCCATGATTGCTGCATTAAAAGTAGATGAAAACTCTAAGATGGGTTTAGTAACTGAGGTAAAACAGAAGTTACGCGAAGCTGAACAGTATAAAGTGAATTATACAACTATTCAAGGCAGTGTTTTTGATTAAATAATAACTTATATTTCATAAAGAAGGAGCAATTAATGCTCCTTTTTTTGTTTATTTGCAGTTTAAAACCGATATTTTGAAAAGTCCAATTCTTTTTATTATTTTTATATTTCTGTTTTCAGCTAATGCTTTAGCTCAAGAAAACGTTCAAGAAGATGTTGTAGAAACAAAAAAAACTATTGATTCAGTCAAAGTACCTTGGGCTAAAAAATATAGAGAAGACCAATTTTATATAGCGTTATCACATAATGTGTTTTTAAATAGACCAACTGGGTCAGACCAAAATATGCTGTCCATTGGCTTAAGTACAGGCTTTTTAAGAGATATAGCACTCTCAAAAAACAGACATTTTGCCTTAGCTCCAGGCTTAGGATTGGGCTACTTGCGCATCAATTCTTTTATATTACCAGCGATGAATGGCCTATCAAATGGTTTTTCAAAAACAAACATCAACCAATTTTTAGTCGAAGCTCCTATAGAATTTAGATGGCGCAATTCAACTTTAGCATCACATGTTTTTTTTAGAGTTCACGTTGGAACAAAACTGACTTATAATTTTTTTAGTGAAACTACGCTTACAAATAATAGTACATCAGCAGATCTATCATTCAATAACCAGGACAATCTATCCAGATTGACTTGGCAGAACTATTTAGCCATTGGCTATAATACATGGAATGTCTACGTTGCCTATACCCATACGCCATTCTATAAAAATGAAACTTTGGGGAACGAACTTTTAAGGGCTAATTTACTATCCTTTGGATTTATTTTCTATATTTTGTAAAATAAATGCTTGATTTTGTGATTTGTATTATTTTAATACATACCTTTGCACTTTATTAATTATTTTATTACAATTATGAGTACAGGTACTGTAAAATTTTTCAATGATGCCAAAGGTTTTGGTTTCATTACAAACGACGAAACTGGTAAAGAAATCTTTGTTCACGTTTCAGGTATGAAGTCGCAAACATTAAATGAAGGCGACAAGGTAAGCTACCAAGAGGAAGAAGGTAAAAAAGGTATGATGGCAACTAGAGTAGAAGTTATCAGATAAATATAGATTACCGCATTGAACTAAAACGCCAAATAAAAATTTGGCGTTTTTTTTGTTTGTTATATTTTCTATCTTTACACCAAATATTTGTCTTTTGCAGTCCTTAAAAATTGAATTATTCCTAAAAAACCGAATAAGAGAAAAAATCTCGCATATAATTCCCATTACCAACAGTGGATCAAATAGAAGCTATTATAGAATTTTTACCGCCACAAATAGCTATATATTAACTGAAAGTGAATTTGTTAAAGAAAACAAATCTTTTATCTATTTTGCAGATCTTTTTAATAAAAGTGAAGTCAATGTGCCAATCGTAATAGCTGTTAATGAAGATTTCACAATTTATCTACAAGAAGATATTGGTGATTCTTCTCTACTTAATGTCTTACTAAATGAGGGATTTAGTGATTATGCTTATAAACTATACCAAAATAGCCTATCACAATTAGCAAAATTACAAATACATACTAAGGGGATTATTGATTACGAAAAATGCTATGATTTTCAAGCTTTTAATAATCAACAAGTTCTAAATGACCTATTTTATTTTAAAGATTTTTTTGTGGAAAGGCTAAATATCCCCTATAAAAAGAGTCAATTAATTGCAGAATTTTTTCAAATTTCAGAAAAAATAAAGTCTTTTGAAAGCGATTTCTTTTTATACCGTGACTTCCAAGCTAGAAATATTTTTATAAAAAATGATTGCCCCTATTTTATCGATTTTCAAGGTGGTATGCGAGGCTTTTTGGGCTATGATTTAGTTTCGCTCCTTTTTCAAGCCAAAGCTAATTTGTCGGAAGAATGGCAAATTCAACTCAAAAATGATTATGCCAATATTTTTATTAAACAAGATTTTATTACTGCAGAACAATTTGAGAAACAATACAATATGTCCTTAATATTGAGGTTTTTACAATTATTGGGTGCCTATGGCCTAAGAGGATTAGTAGAGAAAAAAGTTCATTTTTTGGAGAGCATTATTCTTCATTTCAACAATTTAGAACTTTTAGTGAAACAAAATCTGCTCATCTCCTATCCCGAAATAGATCGATTAATTAAATTTATCATTTCCAACGATGGAAAAAAAACAATAGAACAACTCATCAAAAAATAATCATTTAATGACCAAACTTCAAATTAATATCAATAGTTTTTCTTATAAAAAAGGTTACCCATTAGATGATAGTGGCAATGGTGGTGGATTTGCCTTTGATTGCAGAGGTATTTATAATCCTGGCAGGATCGAAAAATATAAAGCTCTATCTGGCCTTGATCAACCTGTAAAAGACTTTTTAGTAAACGAAACTGAAATGCCGAATTTTTTAAAAAGTATTTATGAATTAGTGAGCATAAATGTAGATAATTATTTGTCTCGAGGTTTTGAGCATTTACAAATAAATTTTGGTTGTACTGGTGGTCAACACCGCTCTGTTTTTGCTGCAGAACAAACCGCTAAATTCTTACAAGCAAGATATAAAGACATTGAAATCACTCTATCGCACAACAATCAAGAAAATTGGGTCAAGCCATGACAAAAATAAAAACCGCTATGCTTTTTGCTGCTGGTCTAGGCACACGCTTGAAACCTTTTACTGATTTTCATCCAAAGGCATTAGCATTAGTGAATGGTCAACCACTTTTGGGGCATAATTTGAAATATCTCAATAAACATGGCATTGAAAAAGTGATCATTAACATTCATCATTTTGGCAATCAGATTATTGACTACATTAAAAATAATAATTTTGGTTTAGAAATTATCATTTCTGATGAAACTAACGAGGTGTTAGAAACTGGCGGTGGCTTAGTGAAAGCAAAAGATCTTTTAGGCGACTCACCTTTTTTGGTCATGAACGTAGATATTTTGACCAATCTTGATTTATTTAAATTTATTGATTTTTATCAAACCAAAAAGCCTTTAGTCGCTTTAGCCGTTAGCGAAAGAAAAAGCGCTCGACAACTCTTTTTTGATGATAAAAACCAACTTAAAGGATGGAAAAATTTTTCGACTAACGAGGTGATTGGTGAAATAAATAATCACAAACCCTTAGCGTTTAGCGGTATTCATATCATTAATCCTGCTATATTTAATTATCTGCCGCGCCATGGAAAATTTTCTATCACAACCAGTTATCTGGAATTAATGAGTACCCATCAAATTTTAGGTTTTGATCATAGTGGTGATCGGCTGATAGACGTTGGCAAACCAGAAGCTATTGCAGAGGCAGAAAAATTCTTTTTTTAAAATGGCTCTAAACCTGTCGGATAAATTCTAATAGGTGCAATTTTTAAACTAAAAAACTTGATAATTCATATCATTTTTCTATATTTGAAGATTATTAAATCAAAAGCATTTATTTTATGAAAACCACTTCAATTTTAATTTTAATTTGCACTATTTTTGCGGCCTGCAAAGAAAAAACAACACAAATGGCACAAAATCTAACACCCCCTGATTGTAAAAAAATAGACACCACATTAACAATACATGGTGATAATCGCTTAGACCCATATTTTTGGTTGAATAAAAGAGAGAATCCGGAAGTGATTGATTATCTGAATAAAGAAAATGATTATTATAATAAAATGACTGCCCATACCAAAGATTTTCAAAAGTCTTTGTTTGAAGAATTGAAAGCACGAATGAAGGAAGATGATGAGTCTGTACCCTATTTTTACAATGGCTATTGGTATCAAACGAAATATGAAAAAGGGAAAGAATATCCGATTTACGTGAGAAAAAAAGGCGATTTGAAAGCCAAAGAAGAGGTTGTATTTAACTGCAATGATTTAGCAAAAGGCCATGCTTATTTCAGCTTAGGTAATTTTTCTATCAGCCCTGATAATAAGTTAGCGATTTTTGCAACTGACGTTGTCAGCAGAAGAATTTATGATGTAAAAATAAAAAACCTAGAAACCGGCAAAATGCTAACTGATGAAATAAAAGAAGTAGAAGGTGATTTTGAATGGGCTGCTGATTCGCAAACTTTTTTTTATGTGGGTAAAGATTTAGAAACTTTGCGCGCGCATCAAATAAAAAAGCACATTGTGGGTCGTGACACAGCAAAAGATGAATTAATTTATGAAGAAAAAGATGATACCTTCAACATGAGTTTAGGCAAATCAAAATCAGAGAAGTATCTTTTTATCTCTGTCAGTTCAACTGTTTCCTCTGAATATCAATATTTGGAAGCTTCTAAACCAAATGAAAAATTTAAACTTTTTCAAAAAAGACAACGTGACTTAGAATATGATGTGGAACATTTTCAAAATCATTTCTATATCTTAACCAACAAAGATAAAGCGTTGAATTTTAAAATGATGAAAACACCTGAGGCCAGCACAAATATGAGTAATTGGTCAGATGTTATAGCGCATAGAGTTGATACGAGATTAGAAGGTTTTGAGATTTTTAATCAATTTTTAGTTTTACAAGAACGCACAAATGGTCTAAATAAGATTCGTGTGATGAGTTGGGACAAATCGCAAGATTACTACTTACCGTTTGATAGTGAGACCTATACTGCAGGCATAGGCACAAATTTAGATTTTAATGCCACAACTTTAAGGTATAGTTACCAGTCGCTGAAAACGCCTGCGCAGGTTTTAGAATTCGACATGGTTAGCAAAAAATCAAAACTTTTGAAGCAGGTGGAAGTGCCAGATGGCAAATTCAACAAGGATGACTACGAAGAAAAGCGCATTTGGGCAACTGCAGCAGATGGAACAAAAGTTCCAATTTCCTTAGTTTATAAAAAAGGGCTTAAACTAGATGGTTCAAATCCAATTTTGCAATATGCTTATGGCTCATATGGCTATTCTATGAGTTGTACGTTTAGCCCGGCTCGTTTTAGTTTGATTGACAGGGGCTTTGTCTTTGCCATTGCACACATAAGAGGTGGCGAAGATATGGGTAGACAATGGTATGAAGATGGTAAGTTATTAAAAAAAATAAACACATTTACCGATTTTATAGATTGTTCAAAACATTTAATTGCCCAAAAATATACTTCTCCAAAACATTTATACGCTATGGGCGGTTCTGCTGGTGGCCTATTGATGGGTGCGGTTGCTAATATGGCGCCAGAGCTTTATAATGGTATTGTGGCTGGCGTTCCTTTTGTAGATGTGGTTACGACTATGCTTGATGACTCGATTCCATTAACCACTTTTGAATATGACGAATGGGGCAATCCTAATGATAAAGTATATTATGACTATATGAAATCTTATTCGCCTTATGACAATGTGAAAAACCAAATGTATCCAAATATGTATGTAAGTACTGGCCTGCATGATTCGCAGGTTCAATATTGGGAACCTGCCAAATGGGTTGCAAAATTAAGAGATCAAGACAAAAATAAAAATTTAATTTTTCTAGATACCAACATGGAAGCTGGTCATGGCGGGGCTTCAGGTCGTTTTGAGTCATTAAAAGAAGTCGCCAAAGAATGGAGTTTTTTGTTGGACTTGGAAGGAATAAAAAAATAATTTGTATATTTGCCGAGTTATTTTAATATGACTACTACTATAACTAACAACACTATGAGTAATCATGTATATTCAAATGTTTTAGAATTGATTGGCAACACACCGCTAATTAGACTTAACAGAGTTACCGAACATATCAAGGGAAACATATACGCTAAAGTAGAAGCTTTTAATCCAGGGCATTCAACCAAGGATAGAATTGCTTTACATATTATTGAAGAGGCAGAGCGCAAAGGCCTTCTAAAACCTGGAGATACCATTATAGAAACGACATCTGGCAACACTGGCTTCAGTTTAGCGATGGTTAGCATCATTAAAGGTTATGAATGCGTTTTAGCTGTTAGTTCTAAGTCTTCAAGAGATAAAATTGATATGTTAAAAAGCTTGGGTGCAAAAGTTTATGTTTGTCCTGCCCATGTCTCTGCATCAGATGAACGTTCTTATTATAATGTCGCAAAACGTTTGAATAAGGAAATAAAAAACTCAATCTATATCAATCAATATTTTAATCAATTAAATATTGATGCGCATTACCTCTCGACTGGTCCTGAAATTTGGCAACAAACAGCAGGTAAAATCACGCATTTAGTTGCTTGTAGCGGAACAGGTGGAACCATTTCTGGTATAGCTAAATATCTAAAAGAACAAAATCCAGAAGTTAAAATTTTAGGAGTTGATGCCTTTGGCTCTGTTTTAAAAAAATATCATGAAACCAAAGAATTTGATGAAAATGAAATTTATCCTTACCGCATTGAAGGTTTAGGAAAAAACCTCATTCCATCAGCTACAGATTTTGATATTATAGATTATTTTGAAAAAGTTTCTGACGAAGATAGTGCACACGCCGCAAGAGAAATTGCCTTAAAAGAAGGTCTATTTGTTGGTTATACATCGGGTGCAGCCTTCCAAGCAGTTAAACAATATGCTGAGCAAGGTCATTTTGATGAAAATAGCAATGTTGTGGTTATTTTTCCTGATCATGGCTCTCGCTATATGAGTAAAGTTTTCAATGATCAATGGATGACCGAACAAGGATTTGTCAACATTAAGGCTGATACCATGGGCAAACGTGTTGAGGAGGTTTAACTTAAACTAATCAATTAAAAACCTTTAGATTTTTTGGCTTTGATTTTTTCAAAGATACTCTGCATGCTTTATTTTTTAAAGCTAAAAGAGAATTTTTGCTGATAAGTTTCAATTTTTCCATTTTCAGTAGCTAAAAAAAATAACTACTCCTATCTTTATATTTGCTAAACTTAAAAATACAATGAAAATGAGACTTTTTATATTTTGTATAATAATTTTTAGTAAGAGTATTATTGTTAGTCAAACAGCGGAAGAATTTTATAATAGCGGCATCTCAAAAAGCAACATAGAAGACTATAAAGGAGCAATTGACGATTATACTAAAGCTATTGAATTAAACCCGAATGATGTAGAAGCCTATAATAATAGAGGTCTTGCCAAAAATAAATTAAAAGACCACAAAGGAGCAATAGCTGACTATAATAGAGCAATCGAATTAACGCCAAATGATGCAGAAGTATATAATAACAGAGGTGTTACTAAAAATAAATTAAAAGACCACAAAGGAGCAATAGCAGACTACAGCAAAGCTATTGAATTAAACCCTAATGATGCAGAAGTATACTTTAATAGAGGCCTTGCTAAAAGTGAGCTAAAGGACTATAAAAGTGCAATAATCGACTATAATAAAGCTGTCCAATTCAATCCAAATGATGCAGAAGTCTATAATAACCGTGGTATTGTCAAAAGTATTATAGAAGACTACAAAGGAGCAATAATCGACTATAACAAAGCTCTTGAATTAAATCCAAATTATGAGGAAGCTTATTATAATAGGGGTATTGCAAAACACAAATCAAAAGACAAAAACGGAGGATGTTTAGATTTAAAAATTGCAGGAGAGTTAGGAATTGGGACTGCTTTTGATTTAATTAAAAAATATTGCAATTAACTTTAAAAACATCAAACGCCAATCAATGTATTTATTTAGAGTTTTCATTTTTTCAAAAATATTAAAAATCATAGACTATTTAACCAAATACAACCTCTTAGCTCTTTTCAATATAAAAAAACAATACTATAAAATGAACAACGCAACAATTTAAACATAAACCTATGGCGTTTTTATTTTATAGATTAAGGTATTTAGTCCGTGTATTGCAAGAAAATAAACTGTCAGCACAGCCCTTCAATTTTTAAAAACTTATTTTCAATTCCCCTTCAAAACGAAGCTAAAGGGATTCACTGCGTGCATCCCAAAGGGGGTGAACTGTCATCAAAACCCTTAAAGTTTGTGCCAAACTTTTAGATTTTTTCATGTCAAATATTCCCTTCAAAATGAAGCTAAAGGGATTCACTGCGTGCATCCCAAAGGGGGTGAACTGTCATCAAAACCCTTAAAGTTTGTGCCAAACTTTTTGATTTTTTCATGTCAAATATTCCCTTCAAAGCGAAGCTAAAGGGATTCACTGCGTGCATCCCAAAGGGGGTGAAATGTCATCAAAACCCTTAAAGTTTGTGCCAAACTTTTAGATTTTTTCATGTCAAATATTCCCTTCAAAGCGAAGCTAAAGGGATTCACTGCGTGCATCCCAAAGGGGGTGAACTGTCATCAAAACCCTTAAAGTTTGTGCCAAACTTTTAGATTTTTTCATGTCAAATATTCCCTTCAAAGCGAAGCTTTGGGAAATATTTGACATGAAAAAACCCCAAAATCAAAGATTTTGGCGTTTTGATGCAGAGAGGAAGGGATTCGAACCCTCGATGCAGTTACCCACATACAAACTTTCCAGGCTTGCTCCTTCAACCACTCGGACACCTCTCTATTTTGGTTTGCAAATATAATTTAATTTGACATCTCGCCAGCTAAATTCTTTTCAAAATTTTCTTTGAACCAATTGATGTCATCAGATTTCTTACCTAAAAGAAACATGGCTTTGGTAATAGCCGCTTCTGTTGTGATGTCCTTGCCATCAATAACGCCCAATTCTTGAAGATGTTGACTGGTTTCATATTTGCCCATTACCACTGCACCTGCACTGCATTGGGTAACATTAATAATGGCAATATTTTTAGACTTGGCAACTTCAAGGATACTAATAAACTCAGCTGAAGAAGGCGCGTTACCTGAACCAAAAGTTTCAAGTACAATAGCTTTTAAGCCCCAGTTTACAATACTTTCTAAAACTTTTAAAGGAAAACCTGGAAACAACTTAAATATAAGTACATCAGCACATAAATTTGTGGCGATTGAAAAATTGGTAGACTTATTTTTAAGCAATAATTGTTTTTCAACCCGCAAATTAACGCCAGATTCTGCTAAAGCAGGAAAATTCGGCGAATCAAAAGCATGAAAATGTTCTGCACTAAATTTTGTGGTGCGATTCCCTCGAAAAAGTTTATATTCAAAGTATAAACAAACCTCTTGAATCACCGGCCTATTATCTTCTTGCAAGGTTGCCAATTGAATGGCAGTGATTAAATTTTCTTTAGCATCAGTCCGCAAATCACCAATTGGTAATTGTGAACCTGTTAATATCACTGGTTTATTTAGGTTTTGAAGCATAAAGCTTAAAGCAGATGCCGTATAAGACATGGTATCTGATCCGTGTAAAATAACAAACCCATCATATTTTTCATAATTATTTGCAATTATCTCAACAAGTTTGACCCAAAAACTAGGCTCAACATTTGATGAATCAATTGGCTTATCAAATGACAAATCACTTAAATGACAATGCAATAAACGCAATTCAGGGATGTTTTCAGAAATTTTGCTAAAGTCAAACGGTTTCAAAGTGCCTGTTTCAAGGTCTTTAACCATCCCTATCGTACCTCCCGTATAAATAATTAAAATATTTGTCATGACTTGTCCATTTGGTTAAAAACAGGATTGGCATACATATTTAAAAAATTTTCCAAAACTTGTAGGTTATTTTTATCTAACTTTCTTTCAAGTCTTCTAATGAACAACTCTCTTTCATCAGTAGTATAGAATTTTTCAAACGTATTGGTGTTTTTTATCAAATCTGCTGCTATATAATTCGTTGGCCAAAGTTTATAATTTTTTATAATGGCATCGTCAATGACCGCCCCTAAAGCTTCTATTTGTTTATTGAAATTTAATTCAGATTCATTTATATGCTTAATTTCTTGGGTTAAAGGCCGACAAACATGAATATGAATGCGCTTTTTTTGTCCCACGAGCCCACTCATAAAAGTTACAAAGTCTTCATTTTTGTCTTTGATATAGGGCAAATCGTTCGCTTCTGCCAGCAATTGCGGCATTTTGAGCGCGTCAGTAGGATCATATTCATAAGAAATGGCCACCGGCACAACTTTTACCTCGTTAAAATAATTAAATTTATCTTTATCAGCAGCTGCCATCGCCAACATTTTTAGGACGCCACTATGGGTTTGATCGTTTCCATCTTTGGTTCGACCTTCACGCTGAGCAATCCATACTGAACGGTTGTCTTCTAAAAGTAAATGTTTAATGTATAAAGCTAAATTTCTTGAGCTTTCTAGTAATTGTTTTGGTGATAAACCGCGCCTAACGATAAAATTGCGATTGAGCTTGGCCATATTGTGCAAAAATGATTTTTGTATCAGATTGTCACCAATGGCAGAAGAAGTCATCTTAAACCCTGCCTCATGTAAACCTACATTGAGCAAACAAGTGTCTAAAAGAATATCACGATGGTTAGAAATAAACAGGTAAGACTCATTTTTATCCAGCTGGTCTAATCCCGAAACACTAAAACTATCTGCACTTTTTTCTAAGACTTTTAGCGTGGCGGGATAACTAAATTTTTCTTGAAATTCAGTTACAGTTGTGATTGCCAAAAGGTCTTTTTTCCAATTTTCATTTAAATCATTACCATGGGAAAATTCCATGATGGATTTGAAAAAAGGATGATTAATTATATCTTTTAATGCCCTTTGAACTTCGCTGTCATCAAACGGTCTGATGTCATCAAAATTTGTCATAATTGAAATACTTTTTTAGCATTTATGGTTGTTTGAGTAGCTATTTCTTCGCCACTTAAAGCATATAATTCCGAAAGTTTATTCAAAACATTTATCAAATAGGCAGGCTCATTTCTCTTGCCTCTATTTGGTACAGGCGCTAAATAGGGCGCATCAGTTTCAAGCACTATTTTATCCAATGGTATTTGATGAATAAATTGGTCAATTTTACCATTTTTAAAAGTTACCACACCGCCTATGCCCAAATAAAACCCATACGAAAGTACTTTTAAAGCCTGTTCATAATCGCCGGAAAAACAATGAAAAACCCCAGTTAAATTTTTTAAATCCAAGCTATCCATCACTTCAAAAATTTCAGGTAAAGACTCTCTCGCATGAATCACAATAGGCAAATTATAATCAATGGCCCAAAGTATTTGTTGCTTAAAAGCTTCTTGTTGAATGGCTAAAGTGGTTTTATCCCAATATAAATCTATCCCTATTTCGCCAATAGCGACAAAGGTATTTTTTTCTAATTCAGTTTTCACAAAAGCTAGTTCAGTCAAATAATTTTCTTTGACATAACAAGGGTGCAAGCCCATCATTAAAAAGACTTCATCTGGATACTTTTCTTTTAAAAGATACATGTCTTCGGTATGAGAAGAATCAATGGCTGGTAGGCAAAAATAATTGACGCCAGAAGCCTTTGCGCGCTCAAACATGGCTTGACTATCTTCTGCAAACTCTTCGCTGTATAAATGACAATGTGTGTCTATTAGTACCATTAATAAATTAAAAATGCAAAGGTAGTGATAATTCGACAATTTGTGAATTTCAATTTGAAGCTATTCATGCTGTCCGCTCATAGTCCGCAGCCAAAAAAAAGGTTTTGTAAATTTGCATTTTAGGCTTCTAGGGTCGCCTGCATGCAAAAACAAAACCACTTTTTTTGTCTTTACGGGCTAACCGCTACCAGCATGGCTAATTAGCAACTAGTACTAAAACCAACAAATCAACTAATTAACGACTTCAATTGTGATTTATAAAAAAAAAGTATTAAATAATTTGCTTAAACCAATAAAAGCCGTAAATTTGCAGTCTCAAAATTAAAAGTTCTTATATCATAAAATTAGGAGAGGTGCCGGAGTGGTAACGGAGCAGATTGCTAATCTGTCATCGGGTAACCGATGCCAGGGTTCGAATCCCTGTCTCTCCGCACATTATACCTCGGGGTGTAGCGTAGCCCGGTTATCGCGCCTGCTTTGGGAGCAGGAGGTCGCAGGTTCGAATCCTGCCACCCCGACAAATCAACATCATAGTCTGTAAAGATTTTTTGTTGATTTTTTTTTAACTAACCATTAGGGTCGCGTAGCTCAGCTGGATAGAGCAACTGCCTTCTAAGCAGTAGGTCATAGGTTCGAATCCTATCGCGATCACATATTAAGCCTTGCAGTTGCAGGGCTTTTTTGTTTTAAGCACCGGCGATAAATGTCGGCATAAACTCAAACGCCATCTTATACCAATTGGAATTAATACAAAAAAAAGAGACCCGAAGGTCTCTCTTAAAAGTCTAAATCATCATTCAAATCGCAGGCTTATCCTCTGCTTCTCCCTTGAGATGAACGATCGCTCGCAGCTGGCGTTGCTTTTCTTTCACGGCCATCATTTGAAGCAGGCGCAGAAGTTCTAGCAGGTGCTTGTTCTCGCGCTGCTGTGCGACTTGGTGCTTGAGCTGCTTCGCTACGTGCAGGCTTTGCTTCTTGGTAAACAGGTCTAGTGCTTTGTGGTCTAGTTGCTGTTTGAACTTCACCTCTTTCAACACTTGGTCTTGCATTGCTTGCAGACGCCACAGGACGGTTTGTATTGGAAGGTCTAACGTTTACATCTCTATCGTTTACAGTTTCTCTACCAGTTGTAGGTCTCGTCGTATTCATCGTTTCTCTTTGTCCACTTGCTACTTCTCTACCTACTTGGTAATTTCTATCACTTGAAGGTCTTGCATCAGAAGATGTTGCCGTTTCACGACCATTAGTATTAGTTTCTCTACTTCCAGTTCTATCTGAAGTTGTAGCGCTTCCTCTATTACCTGTTCTCTCTGCAGTTGCGGCTGTTACTCTACTTCCAGTGGTATTCGCTGCGGTTGACGTTCTGCCACCTTCTCCCCTATTGCTTGTAACGCGTTCAATCCCTTTGATGGCACTCGTTTCTCTTGTGCTCACTTGTCTAAAATCTCTACTACCTCTAGAATCAGCCAAGACATGGGCATTTCTAAAATTTTGATGGCGGTTAATGAATGAACGATTAGGATAAAGATTGGCGAAGGTATTTACATGATATCTGTTATACATGGTCATCGCTCTATTAAATCTTCTGTAGCTCACATAATTAAAATTATGAAAACCAGCCCAATAATTTACATGTCCGTAGTAAAAATTCATGTTGCAAGGGTGCCATGCTGTAAAAAATGTTGGATAATAACCCCAATTCCAAGGAGACACCCATAAAGTATAGGTTGGTTGCCAGAAATGGTTGTAAATAACCGGTGTGAAGGCAAAAACTGGCTCGATGATAAAGTTGTTACCATAAATAAATGGGTTACCAACAACTTGTATTTGTGCTCTTCTTCTGCGTCTATTACTTTCAACTTCTATGGTTGCCACATCTTGAACAACGTCTCTGTCTAAAACGGCCTGAAGAATAATCAAATGTGTATTTCTTTCTCTATGCTCAATCACACGGAGATAATCAACAAAATTATCACCATTTAAATCGAGGTTAGATATCATCAACTCGGGGTCGTTGATATTTCTTTCAAATTCTTGCAAATTTCTAGATTCACCAAACAAAGTTGCAACAGCTCTCAAATCTAATTGGTCACTAATATCGACACTGTTTGCTGTTACGATGGTTTGGTTTTGAGCAAACATTACACTCATCATGAGGGTAAACACAACGCTTAAAGTAATTTTTGTTTTCATAAATCTAGCATTTAAAAAGTTAATATTCATACTTGAATAAGATTAACCAATTCTCATGCCAAAACTATACAACTTTGTTAAAAAACTATTTTCTACTTTAAAATATTAAGTTTTTAAAAAAACCTTAACAACTTTACTGAATTTTAATAACTAAAAGTGAAAAAAAGCGCAAAGACCAAAGGCCTATCTTTCGGACTGATTAAATTTATTTAATTTGTCAAAAATATAGCCACTTTTTACAGCACCCCACACTTGTTTACCTTCTTTATCAAAACCTTGATCCCAAGATAAAATTTGCGTGGCATTAACTGTAACCATAGAAGTGGCATAACTGGCACCTCTGAGTTCACTTGGACACGTTTTATCGCCTGTTTTGCCAACAAATAACTGATCGGCTTGTTTTTTTAAAACAACCTCACAACCAGATTTCAAATCAATATCTGCCATACTCAAAGCGTCAAAAGCTTTAGGGTCTTTCCATTTTCCAATCCAATCTTTTTCGTTTTTTAGGGTGTAAACTTCACTAATAAAGTCATTTTCTTTTTGATGCAGCTTATAGATTCTTACGCGATAAGGCTTGTCTTGTTTATCAAACATGGCTTGCTCTACATATAAGTAGTAACCTTTATCTGTCCAAATTGGAACCATTTTTAAAGAAATGTTTAAAAACTCTTTGTCGGCCACTGACTGTTTTTCTGACGAATAATGACCTTGCATCAATTGAAACAACTGTTTTAAATCATTTGTATTTGTTGAGGCTGATTTACAACCCACCAATAGGGTTATAATAACTAAAAAGATAAATTTGTGAAATATTTTCATGTTTAAAAATGTTTAAAACCGATTAAAAATCTAAGCCAAACGTTTGTCTTAAAAGCTCAATATCGGGGTTTAATGATTTAAAGTGGTTATATTTATCTTCTGGCGTATAAAATCTTTTTAGTTTGGCTTCTTCTGAAACAACGAGTTCTAGTTGTATGTCATGATTATGAAGCATTCCTCTCAAATAACCCAAAAATGGCGTTTTATTTCTTTCAATTTCATATTTAACACTATCATTTGGCACACTATAACTAATCACAAAATTATCTTGCAATTTAGGTTCATTCATGCTTAAAATGGCATTCAAATTCATGTTGCCTTGTTCTTCCATTTTATGCACATACTTATTCCATTGCAGCAACATATCAGTTTCAGAAAAAGGCCGCACTTCATACTTAGCCTTTTCTATCGTTTGAAACTCTGTGTTTTTAACCAGTTCACGTTCCTTGGCCAAACTTGCTATAGTAAAGGCTTTAATCTCAGTGACTGGTCTAATTGGTTGTTTAACCTCTTCAACTTTTGACGCTTGCGCATCAACTGGTGCTTCTGCTTCTGTTTGATGGCTTGATGTAGCTGAAGAATCAGCTGGCGTTTCTGATTGCGCTTGATTACTAGTTTTTACTTGAGCATCCTGATGATGCTGAGGATCTATTATAAACTTAGCTTTTTTTTTTCAGGGTCTAATCCCAACGAACACAATTGCATTAAAGCTAATTCAACCAACAATCTTTGGTTTTGTGAGGCTTTATATTGCAAATCACTTTGGTTACAGATTTCAATGGCTTCTATCATCAAATAGGTTTCCATTTGGTTGGCTTGTTGACTATAAGCTGTTTTTGCCATTTCACCATGTTCGAGCAAAGGCAAAGTATTTGGATTTTTACAAACCAGCAAATCTCTAAAATGCGAAGCTAATCCTTGTATAAAATGATGACCATCAAACCCTTTGGCTAAAATTTCGTCAAATTGTATGAGTGTTTGCTGAATATTATGATCCAAAATATGCTGCGTTATGCTGATATAGGTTTCATAATCCAACACATTGAGGTTTTCTGTAACTGCTTGTCGGGTTAAATTCTTTCCACAAAAAGTAACTACGCGATCAAAAATAGATAGTGCATCACGCATGGCACCATCTGCTTTTTTGGCAATAATATGTAAAGCATCATCTTCAAAGGTGATGTCTTGACTATTGGCGACTAAAGCCAAGTGATTTTTGGCATCGTTAACCGTAATTCGCTTGAAATCAAAAATTTGACAGCGCGATAAGATAGTTGGTAAGATTTTATGCTTTTCAGTTGTAGCTAAAATAAATATAACATGCTTTGGTGGTTCTTCCAACGTTTTAAGAAAAGCATTAAAAGCAGCCGTGGACAACATGTGTACCTCATCAATAATATAAACTTTATATTGCCCTGTTTGCGGCGGTATACGCACTTGATCAATCAGATTTCTGATATCATCAACACCATTGTTTGAAGCGGCATCAAGTTCAAAAACATTAAAGGCGAAATCTTCGTTTGGGTCATCATAACCTGGTTGATTAATTTTACGGGCTAATATTCTGGCGCAAGTTGTTTTACCAACGCCTCGAGGTCCTGTAAACAATAAGGCTTGCGCCAAGTGGTTCGTTTCAATAGCGTTAAGAAGGGTTCTTGTAATAGCCTCTTGACCCACAACGTCTTGAAACGTTTGGGGCCTATATTTTCTGGCCGATACAATAAACTCTTCCATTTTGAAATTAGAAGTTAGAAATTAGAGGATAGGTAAAGATTTAAAACAAAAAAAGGAATGACAGTTGCATTCCCACATGATGATAATAAACCAATATTATTTTTCTTCTTTTTGTGCTTCAGCAGCTTTTAGTGCTTTTCTTTCTTTCATGGTTTCCATAAAATAGCCCACTAACCAATAGTGAACAAAGCCTACCAAAAAAATCATTAACCAAAAACCAATAGTTAAAATGACTAAAAACATTAAGAAACCTAAATACTGTTGAAACTCGAACATGACTGTAAATTTAATCAGCTACAAAAATATAACTATTTTCTTAATTTTAAAAATATTTTAAATAAAAATAAAAAAGACTTTTTTTTGTCCTAAGGTTGTCGAAGAATTCCTAGAAACCTAGAAAAACGCCACCATTATCACGTCCTATTTTATAATTATTTAATATGGCTAAACTTTTCAATTTAAGCGATGAACTAGCTAGGCAAAATTAGAGCAACAGACTAACTATTTGACCTTCGCTAAGTTTTAGACTCAAAGCTTCTATGACTAACTTTGATTCATGCCAACTACTATATAAATAATAAAATAAAAAAACCTCAAAAAAAAGACCGACAAAACTGCCAGTCTTTATATATCAACTATTTATCACTTTTAATGCTGTTGTTCTGCTAATTCTTCTTTTGTTAAAGGAACTGTTTGAGGGATAAAATCTTCATCTGCGCCTGGCTTGCTATAGTCATAAGGCCAACGGTGTACTTCTGGTATATCGCCAGGCCAGTTGCCATGCATGTGCTCTACAGGGGTTGTCCACTCGATGGTATTAGAACGCCAAGGGTTTTGAGGGGCTTTTTTACCATAGAAAATAGAGTAAAAGAAATTCCAAAAGAAAATAATTTGTGATAAACCACCAATAATAGCGAACACAGTAATCACCACGTTAGTGTCTTGTAATTCGTCAAAAAGTGGAAACGCTGAATTGGTATAATAACGTCTTGGTAAACCAGCCATCCCTATAAAGTGCATCGGGAAGAATACACCATAAGCAGTAATAGCAGTAATCCAGAAGTGGATGTAACCTAAGTTTTTATTAAGCATACGCCCATACATCTTTGGAAACCAATGATAAATACCAGCAAACATACCATATAAGGCAGAGATACCCATCACCAAGTGGAAGTGAGCTACCACAAAATAAGTATCGTGAACATTAATATCTAATGTGCTATCCCCCAGAATGATACCTGTTAAACCACCGGTAATAAAAGTGGATACCAAACCTATCGAAAATAACATGGCAGGATTGAGCTGTAGATTACCTTTCCATAACGTTGTGATATAGTTGAAGGCTTTAACTGCTGAAGGAATAGCAATCAACAAAGTTGTGAAAGTAAATACAGAGCCAAGGAAAGGATTCATCCCCGACACAAACATATGGTGACCCCAAACAATCGTCGATAAAAATGCAATCGCAATAATTGACGCAATCATGGCGCGGTAGCCAAAAATTGGTTTTCTAGCATTGGTAGCAAGTACTTCAGAGGTTAAACCAAGTGCAGGTAATAAAACGATATAAACCTCAGGGTGACCTAAAAACCAGAATAAGTGTTCAAATAATACAGGTGAACCACCTTGGTAATGCAAAACTTCACCACCTATGAAGATATCAGACAAAAAGAACGAGGTACCAAAACTTCTATCAAAAACCAACAATAAAGCGGCAGATAAAAGTACTGGAAACGAAACGATTCCGATAATGGCCGTAACGAAGAAAGCCCAAATAGTAAGTGGCAATCTTGTCATCGACATACCTTTTGTTCTAAGGTTGATAACTGTAACTACATAATTTAATGAACCCATCAATGAAGACGCAATGAAAATAGCCATTGACACCAACCATAAAGTCATACCTGCACCTGAACCAGGAATAGCCTCAGGCAAGGCGCTAAGTGGCGGGTATATAGTCCATCCAGCAGATGCCGGACCAGCTTCAACGAATAAAGATATCACCATGACTACACTTGACAAAAAGAAAAGCCAATATGAAATCATGTTTAAGAAACCTGAAGCCATATCTCTTGCTCCAATTTGCAAGGGAATCAATAAATTACTAAAAGTTCCACTTAATCCAGCCGTTAAAACGAAGAAAACCATGATGGTACCATGTATCGTTACCAAAGCCAAATAAATATCATTCTTCATAACGCCACCCGGTGCAAAATCTTCACCAAGTAATAATCTAAAAGTTTCAAAAGCTTCACCTGGCCAAGCAATTTGCATACGGAATAATAAAGACATGATAATCCCTATTACACCCATAATCATACCTGTGATTAAATATTGCTTAGCAATCATTTTATGATCAATGCTAAAAATATACTTGGTGATGAAAGTTTCTTTATGATGATGATGATCGTGTGCTGACATATTTTATAAATCTATTGAATAAGTTAATATCTGATTATCTTTGAAGTTGAGCCATGGTTAAAGTATCCTTAACTGCTGGCGCATCAGCTCCTGCTGCTGGCGCTTCTACTTTTGGCTTTAAAACCTCTGGAAAACGAGGCTTATCTTTTAACCATTTTTTAAAGTCAGCTTCTTCGACCACGGTTATTTTCATTTGCATATTGTAGTGAGATGCGCCACAAATCTTATTACATAACAACAAATAGTCAAAAGTATATGGCTCTAAAGCTTCTTCGCCCTTAGCCACTAATTTTTTGCTGTTTTCTACACGTATTTTGTTGATTCTCTCAACCTTTTTAACCATATTCTTCGTTTGACGCATTTCGTCAGTGGTCATTGTTGGAATAAAAGCAAACTGAGTAACCATACCTGGCACGCAATTCATTTGTGCCCTAAAATGAGGCATATAAGCTGAATGCAAGACATCTTGTGATCTAAACTTGAATACAACTTTTTTCCCTTTTGGCAAGTACAATTCACTTACGGGAATGTCATCTTGGGCATTAGGATCCGCTGCGTCAACACCCATTGTATTTACACCTTCAATATATCTCACATTTGCTTTACCTAAAACCTGATCATCACCGGCATAACGGGCTTCCCAACCAAATTGTTTAGCATATACTTCAATTACGACTGCTTCTTCATTTTCATCAATATACATGATTTCTGTCCATTGATAAAGACCATATAAAATTAAGCCGAAAAGCGTAATGGCAGGAATAATTGTCCAAATCATTTCTAATTTATGACTATCCGCAAAAAAAGTTGCTTTTTGATTCTTATTTCCTCTGTACTTAAAAGCAAAATAATGCAATAAAGCTTGTGTGATGGTTTGCACAACAAATATAATCACCAAGGAAATCCACATTAGTGAATCGACGTGATTGCCATGTGCAGAAGCAGAATCACTTAAAATAGGAAAATCGCCATATAAAACAATATTGATTATTGTAAAAATATAAATAAAACCTAAAAATGCAAACATTAAATAACCATTGACATTATTGTCATGATCAGTTGCCACACCACTATCATCTTTATTTGTTCCTGCTTGCGATAAATCAAATATTTTAGTCAATTGCCAAAAAGCAAGGGCTACTAAGAGTAATACAACAAAAATTAAAAAACTATTCATGTTTAGTGTCTAAATATTAATAATGAAAATGTTTACTTTCTTCTAGCAATGGGTGGTTTTTAGGTGTCAACGGTGCCTTAGTTAAGGCAGTAAAAACTACGAAAATAAATAACCCTAAGAAAAATGCTAATGAGCCTAGTTCCGCTGAACCAATAAACCACTGATCACCTACCGTTGAAGGCATAATCATCACGTAAAAATCTACATAATGACCAAACAAAATAACGATACCTGCAATGGTAATAATCCAAGATACACGTTTGAAATCAGTATTGATCAGAATCAACAATGGGAACAAAAAGTTTAAAGCCAACATGCCCCAGAATGGTAATGTATAGTCAGCAATTCTAGTCATATAATAAGTTACTTCTTCAGGAATGTTTGCATACCAAATCAACATAAATTGAGAGAAAAACAAATAGGTCCAGAAAATAGAAATACCAAACATAAACTTAACCAAATCATGGATATGAGAAGTATTTACATCTTCTAAATAACCTTTAGATTTTAAATAGAGTGTAATTAAAGCAATGGTTGTAATACCACTTACGAAGAAACTTGCAAATACATACCAACCAAAAAGTGTTGAAAACCAGTGAGGATCCACACTCATGATCCAGTCCCAAGACATTATAGACTCAGTGACGATAAAGAAAACCAAGAACATGGCCGACCACTTAAAGTTTTTCTTGTAATTAGTAATATCTGTTGCATTGTCTTGTGCTAAACAAGCTCTTCTTGAAAAATATCTGAATAGATTCCAGCCCAATAAAAAGAAAGCCGCTCTTGCTAAAAAGAAAGGTACATTTAAGTAGCCCTTTTTGCCATAGATCAATTTATCAAAATTCTCATGACCTTTTGTGATCAAGGTTTCATCCATCCACAAAAACAAATGATTCCAATGCATTGATGAACATACCAATAAAACAAAGAAAATAATTGACCCAATAGGCAAATAAGCGGTTATACCTTGCATCACTCTAAATAATATTGGTGACCAACCAGCTTGCGCCGCATTTTGAATCGCATAAAAAGCTAGTACCCCTAAAGAAATCAACATGAAAAACAAGCCTGCCACATAAATTGCCGCCCAAGGTTTGTTTTGCAATTGATGCTTCACATGCACTAAATGTTTTTGATGCTCTTTGTCATTAGCATGATGGGCATCATCAAAAGAATGCGCCGTGTGACCATGATGAGCAGCAGCATGTTGATCATGTAAAATGGTTTCAACTTCTTCCAAAGTTTTGGGCGTATTCATAAAGCTATAAGCCACTGCAAGCGCACCAAGTACCATTAATACAAGTGAAAATATACGTAATCTATTTGAAAAACTATACATTGTAATCTATTATTAAGATGAATTATAATTTTGATTTTAGTTCAACAACATAATCGGCAACTAACCAACGCTCATGTTGTGACAGTTGTGAAGCATGTGAACCCATAGAATTTAATCCGTAAGTAACCACATGAAAAGCACTTCCTTTTGTTACAGGTCTGTCTTTATAACTTGGCACACCTAAAAATTTCTCACGTTTTGGTAAATTTCCTTTACCATCACCAGCATCTCCATGGCAAATTGCACAATAAATAGTATAAAGTTCCTTAGATTTTTCTTTATCTTTTACACTTAAAGTATCAATTGGAGAAGTCAAAGTACGAGATAATTCTAAACCTTCTGGCGTATTTGGAATTTCATAAGGTACATAACCTTGTTTAATCGTTCCTTCTACAGGTAATTGAGCGGTTTGACCTTTTATAAAATTCTTTGATTTGAAAGCATCACTTTCAGCATAGGTTTCATAACCTGCAGATTGATACATATTAGGAAAAAACTGATAGTTAGGCTCTGCTTTATCTTGACAACCTACTAGTCCTAAAACTAAAAATGCGACAAATGATTGTATGATATATTTTTTCATTGTTCTTAATGCTTATCTATAACTTTAACTTCTACTGCGCCAGTTTCCTTAAAAAACGACAACAATTCATCCTCATTATGATCAACGGACACTTCCATTAAAAAATGGTCGTCTGTTGTTCTAACATCTGGATTTTCAGCTGCTTTAAATGGCCATAATTTACTTCTCATATAAAAAGTAATAACCATCAAGTGAGCGGCAAAAAACACCGTTAATTCAAACATAATAGGCACAAATGCTGGCATGTTCTGGATATAACTAAAACTTGGTTTACCACCAATATCTTGAGGCCAATCCTGAATCATGATAAAATTCATCATCCAAGTAGCAACAGCTAAACCAACTACGCCATACATGAAGGCACAAATGGCTAGTCGCGTTGGTTCCAAGCCCATGGCTTTATCAAGTCCGTGAACAGGAAATGGTGTAAATATTTCTTCAATGTGATAATGTTTTTTTCTGGTTGCTTTTACGGCATCCATCAAAATATCATCATCATTATAAATTGCGTGTATGACTTTATGACTCATAATAACTTGTATCTACTCAATTAATGTTTATCGCCTTTAGCTTCTCTCTTCTTTTTATAATTTTCTCCAGAAGTTTTCAAAATTGTTTTTACCTCAGCTTGCGCAATCACTGGGAAAGTACGCGAGTACATTAAGAATAAAACAAAAAAGAAACCAATGGTACCAATATAAATACCTATATCAACAAATGTTGGTGAAAACATCGTCCATGATGATGGCAAATAATCTCTGTGTAATGAAGTTACGATGATTACAAATCGCTCAAACCACATCCCGATATTTACAACAATTGATATGAAAAACGAAATGAATATACTGGTTCTAATTTTCTTAAACCACATGATTTGAGGAGAAAAGACATTGCAAGTCATCATCGCCCAGTAAGCCCAAGCATAAGGACCAGTAGCTCTATTAAGGAAGGCGTATTGTTCATATTCAACACCAGAATACCAAGCGATGAACAATTCTGTTATATAAGCCACACCAACAATAGAACCTGTAATCATAATTACAATATTCATCAACTCAATGTGTTGAACCGTGATATATGCTTCTAAATTAGACACTTTACGCATGATAATCAATAAGGTGTTTACCATAGCAAAACCAGAGAAAATAGCACCTGCCACAAAGTAAGGTGGAAAAATGGTTGTATGCCAACCTGGAATTACTGAGGTTGCAAAGTCAAAGGATACAATCGTGTGAACTGACAATACTAGTGGTGTAGCTAAACCTGCTAAAACCAAAGATACTTCCTCAAAACGCTGCCAATCTTTTGCTCTTCCGGACCATCCAAAAGATAAAATTGAATATATTCTTTTAGTAAATGGTGTCACCGCACGGTCTCTAATCATGGCGAAATCGGGCAACAAACCAGTCCACCAGAAAACTAGAGAAACAGATAAATAAGTCGATATGGCAAATACGTCCCAAAGTAACGGTGAGTTAAAGTTAACCCATAATGAACCGAACTGATTTGGAATAGGTAAAACCCAATAAGCCAGCCATGGACGTCCCATGTGAATAATTGGGAACAAACCTGCTTGCATAACAGAGAAAATAGTCATCGCTTCTGCCGATCGGTTGATGGCCATACGCCATTTTTGACGGAATAATAATAGTACAGCAGAGATCAAGGTACCAGCGTGACCAATACCTACCCACCATACGAAGTTGGTAATATCCCATGCCCAACCAACAGTTTTATTTAAACCCCATGTACCAATTCCGGTTGTAACTGTATAAATCATGCAGCCAACACCCCATAAAAAGGCTGCTAAGGCTACATAAAAAACAGTCCACCATTGCTTGCTGGCTTTCCCTTCAACAGGGCGAGCAACATCAACAGTTACATCGTGATATGATTTATCTCCAATGACCAATGGTTTTCTGATAGGTGCTTCGTAATGCGATGCCATAATCTATATAATATAATTATTTATACTTCCTTTAATTTACTAGGTGTTTCTAACTTTTACGTGATAGAATACATTTGGTTTTGTTCCAACATGTTCCAATAAGTAATATTTTCTATCACTTTCTGCTAATATAGTAATATCGTTAGCTTTTTCATTAATATCTCCAAAAGCTAATGAACCAGTAGAACAAGCATTTGAACAAGCTGTTTCAAATTCATTAGGATTCACCATTCGTCCTTCTTTTTTAGCATCAAGAATTGTTTTTTGTGTCATTTGAATACACATCGAACATTTTTCCATCACACCTCTTGAACGAACATTGACGTCTGGGTTTAAAACCATTCTGCCCAAATCATCATTCATGTGGTAATCAAATTCATCATTACCATTGTATAAGAACCAATTGAAACGTCTCACTTTATATGGACAGTTATTGGCGCAATATCTCGTACCAACACATCTGTTATAAGCCATATGGTTTTGACCTTGACGAGAGTGCGACGTTGCAGCAACGGGACAAACTGTTTCACACGGCGCATGGTTACAATGTTGACACATGATTGGTTGGAAAACCACTTGTGGATTATCCGACGGATCCTCCATTTGCCCAAAACCACTCAATGAACCATTATCACCAAACAATCCCTCAAAGTTTTCTTTCTTTTCGCTATCTTTTGCAAAAGTCTCTTCAGAGGAATAATATCTATCAATACGCAACCAGTGCATATCTCTACTTCTTCTTACTTCTGTTTTTCCAACTACTGGCACATTATTTTCAGCATGACAAGCAATGACACAAGCGCCACAACCTGTACAACTATTTAAATCAATAGACAAATTAAAATGATGACCAACAGTTCTATCAAAGCTTTCCCAAAGGTCTACTTTTTTAACATCAGTCATTTTATGGTCTAAAGCAACCTGAACAGGTGGATTCCAAACTTTAGCTTCTTCTTTATTAAAAATATCTAAAGTAGTTTCTCTAACGATATCTCCTCTACCCATCAATGTTCTGTGTAATTGTACACAAGCAAATTCATGCGAACCGTCAGCTTTAGAAACTTCAACTGTTTGAACTTTTGTTCCTTTGTTATATAATGTATAGGCATTGACACCTACTTGCATTTCTTCTTTTAAGGCAGCTTTTCTACCATAACCAAAAGCTAAACCAATTGTGCCTTTAGCTTGACCGGGTTGAATATAAACTGGCGCTTTCAGTTCGCCACTTACTGTTTTCAATGTCAAATAATGACCATCTAAACCACCGTTTGCAACATGCCAATTTTCTACACCTAAATCTTTTGCATCCGCACTAGAAATGGTTGCATAGTTGTCCCAAGACACTCTCGTGATTGGGTCTGGAAACTCTTGTAACCATGGGTTATTAGCTTGTTGTCCATCTCCCATACCTACTTTTGAATACAAGTGCAATTCAAATTTAGGTGCTTTTGCACTAGCTAATTTAGTAGCTGAGGCACTAGCATCTACACTACCTGACAATGGCGTAGATTCTGCAATAACAATACCATCATGGAGAGATTGATTCCACGATTTGCCCGAAGCGCTAAAACTAGTTTTTAGATAATCATAATATTTTTGAGAATTATCTGCCCAAGTCAATAAACAATCTTGCAATTGCTGTGTATTGAATAACGGACGGATTGTTGGTTGCATTAAACCAAAAAGCTTTCTCGAATATTGAATATCGCCCCAACTTTCTAATACATGTGGTGTTGGTAAGGCAATCATTGAAGCTAAAACCGTTTCATCCTCTTTTTGTGATAGCGTAACAGTTAATTTTGCTTTTTTCATGGCCGCCTCAAAGGCTTTTGCATTCGCTAAACTATAAAGTGGATTAACCCCTGAAATAACCAAAGTGTGAACACTTCCGGCATTCAAATCTGTCAATAATGTATTTAACTTTGTGCTACTGCCTTTTTTAGCTAAGATAGCATTAGCAGTATCAAACGCTTCACTTGATAAAGCTTGGTTAATAGCTAAGGTTAATAGCTGTGCATCTTTATCATCAATACCACACACCAAAACCCCTTTTGAGCCAGCTGCTTTTAAATTTTGTGCAAATTTAGTAATGGCTGCATCATTTGCTAAACCAGAAACCGCAACTGCATTTCCTGTTACTATACTGTATATTTTTGCTAAAGCTTTCTTTTGTTCAGCCTCATTCATTGGTACACGCTGATCTGCCATGGCACCAGATTGAGACATATTGGCCTCAAGTTGAATGTGTTTAGACATTTTGCCTTGATTTGGCATGCGTGTTTTGGTATAGCTACTTTCATAACCACCACCTTGCCAATCGCCTAAGAAATCTGCGCCAATTGATAAAATATAATTGGCTTTAGAAAAATCATAATTTGCTAAAGCTCTTGTGCCATAAACTTGTTCGAAAGCATCCAAAGCATTTGACTCAGAAATGGCATCATACTCCACGTGTTCAACCGTTGCATATTTTGCTTTTAACTCGTCAATTAATTTATAAGTTGACGGACTAGCTAAAGTATTCGTTAATAAAACGACTTTTTTACCAGCAGCTGTCGCCTCTGCAAATGATTTTTTAATGGCTTTATTAGCATCAGTCCAACTTACACTATTACCAGCTACTTTAGGATTTTTTAATCTTAACTTATCATACAAAGATAAAACTGAAGCTGTAACTCTTGCATTGGCATGAACTGCACCTGCTGTTTTATTGTTATTAATAAAAATTGGTCGACCTTCTCTGGTTTTAACTAAGATATTTGCAAAATCATAACCATCAAAATAGGTCGATGCATAATAATCCGCAATACCTGGATTAATTGTATCAGGTTGAACCACATAAGGAATAGATTTAATTACCGGGCCTTCACAAGCTGCTAATGTAGCAGCAGCTGTGCTAAAGCCAACCAGCTTAAGAAAATCTCTTCTGGATGTATTTGCATTTGATAAACCTTCTTGATCACTCAAAAATTCATCTGTAGGAATTGGCTCAACGAATTCGTTGTTTGTCAAGTGTTCAACAACCGAATTATCGTTGCTTAATTGTTCAACACTTTTCCAGTACTTTTTAGTTGATGACATACTATATATATAGATTAACTAAGATTAATAATGACATTTACCACACTCTAAACCACCCATTTGTGCCGCTGTAAGCTTTTCTACACCGTACTTTTTAGATAATTCCTTATGAATTTTTTCATAATAAGCATTATCTTTAAGTTTCACATCTGTTTCACGGTGACAATTGATACACCAACCCATAGTTAATGGCGAATGTTGACGCATAATTTCCATTTCTTCCACTGGGCCATGACAAGTCTGGCATTCTATACCACCTGCTGAAACGTGTTGTGCATGATTAAAATAGGCCAAATCTGGTAAATTATGAATACGCACCCATTTTACAGGTTTTGGTTCTTTACTATATTTTCGAGTAGTTGGATCCCAACCCACTGCTTCATACAATTTTTGGATTTCACCATCATAAAATGCTTTTGAATATTCAGGCGTTGCAGTCGTTTCGGCAACCTCAGCAATGTTCACGTGACAGTTCATACATACATTAAGAGATGGAATTCCTGAATGTTTGCTTTCTCTAGCCGAAGAGTGACAGTATTTACAATCAATACCATTGTCACCAGCATGTATTTTGTGTGAGTAATGAATCGGCTGAATCGGCTCATAATTTTGATCTACACCAATTTGCATAAACCATCCATAAGCAAAATAAGCACTTGATAATAATAAGAAAATAACTGCAACAAAAACCAAAAATTGATTTTTAATAAAGGCATTAACCAAAGATTTTGCAGATTCTATAACATTTTTTTCTTCAGAAACTGGCAGATTATTTATGGTCGCCACTTTTCTCAACATATTGTTTACGATAAACAACATCGCAACCAACATCAATAAAACTAAAGACAAAGCCAAAAGTATCACATCATTTGAAATGCCTGATGAATCGTTACTTCCACCAGCAGTTCCTGGTGCAACTACTGCCACCGCAGGTGCTTCTTTTTCAGTTGAAGTATAAGCAATCAGATTATCCAAATCTGCATCTGTCAGTTGTGGAAAGGCAGTCATAGCCGTAGGCGAATAATTACCCGCAGCTACAGCTTTAGCATCTCCAGACTTTATTAATTCTGCATTATTGCGAATCCATTTATAAAGCCATGCCTTATCATACTTATTGGCTACGCCTCTCAAGGCAGGCCCTGTCATGTCTTTGTCTAAATTGTGACATGCCGCACATTGTACATTAAAAAGGGCTTTTCCAGCCACAGCATCGCCTCCTGCTGCAGGAGTCGCTGGAGCTGCTGTTTCAGGCGCAGGAGCTGCAGGTGTTGCTGCATCTTGTGCAAAAACTAACGCGGAAGATAAAATGAAAAAAAGGAAAACAAAACAAAGTAATTTTGACTGTTTGCAAGATGAGTGATAATACACTTTTTTCATATAAAATATAATTGTCAACGAGGTTGATTTAATATAATTACTGATTTTAAGACATTTGACTATAAAATGCTCAAAATTTCATGCAAAAATACTTATAAAGTTGAATATCTCAAAAAAAAACAACAGGATTTTTTGATAATTTATAACCGTTCTAAATTATAAAAAAATCTTAATATTTGTTGAAGTGACATTTGTTTAAATTTTAAGATTTGTTTAAAAAAAATTTGTTATTAACCTTTTTTGATAAAATATTAGGCATTAATTTTGATTAAGATATTTTCATATTATATTTGTCATCAAATACAACGACCCATGAAAACTATTTTTTGCTTTCTCATTTTTATTTTTGGCATGAACACCTACAGCCAAATGACTGTTAAAGATCCATTTGAAGATTTAATTGCCGGTAAAACCAAATATAATGCTGGGGTTGGCGTTGCCGAAAGGTGGAAGTACCAAACTTTTTCAGGTAGTTTAGATGCCGCAAAAAATGCCTATGTTGATTTTAGAAAAGAATATAGACAAATTGATGCAACCATCGTCTTTGCGCAACCTAATTATAAAGTTTGGTCAGGCAACACCAGGACGCGCATAGAATGTGAACGTTTAATGGACAGCACCAGAAAAACCTTTCCAAGTGCATTTATAGTCAAGCCTAAAAATTAATTTATTTTTTAGTAGCAGTTATGGCTTGGTCTTTATCTGTAAAGGCTTAGCGCGCGTTTTCCGCTACATCCCGATAGCTATCGGGAACATAAAAAAGGACAGTTTTTAGAAGTTTTTCAAAAGCTTCCTACCGGTCGCTCTCAAAAACTTAAAAAACTAGTCCTTTTTTCTTTGCGGGCTTTCCGCTTCAACCACGGCTAGGAAAGAGTTTCTGGGCTTTTTGTATGGTGTATAATTTATTTTGAAAATTGATTACTGAAAATCGAAATTGCTTCATTCCTTGTAATGACAAACTGACAACTGAAATTGTAAAGTGCAATTAATGCTTAGAATAAACCTTAATTAATACACATCAATTTCATTTCTCTCCAAATGATACAGCATCGTTTTGACCATTTCTTCCAAATTAAATTGATGTTGCCAATTCCAATCTTTATTGGCCGAAGAATCATCAATGCTTTTAGGCCAAGAGTCGGCAATTTGTTGTCTGAAATCTGGCTTATAATTGATGGTAAAATCAGGGATTTCTTTTTGAATAGCCGCTGCTAAAATTTTGGGTGTAAAACAAATACCCGCCAAATTATAAGACGATCTAATTTTAATAGCCTCGCTATTTGCTTGCATGATGTTGATAGTTGCTGCTATGGCATCGTCCATATACATCATAGGCAAAGCACTTTCTTCATTCAAAAAGCAAGTATATTTTTTATGTTTCAAAGCCTCATGAAAAATTTCTACGGCATAATCTGTGGTACCACCACCTGGCGGTGTCGTCCAGCTAATAAGACCAGGGTAACGAATGCTGCGCACATCAACGCCATATTGTTTGTGATAATATTCGCACCAACGTTCACCTGCCAATTTTGAAATACCATAAACCGTTGAAGGTTCCGTCACCGTTGTTTGAGGTGTGTTTTCTCTAGGTGTTGTTGGTCCAAAAACGGCAATACTCGATGGCCAGAAAACTTTTTTAATCAAGCCAGCTTTGGCTAAATTTAAAACGTGAAACAGTGAGTTCATGTTCAAATCCCAAGCAAAAGCTGGGTTTTTCTCAGCAGTTGCGCTGAGTAAGGCTGCCATCAAATAAACATCGGTTATCTTATACTTTTCAATGATATGTTGAATTTGATTGTAGTCTAAAGCGTTGATCACTTCAAAAAGGCCATCGTTGACTACATCATTATTTAGTTTTCTAATATCTGATGCAATCACGTTGTTTACACCATATTTTTCGCGCAAAGCTTTTGTTAATTCAGTGCCAATTTGACCACAAGCACCAATGATTAATATTTTTGTAGACATGATTTTTTAGGTTTTCAAGGTCAAAGGTCGGAAAATTTTTGAATACTCAAACGATTTCGTGTTGTTTTTTTTATGCTGGGTGTCTGGATGTCTGGATGCTGGGTGTTGGGATGCTCGGTGTTGGGATGCTCGGTGTTGGGATGCTGGGTGTTGGAAAATTGGGTGTTTGGATGATATAATTGAATGTGTTTTGATTTTAGCTATTCATTTTTGAAATTGCCATTGATTTTTGCCATTGCCATTGATTTTTGCCATTGCTATTGAATTTTGCCATTGCCATTGCTATTGAATTTTGAAATTGACATTGATTTTTGCCATTGACATTGATTTTTGCCATTGACTAATTGACTAATTGGCACATTTTAACTACTTTTGCATAAATTTTTAAAATCTATGTTACAATTACAAGTTATTAGAGAAAAAAAGGCGGAAGTTTTAGCCGCTTTGAGCAAACGTCAGGGTAATTTTGAAAGCATTATTGAAGAAATTATTTCTACTGATGAAAACAAACGTTTAGTCCAAGTTTCATTGGACAATGTTTTGGCGCAATCTAATAACCTATCACGTGAAATTGGGCAATTGATGAAAAGTGGTCAGCAAGAAGCTGCTGAAAATTTAAAAGCACAAACGACTGATTTAAAGGAGCAGGAAAAGCAATTCAAAGAACAATTGGACGCTTTAAGTAATAAGGTTAATGAATTGCTTTATCAAGTGCCGAATTTGCCTGCTGACATTGTGCCACTCGGCAAAACGCCAGAGGAAAATCTAACCGTTTTTGAGCAAGGTGAGATACCAAAACTTCATGAAGGAGCGCTTCCTCATTGGGAACTCGCCAAAAAGTATGATCTCATTGATTTTGATTTGGGGGCGAAAATAACTGGCGCTGGTTTTCCAGTATATAAAGGAAAGGGTGCCAAGTTGCAACGTGCCTTAATTTCTTACTTTTTAGATAAAAACACAGCGGCTGGTTATCATGAATACCAAGTGCCGCATTTGGTTAACGAAGCATCTGGCTTTGGTACGGGTCAATTGCCTGATAAAGAAGGTCAAATGTATCACGTGACGGCAGATAATCTCTATTTGATTCCAACAGCAGAAGTGCCCGTTACCAACATATTCAGAGATGTTATTCTCAATGAAAAAGATTTGCCAGTGATGTGTACGGGTTATACGCCATGTTTCAGAAGAGAAGCTGGCTCATATGGTGCGCATGTGCGTGGTCTCAACCGTTTGCATCAATTTGATAAAGTTGAAATTGTGCGCATTGAAAAACCTGAAAATTCTTATGCAGCTTTAGACCAAATGGTTGACCACGTAAAAGACATCATGAATGAATTGAAAATGCCGTATCGCATTTTGAGATTGTGTGGTGGTGATATGAGTTTTGCTTCTGCCTTAACTTATGATTTTGAAGTCTTTTCTACCTCGCAAGACCGCTGGTTAGAAATTAGCTCGGTTTCCAATTTTGAAACTTTTCAAGCGAATCGTCTGAAATTGAGAATTAAAAACGCAGAAGGGAAAAACCAATTAGCCCATACTTTGAATGGTAGTAGCTTGGCTTTACCAAGGGTTTTAGCTGCCTTATTAGAAAATTATCAAACATCTGAAGGTATCGTTATACCAGAGGTTTTGAGACCATATACTGGGTTTGATGTGATTAATTAAATTTCATTTAAGAAGAAATGAAGGCACGCATGAAAACTTTTATTATGGAAGTAATTGTAAGCTATAAAAACAATATCTGAATTGATAAAATGGGCTTTTAAAGGCAATAAATAATTGCTAAAAATTTAATTAACTTTACAAAATTTATAATATGGTTAACGATATACAAAAAACAAATTATCCAGCCTTATATACATTAATTACGGTCTTTTTTTTCTGGGGATTTATCGCTGCTGGCAATAGTATTTTTATTCCATTTTGTAAAAACTATTTTTCCCTGGATCAATTTCAATCGCAATTAGTTGATTTTGCATTTTATTCGGCTTATTATGTTGGCGCTCTACTATTATTTGCCTTTGGAAATTCGTCAGGTAAAGATATCGTAGGCCAATGGGGCTATAAGAAAAGTATTGTTTATGGTTTGTTGTTCTCTGCATTAGGTGCAGGTGCCATGATTATTGCAGTAGAAGCCAGTTTATATGCCGGTATGTTGGTAGGGCTATTCATTGTTGCATTAGGTTTTTCTTTACAACAAACCGCCGCAAACCCATTTGCCATTTTGTTGGGCAATCCTAAAACTGGTGCCAGTAGAATAAATCTTGGTGGAGGCATCAATTCATTAGGTACAACAATCGGTCCAATTATTATAAGTTTGGCATTATTCGGCACAGCTGCTTCTGTTTCAGATGAGCAAATAAAAGCTTTAGAATTAACTAAAGTTGTGGTTTTATACATTGCTGTAGGATTTCTTTTTATTGCGGCGGCAGCCTTATTTTATTTTTCTAAAAAAGTGCCCAGTGGAATCGCCAATGAACCTATGGAGAAAGCGAATAAAGCCTTGCGAACACTTGTTGTGATGACGGTCTTACTTGCCTTTATGTTTACACCAATTTTCCAAAGTTATAAAAGCGAAGAAGCCTTAAAAATTGAAAAAACAGAAGCTGAAATTGTAAATCTGAAAAAAACTAACGATTTGGTTGAAAATCCTTTGATTAATTTTGAGCAGGCGATCGCTACAAAACAAGAGACGGTAAAAAAACTAAAGGAACCTCTGGAAAACAAAAGAATGTTATGGCTTTCTGGCGCTTTATTAGTTGTTCTTGGGGGCATATTTTTTTCATATACTTCAGCAAAAAGGAATTCCGACGGTTGGGGTGCCATGCAATATCCTCAGTTGGTTTTAGGCATGTTAGCCATTTTTACTTATGTGGGTGTTGAAGTTGCTATAGGAAGTAATCTTGGTGAGTTATTAACTTTGAAAGAATTTGGTGGCCTACAGTCCTCAGAAATTGCACCATATATTTCTATGTATTGGGGCAGCTTGATGATTGGTCGTTGGGCTGGCGCAATTAGTGTTTTTAACTTGCAAGGCAACAGCAAAACATTCGCTTTAATCATTGTGCCTTTAATCGCATTTTCTATTATTTTGGTTGCTAACATCCTTTCAGGAAAAGATATGACAGCTTTGTATTACTATGTTCTTTGCATTTTTGTGCAAATTGGTGCATTCTTTTTGAGCAAAGATAAACCAGCGAGAACCTTAACTATTTTTGGATTTTTTGGGGTGATCGCCATGATGATTGGTTTACTTACGACTGGAACTGTTGCCATTTATGCTTTTTTAGCTGGTGGTTTAGCTTGTAGCATCATGTGGCCATCAATCTTTAGTTTATCAATAATTGGTTTAGGAAAATACACTTCACAAGGTTCTGCCTTTTTAGTGATGATGATTTTGGGGGGTGGTATCATACCGCCTATACAAGGAAAATTGTCTGACATTATTGGCATTCATCAGTCATATATCATTACTGTTGTTTGTTTTGTTTATTTGGCACTTTTTGCCATATTAGTTAAAAAAATATTGAAAAAACAAGGCATAAATGTAGATGAAATTGAGGTAGAAGCCAGCCATTAATTTTTTTAAATTTAAATTTTAAATTCACTTATTAATGTTTGAAAAATACGCCAACATCCCTATTTGGAAAAAAGCAGAGGAAATTTTTAAACTTATTGAAGCCTTGGGCTCTGTATTACCCGAAGATGATGACTATATTCAATCTTCAAAAGAAATTATGCTTGCTGATATCATGATTATTTCTTCAAAAATTGTTGGTGCAGAAGCGGGTAACGAATATACTATCCGCATGCAAAATGCCGCGATCATTAGACATCACGCCATGAGCCTACACTTAACAGTTGGTTCGCTAAGAATGCACGAAAGTTTTACTGATCATGATTATGTGAAAGTCATTAGAAAAGAAATTGATGACTTTCGCGAACTTTTTATTGCATGGAAAAATGGCTTTGATGCATCAAATCACTATTGGGATGAATGGGAACTATTCAATCCGCCAAATGCTATAAAGCCAGATAAAGAAGACTTTGATGACCATTTTGACCTAGATGAATTTAAAGCTTTTATGGAAAATATAACTTTTGAAGAGGATGAAGCTTCTGACGATGAAGATTTAGATGGGGATTTCGGTTTTGATGATGAAGATAAAAAATGATGATGGTATGCTTAACTCCTAAAGAGTTTAAAACTCTTTAGGAGTTATTCAACAGATCCTACTTTCTCAATGCCATCAAAACTGCATTATAAGCATTAACGATTTTACCTGTTTTACACAATTCAGTAAAAGATACTTTCTTATCTGAGCCCGGTATGTTTACCTTAATTGGCACGCTCACCCCTGATTCTAAAAGAATTTTCTTGGTTTGTTCTGCCGTTAGCTTGGGAAAATAACTTCTCAATAAAGCGGCAACACCTGCCGCATTGGGGGATGCCATTGAGGTACCAGGATAGAAATCGTATTTATTATTTGGTATTGAAGCATAAATATCATTGCCAGGTGAAAAAATATCAACCATGGTTTTTGAATAATTTGAAAAACTTGCTGGTAATTTCTCGTCCCAAGTGTAAGATAAAGCCCCAATATTAATAAAATTATTGGCTACTTCTTTACCGTTTTTTGTGTCATTTGGAAAGTTGTTGTCTTCTTTCACTTCTTCATTATCGTTGCCGGCTGCATGAACAATTAACACATCTTTTTTAGCTGCATATTGTATGGCTTCAATCAACCATTCTGGGTGGGTTGCATAACCTTTTCCAAAACTACCGTTAATAATTTTTGCCCCATTATCAACGGCGTATCTTATGGCTTTGGCAATGTCTTTGTCATACTCATCACCGTCTGGCACGGCACGCAAGCACATGATTTGAATATTGTCTTTTACCACGCCATCACCACCTTTACCATTGCCTCTTAATTGCGCCATAATACCTGAAACGTGTGTGCCATGATCAGCATCTTCAACATTTGGACCAACCACTTGGTTATTACCATAACCTATAGTATTCCAATTATTTGGGTCATCATTCAGAACACTCCTAGCTTCAAATTCAAGGTTTAAATTGTAGTTCAGTTTTTTATACGTTTGATCAGTAAATTTTTTTATCTCTTCTCTAAACTTAGTCATCGACATTTGGTCCGTTTCTAAAATGCTTATCAAAGCCCTTTTACTATTTAGGATCATTGGCTTTGTAGATTCTATGTTCTTTATGTCATTTAATCCATAATTTTTACGCCCAAAATATTCATCAACCGATTCCAACATCTTATTGATCATATCCACTTGAAACTTTTCTTGTTTGGCTTCACTTAATTTTTTATCAAAAGCTTTTTTAATTGCGGCGTATTTTGGATCATCCTTCTTTAAAATTTTCATCAAGCGGGTGACTTCCATATTTTCATTATTAATATCTCCAAGAAAATTCCAGCCATGAACATCATCTATATAACCATTTTTGTCATCATCAATACCGTTGCCAGGAATTTCTTTGGTGTTTGTCCAAATACGACCTTGTAAATCTTCATGATTAACATCAATGCCTGAATCAATTACTGCCACGATGATTGGCGAAGGTTTTAATTTTGACAATAATTCAGTGTAGGCTTTATCAACGCTCAACCCAGGAATAGAATCTTTTTGAATGTCTAAATGACTCCAACGTTGACGCTCAATTTCTGACAATGGTGCTTTTTTTGCGATAACATTTTCAGCAGTGATATAATTTAAACCCGCTGTTAAGATTTGAGAAGTTTTGCAAGCTGACAATAGCGCCAAGCCTACAAAAACTATAATATATTTGGTTACTTTCATATATAAAATTTAAAATAAAAAGCAAATATACTATCTGTATTTATAAAGTTTGATCCCTTTAACTTTTTTTTAGTTTGAAACTGTTTTTTCAATAGAGTTTCAGTACTAAAAGTATCTAAATTAAAATTAAATTGATTTATTACCTAATTTTATCAAAGGCGTGTTTACGCTCTCAAAGTTTAATTTTTTGATTTATGATGGTCATAAAATATTTATTTATCGTTTAATAAGATTTTTGATACTTTTTTGATGATTTTTTTATAGATATATTTTTTTCATAAATGTCTTAAAAACAAAGCCAAAAAAAGCATATATTACAGCAACTACCAAAAAACCTAAATATGGTTTATCAGTAAATTTTTCAAGCCAGGTAGCAAATGAAATGCTAAAGAATATTAACATTATTAAAAATCATTGTTGTCCGATAAAAAAACGTTTTGCATTTAATTTGCCGTTTACATGTCGTCCCTACGGGACTTTTTATTTTCGATAAAATATTTATTCTACCATGATTTAGCCCCTAATGGGGCTAATCCCGTTAGGGACTTTATATTGGTAGAAAATATAATTTACAATAGGTAATTAAGTCCCGTAGGGATGTAATAAATTTTTACCAAATGCTACATTTAATGAGTAAAAACAAGTAAGTTGTCTATAAGAGGCATCTTTTTCGTTGCAGTAAAATCGAAGTATTCTTATACGTCTTCTTTTACTGCGCCTCAAATCTACCCTATTTCTGACTTTTTCAGCAGACCCTATGTAGATAATTTTTTTTTTAAAGGTCTCCCGATAGCTGGTAGTAATTTGCATATCTTCACTTGGTTTTACGACCAATTTAGTGGTCATGCTCATTTCATGATTTAATGTTTAAAAGTCGTAAATATAAGAAAGTTATATTAAAGAATAAATGCTTTAACTTTTTTTAGTTTGAAGTGTATTTAAGGTATGTATTTTAAACCAATCATTTAAAATTATGGTATGTATTTTAAAGTAGTAGTTTAATATTTAGGTAAGTATTTTAAACTTAAAGCATAAAAGTTTATTTAAAAAACCTCTTCCAACTTCAAAACTTCTCCCAATCTTATACCTTTTTCAGTCTGTTGAAGGTTAATGATGGGGTTAAAAGCATCATGTTCCAGAAACAAGAGGTAATTGTTTTCACAAGCTAAATTCAGAAAATGGGCTTTTTCAGGCATAGTTAAAAGAGGTCTTGTGTCATATCCCATCACATAGGGCAAAGGAATATGACCAGCAGTTGGCAATAAATCTGCCATGAAACAAATGGTTTGTTCTTTATATTTAATCATTGGAATCATCATTTTTTCGGTATGACCATCTGCATAAAAAATATCAAAACCTAGTTCAGATGACTGTTCAATAACTTTGGCATTTTCTTGTATAAAATTTAACTGACCAGCATCGTGCATTGGCAAAAGGTTTTCTTTTAAAAAGGAAGCTTTTTCTCTAGCATTTGGGTTAGTTGCCCAATCCCAATGTTTAGCGTTTGTCCAAAATTTGGCATTTTTGAAATAAGGTTCATAGCCCGTCCTGTCTTTATTCCAAATAATATTCCCACCGCAATGGTCAAAATGCAAATGAGTCATGAAAACGTCTGTGATATCATCGGGATGAAAACCTTTTTGCAACAATGATTTTTCTAAACTATCATCGCCCCAGAGAGAATAATAACCAAAGAATTTTTCTGATTGTTTGTTGCCCATGCCGCTATCTATGAGAATCAAGCGGTTACCGTCTTCTATAAGCAAACACCTGGCCGCCATATCAATTAAATTGTTATGGTCAGCTGGATTGGTTTTTTGCCAAATGGTTTTTGGCACCACACCAAACATGGCACCACCATCTAATTTAAATTTTCCTGATTCTATAGCGTAAAGCTTCATAATGATAAGATTTCTATTGCTATGACAAACTTACAAAAATAATCAGTAGATAAAAAACACAAAAACTAAACAAATCATAAATATTTTAAAACAACTTCATCTTTAACAAATTATCTTTAATTTTAGCCATTATTTACGAAGCAAGATGAAAGTTTATTTCTATTTTTTTTGTGTTTTTTTATGCCTAATTAGCATACACTGCTCATCAGATGAAAAACCAATCAATAACGGAATTTTACCACCTCGACAGTTAAAAATATTGGCTTTAGGAGACAGTTACACCATTGGTCAAGGGGTCTGCGACAAATGTAAATTTCCTGAGCAATTAAAAGACAGTCTTTTAACTAAACTTCCTGCCCAATCGATCATTGAACTTCAGGTCATCGCGCAAACGGGTTGGACGACTTCCAACTTAAAATCAGCCATAGCTTCTCAAAACCCAAACAATAATTTTGACCTCGTAACGCTGTTAATAGGCGTAAACAATCAATTTCAAAACAGACCTTTTAGTTTGTATGAAACTGAGTTTCCTGAGTTATTAAACACCGCTACTTCTTTAGCTAGAGGCAATAAAAATAGAGTGATTGTTGTATCTATTCCGGATTATGCATTTACACCTTTTGGACAAAGTAGACCAAATCCTGCCACTATTTCATTGCAAATTGATCAATATAATAATTTTGCCAAAGCGCATTGTCAAAGTAACAATGTGACTTTTGTGGACATTACAGACATAACGCGTCTTGGTCTATTACAGCCTAATCTGGTTGCAAGTGACCAATTGCATCCTTCTAGTTTAGCTTATTCAAAATTTGTTCAGCGATTATTGCCTTTTTCAATGGTAAAAATCAATTAGTTTCTACCGTACCTTAACGATTTAGCCCTGACAGTAGCGGCATCCTTTTGCAGCAGAAAGTTAGTTTTTGTTGGCAAAACTTAGCGACCCAAGAAGCTCAAGTTTTGACTTACAAAAACAACTTGATACAAAAAAGATAGAGCGAATGGCAGGATTAGCTTCTAAAAAGTATTAAGACTATTTAACTACTTTAAAGATTTAATGCCCATGTTAAATAAGCTAAATGCCATCACATCTGCGTTTTCTTCAATGACTTTAGCTGTTGGTTTCCCAGCACCATGCCCAGCATTAGTTTCTATTCGAATCATCACTGGGTTTTTGCCTTGATGTTTGTCTTGCAATTCTGCTGCAAATTTAAAACTATGCGCAGGAACCACACGGTCGTCATGGTCACCAGTAGTCACTAAAGTAGCTGGATAAGCAGTGCCTTTTTTTACATTATGCTGTGGTGAATAACCCAAAAGATAGTTAAACATTTCCTGTCCACCATATAAATCTTTGTTATCTGTTGAAGTGCCATAGTCATAAGCCCATCCTGCACCTGCTGTAAAAGTATGGTAACGCAACATATCTAAAACACCAACTGCTGGCAAGGCTACTTTAAATAAATCTGGCCGTTGCGTCATGCAAGCACCAACCAATAAACCACCGTTAGACCCGCCTTTAATGGCTAAATAATTGGCGGATGTATATTTTTCTTTGATTAAGTATTCCGCAGCTGCAATAAAATCATCAAAGACATTTTGTTTTTGCAATCTGGTGCCCGCCACATGCCATTTTTTGCCATATTCACCACCACCTCTTATGTTTGGCACGGCATAAATACCACCATTGTTGAGCCAAACGGCATTGACCACACTAAATGAGGGTGTTAAACTGACATTGAAACCACCATAACCATAAAGCATCGTTGGATTTTTACCATCTAGTTTTGTCCCTTTTTTATAAGTAATAATCATGGGTACTTTTGTACCGTCTTTGGAGGTATAAAATACTTGCTTGCTTTCATATAAACTTGGATCAAAATCTATTTTTGGTTTTTGATAAACGCTTGACTCACCACTTTTTGGGTCATATTTATAACTTGTTGACGGCGTTACATAATTTGAAAAACTAAAGTATAAATCTTTATCAATTACTTTTCCGCCAAAACCACCTGCCGATCCAATACCTGGCAGCTTGACTTCTCGCAAGAGTTGTCCACTATAATCATATTGCTTGATGTTTGAAACCGCATCTTTCATGTAATTAGCGAAAATATAGCCTGCGCCTTTTCCTACATTCAAAACATTTTCTGTTTCAGGAATAACATCTTGCCAATTTTCAGATGTCAACTGACCAACAGGCGTCTTTACTAAGCGATTATTTGGCGCGTTTAAATCTGTTTGAATATATAAATAACCATCTTTATGGTCTAAGACATCATTGTCATTTTTAAAATTATTAACAAAGTTAACAATAGGCGAATTGCTACTGCTTAAATCTTTAAGATAAAGCTCATTGCCGTAGGTCGAATTAGCTGCACTAATCACTAAATATTTATTGTCTTCTGTAACTGAACCACTAACATATCTTCGTTTGTCTTTGTCGCCAAAAACCAACACATCATCTTTTTGAGCAGTGCCTAATTTGTGAAAGTAAAGTTTGTGCTGATCAGTTTTTGCAGACAACTCACTGCCTTGTGGTTTGTCATAACTTGAATAATAAAAACCTTCATTTTTAAACCAAGAAATACCGCTAAATTTAACATCAATAATAGTAGGTTCAGTTTGTTTTTTGGTAGCTACGTCCATGATGATAATCTTATTCCAGTCTGAACCCGCTTCAGAAATGCTATAAGCTAGGGTTTTGCCATCATCTGAAAAACTAACCTGACTTAATGACGTTGAGCCGTCTTTAGCAAAAGTGTTCGGATCAAGAAACACACTTTCAACACCATTTTTATCTATTTGAAATAAAACAGATTGGTTTTGTAAGCCATTATTTTTATAAAAATAAGTGTTTTCACCACGCTTAAACGGAGAACCTATTTTTTCATAATTCCACAATTTTTGCAATTGGTCTTTCAATTGCTTTTGAAAGGGAATTTGGTTGAGGTAATTAAAAGTGACCTCGTTTTGCGCTTTGACCCAAGCGCCTGTTTCAACAGACCGATCATCTTCTAACCAGCGATAAGGGTCAGCAATTTGCTTACCAAAATAGGTGTCTATCGTATTGTCTTTTCTGGTTTTAGGATAATTAAAAGCAGTGCTTTGGCTCTCGATGCTCGTTTGCTGCTCTTTTGATTTATCTGACATTTGGGAAGTCTTACAGGATAAAATTATAAAAGGTAAAATGCAATTAAGAAGTTTAGTTTTTTTCATGATTTGGATAAGTTTAAAGAGAATACAATAATAAGAATTTTTTTGGAATTTAAAAATATTTTGAATTAAAGCATAAACAAAACAAACATGTGAGCCAATATAATTATTTTTTTAGTCTAAAGCCTTCATTTTAACTTCTAGGATATACCCAATACCATGAACATTCGTTAATTTAATACTTTCATCATCATTCAATTTTTTGCGAAGTTTAGAAATATACGTATCCAAACTTCTCCCCACAAAAACACCATGATCTTCCCAAACTTTTTTGGAAAGTTCTTCCCGCTTGATGATTTTATTTGGGTTAGCAACAAAAAGGGTTAAAAGTTCTACTTCTTTTTTTGAAAGGCTAATTTCAGTGTTGTTGTATATCAATCTACTTTCGTTGGGATAAAACTGAATTTTGCCTATAGGAATACCATTTTCACTTGTTGAATCAGGTGGTATTGCCTTTTTTCTTTTAGGAAAGTAATAAAAAGCTGACATTGAACTTAATAATAAAACCACAAGCCAAATGATCTTTTTATTTATTGATGCTTTTTCTAAAAAGCGTACTTCAATCGTATAACATTTTTTTGGAATATTTCTACCTCTACAAGGAACGATACTTTTTTCAACGTTGGCATTTTGTAAAAAACTATAGGCCACTGCCAAATCTTTGCATTGTTTCACTTCAAGTTGATAGTGGTTGGGAAGGTTTGCTTTTTGAAAACTTTGATGAACAACTTTAACTAAAGTGTCTGGGTAAATAGTCAATTCTTTCTCAAAGGAAAGTTGGTATTTAGATGCTTCTACTTTTTGAACGGGTAATATCAATGAAGTGCTGTCTTGATTAGCAAGTAAAAGTTTATTGCCCACATCTCGTAATGCTATTTTAGCCACTTCTGAAAAGGCTTCGTCTTTATTTAATGCGTTTAAAAACATGGCAGTCGATATAATTGCTAAGCAAAGACTGCCGTAAAAATATATTTTTCTTTGATTCATATGTTGCGCAAATAACATACATTTTAATGATTTTTTAAAACCGTTGACACTTATTTTACATATTTTTTACATTTTAAGCAATTGATTGGTCTAGTTTTGCATCGAAATACAAGACCAAAGAAGTCCAAATTTATTAATCTCTAAAATCATCAATCATGAACAACAATTTATTTTTTAGCTTATTCCTTCTTTCGATCAATTATAATTGTGCGGAAGTAAAATCACAAGACTTCGCACAAAACATCAAATCGGTTGACAGCGGATATGTCGGGCAAACGCATTTTAGGGATGATATGCTGCGAGAAGATTCCCTTTACACTGCTATCATTCGCATAGACAAACAAAGTAATAAGGAACATTTACTTTCTATTCAAATGAATTTAAAGAAGAATGCCTATTTTGTTTCGCCTACAGAAAGTGGAGCTTTTACCGGAAAATTTACCATTGTGCTTACTGAACCGCAATATATACAATCCATTGGATCAATTATCGAAACACCTTTATCAAAAGTAGATGAAAAGGAAGGTTTTGTTAAATTGGTTCGAGAAAACACACATTACAAGCAATCGCTAAAAGTACTTTCTAAAGAAAATTTTGAAGTCTATGGCTATATACAATTTACCATTGAACCGCGTTGCTCATTGGAAAAAATACCATTTATGCTATCCTATGTTGATGGAAAGTTGAGTGTGAAGCTAGATGATTGTTAGTTAAAATTTAAGGCAAAGCAAATTTTTGATGTTTGATTTGTTTATGCTTGTCGATATTTGTCCTATAACAATGCTGTTTTACAACCAGTGGGGCAATCGGTTATGAAGAAATTTCCAACATTGTATTTATACGATATTTTCAATTTTGAGAAGGTTTTTGTATTTTCTGAGATGTATTGAAAATACAGAATCTTTATTTTGGATCAAAGAATAAAAATTCTTCAAATAAAAGTCTGCTTTGTATTAATCCTCAATCGTTTGCGTAGATTTAAAAAAAACATGACATTTGTCAACCAAGTGAATAACTATAAAGCTTAATTTTGACTAAAATTATACATCATGTCAGATTCTAGAAATTACTCTTATAAAAAAGCCTCAAAAATTTTATTAAAAGTTGAGAGACAAAGCCGTACCATTTTATTTTTAGCTGTTACATTAGTATCGCTCCTGCTAACTTTAGCTCTACAAGATCCTATCTTTACGCAAACACAAACCTATGTGGTTTTTCTGTTGTTTTTTGCCATAGGACTGTGGATAACTGAAGCTGTTCCGCCATTTGCCGTTGGCATTTTAATTGTTGGCTTTCTCGTCTTTACCATGGGCCAAGAAAATGCGATGGATGCCAAAAAATATGTGCAAACCTGGTCCGATGGTGTCATTTGGTTGTTTCTAGGTGGTTTCTTTTTGGCTGAAGCCATGAAAAAAGTAAATTTAGACAAAGACCTGATGGCTTTTGCTTTACCAAAATTTGGTAACAAACAAAAAAACATTCTACTTGGCTTAATGATTATTACCGCTTGTCTGTCTATGCTTATGAGTAATACCGCTACTACAGCCATGATGATAGCAACAACCTCCCCATTGCTGATGTCTATGGGAAAAGATGAACCTCTAACCAAATCTTTGTTAGTGGCGATACCTGCTGCTGCTGCAATAGGGGGCATGGGAACGATTATTGGTTCAGCACCAAACGCTATTGCTGTTGGTGCTTTGGAAGGTATTGGCGTTCGTATTTCTTTTTTGGGCTGGATGGTCGTTGCCATGCCAATTGCATTTATATTACTATATTTTTTCTGGAAAGTACTGCTAAAAAAATATCAACTAAAAAATCTGACCTTAGACACCACCCTATTGGAAAGTAAGGAAGTAGTAGATCCAGAATTTGCCGTTGAAAATAAAATCAAAAGGAGAATTGTATTGATTGTTTTGGCTACTACGCTCATATTATGGTTAACTTCACAATGGACAAAAATTCCGGCTTCTGCGGTTTCTGGTCTGCCAATAGTTGTGCTGACCTTGCTTGGCATTATAGATGCTGATGACGTCAGAGCTTTACCATGGGATACACTGATGTTGGTTGCAGGTGGATTGGCTTTGGGACTAGCTATTCAGGAACAAGGGCTAGCGACTTATTTCGTAGACAAAATTAGCAATTATCAGATAGACCTTTATGCTTTAATTTTTGTCTTTGCATTTATTACCGTTCTGTTTTCAAATTTTATGAGCAATACAGCTGCTACCACCATTTTTATTCCCATTGCATTGTCTTTAACCACCTTAAATCCTGACTTTAACCCGATGATTTTTCCGCTAGTCATAGGTCTTTGTGCATCATGTGCTTTGTTTCTACCAGTTTCAACACCGCCAAATGCCATTGCTTTTAGCACGGGTCTAATCGATCAAAAAGATTTTAGACTTGGGGGTATAAGTGTTGGTCTATTTGGGCCAATCATTATCATTGGCTGGACAATGCTTTGTGTATATTTTGGGTTAATATAATTTTTTGAAGCTATTCGCGTGTTTCGCTTTACTCCCCAGCCAACATCACAAGTTTTGCTAAGCATTTTTCCAGCTTCTTTGGTTGCTGTCAAATGCTTGCAAAACTAAGTAATCTTGGCTACGGCGGTATCGCTTCACCCACGGCTATCAATAATGCCCCGTTCATTTTAAACAGCAAAAACGCCTCTATTTGAGGCGTTTTTGCTGTAATTTTAATTAAACCCAAATTCAGCGTTAGACGCTGAATCGACGAAAATTTTGATTATTTTACAAAATTTTGTCGTGGTTAACCTTGACAAAAACAAAGATTTTCGTCAACCCTTTGGGCAAATTACGCTACTGCGTAATTTGTGTTAAAACTATTTACTTCTTCACGATTTTAAACTCGCTTCGTCTATTTTGTGCGTGTTCTTCTTCAGTACATTTTTCACCACAATTGACTTTTGGTTCAGTTTCACCTTTACCTTCGCCTGTGATTCTAGAGGCTTCG